>CAZGAT010000004.1:0-120393 GCA_964523825.1 uncultured Prevotella sp. | reverse complement strand
AGAAAACGTATGTTGAGCCAAACATGAAAGTCGTAGAGATTGAGGCAGAGGCAATGATGGCTGGAAGCACTTGTACAAATACTGGTGGTGAAGGAGCGGGACAAGGTGATTCTACAGAGACTGAGTTCGCTAAACCAGACTTTGGCTCAGACGAGCAGTCTTCTGCCAATGGCTGGAATGACTAAGGCTAATATACCTAAAGCTTAACGGAAATCATAGAGAGGACAATATTGTCCTCCATGATTTTCATCTGTAAAACAGACAAGGAGAATATTATGAATAAACACGTATTTTATTTTATAGTCTTATTTACAGCAGTTGTTATGGCAGGCTGTTCTTCATCGTCTGATGACGACGTGCAACCGACTAACGTGCAATCGACAGATATTCCTGTGTCGCAGATACGGCTTACCCTTGCAGATGTGGGTTATCAAGAAGATGACAGTATATATCCTCCACAGTCGAGATCTGAATCTTATAATCCAGGCAATCAAGCTGTATCAGCTTATTGGACGGAAGGAGATTCGATAGGTATATTTCCAGAGGGTGGTTATCAGATTCCGTTTAGTGTTCCAATACCAGACGGGTCGGTGCGAGAAAAGAATGTTATAATCACTGCGCAAGGGTGGGCGACCAAGACAGGTATCCTTTATGCTGTCTATCATCCTTTTAATTACGAATATCGTAATGGCAGAAAGATACCGTATGATTTAAGGTTTATCCAGCATCAAAAAAGTAACTTTAATCAAGAGAACCTTGGCAAATATTGGATAGAAGGTGGCGATACCGTTACGATGAAGGAGGGACAAACCGTATTTAATACTACACTAACTTTGATGAGCGCTATTGTTCTTATCAAATGCTATGTGCCAGCTACTGCAAATTACATCCGTGCGATGGTAGTGTCTCCAGATAAGGATTTCGCCACCCATGGTTATTTCGACCTGTTCGATGTTTCTGCAACAATGGTGTCGGGCACTAAGCCTGTACCGTATTTGCATCAGCCATTTATAGCCGAGGGTACTACCGACCATATCACACTCGACTTTGACGAATGCCAGATGACGCAGGGTGAACAGATGTATGCATACTTTGTGGAGGCGGAATGTAACTTCGGTGGAAAAACTATTACTTTCTATCTGTGGGACGATCAAGGAAATATATGGTCACAACAAAAGAGCCTTCCTGCAGCGGCGTTGGGAAGACGTAATAATACCTTGGCTCTTAATTTCACAGGAACTTGGACTAAGGTATCAACAGTAGATGTTCAGTTGAACGATTGGGAAAAAGAGGAGTTGTGCCCGACGTGCACGCCGGTTGCATGGTAGCATGGCTTGCATGACTCCGCAGGAGTCACCGCTTGGATAACCCCCATGTCATACCCGACAGGGTTGACGTGGGGAGAGAAATACAAATAAAGGAGCCATGACTCTGGAAGAGTCATCGAGCCACTAACAGGCAGTCTATGGCATATCCACATGCTCGGCGACCCTTGCAGGGTCGGTGCTACTATATACAGATATTACCCCCGGTCAGCCTACGGCATGACCGAGGGTTAGTAAAGCGGCGAGTCCGTACGGACTCGTACCCGCCACTGCAAGTGGATTTATTGAAAGTAGACACATCTCAACCATCTTCCCAAAGCCCCTCTCTACTGGAGAGGGGGTTGGGGAGAGGCTTTATACATTAGTATTCGTTAGGCAATACATACTAATGTGTTGGGCATTACATTAGTATTCGTTGAGCAATACATTAGTATTCGTTTGACATATACATTATAATGCATTATTTCGGGCTTGCAGAATCGGACGGGCGCAAGGCACCGCCCCTGCATTCTCTAAAGGACACTAAAAAACAATAAAGATGCAAACGATAAATCCTGCGGCGAATATCATACGGCAGGGCATCGGCAGACAAAAGACTGCTGATACCCTGACATTGCGTAAACTAACGTATTTATTAGAAGAAAGAGTAGAAGGTGGAAAGGTTCTGTATAACTTGCTGACTTGTGAGATGCTGTTTGTTGCATACAGTGAAATTAGGACGAGGAGAACTATTGATTTCTTAAAGGAACATTGGTTTTTGGTTCCGCAGGATTTTGACGATGTGAAGTTTTGTTTGGACGTGAGGCAGCTTGCATACACTCTCGGAAATATGAATGGTGGTAAAGCTATTACGAACTATACCATATTTACTACTATGGATTGCAACGCACGTTGCTATTATTGTTATGAGCTTGGTCGCCCGAGAAGACCGATGACAAAGAAAGTGGCAGAAGATGCCGCACACTATATAATAAGACGCGCAGAAGATAAAGAAGTAAGTATTACTTGGTTTGGAGGCGAGCCGTTGTATAATATAATGGCGATAGATACAATAACAAACATTCTACGCGCGAACGGGCAGGAGTTCAAGTCGAGCATGATTTCCAACGGTTACCTGCTGACGACAGACGTTATTCGAAAAGCAAAAGAGTATTGGAACTTAAAAAAAGTACAGATAACGCTTGACGGCACACAGGACGTTTATAACCGTTCAAAAGCCTTTATATATAAAGGTGTGGACGCTTACAATCGTGTACTTGACAATATAGGGCATCTGTTGGAGGCTGGGATAAGGGTAGACGTACGGTTGAACGTCTCGAGCCGGAATGGAGAAGACCTGCTACGGCTTATAGACGAACTTCATGAGCGTTTCGGCAAACAGGAACGGCTGATAGTATATAGCCATATGCTGTATGACGGTTCCGACCATAAGAAAGAGTATGGAGGAGAGGACAAGCATAATATATATGAATACCGTATGGCAATTGAACAGAAAGCAAAAGCTTATGGCTATCATGGCGAAAAATACGTCAACAAGGGTATAAGGGTGAATTGGTGTCAGGCGGATAACGACCATTGGGTGACAGTGACACCTGATGGCAGATTGGGAAAGTGCGAGCATTATGCGGACGACCATTTCATAGGCAGCATTTACAATGATGAACGTGACAAGGACATGGTGGCAAGGTTCAAGCAGAGGGAACTGTTGCCGGCAAGTTGTAGCTCGTGTGCCAATTATCCAGACTGCATACGCCTTGAAATGTGCGAAGACCGTGACAAGTGTACGCCTTTGTACCAGAAAGAGCGTTTGTATGTGATTCACGAGCAGATGCATGACACCTACAACGCATGGAAGGAGTGGAAAAAGAAGAAATAAATAAAGGCTTCACAAGCAAAGATGTGAAGCCTATGTAATGTAGATTATTGTTTATACGCCAATTGCAATGTGCGTGTTGATTGCATTAGTGCCGTGTAATATGGTGGATTTGCCTATGGGGTAGTGTTTTTCCTCATATTCCTCGGCAAGGTCGGATAACAGGCGATACTCAATGACTATTGGACTGGATAAAGGCGTAGTGTCATCAAACAGCGGAGCCAGTTCTTCTATTCGCTTTATCACGGCTTCGTATTCAATATTTGTTTTTATCTTTGCCATGGTTTAAATGTTTTGAATGTCCTTTATTTTATCGTATTCCTTATGTGTACCTATAAATCTTATCAATACGTTGGCTATTGTGAACTTTATGACTGCAACTAAACGATAGTCATTGCCCTTTATGTTAAACACGTAGTGTTGGTGCCCGACACTGTCAACGCTGTTGAAAGTCTTTTTTACATCGGCAAAACAAGTCCAATTGGCAGATTTTGTCTTGGAGAACCAGTCTTCTATTGCTTCTTTTGCTTTTGGTTCTTTGATATAAAAATCTATTAGCGTTTTTCGTTTGATTATATGCATATAATGGACTTGCAGCTATGTATCTGCTGCAAATATAGCCTTTTTATTTTATTGGCACAATTTTTTTTATTAAAAATCATTGTGCTGCCTTGATATTGCGCATCAAGCCATTGTATTTGGTGCGTTTGACGGCTGAGCCTTTGAACAATCGGCGGTAAGTCTCGATGTCGAGATGTTGCCAGTCTTCCTTGGTCATGTTTAGAAAAGCCTCGCTGGGCTGAAGTTCCGGGTCGGTATTTGGAGTGGCAAAGCGGTTCCACGGACAGGCCTGCTGGCAACGGTCGCAACCAAAGACGGTATCGCCCATGTTGGCTTTGGCTTCAGGGGACAGTTCGCCGTGGTTCTCGATGAGTTGGTAGCTAAGGCATAGCGAGGCATCAAACGGATCGGTCGAGAGGGCACTGGTTGGACAGGCATCGATGCAACGGGTGCAGCTGCCACAGTAGTTGCGTGTGGGCGTATCGTAGTCGAGTTCTATGTTGACGAATATTTCTCCGAGGAAAAACGTCGTACCGGCATGTGGGATTATGAGCTGGTGGCTTTTGCCTATCCAGCCTAATCCGGCACGGACAGCCCAATATCGTTCGAGTACGGGGGCACTGTCAACAAACGCACGGAAGTGTGGGGCTTCAGAATTGGCTTCTATATCTTTGTCTTGGTTGTCAGCCTGTGGGCATGGGCGTATCTCTGTCCAATCGAGGGAGGAAGCCAGCATGCGCAGCCGGCGTTTGATGATGTCGTGATAATCATGTCCTATGGCATAGGCTGCGAACTTGTAGCTGTCGGAGTGCTGTTGGACGGCGGGGGCGTAGTTGAGGGCGAAGCTGATAATGCTCTTTGTGCCGGGAACGAGCAGGGTAGGGTCGAGACGCTTCTCGACGTTGTTGTACATATATTCCATATCGGCATAGCACCGTTGTTCGACTCGCTGGCGCACCTTTCGCTGTGTGACTTCATCGACGGGTTCTGCCTTGGCTATGCCACAAGCGAAAAAGCCGAGACGTTGTGCCTCGGCCTTTATCTTGTTTGTAAGTTCTGTTTTATGGAATGACTTTGAACTCATAGCCTTGTTCCTTGAGCCATTGCAGGCTTTCTGGCAATGCCGTCTGGAGCTTGTCGATGCTCTTTAGCGAGTCGTGGAATGTTATAATGGAACCGTTGCGCGCGTAACGCTTTACGTTGTTGACTACATCGTCGGCTGTAAGCAGCTTGGAATAGTCGCGAGTGACGAGATCCCACATGACAATGGTGAACTTACGTTTCAACCACCAATAGACGGCATGGCGCATCCATCCATGTGGAGGGCGGAACAGGTGGGCGTGGATAAGCTCGTTGGCATCGTGAACATCGACACCGTAGGTCAGTGCCCAATGCTTGAACGAGCCGAGATGATGATATGTGTGGTTGCCGACCTGGTGTCCTTCGGCCACTATCTGTTCGTAGAGCTTGTGGTACTTGCGGACATTATCGCCAACCATAAAGAACGTTGCCTTTATCCCGAACTGCCGGAGTGTATCGAGAATGAATGGCGTGCTTTGGGGAATGGGACCGTCGTCGAACGTCAGGTAAACTGCGTGCTCGCGTTCGTCCATTCTCCACAAGGCATGTGGGTAAAGCCACCGGAGCCATTTGGCAGGCTGTTCTATTATCATATTGTTGAATGTTGAATGGTTGTTGAATGTTGGGTGAGGAATGTTGAATTAGTTGGCTTTCAGCCGATGTATAATGTGCAATTAATAATTATTCATTAAATTCATTTCACATTCCTCACTCCACATTCCACATTCCTATTGTTGTCCGCCTTTGAGCATGTAGCGTTGAGTGTAGCTGTCTACGCTCTGTATGTGCTTCTTGCTCCACTGCGGATCGTACTGCGCGGTCATATGGATAAGGTTCTGCATGACATAGCCAATCTGTATGCGGCAGTCGTTCATGCTCATATTGAAGCCACGGTCGCCAAGCTGGAGATAGTAGTCCACGTACTGCGTGGCGTTCTTCCAGATGCCGTTGACTATGGCTTGAGCCTTGGTCTTGTTGCCTACAAGATACCATGCCTGTGCCATTTCCATGTCGCCACTCATGATGTTGTCGATAGGAATGTTGTAGTATGGTATTTCCTTTTCGGCTTTTTCCAGCACCTTTATGGCGCGCGCCTTGTCCTGCTTGTTGATGACAAGTTCAAGGGCGAGTTTCGCCATAAGACGGCGGTGGGTGTAGCAAAGGCGCATCACAGTTTGGTCGATGTAAAGTCCAGGACGGGACAGTCCACCAAAGCGGAAGCGGTTCATCACTGCGTCATAGGTCTTGTCGATGTCCATATCGTTGTCGTTGCTGACGGTGTAGGGGACGATACGGTTGTTAAGTCCCTCCTGAAGGAGGTGACCGCCAAAGCCTGTGTATGCGTCCTCACTAACGGTCGTAGCGATATAGAGAGGGCGTGTCCAGTTGGCATTTGCCACCATCTCAAGCATCATGAGGTTTGACTTGATGAGCGAGTTCTTGCCCGCAAGCGAGATAACCATACGGTCGGGTATTGAGTCCTTGTTGACCTGCATACCGCTCTTCATGACTGCATCCTTGTCTATGGTGACATAGAGAGTGTCGGTAGGTATGATGTTGAGTTGCTGGCGTATGGCAGCGTCGCCACTGATGCCGAAGACGTCGCTTATAAGCTCTTTCTGTTTCGGCGTGAAGTCATTGCGAACCCAGTACTTGAGTATGTTCTTTAGCTCGAACGGCTGGTCGCCGAATATCTGGCGTGCCTGTTCCGGGTAGTTCTTGTACAAGTCCTCTATGTCGTCCTTCATGTCGGGCTGTATGCGGACATACTCGTTGGTGCCGGTGACGTATTCAAGGCGTTTCCACGATACTGGTACAGGCGTTGACTCGTAAGCCTGGCGGAGCATCTGGTCGATGTACCAGTCGGTGCTCAGATAGCTGAGGTTGCAGACGCGGAAGTCCGTGCCCTGTCCCTCGACTTCCTGGTTGTACCAGAGTGGGAAGGTGTCGTTGTCGCCGTTGGTGAACAGTATTGCGTCGCTCTTGGGCTGCAAGCTCATGAGATAGTTGCGTCCGAAGTCGCGGCATGTGTAACGGTTGGAGCGGTCATGGTCGTCCCAGTTCTCTGCTCCCATGATTGCAGGCACAATCAGTGCAAGTATAGACGCTGCGGCAGCGATAGCCACATGTACGCCCTTGCCTTGCAGCTGCACTCTGGCGGCGAGCTTCTTCAGCCAGTCGATAATGCCCAGCACTCCCAGTCCGCACCAAATGGCAAATGCGTAGAACGAACCTGCGTAGGCATAGTCACGCTCGCGTGGCTGGCTCGGTGTCTGGTTGAGGTAGACGACGATTGCAAGTCCTGTCATCAGGAACAGGAAGCATACGACCCAGAACTGCTGTATGCCGCGCTTGCCACGGAATGCCTGCCAGAAGAGACCGATGAGTCCTAACAGCAGTGGCAGTCCGTAGTAGACGTTGTGCCCCTTGTTGCCGCTCGGGTTGGTCTGCGCGTCGTATTTCTTCAGCTGGTCAGGGAGTTTGCTCTGGTCGCCATACATGGCGTTGTCGATGAACGGGATGCCGGTAATCCAGTTGCCGTGTTCGAGTTCGCCGTTGCCCTGTATGTCGTTCTGCCGTCCGCAGAAGTTCCACATGAAGTAACGCCAGTACATGAAGTTGCACTGGTAGGAGAGGAAGAAACGGAGGTTCTCGCCTTGCGTCGGTATGACGGTGCCGTCGCCTGCATCACGTCCAGTAACGCCTCCGAGCCACGACTCATACTGTGAGGCATGGGCTGCGTCGTACATACGTGGGAAGAACATGTTTTCCGCATAGACGTACTTGTCCTTGTGGGTCGGTATGAAGTATGAGTCAGGCTCGTTAGGATTGGCTTTCTCCTTCTTCTCATATATTGGCGCGCCTGGTTCGGTCTTGGGCGCTTGAAGTCCGTTGCCAACAGGCTCATACTCCAATTGTGACGAGTAAGCCTGACCGTAGAACAGCGGGTGGTCGCCATACTGGTCGCGCGACAGGTAGTTGCCGAGCGTGAATATGTCTTCCGGAGAGTTCTGGTCCATTGGAGGATTGGCGGTGGAGCGGATTATAATCAGCGCATAGGACGAGTAGCCAATCATCAGCATGAGCATACAGAGCAGTGCGGTGTTCTTCACACGGGAAGTGAACACTGCCTTGGCTTTGGTGAGCAATGCCCACAGAATGGCAAGTACGACGATGCCGGTGATGACGGCCTTCCAGCCGAAGCCGTAGAATGGAATACCGAGGAGTGCCACGGCAAGCAGGAACGCGATGTTCTCACGCTTGACGTTCTTGTCGGTATAGGTTTCGTAAATAGCCCATATTACGGTCGAAACCAGTATGATCAGGTAGATGATGGTGCCTGTATTGAACGGCATTCCAAGGGTGTTGGTGAAGAACAATTCGAACCATCCACCGACGGTAATGATGCCTGGAACTACTCCGTAGAGTACGGCTGCGACTAGTATGAATGATATAAGCAGCGCGATGATGGAGCCTTTGAGGTTGGCGTCAGGCCACTTCTTGTAGTAGAATACGAGCACTATGGCAGGGATACAGAGCAGGTTAAGCAGGTGTACGCCTATTGACAGTCCCGTCATGTACGTGATGAGCACGAGCCAGCGGTCGCTGTGCGGCTCGTCGGCATGGTCTTCCCACTTGAGGATAAGCCAGAACACTACGGCTGTGAATGCCGACGAGTAGGCATATACCTCGCCCTCGACGGCTGAGAACCAGAACGTGTCGCTGAAGCAATAGATGAGTGCTCCGACGAGTGCGGCTCCCTCGATGCCTATTGCCTTGCTGAGCGTTGGAGCTTCGCCGTCGCGCACGACGAGCTTGCGCGCCAGATGGCTGATGGTCCAGAACAGGAACATGATGCACGTGGCGCTGAGCAGCGCGCTCATGGTGTTGACCATCTTGGCTACGAGTGTGGGGTCGTCGACGAATTGTGTGAAGAGATTTGCCGTAAGCATGAAGAACGGTGCCCCGGGCGGGTGTCCTATTTCAAGCTTGTAGGCAGTTGTGATAAACTCTGGACAGTCCCAGAACGAGGCTGTCGGCTCAATCGTAGAGCAATAGACGAATGCGGCAAAGGCAAAAGCCACCCATCCGAGAATGCAGTCTACTAATTTAAAGTTTTTCATTTATAAAAGAAGATATGTGTTATTTTCTGAAAAATACAAATGCAAAGGTAAGCATTTTAATTGATACTTGACAAGCAGGCATGTGATAATTATGATTAGTTTGCACGTTGCTTGTCGGGAAAGTAGTGGTTACTTGCCTGGTGAGTATTGGTTACCCGCAGTGTAAGTAGCCATTACTTGCCGTGAAAGTAGTGGTTACTTTATGGGTGGCGTGCGCCGGGCTTGATACGGAACCATAAAAGGGTGCCCCAAGGGTGGCTTTTTGAGTTAGTGGGGTAACTGTATATGAGATACCCGGTCAACTCTAATAGAGATACCCGGGTATCTCTAATAGACTTACCCGGTTAACTCTAATAGACTTACCCGGTCAACTCGAAACGGCATGGTATATCAACTGAAAACGAGTCCCGCACCGTACATCAATATAATGTACCGCAGAAGCTTTCCGATAGTGATGCACGTAAGCGATATGGGCTTGTTGGCGTGGGTGTATCCGAGAAGTATCGTTATGGCGGAACCTATGACCGGGAGGAATGCGAAGAATCCCATGTACGCCCCGTGGTTGCCCATGAAGCGTTGTGCCTTCTCAAGATCCTTGCGCTTTACGTGCAGGTACTTCTCGACCCATTCCAGTTTGCCGAGGCTGCCGATGAAGTAGTTGAACACGGAGCCGAGCACGTTGCCTATGGTTCCGTATACTATCAGCGGCATCGGCTTCAGCCCGGCGTATAGCAGCGCGAGCATTACCGTTTCTGACGAGAAGGGGAAGAAACTCCCGGCGAGGAATGCCGCGGCAAGCATTCCCCAATAGCCATAGTCAATCAGGAAGTTGGTGATAGCGTCCATGTGTCGTCGGCAGTGTTCAAGGCATGAGGAGGTTGAAACCAGTTATGACCGCTGCCACGAAGATGAGCGCGATGGTATAGCGGTTGGTCCATCGGGTATCGGTCAACGCTATGAAGTGCCCGATGAGCGGAGCCGTGTTTACAGCCATTATGCCGTAGAGTGGGGCATAATGCTGTGGTTGCAGTATAAGGAACACTATAGCCGTTACGTCGACGGTGATGAACATTTCGTAGAACATACGCGTGCGTATGTTGTCGCGGTGCGAGGTGTTGCCATAGTGTATGAATCCCGTAATGGCGATTACGAGCACGAATCCCAATGCCACGAGCTGGTGGGCGTTGAGCGAAGCCAAGTCCATTGGCTGGTGGAATTCTGCTATGTCGGCGAAGTGGCGCAGGAAGACGCCGAAATTGCCGGTGAGCGCGTACCACGCAAACAGGAACCAGTATGGGGCGATGATGCCAAGCAGCGATGCTATGATGTTGCGCAGGCTCATAGCCATAAGGTTGTTGCCGTTGGCAATCCACAGTATTGGCAGGAAGAACAGCACCTGTATCCAGAACACGCTCACGATGCCAATTGCCAGATAGGCGTAGAAAGTCCAACCTGGCGATTCCTTGTCCTGATAGCAACGGAATATGAATGTGTAGAAGACGACGGACAGTAGCGCGGTGAGCGCAAAGGTGGTATTGGAAAACAGGAATGTCGCCACAGTTGCCATTACGAGGAACGAGCACATGATCATACGGCTGTATATCCTGATGAGCGCGTGGGCGTTGTTCAATTGCCCCATCAGTATGGCGGCTACGGCTATGCCCACGGACGACTCTGCGACACTCATCTGCCGGTTGGAAAGCCATGCCAATGCCCAAATGCCCATGGCGATGATGCTTGTGCATAGTGCCGTCCAGCGGCTGTTCGAGATCTTTTTCTGGAACCGTATTACCTTATACTTCGTATTTGTGGCTTTGAGCATCGCAATAATAAATATGAGTTATGAGTTAGAAGTTGCGAGTTAGCAGTTAGCACGTATTTCAAATTCCTAATTCTTAACTCCTAACTCCTAACTCTCCTTATAAGTCCTGTCCTATGTCCCGGCGGAAGTATTTATCCTTGAAGTCAATCTTTTGCGCTTCCGTGAAAGACTTTCCCAGGGCTTCGTCCTTGTCCTTGCCATAGGACGATACTGCGATGACGCGTCCACCGTCAGTGACTACTTGCCCGTCTTGCAGCTTGGTGCCACAGTGGAATACGACAGAGCCTTCCACGTCGTCAAGTCCGTTGATAGGATAGCCCTTGACGTATTTCTCCGGATAACCGCCACTGACAAGCATGACACAGACAGCCGAACGGTCGTCGAACTCCACGTGCCGCTTGTCCAAGTCGCCATTGGCTACTCCCTCGAACAAGTCAACGATGTCACTCTTCAACCGCAGCATGACGGATTCTGTCTCAGGGTCTCCCATACGGCAGTTATATTCGATAACCATAGGCTCGTCCTTGACATTGATGAGTCCGAAGAATATGAAGCCCTTGTAGTCGATGTCTTCTTCCTTCAGTCCTTCTACCGTGGGACGGATAATCTTGTCCTCGACTTTCCGCATCCACTCGTTCGTAGCGAACGGTACTGGCGATACTGATCCCATGCCACCAGTGTTAAGCCCAGTGTCGTGTTCGCCAATGCGCTTGTAGTCTTTGGCTTCTGGAAGAATCTTGTAGTGTTCTCCGTCGGTGAGTACGAATACGGAACATTCTATACCGCTCAAGAACTCCTCGATTACGACCTTTGCGCTTGCATTTCCGAACATTCCGCCGAGCATCTCGCGGAGTTCTTTCTTCGCCTCGTCGAGGGTTGGTACGATGAGCACTCCCTTGCCTGCGGCAAGTCCGTCGGCTTTCAGCACGTATGGCGGTTGGAGGGTCTCAAGGAACTTCAATCCCTCGTCGATGGTAGTGCCGTCAAAAGTCTCATAGGCGGCTGTCGGAATGTTGTGCCGCTTCATAAAGCCTTTGGCGAAATCCTTGCTGCCTTCAAGCTCTGCGCCTTTCTTGGTAGGACCTATGACGGGTATGTCCTTGGTGCGCGGGTCATTGTTGAACTCATCGGTTATTCCACCTACGAGCGGTACTTCGGGACCAACCACCAGCATATCTATATCATGGGTGGCAGCAAAGTCTTTGAGCTTGTCAAACTCATTTACGCCTATGGGGACGTTCTCGCCGACATTGCCAGTTCCAGCATTACCGGGGGCGATATACAGTTTGTCACACTTGCTGCTTTGAGCAATCTTCCAACCTAAGGCGTGTTCACGGCCGCCTGAACCGAGGAGAAGTATGTTCATTTCGTTATTTAAGATAATCTTCAAAGTATTGGGTGATTCTCTCGTGAAGGTGCACAGACTGGTGTCCGCGCATATTGTGGGGTTCGCCCGGATAAACGAAGAAATCGGGTTGTGTGCCTGCACCGATGCACGCCTTTAGGAATGTAAGCGCGTGTTGTGGCACTACGGTCGCGTCGTTCAACCCTATGATTACTTGCAGCTTGCCCTTCAAATCCTTTGCCTTGTAGAGGAGCGATGTCTGCCGGTAGCCGTCTGGATTGGTCTGTGGCGTATCCATGTACCGTTCGCCATACATGACCTCGTACCATTTCCAGTCAATGACAGGACCTCCTGCTACTCCGGCCTTGAATACGTCGGGATAGTTTGTCATGAGGCTTATAGTCATAAAACCGCCGAAACTCCAACCGTGTACTCCAATGCGTGTGGAGTCTACATATGGTAGCGACTTCAGGTATTCTACGCCTTTCATCTGATCCTTCATCTCTTCTTGTCCGAGATGACGGAAGGTGACCTGCTCGAAGTCCTTGCCTCTATTCTCGCTTCCACGGTTGTCGAGAATGAATAGTATGTAGCCTTTCTGTGCCATGTACGTTTCCCACGAGCGTGAGGCGTAGTGCCAGCGCGCATCGACATTGTGGGCGTGCGGACCTCCATAGACGTATACCACTGTCGGGTATTTCTTGCTTGCGTCGAAGTCGGCGGGCTTTACCATTCTCCAATAGAGGTCGGTCGTTCCGTCAGCAGCCTTGAGCGTTCCACAGGTGAATTGAGGTTGCACGTATCCCGCCCACGGGTCGGCTGCCGTGAGCCAGTTGTAATGCCCACGCCCATCAGTACGTTCGATGTCTATGCGTCGTGGAACGTCAGGTGCGGAGTTGTTGTCGGCTATGTATGTGCCGCTTGATGATAGCTTTGCGTTGTGCCAACCATGACCGTTGTCTATAAGTGTACGTTTGCCAGTGGAGATGTTGACGCTCCAGATGTTGCGTTGTATGGGGCTTGCCTCGTTTGACGCGTAAATTATAGATTTGCTCTTGCTGTTGAATCCGAGCACTTCCATTACTACCCATTGTCCACGTGTAATCTGCTTCAGCAGCTTTCCGTTCTTGCGGTATAGGTATAGGTGGTTGAAGCCGTCGCGCTGGCTCTGCATGACGAACTCGTTGGGATTCCACGGCAGGAACTGTATCGGGTGCAGCGGCTCTACGTATTTACTGTCGGTCTCACGGTATATCTCCGCAACTTTTTCACCAGTATATGCGTTGTAGCTTACGAGGCGGCAGTCGTTCTGTTCGCGGTTAAGCTCGAAGATGTATATCGTACGCTCGTCGGGACTCCATGCGATATTGGTGAAATAGCGGTCGGTGGGGTCTCCTGCCTTTAGGTATATGGTCTTACCAGTCACTATATTGTAGACTCCGATTGTAACCTTATGGCTTGTCTCTCCAGCCATAGGATATTTGTCTGGTGCAGGCGTGGCTATACGGCTTTCGCCTGAATCGGGAACCCACGATACTTCGGGTATGTCTACGAGAGGATAGTCTGTCACCATGGACTGATCCATACGGTAGAACGCAAGCAAGTTACCTTTCGGACTCCAGAACAGTCCGCCGTTTATTCCGAATTCATCGCGATGGACGCTCTGACCATATACTATGTTGCGTGAGCCGTCTGTCGTGAGCTGTTTGATGTCTCCGTTTGCGGTTGCTACATATAATTGGTTGCCAGCTACAAACGCGGTAGCCTTTGAGTATTTATTCCATTCTGAAGCCTGACGCGGGTTGCCTTCCACGTCGAAGCTCCTTTCTGGGTTCAACGCCCCTGACCGCCATACGACTTCTTTCCTGTCAAAGTCGTAGAGTATCTGCTCTTTCTGGGTGCTTATGCTGACAACTGGCTTGCCGGGATAGGGAAACGTGGCATTGTACAGGTGGCGTACGAGACGTGAACCTGCTAATTCCGCCGCTTGGTTTATCTCGTCAAGGGTGACTATTGTCTTCTCCAGTCCGTCCTGTTTGTTCACTTCAGTACAGTGGTCGAGCTCTTGGTGTATAAGACGGTCGCCCCACCATGTAGTGTATCTGTTTTCCGGGTAGAACTTGTAGGCGTTCGTTCCGCCGAAGTTCAAGTCTTCGAGTGTGAACTGCTTTTGTTGTGCCATTACCACTGTTGGGCTTGCCAGCCATACTGCGGCTATCGCTGTCAGTATGGCAGAGGCTTTGGAGAAAATTTTATTCATTGTTGTCACGGTCGTTGAAGTTGCGGCGGTCGCCACGTCGTTTGTAGTCGTTGAAACGACGGTCTTTGGAGTTGGAGCGTCGTGTGTCGTCGCTCCGCCTGCGCTTGCCAAAGCGGTCGTTGTCACTGTCGGCAAAGCGTCCTTTGCCTCTCTTGCCGTCACGCCGGTCATCCCTGCGGCGGAATCCGTCCTTGGAACGGCTGAAGTGGTGCTCGTCGTCATGACGACCAAGACGCGGCGCCTTTATCGTATGGAACTTGAAACTGCGTATGTCGCCTTCCTCGTTGCTTTCCTTCTCGTCCAGCAGTTGCTTGAACTCCCTGTTCTTCTTGAAACGGTGCTTTTGCGCCATTTCGCGTTTCTCTTCCTCTGTCTTGACAATACCGCCTTCGGAACGGAAGTCTTTCATCTTTCCGTCGAACATGACGTATTTGCGGAATTCGCATTCGAGCGAACCATTGTAAAGGGGAATCTTTATCGACGGCTTCAAGCCTATGGCGCGGAAGCATTCCTCACGGTAGGAGAGTACCCACGCCTCGTTGCCTTGAAAGGCATTCTTGAACCGCTCGCCAATCATACGATATGTGCCAAGCAGGTTGTCTGTGGAGATACGCTCGCCGTATGGTGGATTTATGACGATGATGCTCTTTTGCGTCGGCTGTGTGAAGTCCTTGAAGTCAAGCTGCTCGATAGTTATGTCGTTGGTGAGTCCCGATGCCTTGACGTTGAGCCGTGCGGTGTTGACGGCTTTCATGTCAATGTCGTAGCCGTATATATGGTGTGTGAATTCACGTTCGGCTGAATCGTCGTTGTATATTGCCTCGAAAAGGTCTTTGTCGAAGTCTTGCCATTTCTCGAAGGCGAAGCCCTTGCGGAACACTCCCGGCGATATGTTGCGCGCTATGAGCGCCGCCTCTATGGGTAGCGTGCCAGAACCGCACATGGGGTCTATGAAGTCGGTCTCGCCATGCCAGCCCGTCATCAGAATCATGCCCGCAGCGAGAACCTCGTTCAGCGGTGCCTCTACGGACTCCTGGCGGTAACCACGGCGGTGAAGACTCTCGCCAGACGAGTCGAGTGACAGGGTGGCATTGTCTTCGGCTATGTGTATGTTGAGACGGATGTCAGGATTGGAGACTGATATGTTTGGACGTTTGCCGGTCTTTTCACGGAATTGGTCTACGATAGCGTCTTTGACCTTGTAGGTGACGAACCGCGAGTTGCGGAACTCCTCGGAGTACACCACGGAGTCTACGGAGAACGTCTTGCCATCGGCGATGTACTTGCTCCAGTCTATCTTTCTGACTTCGTCATACATATCCTCTGCTGAACGAGCCTTGAACCTCGCAATCGGCTTCAGTATGCGTATGGCGGTGTGGAGCTGGAAGTTGGCGCGGTACATGAGCTCCTTGTTGCCTGTGAATGACACCATACGGCGTCCAATCTCGATATTGTTGGCACCGAGCTGCGTCAGTTCCTCGGCGAGCACTTGCTCAAGCCCCATGAATGTCTTTGCTATCATCGGGAACTCACCTGCTCCCATTGCTTCCGGCTGAATGTTATTGTCCATTTGTATGTCTATATATAGATGTGTAATTTTATAATGTGAAATCCTGGTCTTGAAAGAAAGGATTATATACCACCTCCGCCTTCGAAGAACATATCGAGCTTGTCGGTCTTCTCGGTCTTGTACTTCTTCGTTCCAGGGCGCATGTCGCGCGTCACCCATACGTTGGCTCCGACTACGCAGCCGTCGCCGATGTGTATGCGGCCGAGCACTGTGGCATTGGCATATATGATGACGTTGTTGCCGATTATCGGGTGGCGGGGTATGCCCTTGATTGGTCGTCCTTTCTCGTCGAGTGGGAAGCTCTTGGCTCCGAGCGTCACGCCCTGGTATAGCTTCACGTTGTCACCGATGACGCACGTCGCGCCGATGACTACGCCAGTGCCATGGTCTATTGTGAAATGCCTGCCAATGGTAGCCGCCGGGTGTATGTCGATGCCTGTCTCCGAGTGGGCGAGTTCGGTCATCATGCGCGGTATTAGCGGGACATCCTCGCGTACCAGTTCGTGGGCTATGCGGTAGTTGGTCAGAGCCTTTATGACGGGATAGCATGAAATGACCTCGCCCTCGTTCACAGCTGCCGGGTCGCCCTCGAACGCCGCCTCTACGTCGGAACTGAGCTTGCTGCGTATCTCGGGGTATCGTGACAGCACCGTCATGGCTATGACCGACGCGTTCTGACGGCACAGCTCTTGTGCCTCCGCCGGCTGCGCGCAATGGCAGTCGGCGTTGAACTGTAGTCCTGCCATGACTTGCCGCGTGAGCAGTTTGTGCAGCCGCTCCATGTTTACCCCGATGTGGTATTTGACGGTGCCCTGGTTGACGTTGAAGTCGCCGTAGAAGCCCGGGAAAAGTATGGACCGTGATAGGTCGATAATCTCTTCCAAGTCATGTCCCGACGGCAGTGGGTCGCCGTCGCGGTGCTCGTGGAACAGACCTTTGAGCGAACGTTCTTCCGAGAGCCGTTCAATGGTCTCTGTCAACTGTTGTGTTATGTCCTGATTGCTCATGCTTTCTCTTGAGACAAAGTATGTTGCTGCAAAGGTATAAATTTTTCGTCGGTTTCAAAATAAGGGAGCGTTCTAAACTGCCACCTGTTGGTTAAGGGATGTTAATCCCAAGGTTCGCCGTGTGGGACATCTGTAGCGTAGCTTAATATTGCCCGTACGCCAACAGTATACTTCCCGCGGTCGGCAAGTATACTTTCCATATACGGATAGCATACTTTCCAGTTATCCCTTGTTTTTATCCCTAAAACGTTAGTATACTAACTCCGTAGCGTTACTATACTAACTCTTTAACGTTACTATACTAACTCTGCGGCGTTGCTATACCGCCTTCGCTATGCGCTTAGGTTGTCAAGGAATAGCAGGAGCCTGTTGTAGACGTTGACCTCGGACACTCCCGAGTCGAAGTCGAGGCTCAGCAGGTTCAATTCGGGGTAGAGGTTGTGTAGTTTCTTCTCTATGCCTTTGGATATGATGTGGTTGGCGATACACCCGAACGGCTGGAGGCTGACGACGTTCTTTACCCCGTCGCGGTAGAACTCCGTGACTTCTGCCGGCAGCAGCCAGCCCTCGCCGAATTGCGCAGCCATGGAGACTATCCCCTCGGCACCTTCCGCCTCGTCGTAGATACTGGTGAACGGGCGCCAGTATGAGAATGTGGAGCAGGCGCGGTTGTACTTTTTCTCCCAGCGCATTATGAGGCGGTAGAGCGTGCGTACTACGAAGTCGGGCACTGACGAATCGCTCAGGCACAGCCGCTTCTTGGCCTCGACGTTGACGAATTCCTGCAGGAAGAACGGCGAGATGAGTGGCGGCACCACCTCGATGCCCTTGGATATGAGCTTCTCTTCGATATACTGATGGGAAAAGTAGTTGAACTTCAGGAATATCTCGCCGACTATTCCTACTTTCGGGCAATCCCGCTTCTCGGTTATTGTCTCGAACTCTGCGGCTGCCTGCGCTGCGAGGCTGACGAGCCCCTTGGAGTCGTTCTGCCTTATCAGCTGGCAGGCTATGGCGGTGTACTTGTCCTTCAGCCGCTTTGCCTTTCCATGACCATTCTCCCTGGTTACCGACGCATAGTACAGCTTCGACAGGACATCGCTGAAGAGTACCGTGTTGGTGGTTATCGAGGCGAGCTTCAGCCATGGGAACTCGAAGCCTTCCTGGTCGTTGGTCTCGCCTTTGGTTGTTACGCCGAAGGCAATGAGCGGCACGTCCTCGAATCCGTTGGCTATCATGGCACGTTTTATGAGCGCGGTATAGTTCGTCGCACGGCACTGCCCGCCGGTCTGCGACATGACGAGTGCTATGTTGTTCCTGTCGTACTTGCCGGACTTAAGTGCTTTCACCATGTCGCCGACGATGAGCGTTGCCGGATAGCAAACTTCATTGTTGGCGTAGGCGAGTCCTTCCTGCGCGCTGTCGCCATTGCTCGGAGGAAGTATCTCGAGGTCGTAGCCGGCAAGTTCGAGCAGTGGCGGCAGCAGCGGAGACAGGAACTCGGTGAAGAACGGCGCGAGTATCTTGCGGTGGCGGTCTTCGTTATTGAACACCTTTGTCTGGGGAAATTCCTTGACTGCGCCACGGGCGTTCTTTATCTTCAGCGAGTCGATGAGCGAGCGCACGCGGAGCTTCAGGCTGCCGACGTTGGATACATCGTCGATCTTTAGCAGCGTGAACGGCTTGCCGTGGCGTTGCATGATGTCCTTGACCTCGTCCTGTATGAACGCGTCGGGACCGCAGCCGAAGCTCGTCATCTCTACGAAATGGAGGTCGGTAGGCTGTTCTGCCGCCCATTGCCCGGCTTTGATTATTCGGTTGGCGTACGCCCACTGCTCGACGAGGTAGGTGTCGCCGCGTCCGGTCTTCATGTCGCCACGTACGATGTCGTCGGTGATAACGTTGACTCCCAGGGCGGCTATCATGTCTGACAGCTTGTGCTGTATGAGCGGGTCGGCATGGTACGGACGCCCCGCGAGGAGTATCGTTATCTGGTGGTTGGCACGTGAGTCGGCGAGGATTTGTTCGTTGCGTTCCTTTATCTTGTGCTCGTAGTCTCGTTGCGAGGCGATGGCAGCCTTGAACGCACGCTTGGCATCGCCCTTGCTGATTCCAATGCTCTCGAGGTACGACTTTATCTGTCGCCACAACAGCCGCTCGTTGGAGAAGTTGATGACAGGCGAGTCCATTTCGGTCTTGAGGTTCATCGACGAGCGTACTACGTCGCTGTATGCCGACACTATCGGGCAGTTGTAGGAGTTGTCGGTGCGTTCGTCGTCCTTGTGCTCGTAGACCACGTAGGGGAAGAATATCCGTGTCAGATTTTCTGTGTCGCCGTCGTTCTCGCGAATCTCTGTCAGCTTGTGGTCGAGCTCTGCGATGTGTGAGTGTACGAGCTTTGCGGGGAAGCAGATGTTGTCGCTCATAACCGCTCGCAGCTGGCTCTCGTAGTTGTGGTAGGTACTTGGGCTTGACAACATGACGCGGATTCCGCACGAAGTGAATAGCGAGTGCCAGAACGGGAATTCCTCGTACATGCCGAGAACGCGTGGAATGCCTACAACCGTAGTCGAATGCATCTCGCTTCCGTCATCCTTTGCCCTGTCAAACAGTAGCTTGTACTTATACGTATATGCGTTCTCTCCAGTGTGGTGGTTCTTGCCGTAGTTGTTGAATATACGCTCGCATTTGTTTCCGCTGTAGAATTTGTTTCCCCCCGTAAAACGGTATTGGCTGACGTAGCAATGGTTCTCACAGCCATTGCAGCGCAGCTCCTTGGTTGTGAACGATGCACCTGCAAGCAGGTCGTCGATAGTCTTGGCGGTAGTTACAGCTTGGTTGTCGCTTGTTGTGTCGGATTCTTCCTCGCTCCTGATAGCGTGCAGCGCACAACCGTATGCCCCCATAAGTTCCGGCATGTCGGAACGGGCTACAGAGTGCCCAGTAAGCAATTCGAAGGCACGGACTACGGCATCGTTGCGCATCGTACCTCCCTGTACGACTATATGGCTCCCGAGGTCGTCATTTCCACGCAGTTTCAGGACTTTGTACAAGCAGTTCTTCACGACCGAATATGACAGTCCTGCCGATATGTCTGCGACGGTGGCTCCCTCGCGCATCACTTGCTTTACCTTGGAGTTCATGAACACGGTGCAGCGTGTGCCGAGGTCACATGGCGCGTCGGCGGTACATGCCATATCGGCGAAGTCCTCTATCTTGTAGCCGAGGTTGTTGGCGAATGTCTGGAGGAATGTTCCACAGCCTGACGAGCAAGCCTCGTTCAACTCCATGCGTACGACGGCTCCATTGTCTACGAATATGGCTTTCATGTCTTGTCCGCCAATGTCGAGAATGAACGACACGTCGGGCATCAGCCTTTCGGCGGCCTGGTAGTGTGCCATGGTTTCGATGATTCCGTCGTCTAAGTTGAACGCACTCTTGATGAGTTCCTCACCGTAGCCAGTGGAGCAGCTGCCAGTGATTTCGAGGGTGGTGTTTGATTCTGCAGCCTTGTCCTTCAGCCGTTTGAGCCCTTTTTCTACGGCTCCTATCGGATTGCCGAGATTCATAGAGTAGTCGGCGAAGACTATAGTGCCGTCCTTACGTGAGGCTATAATCTTTGTCGTAGTCGAGCCTGAGTCTATTCCTATGTATACCTGTTCGGTTGAGTTTGGGCGCATGCTTGCCGTTGGAGTGGCATATTGTAACTTTTCCTCACCCCACTGCTGATGTTCTTCTTCGCTGTCGAATAATGGCTGGAGATCACTGTGCCAATTGAGCGTCCCTCCATTCTTGAGGCGGTGCATAAGCTCGGTAAGGCGTATGTCGTGCGATTCGGCATAGTCGGCAGAGCTACTACTGTCGGTACTTCCCGCACGTATTGCACAGCCTATTGCTGGAATGAGGTTGCTGTTCTCATTGACAATGAAGTCCTGGTCTGCATCGAGGTTTAGATATTTTGCGAATGCTATGCGCAGTGCCGGCATGAATGTCAATGGTCCGCCACAGAGTAGGATAGGAGGCTCGTAGTCACAACCGTGGCTTAGTGTTGTAACCGTCTGTACGGCTATGGAATGGAAAATACTGGCGGCAATGTCGGTTTCGGGGATATTGCGCGCCATGAGGTTTTGTATGTCAGTCTTGGCGAATACTCCGCACCGCGCTGCCATAGGATAGGTATGGGTTGACTTTAGCGCGAGGTCGTTCATCTCGCTGTTCTCCACTCCCATGAGTACAGCCATTTGGTCAAGGAACGCCCCTGTTCCGCCAGCGCAGTTGCCGTTCATGCGCAGTTCAGTCTGCTTTCCGTTGAAAAATACCACCTTTGCGTCTTCTCCGCCTATGTCGATAAGGGCTTTTGCTTCTGGGTGGACGTTTCTGGCGTAGACAGTCGACGCAACCACTTCTTGGACGAACTCCGCCTTTAGTCCTTCGGCAGTAGCCATACCGACGCTGCCCGTCACGCATATGCTGACGTTGGCATTGCCTATTTGTGAATGTATTTCGTCGAAGTATCTGGCTACGAGTTCGCCAACTTTGGCGTGGTGCCGCTCGTATCTTGAATAGATGAGGGTGTTGTCATTGTCTAAAACCGCAATTTTGGCTGTCGTAGAGCCAACGTCCAATCCTATCCTAAAGACTTTGTTTTCCATTCTTAAACCTTTCACAGGTGCAAAATTACGAATATATTGCAGATTATGAGTATTCTATTTCTCTTTCAGTTTAGCCTATCAAGATGCAAAAGTACAAAGAAAAAAGATGTTAGGCGAAAAAAAGTTTGTGAAATACCACATATATTTAAATAGTTTTTAACAGCGTGTAAGAAAAAAGGATTGTGCGTAATTGAACCAGAAAGAAAATTGTTATCTTTGCACTCGCAACAATATAAAGCAATTATTACCAAGGCAAATGAAGTATGCTATTATAGCGGCAGGTGAAGGCTCGCGTCTTTCTGATGAGGGCGTGACAGTTCCTAAACCGCTGGTGGAGGTCAACGGAGAACCGCTTTTAGACCGTTTGATACGTATCTTTGTGCAAAATGGTGCGAACGACATTCTTGTCATTTGCAATAACTTGAAAATGGATGTCAGCCGCCATCTCGTAGATGTTCAAAACGAGGGACTTAATGGCCGCCCTGTACCGTTGAGGTTCTACATAAAGACCACTCCAAGTTCGATGCACAGCTTTTACGAGCTTAGCAAGCATCTAAGTGACGAACCGTTTGTGTTGACTACCGTCGATACGATATTCAGGGAAGATGAATTTTCGGAATATGTTGAAGCCTTCAAGAAGTCTGTGGCGGCTGGTGATGCAGGGCTTATGGGTGTTACTGACTATGTTGATGATGAGTCGCCGCTTTACGTAGATACTAACAGTGACATGAACATCACAGGTTTCTATGACGAACCATATGACGGCTGCAAATATATTTCTGGTGGTATTTATGGACTTACGCCTGTTACAATAGAAACGTTGAAACATTGTATAGGACGTGGTGAAAGCCGTATGCGCAACTTCCAACGTGCCCTTGTGGCTGAAGGGAAAGGGCTCGGCGCATGGAAGTTCTCCAAAATCTTCGATATAGATCACAAGAACGATATAGCCAAGGCTGAGGACTTCTTGCGAAAAATATGAAACAGGGTGGCAGTTAGTAGACTTCAAGAAATAAGGCGCGACGATAGCCATAAGGCATTAAGGGTTGTAGGCGTTCAGCGTGCGGAACGGTTCTCGCCCAATTCGGTAGAAAGAGACTTTGCCATACTTGATACTGTGGTGTCGGAGTTTGGTGGAAAGATTATCCCAGAAGATAATATATCGGCGTATAGTCCGTTTGTATATAATACTGATGTGGTTCTGTCAATGGCAAGGAGCAATGAGGCATTAGGCATACTCGAAGAAGTCGGTAGAGGTGGAAAGCTTGTCATTAATCCCGTGTGCGGAGTGCAGCTCTGCCAACGGTCGAAGATTTGCCAGCTGATGGCGGAGAACAATATACCGCAACCACCAACAGGCGATATTGCCGATACATCTGCTGGGTATTGGATTAAACGTGGCGATATGGCTGCCCAGAGCCATGAAGATGTGGCGTTTTGCAAGGATAATGTTGAGCTGGAACACGCTAAGGAATTGTTTGCAATTCGTGGAATAAGCGACTATATAGTGCAAGTACATGTGAAGGGCGACTTGGTGAAGTTCTACGGCGTAGAAGGTACTGGCTTCTTTGCCACGTTTTATCCTTCTGATGACGGTCATAGCAAGTTCGGAGACGAGATGCTTAACGGGCAAGCTCATCATTATACTTACAATCATGAGCTGTTGACCGCTACTGCCTCAAAGCTGTCGCAACTTGCGCATACGCCAATTTATGGTGGTGATGCCATAATCCGTCCTGACGGAAGCTTTGTCATTATAGACTTCAACGATTGGCCGAGTTTCTCACGATGTCGGACGGAAGCTGCCGATGCCATCAGGAGCCTTGTATTGAGGCGCTTGGCAATGATTAATAACTGATAAAGAGATTATTGATATTGAAAATGAATTCACATACATTCAACAACCTTCTTCACGAGTCTTTCAAATCGGAGGATACAGAGGAATGGATTGACAAATATTTCACGAGACCCATAGGATTGGCTTTCGCCCTTATGTGGCACAGGCTCGGAGTGAAGCCGAACACCATAACCATATTGTCAATACTGTTGGGAGTGGCTGGCGGTGTCATGTTCGCATTCGATAACGTGTGGAGAAACGTTTTGGGCATAGTGTTGTTGATGTTTGCCAACTTCTGTGATTCCACCGATGGGCAGCTTGCACGCCTTACCAACCAACGCAGCATGAAGGGACGCTGTCTTGACGGATTCGCAGGCGACGTGTGGTTCTTTACCATATACTTGGCAATAGTAATACGGCTATTTAATGTCGATATGCCTGCTTCAAACATTCGGTGGGGATTGTGGATAGTCGTTATCTGTGCTGTTGCCGGATTCTTCTGCCATTCTCCACAAAGCTCGCTGGCAGACTACTACCGTCAGATTCATTTGCTTTTTCTCAAAGGCAGGGAAGGTTCGGAACTTGACACATACGCAGCGGAACATGCAAAGGCAGAGGAAGCCAAGCACAAGCAGGGCGCGTTCTGGGACTATGCCTTTCACTCCAATTATCAGCGTTACTGCCGCAGCCAGGAACGCCGCACGCCATACTTCCAGAAACTCATGGCGAGTATAAGGGATAACTATGGAACCGTAGACGCGATGCCGCAGCCGCTGCGTGACAAGTTCATAAATGGCAGCCGCCCGTTGATGCGATACACCAACATACTTACGTTCAACTGGCGGGCAATTGTAATATACGTGACCGTACTTGCAGGTATTCCGTGGCTGTACCCGCTATTGGAGATAACGGTAGGCGAAGCCATATACATTTATATGCACCGTGAGCACGAACTACTGTGCCGCAAGTTGACGGCAGAGATAAATGACAGCCGCAACCAGGCTAACGGAGAAGACAGTTGAGGTTATCCGCTGCAACAAAGTTAAGAGTTAGAAACATCAATCTTCACATCAGCAAAGTAAAATATACATATATGGATTCGAAAGGCTACATCTTCGATTATGGTGGCACACTGGACACTAACGGGTGTCACTGGGGCAAGATGCTTTGGCACGGATATGAACGTCACAACATTCCGATAACCGAAGAACAGTTCCGTGAAGCTTACGTTTACGGCGAACGTACACTGGGACGGAACCCGATAATACAGACCGACTACTCGTTCAAGCGCACACTGTCGATAAAGCTCCGCATAGAGTTCGAGTATTTGCAGGACAAGGGACTTATCGGCTCCGCCAACTTCAACAATGCTTCCGAACAGAGCGCGATATTAAACGACCTTTATGGACAGGTAAAGGCAACTACCGACAACAGCCGCAAGGTGCTGGAAACGCTGAAGAAAGACCATGCTTTGGTGCTTGTCAGCAATTTCTACGGCAATCTTAATGTGGTGTTGGAAGAAATGGGGCTTGACGGAATATTCGATGACGTAATAGAGTCCGCGGTAGTCAATGTCCGCAAGCCTGATCCCGAGATATACCAACTTGGTATTGACGCGTTGGGGCTTAACCCTGACGAGATAACTGCTGTTGGAGACAGTTTTGCAAAGGACATCGTTCCTGCGCACAAGGTAGGGCTGCACACCGTATGGCTGAAAGGCGAACAATGGGACGACACTCCGCGCGACGAGTCAGTACCCGATAGAATCATCACCGACATAGGGCAACTTTTATAAGTATGAACAACCTGTTTAAGGCAGTAATAGCTATTGTTTTGTGTACGTTTGCCACGATGGCAAGCGGACAGGAACTCCATGTCTTCGTCGTCGAGTCTATGACAGGCGACAGCATACCACATGCCAGTGCCGTTTATCGTGGAAGCAGTGCCGTTACCGCCTTGGCAGATGACCGCGGACAGTTAGACATACGCCGGTTGAACGGTCAGACGCTGACGGTCAGCGCCGTTGGCTACAAGCCACGCAGGGTGAAGGTGAACGCCGACACCGGGGATACGATCCGCGTGGTGCTGCTTACCGACAGCCGCAAGCTCGACGAGGTGGTAATAAAGGCGAAACGCAGACACAAGTACACTCGCAAGGACAACCCGGCAGTCGAGCTTATGCGCAGGGTCATAGCCGCCAAGCAGCGCACGGACTTGCAGAACCACGACTTCTACCAATACGACAAATATCAGAAGATAACGATGGCGGTGAACAACCTTACGCCCGAGGAACTGGAGGGCGGAATGTTCAAGAAGTCGCCGTGGTTGCTCGACCAGGTGGAGGTATGCCCGTACAACAACAAGCTGATACTGCCATTCTCGGTCGACGAGACCGTGACGCAGCACGTCTATCGGAAGAATCCGCGCGATGAGAAGGACATAGTGAAAGGACAGTCCACAAAGGGAATATCAAAACTGTTGCAGACGGGACAGGCAATGAACACGATGGTAAAGGACTTGTTCCGCGACATAGACCTTTACGACGACCAGGTCGACTTGCTCCAAAAGCGTTTCCCGTCGCCAATAGGCCCTACTGCGATAAGCTTCTACCACTTCTACATCGACGATACCCTTTACGTGAACCAGGACAAGTGCATACGCTTGCAGTTCATGCCTGCCAACCAGCAGGACTTCGGCTTCCGCGGCGAGTTGTACGTGCTTGCTGACAGCACGCTGCACGTGAAGCGTTGCGACATGCAGCTGCCTGCCAACACCGGCGTCAACTTCATAGACGCGATGAAGATAGAGCAGGAGTATACGAAGCTTGACAATGGCGAGTGGGTGCTGACGACCGACAACATGATAGTAGAACTGAAGTTTACCGACTTGTTCTCACGCGCCATAATCATACGCACCACGAAGCTTGGCGACTACTCTTTCGCGCCGATAGACAAGCAACTGTTCCGTGGCAAGGCGCAGACCGTGTATGACCCCAACGCCAAGATACAGGGCGATGAATTCTGGCAGCAGCACCGCACTGTCGCGCTCACCAAGAGCGAGAGCGGCATGAACGACTTTATCAAGCGTATGTCGAAGACCCGCAACTTCAAGTGGGTGATGTTCGCCGTGCGCGCTCTGGCGGAGAACTTCGTAGAGACCGGCACGGACAAGACGCCGAGCAAGGTGGACATCGGTCCGGTGAATACGATCATATCGAAGAACTATGTCGACGGAATACGCCTGCGCGCGTCGGCACGCACGACAGCCAAGCTGAATCCGCACTGGTTCGGAGAGGGCTACTATGCCTACGGTACGGAGTCGCACCGCAGTTATTACGGAGCGACGCTGACGTATGCGTTCAACAAGCCGGAGTATTATCCGCTCGAATGGCCGACGCGGGCGTTGAGCTTCGAGTCGACGCAGGACGTTATGGCGTGGTCAGACCGCTTCCTCGTGCACAACAAGGACAACATCTTCATGGCGTTCCGTCCCACGAAGGTCAACCAGATGTTCTTCTACAACCGCCAGAGGCTGACGTTCAAGTGGGAGACCGACTACGGGCTTGGCACGACTGTCGAGGTGAAGACCGAGAGCAACGAGCCTACGGGCACACTGCACTTCAACCGCATGGACGGCACGGCGGTATCGAAAATCCGCATGTCGGAGATAGGGTTCGGGCTTGACTTCCGCCCCGGGCAGCAGTTCATCAACTCAAAGCAGAACAGGGTAGAGGTCAACCTCGACGCTCCACGGTTCTATATATCCCATACGTTCGGACTACGCCACTTCCTCGGCGGCAACTTCGACTACAACCATACCGAGGTGAGCGTGTACAAACGCTTCTGGCTCGGCAGCTGGGGGCACGTAGATACGCGGCTCTACGCCGGGGCTGAATGGAACAAGGTGCCGTTCCCGCTGCTCATAATGCCACGGGTCAACACCTCGTATTTCGAACACCAGGGGTCGTTCAACATGATGGAGAACATGGAGTTCCTCAACGACCGCTACGCGCAGTTCAACCTCGCGTGGGACTTGGAGGGAAAGATCTTCAACCGCCTGCCGCTGATACGCCATCTGAAGTGGCGCGAGTACGTCGCGTTCAAGGGACTGTGGGGACACCTCACCGACAAGAACAACCCGACGCTCGCCGGGAAGTCGGCCGACGCGGAGCTGTTCCGGTTCCCCTCGTCAACGCACGTCATGAACCGCGACCCGTACCTGGAGCTTGTAGTCGGAGTACACAACATCTTCAAGATGTTCGAGGTCGACTACGTGCGGCGGCTTACATACACTTCGATACCTGGCTGCAAGAAGAACGGCATACGCTTCGGCTTCAACCTCGTGTTCTAAACAAAAAATACGCTTGACTATGAACATAATCCTTGCCGACAACCAAGACATAACCCGCGCCGGGCTCATATATACGTTGCAGAAGATGGGGCACACCGACGACGTGTGCCTCGTGACGGACAAGATAGAGCTGAAGTACAGGCTCGATGAGGATCCGACCTCCATAGTGGTACTTGACTATACGCTCTTCGACCTCAACGACGCTTCCGAAATCTTCATACTAAGCCAGCGGTACAAGGACGCGATGTTCGTCCTCTTCAGCGAAGACCTGAGCGCGGACTTCGTAAGGCGCGTGCTCTCGTCGGTTCCGCGGTCGAGCATAATCCTCAAGGACTCGCCGATGCTTGAGATACGCGAGGGGCTGAACGACGCCATGGCAGGCAAGAGGTACATCTGCCAGCACGCCGCCGGAATGCTGCTCGCCGGGGAGACGCAGGAGAGGGAGCGCGTGAAGCTGACCAAGACCGAGACCGAGGTGCTGAAGGACATAGCCCTCGGACTTACCACCAAGGAGATAGCCGCCAAGCGTTTCTCAAGTTTCCACACCGTGAACACCCACCGCAAGAACATCTTCCGCAAGCTCGGGGTCAACAACGCCCACGAGGCGACAAAGTACGCCTTGCGCGCCGGGCTTGTCGACGAGGCGGAGTATTATATATAGGGCGGCGTGACAACTGTGCCTCACTTGTCCGACGAGTGAGCCTGATTCCTTCGACGAATGAGGCTCATTCCTTTTACAACTGTACTACACTCCTTCGACAACTGTACTACACTCCTTCGACGAATGTAGTACACTCGTCAGACGACCGTAATATATCCCCCCCTGAAACGTTACTATACTAACTCTGAAACGTTAGTATACAAACTCTGCGGCGTTAGTATACTAACTCTAAAACGGCGGTATACTAACTCCACAGCGATACCATGCTATATAAACAACCGTCCTATCTGGAACACCGCCGCGCTCACTATCCACGCAAGGCACGTAGTATAGACCGCAGTGAACGCAGCCCACTTCCACGAGCCGGACTCGCCCTTTATCGCCGCTATCGTGGCGACGCACGGGAAGTACAGCAGTACGAACAGCAGGAAGCAGTATGCCGTCAGCGTGGCTATCGGACCAGCCTCGTCGTAGCTGATGCCGTGGCTTTCGGCTATGTCGGTCTGCATCTCGCGGCGCAGAGTCTCGTACTTGCCGCCCTCGTCGTTATAGCTGTTGTCGTCGGAGAAGCTGTCGTCGTTGGAGTAGAGCACTCCCATGGTCGAAGCCACGATCTCCTTCGCGCCGACACCTGCCATGAGTCCCACGTCGAGCCGCCAGTTGAATCCTTGCGGGGTGAATGCGGGCGCAACGGCCTTGCCTATGTGTCCGAGGTAGCTCTGCTCCTGCTGCTCGGCCTTGGTCAGCCTGTCGTCGTGGGGGAAGTAGCCGAGCGCCCACACGATGATGGTCGCGACGAGGATTATCCCTCCCATCTTCTTGAGGTATTGCTTCCCCTTCTCCCACGTGTGGCGCATCACCGCCTTGGCGGTCGGGAAACGGTATGGGGGCAGTTCCATGACGAACGGCGTGTCCTCGCCCTTGATGACGAACTTGGTGAATATCCGGCTCATGATGACCGCCATAATCATTCCTGTCAGGTAGAGGCTCATCATCACGAGACTCTGGAACTTGACGGCGAAGAACGTGCCGATGATCATGATGTAGATAGGTATGCGCGCCTCGCAGCTCATGAGCGGAAGTATGAGCATCGTCACGAGCCGCGAGCGGCGGCTCTCGATAGTGCGTGTCGCCATGACCGCCGGCACGTTGCACCCAAAGCCCATTATCAGCGGAATGAACGACTTGCCGTGCAGCCCCATCTTGTGCATGAGCTTGTCCATGATGAACGCCGCGCGCGCCATGTATCCGCAGTCTTCCATGAACGAGATGAAGAAGTATAGTATAAGTATCTGAGGCAGGAACACTATCACCGCGCCCACACCGTCGATGACTCCGTCGATGAGCATCGCCTTGACGGGACCGTCGGGCATGTACTCGCCTATCGTGTCGCCTATCCAGCCGACGAGCGCGTCGATCCAGTCCATGGGGTATTGCCCGATGACGAACGTCGCGGTGAACATCACGAGCAGTATGAGCAGGAATATGGGGAAGCCGAGCCACTTGTTCGTCAGTATGCTGTCCATGATGTGGGTCAGTTGGTAGGTGTCCTTCTTGTTGCCGGTCTTGTAGCCCGCCTCCTCCAGCGCGCCGTGAATGAATCCGTATTTGGCATCCATGATTGCCGTCTCGCTGTCGCTTCCCGTCTCCTCCTTCACCCTGGCGGCGGCGTGGTCGCGGTGCTCGATTATCTCCTTCGCGTCGGGGAACTGGCTTATGTACCGCTCGATGTCACGGTCGTGCTCGAGCAGCTTTATGGCGAGATAGCGCGTGGAGAACTTCTGGCGCACGTCCAGCTCGTTCTTCAAGTGCTCCTGCATGTCGCTGATGCCTTGCTCTATCTCGTGCCCGTGGTTTATGTGAATGTGGCGGAAGTGGGGGCTCTGGTCCTCGGTTCCCTCGTATATCTCTATAATGGTGTGGAACAGCTCCTTGACTCCCTTGCCCGTGGTGAACACCGTAGGAACCATTGGCACGCCGAACAGCTCCGACAGCTTGTCGGTATCGACGGTGTCGCCACGTTCCTCGGTCTCGTCGAACATGTTGAGCGCGACGACCATGCGCACGTGCATGTCGATGAGCTGCGTCGTCAGGTAGAGGTTGCGCTCGAGGTTAGAGGTGTCGATGACGTTTATCACTATGTCAGGCGTCTTCTCTACAAGCTGCTTCCGTACGTACAGTTCCTCGGGACTGTATGCCGACAGGCTGTAAGTGCCGGGCAGGTCGGTGAGTTCGAACGTATAGCCCTCGAACTCGGCGTGTCCCGACTTCGCATCCACGGTAACTCCCGAATAGTTGCCCACGCGCTCGTGCGCTCCGGAGGCGAAGTTGAACAGCGAAGTCTTGCCGCAGTTAGGATTGCCTACCAGCGCCACGGTTATGGTCTTGCTTTTGCGGTTGGCGGCGTCAGCCATCTCCGTCGGAGTAAGTGGTTGCTCGTCGGGATCCTTGCTGTCGACCTCGATAGCCGGGTTCGCGTCGTTGTCATGCTTCTCCAGCTTGCGCGCCTCGTCTATGGATATAACGTCTATAAGGTCCGCCTCGCTGTGGCGCAGGCTGACCTCGTAGCCCATGAGCCGGTATTTGACAGGGTCCTTCAGCGGGGCGTTGAGCAGTACCTCTATCTCCTTGCCCTTTATGAATCCCATCTCTATGATGCGCTTGCGGAAACCACCGTGTCCGTTCACCTTGACGATGATGCCCTTGTCGCCAGTCTTAAGCTCTGATAACTTCATCTTGTTCCTTCCATTTCGTTTGCGGTGCAAAAGTACAAAGAAATAATCGCAAAGCGGTTGCAACGTCTTCCTTTTGTGGAACCAATACCTACAAATGGTGAAGTGTATGGAGGGAAATAAAGTTAAAGCACGGGCTAAAGCGAAAAAACTTCTGCCTTTACTCTTTTTAGATGTCATTTTTTAGTATCTTTGCAAGCAATATTGACTTGTCGCAAGTCTCTACTAAAAACGAAATCAAAACAAATTGTAAGTAACAACAAATGGAACAAGTTTTCAGCTACATTATCAGCTTTGGCGCTTCAGTGATGATGCCGATCATATTCACCATTATCGGATTGTGCATCGGCATGAAGTTCGGCAAGGCTCTAAAGTCAGGCCTGTTCGTCGGAGTCGGCTTTGTCGGACTCGGCATAGTCACGGCATTGCTCACCGACAACTTCAAAGACCCGCTTCAGGCAATAGAGGACATATTCAGTCTCAACCTAAGCGTGTTCGACATGGGGTGGCCTGCTGCCGCAAGCGTCGCGTACAACACGGCTGTCGGCGCGTTGATTATCCCTATCTGTCTTGGCATAAACTTCCTTATGCTCATAACGAAGACGACGCGCACGGTCAACATCGACCTTTGGAACTACTGGCACTTCGCGTTCATCGGTGCTGTGGTCTACTTCCTTACTGGCGAAAGCCTCGCATGGGGATACTTCGCAGCCATAGTCTGCTACATCATCACGCTCGTAATGGCGGACATCACTGCCGACAAGTTTCAGAAGTACTATAATCTTCCCGGCATATCCATACCGCAGCCTTTCTGCCAGAGCTTTGCCCCGTTCACATGGGTCATCAACTGGCTGCTTGACAAGATACCTGGATTCAGCAAGCTCGATATTGATGCAGACGGACTGAAGAAGAAGTTCGGAGTGCTTGGCGAGCCTATCGTACTCGGTGTGATAGTCGGCGCGTTGATAGCTGCCGTAGCCCATGTTGGCGATTATGCCGACTTCGCGGGCTTTATGGACAAGCTTCGCCAGACACAGCCTGAAGCCACCACAACCGACGGAGTCATGAAGATAGTCAAGGATATTCTCTTCCTCGGCGTAACCATGGGCGCGGTCATGGAGCTTATCCCACGTATCACCAAGCTGTTCATCGACGGATTGATGCCAATATCCGACAAGACGAAGGAACTCGTCGACAAGAAGTTCCACGGCAAGAAGGTGCATATCGGTATGAGTCCGGCACTCGTTATCGGTCACCCGACGACGCTTGTCTGCACTCTCTTGCTTATACCTATATATATAGTAATAGCCGTGTTCCTTCCCGGCAACCAGTTCTTGCCACTCGCATCATTGGCAGGACTGTTCTATCTGTTCCCGATAATCCTTCCATATACCAAGGGCAATGTCGTAAAGACCTTCATCATCGGCTTTGTGGCACTGCTCGTAGGCTTGTGGTTCGTTACCGACATGGCACCAGACTTCACACAGGCAGCCAACCAGGTATACGCAGCTACGCAGGACAAGGCAGCCCATGTGCCTGACGGATTCCAGGCAGGCAGCATGGACTTTGCGTCGTCGCTCTTCGGCTATTGCATCTATGCGGCAGTAAAGTACATCAAGTGGGTAGGTGCGGGAATCCTCGTACTCATAACGGCGGCTATGATGTTCTTCAACCATCGTGCAATCGTGCGTGACGAGAAGGACAACGGATAATCCCTTTACCATTAGGCAACCGATTTTATCAAAACAGTTGAGCTTTTAAACTCTAAAACATTAGAACTTAAATATGAAGAAGACATTAATGACGGCAGCCCTGTGCTGTTTCGCACTTGCCGGTTTCGCACAGTGCGGCTTCAAGGGCTACGAAGTAAAGGCAGAAAACGCCTACACCAATTACAACGTGCGTTGGGCTACGGGTCCGGAAGACGCAAAGCACTACACCACAGACCGCCTGCGCAAGGAGTTCCTCATCGAGAAGGTTTTCGCTCCCGGCGAAGTCAATTGGACTTATACGCTTTATGACCGCTTCCTCATCGGAGGTGCGGAACCTACGGCAACGCCGCTGAAGCTGACCTCCATTGCACCGCTGTATGTCGACGAGAGCAAGGGCACGAGCGGACGCAACCTGCTTGACAACCGCGAGCTTGGCATTATAAACATCGGCGGCGAGGGCAAGGTCACCGTTGACGGCAAGTCGTATACGCTCGGTTTCCAGGAGGCACTGTACGTCGGTCGTGGAGCAAAGGAGATAACCCTGTCGAGCAAGAATGCCGCAGAACCGGCAAAGTTCTATATGAACTCTGCCTGCGCACAGGCTTCTTATCCTACTAAGAAGGTCACCCTCAAGGAGGCCAACAACATCAAGGCCGGCAAGATGGAGGAAAGCAACGACCGCGTCATCCACCAGATGATTATCGACGGAGTGGCTGGCGTACGCACGTGCCAGTTGCAGATGGGCATAACGGAGCTGAAGCCAGGTTCTGTATGGAACACCATGCCCGCCCACACCCATCTCCGCCGTATGGAGGCATACATGTACTACAAGGTGCCTGACGGTCAGAAGATCCTGCACATAATGGGCGAGCCGCAGGAGACGCGCCCCATATGGATGAACAACGAGCAGGCTGTCATCGCTCCGCAATGGTCTGTACATTGCGCCGCTGGTACGAGCAACTATACGTTCATCTGGGGTATGGCTGGCGAGAACCTCGTATATACCGACATGCAGGTCGTACCAATTCCAACACTTGAATAATTTTCATTTTTAACTCGTAACTTTTAATTGAATATATGTCATCTATCAAAACAACAAAAATGACGAATTATCGTTGGCTTATCTGCTTCATGCTTTTCATGGCTACAACGATAAACTACATGGATCGTCAGGTACTCTCACTGACATACCCTGGTGACGGCGGTATAGAGGCAGAGTTCCACTGGACCGATGCCAACTATGGTATCATAACCATGGTATTCTCTATTGCCTACGCCATATGCCAGCTCATATCCGGCAAGGTCATCGACTGGCTCGGAACAAAGAAGGGTTATTTCGTAGCCATTGGCGTATGGTCGCTCGGCGCATGTCTGCACGCCCTCTGCGGTATAGCTACCGAGGGAGTGTATGCCGACCAGCTTATGGCGGCTTTCGGCACTACATCGCTCAAGGCTGCCAATGCGCTTGCCGCTTCGGGCGACCTGATGGTTGCCATCGCAACGACGAGTATGTGGTTCTTCCTTGCTGCACGATGCGTGCTCGCACTTGGTGAGGCTGGCAACTTCCCTGCTGCAATCAAGGTCACTGCCGAGTACTTCCCGAAGAAAGACCGTGCCTTCGCCACTGCCATATTCAACAACGGCGCGTCTGTCGGCGCGTTGATAGCTCCGTTCACCATACCGGTGCTTGCAAAGTACTTCGGTTGGGAAATGGCATTCGTCATCATCGGTGCGCTCGGCTTTATATGGATGGGCTTCTGGGTGTTCATCTACAAGAAGCCGAATGAGAACCCACGCGTCAACCAGGCTGAGCTTACATACATCAACCAAGATGCCGACACGGAAGAAGATCCGGCAGAGGCAACCGACGAAGGTCCAAAGATTCCTCTCTGGAAGCTCTTTACCTACCGTCAGACGTGGTCTTTCATCGTCGGCAAGTTCCTTACCGACGGCGTATGGTGGTTCTTCCTGTTCTGGACTCCGGCATACCTCAAGGCGCAGTTTGACATCAACCCGACCGACACGCTCGGTATGGTACTCATATTTACGCTCTACCTTATCACGATGTTGAGCATCGTAGGCGGCAAGCTTCCGAACTACTTCATCAACAAGGGTATGAACGCCTATGCGGGTCGTATGCGCGCGATGCTTATATTCGCGTTCTTCCCACTTGCCGGACTGCTCGCGCAGCCTCTTGGCGACGCTTTCGGCACACCGTGGTTTCCAATCATACTTATCGGTATTCTCGGTGCCGCACATCAGAGCTGGTCTGCCAACATTTATTCCACAGTCGGTGATATGTTCCCGAAGTCGGTAGTCGCTACCGTTACCGGTATCGGCGGTATGGCTGGAGGTATTGGTTCTGCGCTTATCAACGGCATCAGTGGCGAGTTGTTCACCTATGCTGATGCGACGCAGATGCACGCCCTCGGTTTCGTAGGCAAGCCGGCAGGCTATATGATTATCTTCTGCTGCTGTGCCGTGGCTTACCTCATAGGCTGGTGCATCATGAAGGCACTTGTACCGAAGTACAAGCCAATCATAGCAGACTAAGAAAATAAACCTGCCCGTGAGGGCAGAGCCAACAAGAATATACAGAATATTTCAGGAGTGGACTTCCGTTAGCGGAGTCCACTCCTTTTTTGTTCCTTCTGGCGCTTGTATAAAGCCCGAGCATTGCTGCTATCCAATCCGTTCAACGCTTAGCATTTTCATTCTATGTATAGTCTTAACCAGCGGGACCCGTGTTCCAATTGTAGTAGCATTGATATTTCCAACTTTTTCCATAGTACTGGAAATGGTATTTCCACAGTACTGGAAAAGGCATTTCCACTATATTGGAAACAATATAGAACTCGCATCGAGTGAGGAATAAAGAATATAGATGCTTGTCATTGTGGATTTTTCGCAGTATCTTTGTAGCATTATGGAAGCAATAATATATCTTTTGGTGGGATTCGTTCTTGGCGCAGTTGTGCTATGGCTGGCGAAGAAGAACGCGGTGGCTGGTGCTACGGCAGGGCTTCAAGCCGACATAACAAGGCTTAAGGAGCAGGCGGCAAGTGAGAAGTCAGAAGTAGAGAGGAGGCTCGCCGTAGCGCAGTCGCAGCTTGATGCAGAGCGAAAGGCTGCCGCCGATAGGTTGCAGACTGAGCGTGAGCATTCGGAAGCATTGCGTAAGGAACAGCAACGGCAGCACGAGGAGGCTGTGAAAGCCATACGTGAGGAGGTCATGAATCTTGCCGCCAAGATGCTGACGGATTCAAAACAGCAACTGACGGCAGAGAACAAGGAGAAGATAGAGAGCATACTCGCTCCGCTGAAGCAGCAGCTCGACTCGTTCAACCGCAACGTCGTGGAGTCTAACAAGGAGAACACTGCCAACAAGACAGAGATAAAGACCGTGTTCGAGGACGCGATGAAGAAATTGCACGCCGAGCAGGAGATGACGGTGAAAGCCATGCGTGAGTCGCAGGAGCGCACGGTTCGCGAGCTTAAGGAGCAGACTGACAAGATAGGCGATGATGCCGCTTCGCTCACCAAGGCGTTGAAGGGGGACTCTAAGATGCAGGGCGACTGGGGCGAGATGATACTCGACAAGACGCTTGAGGATTGTGGACTGGAAAAGGACAAGCAGTATTTCCTACAGCAGAACTACAAGGATTCTGACGGCAACAACTATCGTCCTGACGCCGTGGTGGAGTTTCCAAATCAGGAACGCGCGGTCATCGACTCGAAAGTGTCGCTCACGGCATACCAGGAAGCTGTGAAGACGGAGGATACCGTGGAACGCGAGCGGTTGCTGAAGGAGCATGTGGCGTCGGTACGCAAGCACGTCGATGAGTTGTCAGCCAAGAACTACGAGAAGCTTGTACCAGGCTGTATAGGCTATGTGTTGATGTTCATTCCATACGAGAGCGGATATTCTGCCGCTCTTAAGGCAGACCCAGGCATATTGCAATATGCCTACAGGAAGCATATTATAATACTAAGCCCGTCGAACCTGCTCATGGCTTTGCAGCTGACGCATACCATGTGGCAGAACTACCGTATGAACAAAAATGTTGAGGAGATACTCCGCCAGTCGAACGACCTGTATGACAAGTTCTGCGGCTTCGCCGAAACGTTCGTCAAGATCGGTGCCGACATCGAACGTCTGCGCAAGGATTATGATACGAGCCACGGGCAGTTGAGCGATGGAAAAGGCAATGTCGTACGCAGATTGGAGAATCTGAAGCAGTTGGGAATTAACCCAAAGAAGCAAATTCCCGACAGTTTGTAAGATCCGTAAACGTTTACGTACATTTTTGCAAATTAAGCGGAAGTTATTTTGATTTATATCAACAAATGAATTATCTTTGCAATCGTTATCACAAAACGGTTTCCGAAAGATATATAACTACATAGAACTCAAACTGCTGAAACATTCAAAATTAGTGAGAAAATGCCTCAACGTGAGTTGAGGCTTTTCTGTCTCTATACGTCCATGAAAGTTAAAAGGTTGTAATTAAGCATTCGTAACTACTTGTAAATCAAACTTTCTTGCTACTTTTGCACCGCAAGTACGAATCACTCAATAGGTGTTGCAATTCTTACAATTGAAAATAACAAGGATTTTATTTGTCTTTATGTTGTTGTGCGCATGTGTGAATACGTATGCACAGGACGTTACGTGGACAGATCATATGTCGGCGTTAAGTCCCGACGCTATGCCTGCCAGGGCGCATGAAGACAAGCCAGGTGCGAAGGCTCCTGCCGTAGACATAGGGCATGGGAGCGATTTCGGAGTAAACGATGCTGCTACAACTGGCATGTTTGACGAGCGTGGCGTTGACACGGCACGACAGTCTGTATTGCTTATCGGTGACTCCATGCTCGACGGAATAGGCAGCCGCCTCGTTGACTATACGGCGGAGAACGGCTACGAGCTACACACGTTTATCTGGTATGGCAGCAATTCTAAGCATTGGGCTACGACGCACGACCTTGAATATCTGATAGAACGCTATCGTCCTACATTCATCGTCATGAGTCTTGGTACCAACGACCTCGGTTATTCGGACTATTCGCGGCGTGAGGGCTGGATACGTACCATAGTGGAGAAGTTCGGCGGCATTCCGTTCGTTTGGATAGGACCTCTGCCGCTGTCGCGCCGGGGTATGACAAATAGGCATATAGTCAGCGTGATGCGTGAGTGTATAGGTGAAGACCGTTTCTATGACAGCAGCAATACGCGCTGCGCGCGCATTGACGGAGTACACCCTACTTATGCAAGTGCGGCGAAGTGGGTTGACAGTATAGCGAAGTGGATGAGTACTCCGGGACTTACCGCACACCCGATCCGCATGGATTATCCGCACGTCAAGGCACGTTTCCGTGCCGATGAGAAGCATACGCTGAAATATCATGGAAGGATATGAATGACAAGATAAAAGGGTAACCTCCGCGTATGAAGGTTACCCTTTTAAAGTATCTGTTTTCTTTCTATCGTCAACCTTTGAGCTTGAATGAGTTTTCTATTGACGATATTTCGGCATAGAAGCCCTTATCGACCTTTAGCCGTTGCTCTACTTGCGAGCAGCTGTGAATGACCGTGCTGTGGTCGCGTCCTCCTACAAGTTTTCCTATACGGCTTGCTGGCATCTTGGTGTACTTCTGTGCGAGGTACATACATACCTGGCGTGCCACAACGAAGTCGCGCTTGCGGCTGCGGCTGCTGATGTTTTGCGCCGTGACATTGAAGTGATGACCGACCTTGTCAAGTATGTCGTCGATTGTAAGTGGCTCGTCGTCAATCTTGACGGCACGCTTTATGACACGTTCGGCGAGCCTCATGTCGATATTGCTGTTGTACACTACGCTGTAGGCAAGCAGTGAGTTGATAACTCCCTCCAAGTCGCGTACGCTTCCATTGGCTGTCTCTGCGATGAACTGCACCACGTCTTCCGGTATCTGAAGTCCGTCGCGCTTTATCTTGCTGTGCAGAATGTCTACGCAAAGTTGTGTGTTCGGTTTCTCTAATTCGGCTATAAGACCGCACGAGAAGCGTGTCAGCAGGCGGTCGTTCATACCTTGGAGATCTACTGGTGGACGGTCGGAAGCAAGTATTATGCGCTTGCCATTCTTGAAGAGGTGGTTGAATATATGGAAGAAAGTATCCTGTGTCTTCACAGCCGTCATCCACTCTTGAATGTCATCGACTATGAGCACGTCGATAGTTTGGTAAAAGTTGATGAAGTCGTTGGTCGAGTTCTGTAGCACGCTGTTGGTGTACTGTACCTGGAACAGGCGCGCCGATATGTATAGCACGCGCTTTTGTGGATACCGTTTCTTTACCGCCAGACCTATTGCGTTTATAAGGTGCGTCTTACCACAGCCCGAAGGTCCGTAGATGAATGTGGGGTTAAACTGTGTAGTATTCGGATGGTCGGCTATGTATAGTCCGATACTTCGCGGAAGCTTGTTGCTCTCGCCTTCTATGAAGTTGTTGAATGTGCGGTGTACGTCAAGCTGAGGATCGAGTTCAGTGCTTGCGGCATCGAGTGGGGTAGGGCTCTGGTTGCCACGGTCGGTAGGGCGCTTGGTAGCTTTTGCTGCATGAATATCGTCAGCGGGGTCTGCCTCTACGACCTGTGATATATTGTTAGTCTTGTCGGTAACGATGCGGTATGACAACTGTACACCCTCGCCAAAGACTCGGGTAAGCACCTTGCTGAGCAAGTCGATAAAGTTTTCTTCAAGATATTCATACACGAATGGCGATGGCACCTGTACAAGAACTGTCTTTGTATCTTCCTTGTAAGACTCAAAGACAATCGGCTTGAACCACGTGTTGAACTGTTGCCCGGTAACGTTCTCCCTTATCAAGTGAAGAGCCTGTTGCCATAGCTCGTTAGGCTTTATTTTCATTGTATAGTAGATATATGCGAAGTTTAACCCTATAAAATCATGTGACGTATAGTCACGGTGACGTTTTGGAAACGCAAATGCAAAGATACTAAACTTTTCTTAAACTTGCATTTCCATCTTGGTGACGCAAGGTATAGGTCCATGCTATAAATGCCGTCGTTTTAGGCATTTAGCATAATGTTATAGTAGCATGTCGCAACTTGTGAATTTGGCTAATTCCAACATCGTGGTTTTCAGTGGCTTACGCCTTGTCACGGCGTACAAGCTGATTCAGGAGTGAAACACCTTGTACGTGGTTTAAACTGTCTGATATACAAATGACTTGCATAAGAAGCTTAAAGCGTGGAACATGAACCAATGAATTTAGACTTTTTTTAAATAGAGATGTTTTTTACTTATCCTTGCGTCCGAATAGCGAGAAATGAACATAACGCTTCGGGTGTGCCTTGAGATTGGTAAGTAATGAGTCTGCATCGCTGAGTGTACGGTTGAGATTATTATACAGTCCTGGGTCGTTCATCAGCAGTCCGAGCGAGCCTTCGTTGCTGTTCAGTTTTGCGGTAAGGGACTGCATGTTGTCCAACGTGCGGTCAACCTTTGCCATGGTTCCACTGACATCGATGCCGTCAACCTTTGTATTGACGGTCGTAAGCAGTCCGTTGGCATTGCCTATGAGTCCGTCGATATTGCCCATAGTACTCTTTGCGCCGGTGAGTACGCCGTTGGCGTTGTTTACAAGTCCTGGAAGTTCGTTGTTTATCTGCGCCAACAATATGTTAAGTTCCTTGGTGGAAGTCTTCAAGTCAGTCGTTATCTTGTCGGCATTGTGCAGAGAGTTGGCTATTGACGGGTCTGCCAACAATGTATTTACGCTTGTGAGGATAGAGTCTATTTTGGGAATTAGGGCTTTGATGGTAGGAACGGCATCGCTTATAGCCCCCATCGCACCCGTGTTCAGCTCTCCGTTGATAGTGCCTCCTGGCTCGATGAATCCTTGACGGGTATCGCCGAGTTGCAAGTCTACCTTTACGTTGCCCATAAGGTCGGAGCTTATCACAGCCATTGATCCTTTCGGTATGCGCATATTCTGGTCTATATCAGCATCTACAATGATGTCGCCTGGAGTGTTGTAGTTGTATTCTATATCCTTGATAATGCCAATCTTATAGCCGTTGGCATATATGGGATTGGATACTGACAGCCCGCTTACGTCATTGAAGCGTATTTTGTAGATATTTTCGGCGGCGAAGAGGTCAAGTCCTTTCAGGAACTGCATTCCGAAGAACAATATTACAATGCCCACTATTGCTACGAGAGCAATCTTTATTTCTGGTGTAAATACTTTCTTCATGATTATCTTTTATGTGTTTGTTGACGTTTGTAGTCCTTGTATTCGTTTATGGCTTGTGAGAGGTTGGTGAGCTTTCCGTCCTTGAACGCTATGATGTAGGCTTGTGGGAAATCTTCCTTGAGCGAGTCACGCAAGTTTTTAATGGTTTCATAATCGGTACTTGAACCGATAGTATATTTAATAAGGTGTCCGCTTTCGGTGAATGAACTTACGTCAGTATGTCCCTTGAACAGTGGGTCGTTCTTTTCCAACTTCTTCGCTACGGCGAATATCTGTACTTTGAATACAGGGCGCTTGGTAGTTGTTGCAGCTGGCGTGGTTTGCCTTGTCGTAGACGTTGGCTTGTTCTGTCTTGCGGGTGTTGTGGTGGTCTGTGTCCTTTGATCGTTGGCAGGCTTGGCTGGTTGTTGCTGGCGTTGTGTGGTCTGCTGTCGTGTTGGGACAGGATTCTGGGTTGTAGTCGTAGGAGTTGGGCGTGATTCAACGACGACTTTGCCGTGATAACTCTTCTTGTATTCGACGAATGCCTTGTAAATGCCATCTGCAAGCTTATCTATCCCGTCGTCGGTATTGAGGAATTGTTCTTCGTCAGGAGTAGTGATAAAGCCAAGTTCAATAAGGCAGCTTGGCATAGAGGTCTCCCTCAATACGAGGAAGCCTGCTTGGTGTACGCCCATATTCACCCTGCCGGCTGTCGAACATACGCTGCTTTCAATTAGCTTTGCCAGTTCGACGCTTTTTTGCATATTGGCACTCTGCATGAACTCGAACATAATATAGCTTTCGCTCGACTTCGGGTCAAAACCTTGATAAGTCTGCTTATAGTTCTCTTCCTCCTCAATGACGGAATTCTCGCGCATAGCAACGTCGAGATTGTCTTTCGCGCGGTGCATTCCGAGAGTATATACTTCAAATCCACGTGCTATGCGTCCATTAGGCAGTGCGTTTGTATGTACGGATATGAACAGATCGGCGTTGTTCTTGTTGGCAATAGTGGCACGTTGCTTTAGTGGCACGAACACGTCGGTCTTGCGTGTATATACGACCTTTACGTCGTCGCAATTGCGTTCTACGTATTTGCCGAAAGCCAATGCTACCTTGAGGTTGATGTCCTTTTCTTGTGAAACTTCCCCTTTTGCGCCAGAGTCATGTCCGCCGTGTCCGGCGTCTATTACAAGCGTGAATTTGTTTGTGGCAAAAGTTATCGCCACTCCGAATATAAGGGAAAATATAGTGAGGAACGTCCTGTTGCGCATACGTTGGAATGTAATTAAATGCAAAGGTACGTATTAAAACCGTAAAACCGAAGGGTCAGCCTTCGGTTTTTGTATTTATTAAGTGTATTTCGACGCTTGCTCCGCCAGTATCTCCTCCCATTGGAGGGTTAAGTTTTGTGATTTTCATATCGATAGACGTTATTTTGGGATATGTAGCTGTAAGTTTTTCCGCCAGTCTGCCTGCAAGCCGTTCGAGTAATCCTGCTGGACGCAAAGCTTCTATCCTTACTATGTCGTACACATCTGCATAGTTGAGTGTGTCGGCAACGTTGTCGGTTTTCATGGCCCGCTCAAAAGGATAGCCTATCCTTATGTCAATCGTTATGTCATTGCCGACAGTTCTTTCTTGTGGCAGCACGCCTGTCGGTGAGTGAAAGCGCAGTCCGGAAAGACATATATAATATGTATTGGCTGCCTCGCTACCATGTGCAATAGCCATGATTATACGGCTTGGTTGTTAGATACCCCTTCAGCCTGCGCGTATGACTTGGCGTTTGACGGCAGATATTTGCGTAGTGCCCTTTCGACACCGTTCTTCCATGTGTTTATACTTTCGTCTTTGAGTTGGAGCGAAGCTACAAGCTTTATAACATGGTCAATAGGCATACGGTAGCGTAGTACACCGGATATAAGCTTGGCATAGTTCCAGTATTCAGGATTGAATTTCTCGCTCAGACCTTCAACGGTAGTCTTGTATCCACGCTTGTTCTCGAATTGGAAGTCATATCTGTGTGTTCCGTCATCATTAGTCTGCTTGATAATTTTACCTTTGGTTACGCTTTTAGGCAACATTATGCCTTCGTCATCGTCCTGTAGTCCGGTGAATATCTCATACGGACGACCGTTGAGTAGTCCGACAAAGGCAACCCATTTCTCTTTATTGTTCTGAAAGCGGACCACGTCACATTCCAATTCCTTAGGGCGGTCTTCTACTATGCGCATTGTTGCGTCTTCTGTTTGTTCTGTAGGATTCTTAATGTTATTCTCGTTGCTCATAATTTCTTAACTATGTTGTTTGATCTAATTTTGGAAAATAAGATTTTGAGTAATCTTTTTGTCGGCGAAGATACAAATAGTTTTTCTAAAGAGAAAACTTTTCCTTAACTTTGTGCCAAAATAGCATAAAGACATTCTGCGATATGGAAAGTTTGAATAATAGAAAGAGCATTAGGAAGTATTCTGATAAAGAAGTAAGTGATGAGTTGTTGAAGAATCTGCTTTGTGAGGCGGAACGTACTCCGACGATGGGGAACTTACAGCTTTATTCAGTAGTCGTGACACGTAGTGGCGAAATGAAGGATAAACTTGCTCCAGCGCACTTCGACCAGCCAATGGTCAAGGGCGCGCCTGTGGTGCTTACCTTCTGCGCCGACTTCCGCCGTACAAGCTTATGGGCTGAGAATCGTAATGCAGAACCTGGATATGACAATTTCCTTAGCTTTATGAATGCGGCAATCGACACTTTGCTCTATTGCCAGACATTTACCAATCTTGCAGAGGAAGCAGGGCTTGGCACTTGCTTTCTTGGCACTACCGTCTATCAGCCTATGGATATTATCAACATTCTCAAACTGCCAAGACTTGTAATGCCTGTCGCAACGATAACGCTTGGCTGGCCTGATGAAAATCCGCGCCAAAGTGACCGTCTGCCAATCAACAGTATAATTCATACGGAGACTTACCACGACTATACTCCAGATGACATAGATAAATATTATACTTCTAAAGAGAAGTTGCCGGAGAACCAGCATTTCGTGGAAATCAACCGTAAGGAAACGCTTGCACAAGTGTTCACTGACATACGGTATACGAAGAAGGACAATGAAGCGATGTCGGTTGGACTGATAGAAGCCTTGCGGCACCAAGGATTCGTAAGATGACCACTTTTACAGGCACGTGTGACATAGAGATCAACGGCTTATGACAGAGCCTTCCGTGCTTGCGTGGTTCCTTAATTGTGTTGGTGACATTCCGAAGTGACGGCGTACATAGCTTCCAAAAAAATGAAACGTTTGGAAATCCGAGTCTTGCGGCAATCTGCTTTATAGACTGCGAGGTGTGCAACAGGTTGTACCGTATGTCTTCTTTTGTGTACTGCGCTATCCATTCCGATGCCGGACGGCCGCTGTACTTAGAGCATAGCATAGTCAGGTATTTGGGTGTGATGTTCAACATCTCGGCATACATGTCTACAGGACTATGCTTGATTTTGCTTGCGGCAAGTATCCTGAGGAAGTCGTTGAACAGTGTTTTACCGTGTGATGGCGTGACTTTCGCCGGATCAGGCTCGCTCATATCAATAAGGCTAAGGACATCAAACAACAGAGCTTGAATAATCGCCTGCATGACTATGGTACTGTTCTTGCGTTCTTGGTGGTTCATCTTGAACTTTATCAGTTCGTAGTAGTAAATGAATTGCTCTTGGTCTTCTTCAGGAAGTTGGATAACATTAGTGCGGCGATTGTGTACGGAAATGTTCCAGCTGTTTGCCATCTCTCCGAGCATGGCGTGAATGATGTCGTCGCTCAAGCATAGAATCTTGCATTCGAAATCTGGGCTAAACAGATAATTATCCAATATGACATATGGCGCGCTTAAGAGTATCTCTTGTTCTTCAAGCATAAGTGGGGTGTCATTGATATTGAACTGTATGCGCCCTTTTGAACATAATATTATAAAGTTCATCTTTGAGTAAATCGGTGCGACATTTGTCAGGTTGGTAATGTTGTCTATTATTGCAACATCGCCGTCATAATAGTCTACAAGCTGTTTTTGATTGTTCAAATCGTCAATGTTCAGCTCTTTCATTTCAAGTTGCTTGTTCATAATAATGCGTGTTTTTGTTTGCAAATATATGAATATTCCGACAAACTACTTGTCGTGTATTTCCACTTTATCCAGTTATATAGTCTCCTTTTTCTTATAATGTTTAAAATTTGCGAAGTATGAAACACTACTGTGACAAATTGGCAGACGTGTAGTCAGGGGCATGTTTTTTGAAAAATGCTGTGTGAAAAACAAAATATTAACAACAGTCTCGAAGCTGCATTTCATATTATCAATAAGATGTCAGGCGGTTGAGAGGGCTATTTAAAGGAGGAAAACAATATTATGACATTCGACAAATTTACCATTAAAGCGCAGGAGGCAGTGCAGAGCGCAATCAATACCGCGCAGCGTGCAGGTCAGCAGACCATAGAGCCTGTACACTTGCTTGCCGGAGTTCTGGATAAAGGCAAGGACGTTACCAACTATGTATTTCAAAAACTCGGTGTAAACACACAAGTCGTAGAAACTACATTACACAACGAGATTAACCATTTGCCGAAGGTGAGTGGTGGCGAACCTTATTTCTCGTCTGACTCCAACAAGGTGTTTCAGAAGACGCTTGACATATCGCAAAAACTTGGAGATGAATTCGTTTCGGTAGAGCCTATGCTTATGGCATTGCTAAATGTTAACAGCACAGCGTCGCGTATACTTAAAGATGCGGGTTGCTCTGAAAAGGAAATGTCAATGGCTGTAAACGAACTGCGTCAGGGACAAAAGGTGCAGACTCAAAGTGGCGATGAAAACTATCAGGCTTTATCGAAGTTCGCTACGAACCTTGTCGAACAGGCGCGTGGCGGCAAACTTGACCCTGTGATAGGGCGTGATGAGGAGATAAGGCGTGTGCTTCAGATATTATCCCGTAGGACGAAAAACAATCCTATATTAATAGGTGAGCCTGGTACGGGAAAGACTGCTATTGTAGAGGGGCTTGCGGAACGTATCGTACGCGGTGACGTGCCAGAGAATCTTAAGAACAAGCAGCTATATTCGCTTGATATGGGTGCGTTGCTTGCGGGAGCCAAGTACAAGGGCGAGTTTGAGGAACGACTGAAGTCGGTTATAAAAGAAGTGACCAAGTCCAATGGCGAGATTATTCTTTTCATAGATGAGATACATACGCTTGTGGGGGCAGGCGGCGGCCAGGGAGCTATGGACGCTGCAAATATCCTGAAACCAGCACTCGCACGTGGTGAGCTTCGTGCAATAGGTGCGACAACGCTTAACGAGTATCAGAAATACTTTGAAAAGGATAAGGCTCTTGAACGCCGGTTCCAAACCGTTATGGTCGATGAGCCAAGCGAGGTTGATGCCATATCTATTCTCCGCGGATTGAAGGAACGTTACGAAAACCATCACAAGGTGCGTATACAGGACGATGCATGTATAGCGGCCGTGAAACTCTCGGAGCGTTATATATCAGACCGTTTCCTGCCTGACAAAGCTATTGACCTTATGGATGAGGCCGCTGCAAAGTTGCGCATGGAACGTGACTCTGTTCCTGAAGAACTTGACGAGATAACCCGTCACTTGAAGCAACTTGAAATCGAGCGTGAGGCTATCAAGCGCGAGAATGATACGGATAAGATAGCCCGACTCGACAAGGAGATAGCCGACTTAAAAGACCAAGAACATTCGTTTCGCGCAAAGTGGGAGGGGGAGAAAGACCTTGTCAACAAGATACAGCAAGACAAGCAGCAGATAGAAGCGCTCAAGTATGAAGCCGAACGCGCAGAACGTGAAGGCAACTACGAACGTGTGGCAGAAATACGTTACTCTAAGCTAAAAGAACTTGATGATGATATAAAGAAGACGCAAGAGCAACTTAAGTCTACCCAAGGTGGTGCCGCAATGGTGCGTGAAGAGGTAACTGCCGATGATATAGCAGAAGTAGTGAGCCGTTGGACGGGTATACCTGTTACGAGAATGATGCAAAGCGAACGTGAGAAGCTACTGCATCTGGAAGATGAATTGCATAAGCGCGTTATTGGGCAGGATGAGGCTATAACAGCTGTGGCAGACGCTGTGCGCCGTAGTCGCGCCGGGCTTCAAGACCCCAAGAGACCGATAGCATCATTTATATTCCTGGGTACTACGGGTACTGGTAAAACCGAACTGGCAAAGGCTCTTGCAGAATATTTGTTCAATGACGAGTCGATGATGACGCGTATCGATATGAGTGAATATCAAGAGAAGTTTAGTGTGTCACGCCTTATAGGTGCGCCTCCAGGATATGTAGGCTATGATGAAGGCGGACAGCTCACAGAGGCGGTACGTCGCAAACCATATTCCGTAGTGCTGTTCGATGAAATAGAGAAAGCACACCCAGACGTGTTTAATATACTGCTTCAGGTTTTGGACGACGGACGGTTGACAGACAACAAGGGGCGTACGGTAAATTTCAAGAATACGATTATCATTATGACTTCCAATCTTGGCAGTCAATATATACAGTCGCAGTTTGAAAAAATTAATGACAATAATCGTTTGAACGTCATTGATGAGACAAAGGCCAACGTCATGGAAATGCTAAAGAAGACCATTCGCCCGGAGTTCCTAAACCGTATTGACGAGACAATAATGTTCCTTCCATTGACACAGAAGCAGATAGGCGGAGTCGTGGAATTGCAGCTTAATCGTGTAAAGAGCATGCTCGCCCCACAAGGATTCACCCTTCAATGGACATCACAGGCAGTAGACTGGCTTGCGTCGGTAGGCTACGATCCAGAGTTTGGCGCACGTCCTGTCAAGCGGGCAATACAAAGGTATGTCCTTAACGACTTGTCGAAGTCTTTGCTGGCTGAAAAGGTAAGACGAGATAAGCCGATAATCATTGACAGTTTTGGCGACGGGCTCGTGTTCCGTAATTGATGCTTATAAGTATTAGGCGGCAGATTCCTGCCGCCTTTTTTATTGCCAATGCGTATGCCTGTTAGTCCGATACATACTAATGCGTTGTCCGATACATACTAATGCGTTGCCCAATGCATACTAATGTGTTGTCAAATACATACTAATGCGTTATATCTAATGAAAAAACCGTAAAAGGAAAGTATTGGCAGTTTTTCGCATTTCTTGAAATATTAATAATTGTTTTGGAGATGCTTAGTTTAAACTTTATTTTTACTCGCCAATGCTGTCGGATATGTGGGTAATTTTGTGTTGTACAACGGTTTTAGAGAATTGCAAGTATTGGTATTGTAACATAGAATGGTAAAACTTTTAAAAAAATCATTCAAATGTTTGGACGTATGGAAACTATATGCTATATTTGCAGGGTAAAAAACGAACCGACACTAAAAGTCTTAACACACAGCATTATGGCAAAGTATAATATCAGGGAAAAGAAAGAAAAAGTTGCAGCTTACCGCAGCCTCGTAAGTCCGCAACTCATGGACGAATTGAAGGAGAAGATACTTAATCGCATTCTCATTCAGAAGAAGTATAAGGATAAGGATTATTCGGCTAAAAAACTTGCTGAAGATTTGGGGACTAACACGAGATATATTTCCGCCGTAGTGAATGTTAGGTTCCATATGAATTATACTTCGTTTGTTAACAAATACCGTATTGAAGAAGCTATGACGCTTCTGGTTGACAAGCGTTATCAAGACCTTAACATGGAGGAAATAAGCGATATGGTCGGGTTTGCCAACCGTCAGTCGTTTTATGCTGCTTTCTATCGTATCAACGGTATAACGCCACGCGAATACAAGGTTCGCGCTTTGGCACAGCACCCGTTATTGGTGGCTCCGCATCCGAAAAAATCGCGAAAGAAGAAAGCTGATGTCAAGGCTGAATAAAAAACGGTGCGGAGACTTAAGAAATGACGGATAATAAAGAAGAATTCCAATACAGCACCTGTGAGCGGTTCGCCGACTTGCAGATGCTGCGTTACCGTCTTGACGGCTTTGAGAATCTGTCTTTAAGGCAGAAATGTCTTATTTATTGCCTTGCAAAGGCAACTCTATATGGTCGTGATATTACCTTCGACCAATTTGGCAAGTATAATTTAAAGATTCGCAAGACCCTTGAGGCTATATACTGTAACTGGAAAGGTGACCGTAATTGTGCGGACTTCAAGGCTTTGGAGGTTTATTTAAAAAGGGTCTGGTTTTCAAACGGTATATACCATCATTATGGTACCGAGAAGTTCGTACCAGAATTCTCGCAAGACTTCTTTAAGGATGCCGTTGAAAATGTTGATGCCAGGCTGCTTCCACTTGCAGATGGTGAGGGAGTAGAGACTTTGGAGAAAGAACTGATACCTGTAATTTTTAACCCTGAGGTTCTCCCAAAACGTGTTAACAAGTCGGACGGTGATGATTTAATACGTACTTCTGCGTGCAACTTCTATGTTGGAGTTAGTCAGGAAGAAGTAGAAAAGTTTTATGCTGATAAGAGAACGGAAACAAGGGAACAGCCTTCATGGGGCTTGAACTCTACTCTGGTAAAAGATCCTGCAGGCATACATGAAGATGTATGGTGCGAGGAAGAAAAATATGGCGCAGCTATAGCCAAAATAGTGTATTGGCTTGAGGAAGCGGAAAAATATGCAGAAAGCGATAAACAAAAGGATGTCATAAGTCTGCTTGTAAAATATTACAAGACTGGTGACCTTGCTGATTTTGACAAGTATTCTATTGCATGGGTTGATGAAAACAATGAAACAGTAGATTTTATAAATGGGTTTATCGAAGTATATGGTGATCCGCTTGGTATTAAAGGTTCATGGGAAGGTATCGTAGAGTACCGTGACGAGAAGGCTACGCATAGGGCACAGACAATTTCCTCAAATGCGCAATGGTTTGAAGATCACTCTCCTGTTGATGCTCGTTTCCGCAAGCCTGTTGTAAAGGGTGTTACGGCAAATGTAATATGTGCGGCAATGCTGGGAGGGGACGAATATCCGTCTACGGCTATAGGCATTAATCTGCCTAATGCCGAGTGGATTCGTGCTGAGTATGGTAGCAAGAGCATAACAATAAGTAATTTGACCCATGCATACGATATGGCAGCCAAGGGTAATGGGTTTAAGGAAGAATTTGTTATTGATGAGTCAACTCGCTTGCTGATAGATAAATATGGTGATGTCTGTGATGATTTACATACGGACCTTCATGAATGTTTAGGACATGGAAGTGGTAGATTGTTGCCAAGCACAGCCCCTGATGCCCTAAAGAATTATGGAAATACCATTGAAGAGGCTCGAGCCGATCTGTTCGGGCTCTATTACATAGCTGACAGCAAGCTCATTGAGCTTGGCTTGCTTGGCAGCAGTGAGGCGTATAAAGCGCAGTATTATGAGTATATGATGAATGGGCTGATGACACAACTTGTCCGTATTCGCCCCGGGCAGCAGATAGAGGAAGCCCATATGCGCAACCGCGCGTTGATAGCTCGCTGGGCACTTGATACAAATCCTGAAGTTGTTGGGCTTGTCAAGCGTAAGAGGAAGACATATGTAGAGATAAGAGATTATGAGAGACTGCGTGATGTCTTTGCACGTCAATTGGCGGAAATCCAGCGCATAAAGAGCGAGGGAGACTTTGGCACAGCCAGACGTTTGGTGGAGAAATATGCTGTTAAGGTTGATCCTGATCTACATAAAGAAGTTCTTGACCGTTATTCCCACCTCAATATAGCTCCATATAAGGGATTTATCAATCCTGTCCTTGCTCTCGTAAAGGATAATAATGGGCAGGTTGTTGATGTCAAAGTCGATTATACTGAAGGCTATGCGCAGCAGATGTTACGTTATTCAAACGAATATGGAACACTTTAGTTGTATTGCGGAAAAGTATTGATATACACTTCTTTACGTATAAGACAAACAGGAATATATTAAGAATAAATTTTATGGGTGCTACAGTTAACGAGAAATTGAGAACCATCAAGCAGTCGTTCAGATTGATGATGAACGGTCCTGCCTCTCAGTCGATGCGTGAAAAGGGCTTGAACTATAAACTTAACTGGGGCGTTCCAATTATGTCGTTGCGGGCTATGGCAAAGGAGTATGGCAAAGATTATGACCTCGCAATAGCCCTTTTTAAAGAAGATGTCAGAGAGTGCAAGATCCTTGCCACCATGATTATGCCACCAGAAAGAATGCTGCCAGAGATTGCCGACGTGTGGATGGAACAAACGACATCACAAGAAATAGCAGAGCAATTGGCTTTTAACTTATTTCAGTATGTTGAATTCGCCCCAATGTCGGCTTTTGAATGGATAGCGTCGGATAAAGAACTGTATCGTCTAACTGGTTATCAATTGCTTGCACGATTATTTATGAAGGGCAATGTTCCTGATGAGAGGGGGATTAATGAATTCCTCGATCAAGTTGAGATTGCACTTACCGACAATGATAATGCTGTGAGACATGCAGCTTATAATAGTGTGCTGCGTTTCTGTGACCTTGGAGAAACCTATGAACAATTGGCAAAGAATGCACTAAAGAAGTTAGACATTCTTTAATTTACGTCAAACGGCATAGTTGTGTACGTTTAACGTTTTTTCAATACCTTATTTAGATTATATCCAATAATTATAGTACTTTTGTGGTGAAGTTTTAATCATTCACAAAAAAGTGACCAACGACGCTGTTAAAGAGAAGGTTCGGGGCATTCTTGATAATTATCTCGAACAAAACAAACATCGTAAAACACCAGAAAGATATGCCATTCTCGATGCTGTTTATAGTTTCGACAGGCATTTTACGCTCGATGAATTAGGAAAGAAACTCGATGAGAATAATTTTCGGGTTTCACGAGCCACATTGTACAACACGATGCGGTTGTTCATTTCATTACGGCTTGTGGTGAGGCATAGATTTATTGGGCAGACAAAATATGAAGGCTGTTACAAGAACGAGAATCATATACATCAAGTGTGTACGGTATGTGGAAGTGTTGAGGAGGTGAAGTCTCCTGATATAGTAAGTGCCATTCAAGGTACGCATCTGCATAATTTTCGTAAAGATGGATTCACGTTGTATATATATGGGATATGCTCCAAATGCCAACGGCGTATTACACGGAAGACCATCAGACAGAAAAACGGATAAAACAAAGAAAAACAAATACTCAGAAATGAACACAGGGAAAGTTGATGTCCTGCTTGGATTGCAGTGGGGCGACGAGGGGAAAGGTAAAGTAGTCGATGTGCTTACTCCACGTTATGATGTTGTGGCACGTTTCCAAGGAGGTCCCAATGCTGGACATACACTTGAATTTGAAGGACAGAAGTATGTTCTTAGAAGTATTCCATCAGGAATATTTCAAGGCGGCAAGTTAAATATTATTGGCAATGGTGTCGTTTTGGCTCCAGACTTGTTCATGGAAGAAGCCAAGGATTTGGCAAAGAGTGGTCATCCACTTACAGAGCGGCTTCATATATCCAAGAAAGCGCATCTTATAATGCCAACTCACAGGTTGCTTGATCGGGCTATTGAAGCATTAAAAGGTAAGGACAAAGTGGGAACTACAGGCAAAGGCATCGGTCCGACATACACGGACAAGACCAGCCGTAACGGTCTGCGTGTCGGCGATATTCTTGAAAACTTTGGAGAGAAATACGCGAAGCACAAGGCACGCCATATGGAAATGTTGAAAGCTTTTGGCTGGACAGATTTCTCAGGACTTGATGAAAGTGAAAAGCACTGGATGGAAGGGGTAGAATACCTAAAGCAGTTCAAGTTTGTCGATTCCGAGCACGAGATGAACCATATTCTGCGCGACGGTAAGAGCATACTTTGCGAAGGCGCACAGGGCACGATGCTCGATGTAGATTTCGGTTCCTATCCTTTTGTAACTTCATCAAATACTATTTGCGCCGGCGCATGCACCGGACTTGGAATAGGACCAAACAAAGTTGGCAATGTCTTTGGTATAATGAAGGCTTATTGTACCAGAGTAGGTGCAGGACCTTTCCCGACAGAGCTTTTCGATGAAACGGGCAAGCGTATGCGTGACCTTGGACATGAATACGGCGCAGTTACTGGGCGTGAGCGTCGTTGTGGCTGGATTGATTTGGTGCAGCTTAAGTATTCTGTCATGGTCAACGGAGTGACTGAACTCATCATGATGAAGAGTGACGTACTTGACGACTTCGACACAATCGAGGCTTGTGTTGGCTATAAGTTGCCTGACGGGAGTGTTACCGACGAGCTGCCGTATGAAATCGACAATGTAGAGCCTGTGTACAAGGAACTAAATGGCTGGCATACAGATATGACCAAATTTACGTCTGAAGACCAATTCCCTGAGGAATTTAACGATTATGTCAAATTTATAGAGGATTTCCTCGAAACGCGTATCGGTATCATATCGATAGGTCCGGATCGCGATCAGACCATTATTAGAAAATAAGCAGTTGTCCAGTCGCCGTATAACGTCAATATCTAAAAGTCATGGAGTGCGATATGAATAGACGTTACGGTAATGATTGATATTTGATTTCAACAACGTATAAAGAAGACATTAATGGCAAACAAACCAAGTATACCAAAAGGAACACGCGACTTTGGTCCAGTGGAAATGGCAAAGCGCAATTATATATTCAATACCATAAAGGATGTTTATGCCCTGTATGGCTTCCAGCAGATTGAAACACCTGCAATGGAAACCCTCCACACCCTTATGGGCAAGTATGGAGAAGAAGGCGATCAGCTTTTGTTCAAGGTCCTTAATTCTGGAGACTATCTGAAGAAGATTACGGACGATGAGCTTTCGGAGCGTAATACGCTGAAACTCCAGACAAAGCTTTGTGAAAAGGGACTGCGTTATGACCTGACAGTTCCGTTCGCACGTTATGTCGTCATGCACCGTGACGAATTGCAATTGCCTTTCAAGCGGTATCAGATTCAGCCTGTATGGCGTGCTGACCGTCCACAGAAAGGTCGTTACCGTGAGTTCTATCAGTGTGATGCTGATGTCGTAGGTTCTGACTCACTGCTTAACGAGGTCGAGTTGATGCAGATTGTAGATACAGTCTTCACAAGGTTCGGGGTGCGTGTACAGATTAAAATAAACAACCGCAAGATACTGACGGGCATTGCCGAAGTGATGGGAGAGAAAGACAAGATAGTCGATATTACCGTGGCTATCGACAAACTCGACAAGATCGGTCTTGACAATGTCAATGAGGAGCTCCGTACTGACGGCATATCAGAAGAGGCTATAGGGAAGTTGCAGCCGATAATCAAACTTGAAGGTACTAACGACGAGAAACTATCAACAATATCCGAAGTACTCAAGGAGTCGGAGATTGGGCTTAAAGGAGTTGAGGAAACCCGCTTTATACTTGAGCAATTGAAGAATGTCGGGCTGAAGAACGAGATAGAACTTGACCTGACGCTTGCCCGCGGACTCAATTACTATACTGGCGCAATATTCGAAGTCAAGGCACTTGATACGCCAATGGGCAGTATAACTGGCGGCGGACGATATGACAACCTTACCGGCATCTTCGGTATGCCAGGGCTTAGCGGTGTCGGCATCTCCTTCGGAGCAGACAGAATCTATGACGTACTCAATGCCCTTGATCTATATCCTAAGGAAACAATTACGGGCACGCAGCTGCTGTTTATAAACTTTGGCGACAAGGAAACTGCCTATTGTCTGCCAGAAGTGAATAAGGCGCGCAAGGCTGGCATTCGTACAGAGATGTTCCCTGACAAATCCAAGATGAAGAAGCAGATGAACTATGCCAACGCAAAGGGAATTCCATTCGTGGTACTTGCCGGTGAGAATGAAATCGCCGCAAACAAGTTCACGCTCAAAGATATGGCATCAGGCGAGCAGAAACTTGTGACAGGCGACGAGCTTATACAAATAGTAAAAGGATAGAACTTTTTAAAAACAAACTAACTACATTTTATGAAACTAACTTCTAAAAAGCGTACTTCGCTTCATTGTATGCGAACACCAAAGGCATTGCTCCTTCAGGGCGCCTTGCTTTTAATGGCTTTATTCGCACTATCGTTCACACCAGACACGCCTACCATCTACATCATTGGCGACTCGACGGCAGCCGAGAAGGATATTTCCAAAGGTCAGATAGAGCGTGGTTGGGGAATGGTGCTGCAAGGATTCTTCGACGAGGGCATACGTGTAGAGAACCATGCCAAGAACGGACAGTCGTCACGCAGCTTCTATCGTGAGGGACGTTGGAATAAGGTCATCGACAAGGTTAAGCCTGGTGATTATGTAATAATCCAGTTCGGACACAATGATGAAAAACCAAAGCCAGACCGCCATACTGATGTCGGTACTACGTTCGATGCGCATCTGGCGCAGTATGTCGTTGAAGTCAAGGCCAAGGGCGCGACACCCGTACTGATGAGTCCGGTAGTCCGTCGCAACTTCTATTTGAAACCTGTGAAGCAGGACGATGACGAGAAGCTTCGTGAAACTACATATCAAGGCGAGACCGTAAATAGCGATACACTCGTAGACACTCACGGAGAGTATGCCCGTGTTGCCGAACGAGTAGCCAAGAAGTATGGAGCAGTCTTCATTGATGCCAACAAGATAACTCATGATATTGAGCAGAATGCTGGTGTGGTTGGTTCGCGCAAACTGCACATGTGGCTTGAGCCAGGCAAGTATGACTGGGCTCCACAAGGTCGTCAGGACAACACCCACTACACGGTATACGGCGCGCATATAGTTGCTGGGGCACTTGCTGATGCGTTGGGAGATGCTATACCGGCATTGAAACCGCATATACGCCACTTCGACTATATCGTGTCTGATGAGGGACGTGGCAACTTTATGACTCCTGAAGACGCAGTTGCAGCTTTGCCCAACGGCAAATCTACGGTGTTGGTTCTTCATGGTAAGTTCGCAAAGCCGGCAGTTCCACGTAAGAAGAAGGTCACGTGGGTGTTCTTCGACGGACTGAACTGGAAGGAATAAGTTTGGAACTTTATAATTATCGCTACGCTAATTTTATTTTAGCGTAGCGATATTTTTAATTTATCGTAGCGTTACTTTTTACTTATCGTAACGCTGTTTTTATTTGTCGTGGCAGTACTTTTTTATTTGCCAGCATTACTGCCCGTACTGCCGTAAGGCACCCATAAGTTCTGCGTTCTCGCTCCGTGTGCCAATCGTTATACGAAGGCAGTTGTCGCACAGTTGTACGCGCGTACGATTGCGGACGATTATTCCCTTTTCTACAAGATAGTCGTAGATAGCCTGTGCGTCGGTCATTCGGGCGAGGAAGAAATTGGCATCAGTAGGATAAACATGCCCGCATATGGGCAGGTCTCTAAATGCCTTCACCATATGTCCCCTCTCAAGCAGTATCAGCCTCACCCATTCGAATACGTCCTGGCGGTCGGCAAGCATCTCAAGAGCCTGCTTCTGTGTAAGGGAGTTGATGTTATATGGATATTTGACCTTGTTGAACAGTTCGATAATGCCTTCTTGCGCGAACGCCATGCCGAGCCGGATGGCCGCACAACCCCATGCCTTGCTGAATGTATTGAGAACTATAAGGTTGGGGTATTGGTCAAGCTCCTCACGGAATGTCCTTTGATTGGAGAAGTCGGAATAAGCTTCATCTACTACCACTATACCGTCGAAGCGTTTAATCACTTCCGCCACTTCGTCGTGGTTGATGTTGTTGCCGGTAGGATTGTTGGGCGAGCATATCCATATCAATTTGGTATGCTCGTCACAAGCATCAAGCAACGCGCTGGCCGTTATTTGGAAATCAGCATCCAACAGAACAGGGCGGTATTCCACGTCATTGATGTCTGCACATACCTTGTACATTCCGTAAGTCGGCTCTATGGCTACGACATTGTCCGCCTTAGGCTCGCAGAACACCCGATAGCAGAGGTCTATCGCCTCGTCGCTGCCATTGCCGAGGAATATATTTTCGGGCGCAACGCCCTTGACCTTTGACAATTCCGACTTGAGCTCTGCCTGCAAAGGGTCTGGATAGCGGTTAAACGGTTTGTTGTATGGATTCTCGTTGGCATCGAGAAACACGTGTGCGGTATGCCCTGCGTATTCGTTGCGTGCCGAACTGTATGGAGCCAAAGCCCATATATTGGTTCTCACCAAATCTTTCAAATCCTTCATACTGATTGTTTTGACTCGTAAAAGGCGCTGTCTTGTGACAAGAAAGCTATCCTTTCAGAGCGTGATACATACTGTTTCAGCTTACGGTTCTATATTCTTTATTCTAAGCCTCATGGCATTCGCGTGGGCTTCGAGCTGCTCGTTCTCAGCCATAGTCACTACCGCGTGACCTATGTTGCGTATGCCTGTCTCGTCGATATACTGGAATGTCATCTTTCGGTTGTAGCTGTCGAGATTCACTCCATTATAGGCTAAGGCATAACGGTGTGTCGGCAGTGTGTGGTTGGTGCCGCTTGCATAGTCGCCAGCACTCTCGCACGCATATTGTCCGAGGAACACGCTGCCTGCATTGACGACCTTTTCAGCCAACCGCTCATAGTCTTTCGTCGCTATGATAAGGTGCTCTGGCGCATAGCAATTGCTGAGATCCATAGCCTCATCGGTGTCATGCACGAGCACGAACCGCGAGTTGTCGAGGGCTTTGCCAGCTATTTCCTTCCGTGGAAGTCTCTGTAACTGTTTCTCTACCTCTGCTTGTACAGCCTCAAGCGTCTTGTCCGATGTCGTTATAAGTATTACCTGTGAGTCTGTTCCGTGTTCCGCCTGGCTCAACAAGTCGGCAGCTACAAACTTGGTATTGGAGCTATCGTCGGCTATCACGCACACTTCCGATGGACCTGCCGGCATGTCGATAGCCACGTCATGCAGGCTTACGCGCTGTTTCGCAGCCATCACGTATTGGTTTCCTGGTCCGAATATCTTGTAAACCTTTGGTACCGATTCAGTGCCATACGCCATTGCGCCGATAGCCTGTACGCCTCCTGCCTTGAAAATCTTGTGTACTCCTGCAATCTCGGCGGCTACAAGTATGGCAGGATTAACCTTCCCCTCCTTGTTTGGGGGCGTGCATAACACAATCTCCGGGCAACCGGCAATCTTTGCAGGAGTGGCAAGCATGAGTACGGTAGAGAATAGCGGTGCAGTGCCTCCGGGTATATATAGTCCTACTTTTTGTATAGGCACGCTCTTCTGCCAGCAGGTTACGCCGTCGATAGTTACTATCTTCTTACCTTCAAAGCGTTCTGATTCGTGAAATTTGGCAATGTTATTATGCGCAAGTACAAGCGAGTCGTACAAGTCTTTGGACACGAGCGATCGCGCTTCAAGCATTTCCTCATCAGAAACTGCCAGCGATTGGAGCTTCACATGGTCAAACTTCTCCTCATAACGTTTAACTGCCTCGTCGCCATTCTGCCTGATGTCGTCCAATACGGACTCCACTGTCGCATTCAGTTGGCTTACGTCCAAATGAGGACGCGCTACGATTTCATTCCACGAACCTTTATCCGGGTATCTTATTATGTTCATTCTCTTACGGTAAATCTATAAAAATCATGCAATGACACAATGCAGTCATTACAGTATCATCTTCTCAATAGGAGTTACAAGTATGCCCTGTGCGCCCAGCTCCTTCAGTTTGTTGATGATCTCCCAAAAGCGTTTCTCGTCAAGTACTGTATGAATGGAGCACCATTCCGGGTCGGCGAGCGGGATTATGGTAGGGCTCTTGATGCCGGGAAGGACTTTCGTTATTTCCTCAACCTTCGCTTTTGGGGCATTCATCATGACGTACTTCTTGTCTTGCGCCGAGCGTACGGCATCAAAACGGAAAAGCATCTCGTTGATGATGTTGTGCTTTTCCTCGTCCATATTCCAGTTGCCGATAAGCAAGGCCTCGCTTTCCATGACGACCTCGACCTCCTTTAGGTTGTTGCTTACAAGCGTGGAACCCGACGATACGATGTCGAAGATGCCGTCAGCCAGTCCTATTCCCGGGCTTATCTCTACCGAGCCTGTGATTACATGAATGTCGGCGTTGATGCCTTTCTTATTCATGAACTTCCTGAGGATGTTCGGATATGAGGTCGCAATCTTCTTGCCGTTAAACCAGTTCAGCCCGTTGTAGTCGTTGGCTTTTGGTATGGCAAGGCTCAACCTGCACTTGCTGAAACCGAGACGGGATATTACCTGTGCGTTCTCACTGCGCTCGGCAAACTCGTTTTCGCCAACTATACCGATGTCTGCCACGCCGCTCGCCACCGTCTGCGGAATGTCGTCGTCACGAAGATACAATACTTCTATTGGGAAATTGCTTGATTGCACAAGCAAAGTACGCTTGCTTGATGGAATCTTTATGTCGGCTTCAGCCAGCAGATTCATCGTGTCATCGAACAAACGTCCTTTAGATTGGACTGCTATTCTTAACATATTTGTGTGTTGTTTCTTTGTTTTGTTGCTAATCGAAGTGCAAAATTAATAATTTGCAACTAAAGAGCCAAATTATAAGTATATATATAATGTATGGGAATTAGAGCATTCCCTTGGTTGAAGGCAGTTCAAAATGATATATGTCCCTGCGGACTGCCATACGCAGCGCACGTGCCAAAGCCTTGAATATGCCCTCTATCTTATGATGTTCGTTGGTTCCTTCCGCTTTGATATTGAGGTTCATTCGCGCCGAATCGCTAAGACTTTTGAAGAAATGCAGGAACATCTCTGTAGGCATTTCGCCTATTTTCTCACGTTTAAACTCCGCATTCCATACCAGCCACGGCCTTCCTCCAAAGTCAAGGGCTACTTGGCAAAGGCAATCGTCCATTGGAAGGCAGAAGCCATACCGCTCTATTCCTCGCTTGTCACCCAATGCCTTGGAAATACATTCGCCCAGTGCGATGGCTGTATCCTCTATCGTGTGGTGCTCGTCAACATACAAGTCGCCTTTTGTATGAATGGCAAGGTCCATCATTCCGTGCTTGCCTATCTGTTCGAGCATATGGTCGAAGAATCCGATACCTGTATCTATGTCACATTTACCAGTGCCGTCAAGGTTCAGGCGGACGTGTATGTCGGTCTCTTTCGTAGTGCGCTTAACTTCGGCAATGCGCTCGCCGGCGAACAATAGTTCCGCTATCTTGTCCCACGTCATGCCGTCACGTCCGAGAATCAGCGACTTGCAACCGATGTTGCGTGCCAGCTCTGCGTCGCTTTCACGGTCGCCTATGACATAACTGCCTTCAATATCATACTCGTCATGCCCAAGATAATCCTTTTCAAGCATTCCCGTTCCAGGCTTGCGCATGGGAGAGTTGTCTTCGGGGGAGTGCCGGTCAATCAGCTGGTCGTCAAAGGTTATGCCTTCGCCTTCAAGAGTTTGCAATATGAAGTTATGTACAGGCCAGAACGTTTCTTCAGGAAACGAGTCGGTGCCGAGTCCGTCCTGATTGCTGACCATGACGAACTTGAAGTCGAGGTTCTTGCGAATGAAGCCGAGGTTCTTGAACACTCCTTTTACGAACTTAAGCTTTGCGAAAGAGTCAATCTGCTCGTCTTCGGGTTCTTCTATGAGTGTTCCGTCGCGGTCGATAAATAGTATCTTTTGCTTTTTCATTTATTTTCAATTGCTTTTACTTGCTCCTCTACAGCCTCGCCTTGCGTGATATTCTCCAGCATCTTTTCCTCCTTGCGCTGTGTTACAAGCTCGTCACGTGTCCTTATCGCACCATGAGCGTATGCAAGGGCGTAGGTCTGCCATATCTGGACGAACAGCATCATGAACACGGTCAGCGTGCCTACGAACAGCAATAACACAGGGAAAGACGCAGGCAAGCCATTGGGGTCGCCGGCAGCCATTCCGAGATGGTTCGCTATCAAGCCATACACACATATATAGAGGGGCACACAGATGATGACGGACAACAACGCCATGATCAATCCGCTCGTGACGAGTGTAAGGAACAAGTATCCCCAATGCCTGAAGCCGGTTACAAGCGAGCGCGGGATGCGTGGCTTGTCCTCAAGCATTATCTCCATAATGACGTTTATCAGCGGCACTCCGATAAGTGGGAGGCACATGAAGATGAAGAACACGGCGGTCGCCTTTGCCGCACGGAACAGCTTGTCCTTGGCCTTGCCACCGTCAATCAGCAAGAACAGGCGGCCGTTCCAAAACACGAACGCCACGACGGTTAAAGCCACCGCGCACCAAAACAACGCCGCCTTGTGTATTGCAAAGAATGCCAGCGACAGTCCTGCCGCCAGTCCGAACGCCAATGCCTCTATCCACGACTTGAACAGTATAGTCTTGATGTTTGAACGGAACAGCTTGTAGCCGGAAGCCATGCTTGCCGAGTAACTGCGATACTTATAGATTTGTTCCATTATGCGTTATCCTCATTATTCAATTGAATTGTCATCTGTTCCTGCGCCTGAACTCCGCGCAAGTGATTGCCGTTGCCACGGCGACGTTCAGCGATTCGGCCGTCGCCCGTCCCTGCGGGTAATTGGGAATGAGCAGGCGGCGGTTAACCTTCCCACGTATCTCGTCCGACAGTCCGTTGCCCTCATTGCCCATGACGATCATGCCATTGGCTGTCAGCTTGCTGTCATAGATGTCCTCGCCGTCGAGCAAGGTTCCGTAGACGGGATATTCGTCGGGCATGGAGCCTATCACCCTCGCGAGGTCGGCATAATGCAGGCGCACGCGGGCGATGCTGCCCATGGTCGCCTGCACTACCTTGGGATTCCAGCAGTCGGCTGTCTGACGCGAGCAGAATATGTCTTCTATTCCGAACCAGTCGGCGATGCGTATTATCGTACCGAGATTGCCGGGGTCTTGAACGTCGTCCAACGCAAGCGAAAGCTTGTCGGGGCAGGGTAGGGCGTCGCCTGTGCCACTGGGCGCGACTCCGCTACTTGCAGTGCCGGGGATTCTGAACACCCCTATCACTCCCTGCGGGTGCTGCAAGAAGCTCACCTGGCGTACGTCGGCTTCGTCGTCGATGAGCATTTCCAATTCAAAACCGGCATTCCGCAGGTCTGACACGACCTTGGGACCTTCGGCAACGAACAGTCCAGCCTTCTCGCGTCCTTTCTTCGTTTCAAGCGAGCGGATAAGCTTTGCCTTGCTTTTTGAAACCATGATGCAAAAATACAAAAAAACGTCCAGCGGGGGAGTATGTGTAATGACTTTTTTTGTAACTTTGCCGAAAATTTGAATATATGGCGCATATAAAACGCAATACGCACGCTATTGCAGGTTTTCTAATTGTCTTGCTGTCATCATTGTTGGTATCGTGTTCGTCGGGGAAGTTCATTCCCGACGGAAGGTATCTGCTCGACAAGGTGGAGATACGCTCCGACAGCATGGGGCTCGACGCCGCGCAACTTGAGCCGTATATTCGGCAGAAGGCGAACTCACGCTGGTTCTCGCTGTTCAAGATTCCGCTTGGCACTTATGCACTGTCCGGGCGGGACTCCACCAAATGGATCAACCGCACGCTCCAACGCATAGGCGAGGAGCCGGTGCTGTTCGATTCGGCACAGGCGCGGCTTTCGTGCGAGGACCTGCGCACCGCCATGCAGAACATGGGATATATGAACGCGCGGGTGGCGTTCGGCGCGAAGGCGAAGGGAAAGAAGCTGAAGGTGACCTACACGTTGATGCCGGGCGAGCCATATTATATACGCACGTTCACATACGACATTCAGGACAGCGTCATAGCGTCCATACTCCGCCCGCACATCACGGCTGGCTTCAGCCCGAGGCAGTTCACGGTCTCCGCCCTTGACGCGGAGCGTTCGCGCCTCACTTCGATTCTCAACGACTCTGGATATTACCGATTCCACAAGGACTTCATACAGTATTCCGCCGACAGCGTGCGTGGCTCCCATGACGTGGCGGTCACGCTCCACCTGTTGAAGTACCGCAAGACATCGGACGACGCGGAGACTCTGCACCCGAGGTTCCGCATCGCGCGGGTGAACTTCGTGCCTGGCGACAGCACCGGGCTCCACATACGCCGCTCGGTACTCGACAACAACACCGCCATACGTCCTGGCAGCTGGTTCAGCTCGTCGGACTTGAAGCGCACGTACAGCAACTTCGCCCGCCTCGGAGCCGTGAGGTTCACCAACATTGACTTTGCCGAACGGCACGACACCGTACCCTACGCCCTCTACGAGCCTGCGGACACCAACCTGCTCGACTGCAACATGCAGATCTCCACCCACAAGCCCAGCACTATCTCGTTCCAGCCCGAGGGCACCAACACCGCTGGCGACCTCGGTGCGGCAGCGTCGCTGACTTACCAGAACCGCAACCTGTTCCACGGCAGCGAGCTGCTCAGCATACGCTTCAGGGGCGCGTTCGAGGCCATAAGCAAGCTGGAGGGATACGACGCGCACGACTACGAGGAGTACAGCGTTGCAGCCACGCTACAGTTCCCGAGGTTCGTCGCTCCGTTCATATCCAACAGGCTGAAGTACCGCAGCCGTGCCACATCCGAGTTGTCGCTCACGTGGGATTTGCAGAACCGTCCCGAATTCCACCGCCGCGTCTTTTCCGCGTCGTGGAGGTACAAGTGGAACATTCCGCGCCGTCACGTGTCCTACAACTTCGACGTGCTCGACCTGAACTACGTCTATATGCCGTGGATAAGCCGTACGTTCAAGCACGACTATCTCGACAGCGTGTCGAACCGCAACGCCATACTGCGCTACAACTACGAGGACCTGTTCATCATGAAGATAGGTTTCGGAATGCTCTACAACCACAACAACACCGTCATGCGCGCCAACGTGGAGACCGCCGGCAACCTGCTCCGCGCACTTTCCGGGCCGCTCGGATTCAAGCGCAACAGTCAGGGCAACTACACGCTGTTCAACATAGCATATGCGGAGTATGCCAAGTTCGACTTCGACTATACCCACGTCTTCAAGTTCGACAGCCGCAACCAGCTCGCCCTGCACGGCGACTTCGGCATAGCGTGGCCGTACGGCAACAGCTCGGTGCTGCCATTCGAGAAGCGGTACTTCGCCGGAGGTGCCAACTCCGTGCGCGGGTGGAGCGTCAGGGAGCTCGGACCGGGCAAGTTCCGCGGGCACGACGGGCGTATAGACTTCATCAACCAGACGGGAGACATGAAGCTTGACTTGAGCGCCGAGTTCCGCTCCCATCTGTTCTGGAAGTTCGACGGAGCCGCGTTCGTCGACGCGGGCAACATCTGGACGCTGCGCGACTACCCTGAGCAGCCCGGCGGGCAGTTCCGATGGAACGAGTTTTACAAGCAGATAGCCGTGGCGTACGGGCTCGGGCTGCGCCTCAACTTCGACTACTTCATACTGCGTTTCGACGGCGGTATGAAGGCCATCAACCCCGCCTACACTTCGAATGACGAGCACTACGCCGTGCTGCACCCCGACTGGGGGCGCGACTTCACGTTCCATTTCGCCGTAGGTCTGCCGTTCTGACGCGGGGAGCCAACCCCTACGGCTTTCACCTTATATTATACATGTTTCTGGAATCAGGCTCATTCTGCCGTCGGATGTGCCTGATTCGAGCCTCGAATGTGCCACATCCCAGGCTGGAATGTACTACACTTGTCGAAGGAGTGTACTACAGTTGTCCGACGAGTGAGCCTCACTCGTCGAAGGAATGAGGCTCACTTGTCGAAGGAATGAGGCTCAGGCGTCGAAGGAATGAGCCTCAGGCGTCAGGCGGTACTTATTCTTCCTTTTTCCGTCCGAAATTGAAGCCTACGTAGACGTTGAGATTGCCGAACACCGTGTTTATGGCTATGCGTGACTTGTTGTAGTTAAAGGCGTTCAGCGTAGATGACAATCCGCAGTACCACTTCGTGTTGTTGTAGACGAGGGCGAAGCGTCCTATGCCGTCGATTCCGAGGTTGCGGAACGAGAATCCGGGCGCGGTCTTCAGCGACGTGTCGGAGGTGCTGTATGAGTGCTTGTATGCCAGTGCCGCCGATAGTGACGCGGACAGCAGCCAGTTGTGGGCGAACACCCAGTTGTAGGCGTATCCGGCTGTGAGCGATAGGTCGGTATATTTCATGTCGAGCCCGCGGTATGCCGAGTCCTGCGGAGCCTCGTAAGCGTCGGAACCGAGCCGCTCGTCGACGAGTTCCTGGAGCGTCGTCCAGTCCACCGACACCTTGTGCACCGTCCATGCGAACCCGAAGAGCGGGCTGCCTGCCGAACGCCTCTGCACGGTGCTCTGGCTGAACGCCGCCGGATAGGAGAAGCGGCGGTGGTTGAGTATGTAATAGATGTTGAAGCCCTTGACGCTGGAGCGGAACCCGTCGAAGTGCGCGCCGATCATGGGCTTGGTGTTCACGCCGTCGCCGAGGTTCATGCGCCGCACCTTGTAGTCGTCGCCCGACTTCCGGTAGTAGAAGTCTATGCCGAAGAGGTTGGTGTACAGGCTCATGTCGAGTTCCTGACGCTGGCTGTCGTCGTGGCTGAAGTCGAGGTGGTTGATGTCGAGCGTGTAGCCGAGGAATATCCACCGCCAGCCGAAGTATGGTCCCAGCTTGTAGTTCCAGCGTGGCGCGAGCGTGATGTCGAGTCCGGAGTTGTTGGATATGCGGTACACCTCGTACGTGTTGGTGTTCTGGATCATGGCGGCGTAGTTGTAGTGCTGCGGCTCGATGTACGAGGAGTCGATGCGGCTGAACCGCTCGAAGAAGCTGACGAAGTCCTTGCCCGCCTGCGGCGAGAGCTGTACGTTGCTTGTGGCGTAGGCTGCACGCCGCGAGGTCGTGCCCGCGGCTATAGAGTCGATTTCGTGTCGTGAATATAGCAGCGAGTCCGACCGCATTTCGGCGACAACCGTGTCTGCGGCGGCATACGCCGTTGCGGGCGACAGCATCAGCAGTGTCAGAATCTTCTTCCCTATGTCTTCCAGTAGAGTCAATGTCGTGGTCTTGTCAGGTTAAATCTTTCCCAGCACACGGTCCATAACCCAGTTGGTCGGGGTGGCGTTGACGCTCGTCGTCAGACATTGTCCCGTACCTTGCAGTGTCTCGACAACGCTGCGGATTATAGGCAGCTGCACGTAGGGAGGGTTCTCCACTTGCAGCTCGTGCACGCCGTCGCTCAGGTGCAGGTGTATCGGCTCGTAGGTGAAAACGGAGAAGCACAGCATTCCCTTGTCGCCGATTACCTCGATGCGGTCTTCCTTCGCGCTCTCGTGCGATGCGAAGCACCAGTTGCCGCTGGCGTTCAGTCCGTCGGCAAACTGGAACACCGCGCTCACCGTGTCTTCCACGTCGTACATTCCGGCGCGGTTGGCGCAGTATCCGTGCGCGCGGGTGATGATGCCGAACATGTCTTGAAGCAAGTCTATCTGGTGCGGCGCGAGGTCGTAGAAGTAGCCTCCGCCGGAGATGTTGGCTTGGAGCCTCCACGGCAGTTCGGAGCCGCGGCGGTAGTCAAGGTCGCGTGGCGGACACGAGAATCGCAGCTGCACGGTGAGAACCTTGCCTATGGTTCCATTGGAGATGATTTCCTTCACGCGCTTGAAATATGGCAGGTACCTGCGGTAGTATGCCACGAAGCAGGGCACGCCAGTCTGCTCGCTTATGCGGTTTATGCGTACGCAGTCCTCGTAGGTAGAAGCGAGCGGTTTCTCGATGTAGCACGGCTTGCCGGCGCGCATCGCCATTATCGCGTAGGTGGCGTGGGCTACCGGCGGCGTGGCTATGTAGACGGCGTTCACGTCTGGATCGTCGATGAGTGCCTGCCCGTCGGTGTACCAGCGGGGTATGTGGTGTCGCTCGGCGTACGTTCGTGCCTTTAGCTCGCCACGGCTCATGACCGCCACGACACGCGATCCCTCGACCTCGTTGAACGCCGGACCCGACTTCTTCTCGGTCACCTCGCCGCAACCGATGAATCCCCAATTAATCTGTTTCATAACGCCTGCTTTATGTCGTATGCTTCTCTCTTTGCCTTGCAAAGTTAATTATTTTTTTTCTTTTTGTGCATTTGGTGTTCAATAAAACGGATTTAACGCCAGCGTGTTCTACAAATTTTTCTTATCTTTGCACCGCTTATTTCTCGCAGCCCGGGCAAATCAAGCCAGGCGGTTGCCAGACTAAACTTGAAAACAACGATAATTATGAAGATAACGAAGTCGGAGTTCGTCATATCAGCCCCGTCGGTAGACCGGTGTCCGGAAGGGGGACTGCCAGAGTACGCTTTCATCGGGCGCTCGAACGTGGGCAAGTCGAGCCTCATCAACATGCTCTGCAACCACAAGGGACTTGCCAAGACATCGGCGACTCCGGGAAAGACACTGCTCATCAACCATTTCATTATCAACGACGAGTGGTATCTCGTTGACTTGCCAGGATATGGATACGCGCGTTCGAAGACCACGCAACGCCAGCTACAGTTGATGAACACGGGCTACATCCTCGGTCGCCGGCAGCTTGACAGCCTGTTCGTCCTTATAGACATCCGCCACGAGCAGCAGAAGATAGACCGCCAGTTCGTAGACTGGCTTGGCGAGCACGGCGTGCCTTTCGCCATAGTCTTTACCAAATCCGACAAGCTGAAGCCTATGCGTGCGCGTGAGAATGCGAGAAAATGGCTCAAGGAGCTTGAGGACACGTGGGAGACGATGCCGCCTTATTTCATCACGAGCGCGGAGAGCCGCGAGGGACGTGACGAGCTGCTTGGCTACATCGACGATATAAACAAGTCGCTGGCAGCCAACGAGTAACACGCTTCGAACAATTTAATTACTTCAATGTCGCAAACACCATATTTGGACGTACAGAACCTCACGAAGTCGTTTGGCGCGCTGGTTCTGTTTGAGAATATTTCATTTTCCATAGCAGAGGGACAGAAAGTCGGGCTTGTAGCCAAGAACGGCACGGGCAAGTCCACCCTCCTGTCTGTCCTCACTGGTTGTGAGGGCTACGATTCGGGCAGCATAATATACCATAATGACATACGTGTGGGCTATCTTGAGCAAAGTCCGGCGTTCGATCCGCAGGAAAGCGTTCTTGACGCGTGTTTCAACCATCACGGCGATGCGGAACGCGTGCTCAAGGCAAAGCAGATACTTACGCAGCTGAAGATTCCCGATTTCACCCAGCCCATGGGGCAGTTGAGCGGCGGGCAGCAGAAGCGCGTGGCGTTGGCGAACGTGCTTATAACGGAGCCTGACTTCATTATACTTGACGAGCCGACCAACCATCTTGACTTGGAAATGATAGAATGGCTCGAGGGCTATTTGAACCGTGGCAACAAGACGCTGTTCATGGTTACCCACGACCGCTACTTTCTCGACAAGGTCTGCAATTCGATACTTGAACTCGACGACAAGACACTGTACACCTACCGTGGAAACTTCTCGTATTACCTTGAGAAGCGGCAAGAGCGTATAGACAACCGTCGGGCGGAACTCGCACGCGTCAACAACCTGTACCGCAAGGAACTTGAATGGATGCGCCGGATGCCACAGGCGCGTGGGCACAAGGCACGTTACCGCGAGGACGCGTTCTACGATTTGGAGTCGCGTGCCAGGCAGCGGATAGAGGAACGTCAGATGCGCCTTAAAGCGGGCAACGTGTATATCGGCTCGAAGATATTCGAGTGCCAGTACGTGAGCAAGTCGTTTCCTGTAACTAATCATGACGGTGTTGAAAACCAGAAGGTTATCCTTAAAGACTTCTACTATAACTTTGCAAGGTTCGAGAAAATGGGCATCGTGGGCAACAACGGAACAGGCAAGTCCACATTCATAAAGATGCTGCTCGGACTGGTGCCACCGGACAGCGGTAAGTTCGACATCGGTGACACCGTACGCTTCGGCTATTTCTCACAGGAAGGACTGAAGTTCCGCGACGACCAGAAGGTAATTGACGTGATAACGGACATCGCCGACTACATCGACCTCGGTGGCGGGCGGCACATGACAGCGTCGCAATTCCTCAATTACTTCCTGTTCTCACGTGCCGAACAGTATAATTATGTCAGCAAGTTGTCTGGCGGACAGAAGCGCAAGCTTTACCTGTGTACAGTGCTGATGAAGAATCCCAATTTCCTTGTTCTTGACGAGCCGACCAACGACCTTGACATTCAAACGTTGCAGGTGCTCGAGGAGTATCTCCAGGACTTCCCCGGTTGCGTGATAGTGGTAAGCCATGACCGCTATTTCATGGACAAGGTCGTAGACCATTTACTTGTGTTCAAGGGCGATGGCGTTGTGAAGGACTTCCCAGGCAATTACACGCAATATCGTGAATACGAAAAGCTTAAGAGCAAGGATGAAGACAAGAATGCTGCGGCGAGGAAGTCTGTCGATAGTAATAGCGGCAAGAAGAAAAGCTACCGCCACGATACCCGTAGGCGAATGAGCTACAAGGAAAAGCGGGAGTTTGAAGAGTTGACGAAGAACATCAAGGCTCTTGAGCAAGAAATTGAAATTCTTGAGCAGGAACTCTGCTCGGGTTCGTTGAGCGTTGAGGAACTGACGGAGAAGAGCAAGAGGCTTCCACAATTGAAGTCGGAGCTTGACGAAAAGGAAATGCGCTGGCTTGAGCTTTCCGAGATTGAAAGCTAAAGCTTAAATAACGCAAAAACTTCGGAAAGAGACAGACAGATGCCGAAAACTGAAATATTATTTGTAATTTTGCACGGTTAATTCGAAAACGGCACTGCAAATCAGCACCGTACGCAGAGACAACCAATCACACTATTAAAAGAATTCAAGACAATAACATATAACTTATGAGCAAGCAAACAGAAAAGATTAAGGAGCTTATCGCCAAGCGTGAGCAAGCCCGTCTGGGTGGCGGCGAGAAGGCTATTGACAAGCAACATGGACGTGGCAAGTACACAGCGCGTGAGCGTATCGAGATGCTCGTAGACAAGGGCAGCTTCGAGGAGTACGACATGTTCAAACTGCATCGTTGCCATAATTTCGGAATGGAGAAAAAGCAGTTCCTCGGCGACGGTGTCGTTGCAGGCTCAGCAACTATCGACGGTCGCCTGGTCTATGTCTACGCACAGGACTTCACCGTCAACGGAGGCTCTCTCTCCGAGACTATGGCGCAGAAGATTTGCAAGGTCATGGATATGGCTATGCGCAACGGCGCACCAGTTATCTGCATGAACGACTCTGGTGGCGCGCGTATCCAGGAGGGTATTTCCGCTCTCGCCGGCTATGGTGAGATCTTCGAGCGCAACATTCTCGCTTCTGGCGTAGTACCACAGATTTCCGCCATCATGGGTCCGTGTGCTGGTGGTGCGGTTTATTCGCCGGCACTTACCGACTTCATCATCATGACCGAAGGCACGAGCTATATGTTCCTTACGGGTCCGAAAGTCGTAAAGACCGTGACGGGCGAGGAAATCGACGCGGAGCATCTTGGCGGTGCTTCCGTACACGCTTCTAAGAGCGGTGTGACGAGCTTTACCGCAAAGACAGAGGAAGAATGTATGCAGATGATAAAGACACTCTTGAGTTACATTCCGTCCAACAACATGGAGGAGGCTCCACGTACGGAGTGCACTGATCCCATCAACCGCATGGACGATACTCTCAACGAGATTATCCCTGACGATCCGAACCAGGCTTACGATATGTACAAGGTCATTACGGCAGTCACCGATAATGGTGAGTTCTTCGAGGTCCAGCCAAAGTTCGCGAAGAACATCATCACGGGTTTCGCACGCTTCAACGGTCAGAGCGTCGGCATAGTCGCCAACCAGCCGTCAGCTTACGCAGGTGTCCTTGACGTTAACGCAAGCCGCAAGGGGGCGCGCTTCGTCCGTTTCTGCGATGCTTTCAACATTCCAATTGTTTCCCTGGTCGATGTTCCTGGATTCCTGCCGGGTACTGGCCAAGAGTACAATGCCGTTATCCTGCATGGAGCACAACTGCTGTATGCATACGGTGAGGCTACGGTGCCAAAGATTACCATCACATTGCGCAAGAGCTATGGCGGTTCGCACATCGTCATGGGCTGCAAGCAGCTTCGTGCCGATTTGAACTTCGCATGGCCTTCGTCTGAGATTGCAGTAATGGGAGCGTCTGGCGCAGTGGCAATCCTGTGTGGCAAGGAAGCCAAGAAAGTCAAGGAAGAAGGCGGCGACGTAAAGCAGTTCCTCGCCGAAAAGGAGGACGAATATACCGAAACGTTCGCAAACCCATACCAGGCAGCACAGTTCGGATATATCGATGATGTCATTGAACCACGCAACACGCGCTTCCGCATATGCCGCGGACTGGCACAACTCGCCAACAAGAAGCAGAGCCTTCCGGCAAAGAAGCATGGCTGTATGCCGATGTAATTGGAGGATAAGACTATGGACAAGAACATCTATGCAGCAATAGCAATGGCTCTCTATGAGTATGAGGGCAACACCGCCACGACCAAAAGCGAGCAGCTCTCCAATGCTATAAGGCAATTGCTTGACGAGTATGATGACGGCAACAAGGGCGACAAGGACTTGGAAGAGCTTACGGCTGCCGTAAGGACCATGCTTGACGAGCAGACATGCCCACACGACGACGAACCGGGCATTATAACCATTAAACCGAAACAGACGCTTTGGAACGCCAAGTTCCTTAGTATGACGCAGAAACCTGTGCGGACGAACGCAAGATAAGGCTTGCGTTATTATATTGCACAGTCAGGCTTATTTAAAATCACAAGAAGAAATGAAGGAATTTAAGTATACTATCGACGGTAAAGAATACAAGGTCGAGATTGACAATGTCAGCGCGGACAATGTGGCTGATGTGAAAGTCAATGGCGAAAAGTTCTCTGTTCAGATGGAGAAGCCAAAGGCTCAGGAAAAGAAGAAGCCAGCTCCTGTCAAGACCGCAGCCCCAGCTGCAGACGCGGAAGTTCCGGTACCAGCAGGAAACGTCAACGCCGCCAATGCCGTCAAGGCTCCGCTGCCAGGAACGATTACCTCAATCGAGGTGAGCGTAGGGCAGGAGGTCAAGACCGGCGACACGCTCGTAGTGCTTGAAGCCATGAAGATGGCTAACAACATCGAGGCGGAGAAGGACGGCAAGGTGACTGCCATTTGCGTTAAGAACGGGCAGAGTGTCATGGAGGATGACCCTCTCGTGGTCGTAGAATAAGGATCGTAGCATCACTAACTAAGTATAAGAAGGGCTGGCACGCTTGGTGCCAGCTTTTTTGTTGCCTTACATTATTATAATAGAAGTCAATAGGGTGGGGAGGAACCGTTTAAGGAACTATGGGGAAGTCTTAAGATAGTTAGCAGACCGCCCGTATGCACTTCAAAAGAGTTTATAAACTTTTTCAAAAACTCCATAAACTTTCACGGAAAAGTCTATAAACTTTTTTGAAAAGTCCATGAACTTTCTTGCAAGAGTCCGTGGACTTCTCATCAAACTTCATGAACTTCTTTCGGAGACCTCGAAGACAATCTTTTCAACCAGTAAATATAATACGCAAAAAATCCGCAACAACACTGATGTTATTGCGGATTTCACCTGTTGAGCCTCTTGTCGGATTCGAACCAACGACCCCGAGATTACAAATCACGTGCTCTGGCCAACTGAGCTAAAGAGGCGGGTGGGTCAGCGATTCCTATCGCGTCGCTACGACCTTGTACCCTTGCTACGTTCCCGTCCTGGGGGATTCGAAGGGAGCTGACCGTAGGAGACTGACCCGTTTTTCAAAGATTCGTGCTTTCGTGGAATGCCGTTCAGCCTTTATTACGAGCCGTATGCAGTTCCCGAAAAGCGTGTGCAAAGGTAGCGTTTTTATTCGTTACTTCCAAATTATTCATGCTCAAATTTCGCCATAGAAGCCGAGATACTGCCTGGCCACCTTTATATAGTCGTGATGCTTGCGTACGTACTTGATGCTTTCGGCTTTCAACCGCATGACTTCTGACGGTGAAAGTACAAGTCGCTCAAGCTCTTCGTAGACGCTTTGGAAGCTGGGCTGGACGTTGATAATTGGTCGAAGACGATCTTCATGTATGATTTCGTAGTTCTCAGACTCGCCGCCTCCTATGACGACAATGCCCTTGGACATAGCCAATAGCGCGTTCATCGCCGGAGTATAGCTGTAAAGCTGGTCCATGATAACGTCGGAACCATCGAGCAACTTGGAATATTCGGCGAACGGAATGCCGTTGGCGACCTGCAATTCTATCAACTCCGGGTATTTCTCCTTGACCGCCTCGGCAGCGGAAAGCATTATGTCGGTGCCCTTGTATGCCGAACGCTGCTTGCTGATGCCTATGAACAGGCGGAGCGGACGGTGCACTTCCAGATTATGGGGATTGGTGTCCGGCACTACGATAGGGAAGGGAATGAACCTCGTCTTATGTGGAAAAACGTGACGATAGCACACGTCGTATTCATACAGTCCCGTGATGATGCCGTCGCACGAATGCGCTATCTCGACGTTAAGCCTGCCTTTCGGCGTGCCGATCCAGTCCTGACGGTCATGGACGGCGGCTGCGTCGGTGCGCAGATTGCCACCAATGTTGAAATCGCTGTAACGCAGCGGCTTGTCCTCCGTGCATGTCTTCACCCAATAGTAGTCCATACCGTAGGCTCCGAGCACGATTTTCCGGTTGTGTTTCTTCAGGAAACGGTAGATATGGAACAGGCGTTCAGCCTTTAGTTCGAAGAACATCGGGTTTATGAGCTGCACTATGTCGTAGCCCGTCATGCGTGGCAGCAAGGTGAGAATCTTGAGGTATAGCATTATGCCACCAGCCTTTCCTTCCTTTCGTGACACGTCGATGTCGCGCGGGTAGTCCTTCCAGAAGTCTCCGTTGCTTATGACCGTGACATCGTGTCCGAGCTTCCGCAATCCGAGAGCAAGTGTTGCGTGCACGTTGCTGTATTCTCCCAAGAGTAGAATCTTCATCTTCCTATTCGTAAAATGCATTGTTTCACATTGTAAAACAGTTGGTATTACGTCGCGAAACTGCCTGTTTCTCATTTTGATTTGCCCATGTCCGCCATAGCGGGCAGCGTTGCGAGCAGTATCCTTTGCCCAATCCGGGAGTTTATCATGCGGCTGAAGTACTTGTATTTCGTTGTGTAATCCTGCACAGGCAGGGGGAATAGTCCTTTGCCATACAGCCGTTTGATGCTCTTGTCGAGATAATGCCGGCTTCGTGTCAGCACTATTACATTATATAAATAGTCCATTGTCAGTTGGTCGATGCGCCGTTGCAAGGCTGCACGGTCGCCGTATGGCAGTATGTCGGCACGCTCGCGGAGGTTGCAAATGACCTCGACAGCATTGTCAAGCCGTCCGAGTCGTCCACGCTTGCTTGCGTCGTTTATGGCTGAACCCGTGCGCTGGCGGTAATAATATGCCCGTGCTTTGGTCGTATAAATGGATTCAGCCCTCAGCATAAGTTGCGGCGTGAACTCCTCGTCCTCGCCGTATCGTATGCCATTGTGAAACCGCAGTGTGCCGAGCAGTGCCCTTCGGAAGATATATCCCCACGGACTTGCATGAATATTATTATGCAGCATATACTCACGTCCGCTCATCGGTCCGTCAAAACCATCTTGAATGCCCTCGGACTGTATTCGTCCTTGCTTCGTAGAGAATTGGAACAAGACCATGTCGGTATCATTATTCCGTACAAATTCAAGGCACATTTCGTAAGCGGCAGGCATCAAATAGTCGTCGCCATCTACGAATTGAATGTATTTTCCCTTAGCTATGTCAATCCCAACGTTGCGTGCCGAAGCGACACCTCCGTTGGCTTGCCTTATATATATCAGCTTGTCTGCATAATTCAACAGACCGTTAAGCGGACTCTCCGTAGAACCGTCGTCAACAAGTATGACTTCCCTTTCGTTGTCATCAAGTGGCAATGCGAGTATGCTGTCAATGCATTCACGTATCATTCCTATAGGTAGATTATAGCAAGGAATGACAAACGACACCAACGGTAAGGCTGTGTCGTTCTGTCGATTAGTCAACTTGTCCTGCATAAGTAATTTGTGTTAATATGCAACATTATAAGTATTGATTCTAAATAAAAACGATAATAATGGGAAAATATTGTAAACTCTACTTTACAATAAAGCCTCGCTCGTGTAAAAAAGCCGTTAAACCTATATAAAAAAGAAATGAAGATGTTGGCGGTTGAAAATAAATATGTAAATTTGTTGCTGATTTTGTAACTGACGAATGGCATTAGTAATCATCGCGATAGCAGTGTTCGGACTTGTCCTTATAGCTACGGAAAGTCTGACTAACATCAACAAGGCAGCCGTGGCTATATTTGCTGGAACCTTGTGTTGGGTGCTATATATATGCTACGGAGCCGACTTCGTGATGAGTCAGCATTCGTCTGAATACACAGACTTCCTGAGCGGAGCCGTTCCTACAAGTGTAGCTGTAAAGCAATTTATAGCCTCAAACATATTTTTGAAATACGTCGGACGCGCGGCGGAGATAGTTTTATACTTGCTTGCAACCATGACTATAGTCGAAGTATTGGACAACAACGGCTGCTTCGACTTCCTCAAGCAATTGCTAAGAACCCGTAACAGCCAGAAAATGTTGTGGATGCTTGCCGTGATTACGTTCGTACTTTCGGCCAATCTCGACAATCTTACGTCAACGGTCATGATGCTTACCATGATGCACGGAGTGGTACAGAACCGTCGGCAGAGAATGATTCTCGGTTCGGTTATAGTCATTTCGGCAAACATCGGTGGCGCGTTGACAGTCATAGGCGACCCGTCCAATCTCTTGATATGGAACAAGAATGCAGTTACGGCGACTAATTTCTCAATGTCGTTGGCTTTGCCGTGTCTCGTGGCATGGCTGCTGCCGACATGGTGGTTGGGACGTATGTTGCCTGAAAGGGTTGACAGCGAATGGATAACGATGCCATATCGTGGCGATGATACGAGGCTTAACGTGTGGCAACGGTTGCTAATGCTTGTCGTAGGTATAGGCGGACTGTGGTTTATACCGACGTTTCACAATATCACAAAGTTGAGTCCGTTCCTCGGCGCATTATGCGTTTTGTCGGTCCTTTGGATAGTAAACGAGATATTCAACCGCAAGCTTGTGAAAGTAGACAAAATGATTGATCGCCGCATTCCACGCGTATTGCAATATGGTGTCATTCAGATGGTGCTGTTCATCATAGGCATGATGTTGCTCGTCGCTGTCGTTTATGAAACTGGTGCAATCAACTTACTGGCAGATTGGTGTGACACGCGTATGCATAATGTGTGGATTATGGCATTGCTGTCAGGACTTGCGAGCAGTGTGCTTGACAACTTTGCCACTGCGGTTGGGTTCTTTTCACTATATGACGTGCAGGATGTTGCAGCCTCGTCAGGGCTTGCTGATAATTTCGTACAGAACGGCTTATATTGGAAGGTAATTGCCTATTGTGTAGCTGCAGGTGGCAATGTTCTTGCAATCGGGTCTATGTCAGGTCTCGCATTGCTGAAAATGGAACATATGCATGTAGGCTGGTTCTTCCGTAATGTAGGCTGGAAAGCCATGGTAAGTGGTCTGTTCGGATTGGTAGTAATGTTCCTGACGTTTACGTATTGTGATTGATTTAGACAGTGTATTTAGCGGACTGACTAAAAAGAGATAAAGTAGTTGTAAAAAATAGAATAGTTATATATCATTATTATGGGAAAGATTAAAACAATTGGAGTTCTTACATCGGGTGGCGATGCACCAGGAATGAATGCTGCAATCCGTGCTGTCACACGTGCCGGCATATACAATGGATTCAATATTAAAGGTATATATCGTGGTTATGACGGTCTCATCAATGACGAGATTAAGCCTTTCACGACCGAAAATGTAAGTGGCATCATTAATCGTGGAGGAACTATACTGAAAACGGCGCGTTCGAAAGAATTTGAAACGGCTGAAGGACGCGAGAAAGCATATAAGAACATACAAGCAGAAGGAATAGACGCACTTGTAGTTATAGGTGGCAACGGTTCTCTTACAGGTGCTATGATATTCGCTCAAGAATATGATATAAGTTGCATAGGCTTGCCAGGCACCATAGATAACGACCTGTATGGGACTGACAATACTATCGGATATGACACTACATTGAATACTATTGTAGAATGTGTAGACCGTATCCGTGACACGGCGCAGAGCCACGAACGCATATTCTTTGTCGAAGTAATGGGGCGCGATGCCGGTTTCTTGGCACAAAACAGCGCCATTGCGACAGGCGCGGAAGCCGCGATTATCCCAGAAGATTCCACAGATGTAGACCAGTTGCAAAACTTTATGGAGCGTGGTATACGCAAATCTAAGAAAAGTTGCATAGTGATTGTGTCAGAAAGCCCTAAGTGTGGCGCGCTTTACTATGCAGACCGTGTCAAGAAAGAATTTCCTGGATACGATGTCCGAGTCTCTATCCTGGGGCATTTACAACGTGGCGGAAGCCCGTCAGCCCGTGACCGCATATTGGCAAGCCGTACAGGAGTAGGTGCAATAGAGGCTATCATGCAAGGGCAGCGCAATGTCATGATAGGGGTTCGTAACAATGAGGTTGTTTATGTACCGTTCTCTGACGCTATCCGTAGTGACAAGCCGTTTGACCGTAAGCTTATAGAAGTCCTTGATGAACTAAGTATCTAAAGACTAAGCAATGTTCTTTACGCATCGAACGATTCATTCGATGCGTAGAACATTAGAAAACTCAATGTGGGTTATTGGGTTTTAAAATATGCTAAAAGTTTCGACCTGCTGACACATTGCCAAATTTAATTGGTACTTTTGCCATTGCAATATTACTGAAGCGAACGAAATAAATTGAACTAAAAATTAAAACTTATGTCACAAACTAACGGACATATTTCTCAGATTATAGGTCCTGTTATCGATGTTTATTTCGATACTAAAGGCGAAGATCCTGAAAAAGTGTTGCCTAAGATATACGAGGCTCTGCGGGTGAAGCGCCCTAATCAGCCAGACCTTATCATTGAAACTCAGCAGCATATTGGTGAAGATACCGTTCGTTGCGTAGCTATGGATAATACTGATGGCTTGCAGCGTGGATTAGAAGTCGTACCTACGGGAGCCCCAATCCAAATGCCTTCTGGTGAGCAGATAAAGGGACGTATGATGAATGTCATCGGACAGCCAATTGATGGTATGCCACAGTTGGATATGGCAGGTTCATATCCTATTCATCGCGAACCTCCTAAGTTTGACGAACTTTCTACCCACAAGGAAATGCTTGCAACTGGTATCAAAGTAATTGATTTGCTTGAGCCTTATATGAAAGGTGGAAAGATAGGACTGTTTGGCGGAGCAGGCGTTGGTAAGACCGTGCTTATCATGGAACTTATCAATAACATTGCAAAAGGACACAACGGATATTCAGTTTTTGCCGGAGTCGGAGAGCGTACCCGTGAAGGTAATGATCTTATTCGTGATATGCTTGATTCTGGAGTTATTCGTTATGGTGAGAAATTCAAGAAGGCTATGGACGATGGCAAGTGGGACTTGTCTCTGGTTGACAAAGAAGAATTGCAAAAAAGCCAGGCTACACTTGTCTATGGGCAGATGAACGAGCCACCAGGGGCACGCGCCTCTGTCGCGCTTTCAGGATTGACTGTGGCTGAAGAGTTCCGTGATCATGGAGGAAAGAACGGCGAGGCTGCCGATATAATGTTCTTCATCGATAATATCTTCCGCTTCACCCAGGCTGGTTCTGAAGTGTCTGCGCTTCTTGGACGTATGCCGTCAGCTGTAGGATACCAACCTACGCTTGCAAGTGAAATGGGAGCGATGCAAGAGCGTATTACCTCTACGAAGAAAGGTTCCATTACTTCGGTGCAGGCAGTATATGTCCCTGCCGATGACTTGACAGACCCTGCTCCAGCAACCACGTTCACACACCTTGATGCAACCACGGTGCTTAACCGTAAGATAACAGAACTCGGTATTTATCCTGCCGTAGATCCTTTGGCAAGCACATCGCGAATACTCGATCCTCTGATCGTAGGTAAGGAACATTATGATTGTGCACAACGTGTGAAGGAGACCCTTCAGCATTATCAAGAGCTGCAAGATATAATAGCGATACTTGGAATGGACGAATTGTCTGATGAGGACAAGCAAGTCGTCAACCGTGCACGTCGTGTACAGAGGTTCTTGAGCCAGCCATTCACTGTTGCTGAACAATTTACAGGTACGCCTGGCGTTATGGTTCCAATAGAAGAGACCATTAAAGGCTTCAATGCCATACTTGACGGTGAAGTAGATGATTTGCCAGAACAGGCATTCCTGAATGTGGGCACTATTGATGACGCAATTGCCAAAGGCAAGAAACTTCTTGAGGCAGCAAAGGCGTAGGCATTTGATAATTAAATCCGAATAATTTTAAATCACTTGCTGATGCTTAGACTAACTATAATTTCTCCAGAAAGAGTCATATTCAAGGGTGACGTGAACAGCGTGCTTGTTCCAGGTACGCTTGGAAGTTTTGAAATACTTAACGATCATGCGCCCATAATTTCATCTTTGACGGATGGCAAGGTCGAATATGACGATAATGGCGAAAAGAAACAATTTGATATTCATGGTGGCTTTGTAGAAGTGAAAAAGAACGAAGTCTCTTTGTGTGTCGAACTTTAACTGCCGAGACTATGGAGCAGATAAACCGTATAGCCAAGCGATATTATAAGGTAAGCCTTTGGCTTATATTCGGGTTGACGGTAGTCATACTCCTTGTAATGCAATACTTACAAGCGACCAAACTGGTCAATGCGTTGGTTATAAGCGCTTTGTTTTCTTTGGTGTCAAGTATAGCTTACATACAGTCTTGGAAAGTAGTAGCTGCGCGTTCTGCAAATACGCTTGGGAAGTTCTACATTGCAGCATCAGCTTTGCGTATGCTGGCTGCGTTGGTAGTAGTCATTATAGCAATGCTGTTTATGCGTGATGACAAAATGGCTTTATTTGGGTTTGCGGCAATGTTTGCAAGCTTCTATTTGGTGATGCTGGCTTTCGATTGCATATACTTTGCGCAAGTTGAGAAAATGAATAATTTAAAGTAAACGTTCAGATATGAGATATATAAAGCAATTGCTTTTCATAATGCTGATACTTCTTTCGGTATGTCCAGTGGAGGCACGTGACATGTCCAAGAAGCAATCGGTTGACGTGAAGAACATTTTGTGGGGTCATATCAAAGATTCATATGATTGGCACATAACAGGTCCTGTAGTATTACATCTCCCTGTAATCATTAAGACCTCTACGGGGTGGTACGTATTCAGCAGTGCCAATTTCTCGGAAAAGACAGATGCCAATGGCGACAGACCTTATATAGGTGGCAATGTTGATTTAATGAATCTTGTCATAAAGAATGGTGATGCAAAAAGCAATCCGAATAAGATAGTAGAGAAGATAGGTGGGAAGGAAGTAAAACCTTTAGACATTTCAATCACGAAAACAGTATGCGTGTTGTTTATAGACGCATTCCTTTTATTACTCTGCGTGCTTATCCCTGCACGTTGGTGTAAGAAACACAAGGTAAGCGATCCTGCACCGAAAGGCTTTACAGGTCTAATGCATATGTTCATAATGTCCGTTTATAATGATGTTATTAAGGCATGTATGGGCGACGAGGCTCCCAAATATGCGCCGTGGTTGCTTACATGTTTCTTCTTCATCTTCTTAGCGAATATAATGGGTATTGTACCATTCCCACCAGGTGGAGGAAACCTTACTGGCAATATCGCTTGTACATGCTTCCTGGGTGTATGCACTTTCCTTATAACTAATGTTACAGGAACAAGAGCATATTGGAAGGATATATTTTGGCCAGACGTGCCGATGTGGTTGAAAGTACCAGTACCACTTATGCCGTTTATCGAACTCTTTGGAATATTCACCAAACCATTGGCCCTTATCATTCGACTGTTTGCAAACATGATGGCAGGTCATGCCATAGCTTTGAGCTTTGCCGCGATAATATTCATAATGTTCGGTATTGCAGACAGTGCCATTGTCAACTGGCTCGCTGGTTCAGGTATGACGGTTGTCAGCGTAGCCATGAGTGTCTTCATGATGCTATTGGAAGTGCTTGTAAGCTATATACAGGCATTGGTGTTTACAATGCTGAGTGCTGTGTTCATATCTTTGGCACACGTCCACCCAGCAAAAGCATAAAGAAAAATATGAATTAAAAAATCAATAATTAAAACTTTAGAACTATGTTATCATTATTATTAGCAGATGTTGCTCTTGCAAAGTTAGGCGCTGCAGTAGGCGCAGGTTTGGCAGCTATTGGAGCCGGTATCGGTATAGGCCGTATCGGAGGACAGGCTATGGACGCTATGGCACGTCAGCCGGAGAAGATGAGTGATTTGCGTTCTTCCATGATCATTGCAGCTGCACTGGTCGAAGGTGTAGCTTTCTTCGCCGTCATCATTGCCATCCTGGCTATTGTCATGTAATAAAAGTATAAACGAGCAAACACCAGCATATGGATTTATTAATTCCTGATAGCGGCTTGCTATTCTGGATGACCCTCGTCTTCGTGATAGTTTTCCTCATTCTATGGAAATGGGGATTCCCTGTCATAGTCAAGATGGTTAACGATCGCAAGGCTTACATCGACGAGAGTCTTCACAAGGCTGAAGAAGCCAATGAAAAGCTTGCCAATATCCAAAAAGAAGGTGAGTTGCTGCTTCAACAGGCTCGCGAAAAGCAGTCGGCTATCTTAAAGGAAGCTTCGGCTACTCGTGATGCCATCGTCGAAAAGGCAGAAAGTAAGGCACGTGAAGAAAGCGCGCGTATAATATCTGATGCCAAGGCGGAGATTCAAAGTGAAAAACAGGCTGCCATACGCGACATACGTAATCAGGTGGCAGAACTCTCGATACAGATAGCAGAGAAAGTACTCCGTCAAAGGCTGTCTAATGACGAAGAGCAGAACGAATTGATTGACAGATTACTGGATGAGGTTTCTTCTACTGATAAAAACGTTAAATAATTGTCTATGGATTTAGGTGTAATATCGGTTCGCTACTCCCGTGCGCTATTGAAGAGTGCTACGGAGCTAAAGCTCGAGGATCGGGTCTATAAGGAGATGCAGACTCTGTCGCGGAGTTACATCGAAGTACCTGAATTGCGCTTTACGATAGACAATCCCATGCTTTCGAGAGACAAGAAAGAGAAAGTTCTTGTTACGGCTTGCGGAGATAATATCTGCGAGTTAACGAGGAAATTCATCCAACTTGTCCTTAAAGAGGATAGGGCAGAAACGCTGCAGTTCATGGCGGCATCTTACATAACGCTTTATCGGAAGCAGAAAAATATCATCCGTGGCTCGCTAACCACTGCCGCACCAGTGTCTAAGGAAACTGAAGGCAGAATGCGTGGTATGGTAGAGGGCAAAACTCATGGAACTGTAGAGTTCAATACCGAGGTCGATTCAAATATAATTGGAGGCTTTATCCTCGAATATGACACCTACAGAATGGATGCAAGTGTTAAGACCAAACTTAACAGAATCCTTACACAACTTAAAAAATAAAATCAAATGTCAGATAAAATAAAACCAAGTGAAGTGTCAGAAGTCCTGCTTAAGGAACTTGAGGGCATCAACTCGGAGGAGCAGTTTGACGAAGTCGGCACTGTACTTACTGTCAGTGATGGCGTCGCCCGTATTTACGGACTGCGTAATGTCGAGGCCAGCGAGTTGCTTGAGTTTGAAAGTGGCGTTATGGCAATAGTCATGAACTTGGAGGAAGACAATGTTGGTTGCGTGCTTCTTGGTCCGACTTCCGATGTGAAGGAGGGAATGAAAGTGAAGCGTACACACCGCATTGCTTCAATCCGTGTCAATGACAACTTCCTCGGGCGTGTCGTAGACCCACTTGGCAGAGCCATTGACGGCAAGGGAGCCATCGACCTGGCTGGAGCTTTTGAGATGCCACTCGACCGTAAGGCACCAGGAGTTATCTATCGCCAACCCGTAAAGGAGCCACTACAAACAGGACTTAAGGCAGTAGACTCAATGATTCCTATCGGACGCGGACAACGCGAGCTGATTATCGGCGACCGTCAGACTGGAAAAACCGCCATCGCTGTTGATACAATCATAAACCAAAAGAGCCTTTACGAGGCAGGGAAGCCTGTGTATTGTATATACGTGGCAATAGGTCAAAAGGCTTCTACAGTTGCGTCGCTCGTCCAGACTTTGAAGGATCATGGCGCAATGCCATATACCATTGTCGTCAGCGCGACGGCTGCTGATCCTGCCGCAATGCAGTATTATGCTCCATTTGCCGGTGCCGCTATTGGCGAGTACTTCCGCGACCGTGGATTGTCGGCTCTCGTCGTATATGACGATTTGTCGAAACAGGCTGTCGCATATCGTGAAGTATCGCTGATCCTTCGCCGTCCATCAGGACGTGAGGCTTATCCTGGCGATGTATTCTATCTCCACAGCCGTCTGCTCGAACGTGCCGCGCGTATAAACGACCAACAGGAAGTCGCAGAGCAAATGAACGATCTGCCAGAGTCGATGAAAGGGCACGTCAAGGGCGGTGGCTCACTCACGGCTCTTCCTATTATAGAGACGCAGGCTGGCGACGTTTCCGCGTACATTCCAACGAATGTCATCTCAATCACCGACGGGCAGATCTACCTTGAGACCGACCTGTTCAACCAGGGCTTCCGTCCGGCTATCAACGTCGGTATATCTGTGTCGCGTGTCGGAGGTTCGGCTCAAATAAAGAGTATGAAGAAAGTGGCTGGTACGCTGAAAATCGACATGGCGCAATACCGTGAGCTGGAATCTTTCTCCAAATTCTCAAGCGATATGGACGCAGTTACGGCGATGACGCTTGACCGTGGGCGAAAGAACAACCAACTACTTATTCAGCCACAGTACAGTCCGATGCCTGTCGGCGAACAAATCGCAATCCTGTATTGCGGAGTCCACGGACTGATGCACGATGTTCCTGTTGAGAAAGTGCGTGAATGCCAGGATCAGTTCCTCGAGTCTTTACGTTCTTCCCACCATGACGTTATTGACAATCTTGCAAATGGCAAGCTTCTCGACGATGATGTCAAAATAATCGAAGAAGTAATGGCAAACATTGCAGGACAATACAAAGAAAAATAACCGTTCACTATGCCGTCACTTAAAGAAATAAAGAATCGTATAGCCTCCGTCAACAGCACCCGAAAGATTACGAGTGCTATGAAGATGGTGGCTTCGAGCAAGCTGCATCATGCTCAAGTGGCGATAGGGAACATGCTTCCTTACGAGAATCTCCTCGAGCATATACTCAAATCGTTCCTCGTTTCTTCGCCTGATGCCGATATGCCGTTTGACAAGCCACGTCCAATTCATCGGGTCGCGCTGATTGTGTTCACCTCCAACTCATCGTTGTGTGGTGGGTTCAACAACAACGTAATCAAGCGAATGACGGAGGTCATTAACGAATACAAGGCACAGGGGCTGACAGACGACGACTTCATCATCTATCCTGTCGGACGGAAAATCGAGGAGAAAGTGGCGAAGATGCACCTCCACAGCGCGGGCAGCTTTATAGAACTTGCCGACAAGCCGAATTCTGAAGGTTGCCGACAGTTGGGCATAGATGTCGGTACGAAGTGGTATCGTGGCGAGGTAGACAAGGTAGAGATGATTTATCATCATTTCAAGAGTGCCGGCTCGCAGATACTGACACGCAAGACATTCCTGCCTATCGACTTGGAGGAACAGCTTAACGAAGACAAGGAACGTGACCTGACATCTGACGTGGCTACCGCAAAGGCGCAGGAGTACAAACGCCGTCACGGCAACAAGCATGATGAGTCAGAACGCGAGGAAGCCGTGCCACTGAACGATGACTTCATAGTAGAGCCTGATGTAGAAACCGTCCTTCGCGAGCTTATTCCGAAGGAACTGCACCTGATGGTCTACACGGCACTGCTTGACAGTGTTGCCAGCGAGCACGCAGCACGCATGGTCGCCATGCAGACCGCCACCGACAACGCTGACGAGTTGCTGCGCGACCTCAACCTCGAATACAACAAGTCACGCCAAGCTGCCATCACCAACGAGCTTCTCGATCTGGCTGGTGGAAAGCAAGACTAATGATTTCTTGAAATTGGAAGTTGGCATACTGTCGCCAACAGAATGGTTATTACAAAAAGAAAAGCTCTCCAGATGTTCATTGTCTGGAGAGCTTTTTTAATTAAGTTATGAAGTAGCGCAGCTTACGCAAAGTCTCGCTTGTGCCGTATTCTGCCACGCTTGCTTTTTCACATCCTACACGAGATACTGTGATGATATACTCTCGTTGTTGACGACACGGCGTATCGTCTCGGCGAACATATCGGCAACGGACAGCTGCTTGACCTTGGCACAGCGGTTGGTATATGGAATAGAGTCTGTAAAGACTATCTCCTCCAGCGCACTTGCCTGAACACGGTCGCTTGCCGGACCGCTCATTACGCAGTGGCTGGCACAGGCACGGACGCTCAACGCTCCCGCCTCTTTCATGATGTCGGCAGCCTTGGTTATCGTCCCCGCCGTATCGACCATGTCGTCGACGATCACGACATTCATGTCTTTCACGTCGCCGATAATCTGCATACTCTCGACAACGTTGGCACGGGCGCGCTTCTTGTTGCAGAGCACGAGCGGGCAGTTGAGGTATTTTGCATATGTCCCGGCACGCTTGGCACCGCCGACATCAGGCGACGCTATCACCAAGTCCTTGATGTGCAGGCTCTGCAAGTACGGCAGGATCACGCCGCTCGCATACAGGTGGTCGACAGGAACGTCGAAGAATCCCTGAATCTGGTCGGCATGGAGGTCCATGGTTATGAGGCGGTCTATGCCAGCGGCTGACAACATATCGGCAACCAGCTTTGCCCCGATGCTCACGCGTGGCTTGTCCTTACGGTCCTGGCGCGCCCAGCCGAAGTATGGAATCACGGCGATGATATGGCGTGCCGATGCACGCTTTGCAGCGTCAATCATCAGGAGAAGCTCCATGAGATTGTCGGAGTTAGGGAACGTGCTCTGCACGAGGAACACGTCTTTACCACGGATTGACTCTTCATACGATACTGCGAACTCACCATCGGAGAAGTGGGTGATGTTCAAGTTGCCTAAAGGACGGCCAAGACTTGCGCAGATTCTTTCTGCAAGGTATCTCGTCTTGGTGCCCGAAAATACCAGAAAAGAGTTGTTGTCACTCATTGTTGTTTAATTATATGTTGTATGTATCTGTCCTTTTCCGTCAGCCTGCCGCCTTGCGCAGCTTCTTGAAATGCTGGATTATAGCCTTGTAGTCGACGTTGTTGTGTATGTCAAAGCGGTTCCACAGGTCGCCGCAGATGACTACGCCGCCGAATCCGAGTTCTCGTGCCAGCCGTATGTTGTCGAGGCTCATGCCGCCGAGGGCATACACCTTGCGGTCTATCAGCCCGTCGTCGGCAGCACGCTCAAGCTCGCCGGGAGTGAACGAGGCTTTCTCGTCGGGGAACTCTATGCAGTCGAAGATGTTTTTCAGGAAGACGTACTTCGACTTCTTCTTCATTTCCTTCAGGCTGCCCAGGTCGCCGCACGTACGGCTGACCTTTCCCTTGTAGTCCGCAGGCACGGGCGTGGCAGGATTGTCGATATGTATACCAGCAAGTCCGTATTCCTTTTTCAAATGAAAGTTGTTGTGAATAGTGATGTACTTGTAATAATCTTCCGGCAACAGTGACAGCAGTCGCTCAACGTACATCGGGCTGCCTTCTTCCTTGGCGACGTGCAAGTTATCCATGCCCTCGTCAAAGAGTGCCTCCAGTATCTTGTCTTCCTCCACGAAGAATGTGGACTTGGTCATTATTACAAGCTTCATCAAAGCGTATTTTTTGCCACGTGCAAAAGTAGTAAAATTATATCTATCTTGCAATACTTTTGCAACTTTTAGTTCGGCGGTGGTTGCCGTCATGACCTTTGGCGGCGTAATGGCGACGGGCTTTTCAAAAGGCTCGGTCGCGAAATGCCGGAGTCTTCATGATGATTCGGACATTTCTTCATGGAGAATTATAAAATGACTTTTGTCATTAATATGAATGACAAAAGTGAAATAAACAAATGACTTTTGTCACTGATTTAATTCACAAAAGTCAAAAGAAAAAATGACTTTTGTCATTTTATAAAGTTACAAAAGTAAGATTATGAAAAGTCCATGGCCATTTCCAGAATTGGGCGCGGAAGTGCCGGCGATTCTGCGAGGCACGAAAAAAGGCTTCTCCACCCGTTGGTGAAGAAGCCTTGGTATGTCTGCGGCTTGGTCTGCCAAGCCGTCATTCGCATTTCGGAAAGGCAGGCCGTCTTACGATGTCATGCTTAGCAGTGCCCGTCACGCTTTATCTTGTCTACGTAGGCATCGATGACGGCGACTGCGGTAATGTTCACCACGTCGCGCACGGAGCACTCGAAGTCGGTGAAGTGTATCGGCTTGTTCAGTCCCATCTGTATCGGACCGATAATCTCGGCTTCGGGGCTGAGGGCTTGCAGCAGCTTGTAGCTTGAGTTCGCGCTCGAGAGGTTGGGGAACACCAGCGCGTTGACCTTCTTGCCCTTGAGCCTCGTGAACGGATACTTGTTGTCGCGCAACTCGTCATTGAGGGCGAAGTTTATCTGCATCTCGCCGTCGATAGGCAGGTCGGGATATTCCTCCTGCATCTTCGCCACGGCGGCGTGCACCTTGGCTGGCGAGCCGTCGGGGTCGGTGCCGAAGTTGGAATAGCTTATCATGGCTATCACCGGCTCCTCGTTGAAGAACTTGACGCTGTGCGCCGTCAGCCGCGCTATGTCGTGCAGCGTGTCCTCGTCGGGGTGGCGGTTTATGAGCGTGTCGGCGAGGAAGTAGGTTCCCTTCTTCGAGTTTACGATGTGCATCGTGCCGAAGTGGTTGTATTCCGGGCGCACGCCGATGACCTCCTTGGCGACCTTTATCGTGTTGCTGTACTTCGTGTACAGTCCCGTGATGAACGCGTCGGCGTCGCCGTTCTCCACCATCGACATTCCGAAGTAGTTGCGCTCGTACATCTTGTCGTAAGCCTCCTCGAACGTATATCCCATGCGCGCCCGCTTCTCGGCGAGGTGCTTTGCGTAGGTGGCGCGCCGTCCCTGTTCCTGGTCGGCACGCATGTCAATTATGGTGATGCCCGTCAGGTCGAGCTTCATTCGGTTCGCCATACGGTTCAGACGGTCAGGGTTGCCGAGGAGTATCGGCTCGCAGATGCCTTCCTGCTTTGCCTGTACGGCAGCCTTCATCATTGTCTGGTGTCCGCCCTCGGCGAATACCACGCGCTGCGGGTGCTGTGCGGCGGTGGCGTGGAGCGTGCGCGTGAGCTTTGTCTCCATGCCGAGCATCTGGCGCAGGTTCTGCTTGTACTCGTCCCAGTCGGTTATCACGTGGCGTGCCACTCCGCTCTCGATAGCGGCCTTGGCTACGGCGGAACTTACCTCGGTTATGAGTCTCGGGTCTACGGGCTTAGGGATAAAGTACTTCGGTCCGAAAGTGAGGTCGTTGACGTGGTAGACCTCGTTGACGATGTCGGGCACCGGCTCCTTGGCGAGTTTTGCGATGGCCTTTGCTGCCGCCATCTTCATCTCCTCGTTTATGGCGGAGGCGTGTACGTCGAGCGCGCCGCGGAATATGTACGGGAATCCGATGACGTTGTTTATCTGGTTGGGCTTGTCCGACCGTCCCGTTGACATCAGTACGTCGGGGCGTGCCGCCATAGCGTCCTCGTAGCTGATTTCCGGTACCGGATTGGCGAGCGCGAAGACTATCGGGTTGTCAGCCATGGAGCGTATCATGTCCTGCGTGAGGACGTTGCCCTTCGACAGTCCGACGAACACGTCGGCTCCCTTGACTGCCTCCTCCAGCGTGTGCACGTCGCGGCGGTCGGTGGCAAATAGCTTCTTCTGCGGAGTGAGGTTCGTGCGGTCGCTCGTTATCACTCCCTTGGAGTCGAGCATGACGATGTTCTCCTTGCGCGCTCCGAACGAGCAGTAAAGCTTCGTGCAGCTTATGGCAGCCGCTCCCGCACCGTTTACGACAATCTTCACGTCCTCGATCTTCTTGCCGGCGACCTCCAGCGCGTTCATCAGTCCTGCGGCGGAAATGATGGCAGTGCCGTGCTGGTCGTCGTGCATTACGGGAATGTCGAGCGTCTTCTTCAGCCTCTCCTCAATGGCGAAGCACTCAGGAGCCTTGATGTCCTCAAGGTTGATGCCGCCGAACGTCGGCGCAATCTTCTCGACAGCCTCGCAGAACTTGTCGGGGTCTTTCTCGTTCACCTCAATGTCGAACACGTCGATACCTCCATATATCTTGAACAGCAGTCCCTTGCCCTCCATGACGGGCTTGCCGCTCATGGCTCCGATGTCGCCGAGACCGAGCACTGCCGTGCCGTTGCTTATCACGGCGACGAGGTTGCCTTTGTCAGTGTATTTGTATACGTCGTTGGGAGTCTGCTGTATCTCCAGGCACGGATATGCCACTCCAGGCGAATAAGCCAGGCTGAGGTCGGTCTGCGTGCGGTAGGGCTTCGTCGGCTTTACCTCAATCTTGCCGGGGCGTCCGTCGTGATGATAGGCAAGAGCCGCTTCTTTAGTTATCTTCACCATAATCTCTCTATGTTTAGTTATTTAGTGTTACAATTCTTGTTCGTCTTACGGAAGGCAAAGATAATCAAAAATTGTCATTGTGCCAGATTTCGCCGATTTTATTTTTGCCGTTTATGGGGAAAGTAGTAATTTTGCAAGCGAAATACACGGTATCAACCACGCACATGCCAACTAACAACACCAACAATACTTACAGGCAGGATCTCAAGGGGCGTATACTGGACGAGGCTATCAGGCTTTTCCTGAAGTCCGGTATCCGGCAGGTACGCATGGACGACATCGCGCGGTCGCTCGTAATATCGAAACGCACGCTCTACGAGGTCTATGACAACAAGGAGCAATTGTTGCTGGACGTTGTTAAGAAACGTGACAACGAGACGACCCAGATTCTGGCGGAATATGCTGGCAATGGCGCCGACACGATAGACATCATCGTCGGATTCTACCACTTGCAGATGCGTGAGTTCAGCACCGTCAATCCGCTCTTCTTCGAGGAGATGCACGCCTACAAGAAAGTCATGGACTACCTGCGCGACGAGCACGACAAGAAATCGGGCGAGGTGCGCCAGTTCATCACCGAGGCTATCCGTGAGGGATATTTCATGGACGATTTGGAGTACGACATCATCTTCCAAATCCTCGATGCAGCCTCGGAGTATGTCATGAACGCCGGCATGTACAAGAAGTACGGGCTTAAGACCGTCTTCCACAATTTCACCATGGTGTTCCTGCGCGGCATCTGCACCGAGAAGGGCATAGCGCGGCTGGACAAGCTCATGTTCGATGTTGAGAAATAGATAAATGAGGGATAACACTTACAAGACTTTGGTATTGGTGACGTTGGTCATCATCTTTTTAATGCTTCTCCACTTCCTTCCATCGCTTTCCATTGGTGGAATGAAACTCCGCAAGATAAACATTCTAAGCCAGGTCGTCACGCTCCCGGGCGACAATGACGTGGTCGACGTTATACCAAAGCCCAAAGATCCTAAGCAGATACAGGCACGCAGCAAGTCGGGACGGCTCCTCGACTTCCACGAGGTGTGGCCCAAGGGCGTACAACCCATTCTCGACTACAGCGAGGGAGCCGCCGGAGGCATGGAGCACTTCTACGCCATGGTGGACTCGGCAGCACGCAAAAAGCTGCAAGGTCGTCCTGTCCGTGTGGCTTACTACGGCGACAGCTTCATCGAGGGCGACATTCTCGTAGCCGACCTGCGCGAGCAGATGCAGCGCAAGTACGGCGGTGGCGGAGTAGGGTGGATCGACGCAGGCAACGACCTCGAGCAATACAAGACCTCGATAGACGCGAAGTTCACGGGAATGTCCGAGCACATGGTGATGAAGAAGGCTTCCTACAACGCCGCCGATGCCGGCATCGCAGAACGATACTATACCACCAACGGACATTCCACCCTGACACTCCACGGCACCAACAGCTATCCGCACGCAGCCCGCTGGACTTCTTCGCGGCTATACTTCAGGGCGCAGTCGCCAGTAACCGTCACTGTCAAGGCGGACAATGGCGGCAAGTCGTCGCAGACGTTCCAACCGTCAGCGTCGGTGCAGTCGTTCGAGCTTGACCACCCGACGACCAGTGTCAGCTACAAGTTCAAGGGCTATCCGACTCTGTTTGGCGCGGCACTCGAACAGGACGGAGGAATAACGATAGACAACTTCAGTATGCGCGGCTCGGCAGGCACGACGCTTGCCAAGTTGCCCGACGCGACACTGCGTGACTTCAACCGCATACGACCATACGACCTGATAATCCTCCAGTTCGGAGTCAACGCCATAGACGCGGATACGGACGACAAGTCGCTTCACGAGTATCTCGGCAAGATGAAGCAGGTCATACTGAAGATGCGCCGTTGCTTTCCCGAAGCGTCGATACTCGTAGTGAGCACGCCCGACCGCGGCAACAAAGAGGGCGGCGGAACCATGCAGGCCGTCAAGGCTCTTGAGGGATTCCAGAAAGAACTGGCTGCCGAGACGCGTGTGGGATTTTACAGCCTCTTTCACGCCATGGGCGGCGAAGGCTCCATGGCACGGCTTCACGACGAGGGCATGAGTTCCGCCGACTACGTGCACGTCACCCGCAGCGGTGGCAGTAAGATTGCCCCGAAGGTGTTTCAGTCAATTGTCGCTGGCGAGAACAACTACCTGCGTCGCAAGAAGCTTGAGAATGCCGAGCAATAAGCCAATGCCAACCAACCACACACACCGTACAGACCAATGTTCCAGAAAGTATTAGAACTTCTACAATATAATCCCAAAGAGCCGCTGCTCTTCACCACGGGACTTTTCCTGTTCCTATCGCTGTTCCTCGCGCTCGGCTACTTCGCCCTGCGCCGCAAGCTGACGGCGCGCCTCGTGTTCGTAACCCTTTTCTCGTATTACTTCTACTACAAGAGCTCGGGCGTATACGTGGGGCTGCTCGCCTTGGTGACAGTCTCCGACTGGCTCATAGCCCGGCGGATCTCCGCTTGCCGTAACGCAGCCGGGGACAATGGCAACCTGGCAGGCGGCAACAATGCCGGTCGTCTGTGGGTAGTGCTGTCGCTCGTCATCGACCTCGGACTGCTCGCATACTTCAAGTACACCAACTTCTTCGCCGGAATGATAGCCCAGGCCGTCGGCGGCAACTTCCAGCCGTGGGACATATTCCTTCCAGCCGGCATATCGTTCTTCACGTTCAAGAGCATATCCTACACCATCGACGTTTACCGCGGCAAGATGCAGCCCGCCGGCAGCCTGCTCGACTACGCGTTCTACGTCAGCTTCTTCCCCGTACTGCTTGCGGGTCCCATCGTGCGCGCCACCGACTTCATGCCGCAGGTGCGCCGGCCGCTCCACATATCGCGCAAGATGTTCGCCTTCGGCGTATACCTTATTATCATAGGAGTGTTCAAGAAGATGGTTATCAGCGACTACATCAGCGTCAACTTCGTCAGCCGCATCTTCGACAACCCGACGCTCTTTTCCGGCGGCGAGATTCTCATGGGACTATACGGTTACAGCGTACAGCTCTACTGCGACTTCTCCGGCTACAGCGACATGGCCATCGGCATATCGGCGCTGCTCGGGTTCAAGATACCGATGAACTTCAACGCCCCGTTCAAGGCTGATTCCTTGAGCGACTTCTGGCGTCGCTGGCACATATCGCTGTCAAGCTGGATACGCGACTACATCTATATCTCGCTCGGCGGCAACCGCAAGGGCAAGGCGCGCATGTACCTGAACCAGATGATAGCCATGACGCTGTGCGGACTGTGGCACGGCGCGTCGCTCAACTTCGTCCTTTGGGGCGTGCTGCACGGTCTCGGCGTGTGCATACACAAGTTCTTCTCGCAGACCGTCCTGCGCCACGACCGCCACTACCACCCGCACGGCGTGCGCCGCGTGGTAGCCGTCGTGCTCACGTTCCACCTCGTCACCTTACTGTGGATATTCTTCCGTACGCAGGACTTCGCCGCCGCCACGGTGCTTATCCACCAGCTCGTGGCGAAGTTCGACGTGTCGCTGTTCCCGGCGATATTCGCCGCCTACAAGTACGTCTTCGCCCTCATCGCCTTCGCCCTCGTCACCCACTGGCTGCCCGACACGTGGCAGGACAAGATAGTCTGTGGATTGGAAAAGGGCGGGGTTGTCCTCTGCGCCGTGGCACTGACGTTCGTCATCTTCCTCGCCATGCAGGTGAAGTCGAGCGACATTCAGCCGTTCATTTATCTGCAATTCTAATTCATGTTGCTGGGGGAAGGCTTTCTTGGATTTGGGAAAGCCTTTCTTAGCGCGTTGGAAAGCCTCTCCCAGAGTGTGGGAAAGCCTCTCTCAGAGTGTAGGAAAGCCTCTCCCAGAATGTAGGAGAGCCTCTCCCAGAGTGTAGGAGAGGTTCTGCTGGAATGCAGCAAAGGCATTCTTACAGTGTAACAAAGGCTCTGCTGTCGTGTAAGAAAGCCTTTCTTGGTGTGTGGGAAAGGCTCTGCTGTCGTGTAAGAAAGCCTTTCTTGGAATGTAATAATAGTATTGCGACCGTGTAACAAGTCACTTGCTGGTAGGCAAGAATGCCTTTTTCACATCATACTTGTTTTATTCCGATTCTTTTTCTTACCTTTGCACCCGTTAATCGGAGGGTATCCATAAGGAATGGTGCTGGATAAGATTCGACGCGCGGCGTACGGAATTATCCAGTGCCATTTTTTGTTTGACCCGACGGAAAGGATAACTATCAAACACAACGAAAGAGATGAGAGACAATAGAGACGCGCTCGACTATGGAGAGATGCGGGTGCCGAAGCTGTTCCGCAAACTGTTCTTCCCCACGCTTCTGGGGCTTGTATCATCAGTACTGCTCAACCTCGCCGACGGGATATTCGTCGGTCGTGGCGTGGGCAGCGACGCGCTGGCGGCGATAAACATTGCCGCGCCAATGTTCCAGATAGCCACGGGCATCGCGCTGATGTTCGGCAGCGGCGTAAGCGTGGTGGCTGCCGTCCACATGAGCAAGGGGAACTACAAGGCTGCGAACATCAACGTGACGCAGGCCTTCACCGTCGGACTGTTGCTCATGGCGGCCATAATGGCGGTCATCAACGTGTTCCCACGGCAGACGGCATCGCTGTTCGGGGGCAGCGAGATGCTCTATCCCATGGTCCACAAGTACCTCATAGGCGTAAGTCCGTGCCTGTTGTTCATCGTCGTCAACATGGTCGGGCTGTTCGCCATACGGCTCGACGGCTCGCCCAACTACGCCATGGCGGTCAACGCCGTCAGTGCGGGGCTGAACATAGTGCTCGACTGGCTGTTCGTATTCCCGCTGCAATGGGGGGTATTCGGCGCGGCGGTAGCCACGTCAATGGCGTCGGGAGTGGGCACGATAATGGTGGTGTGGTACTTCATGCGCCGTAGCCGGCAGTTGAGGTTCTACCGCCCGAAGTTCTCCGGCAAGGCGCTGCGGCTCACAGCCCGCAACTGCGGGTACATGCTGCGACTCGGGCTGCCGACGTTCATCGCCGAGACCGCCATAAGCTGCATGATGATAACGGGCAACTACGTATTCATGCGCTACCTGCACGAGGACGGCGTGGCGGCGTTCTCCGTCGCCTGCTACCTGTTTCCGATGATATTCATGTTCGGCAACGCAATCGCGCAGTCGTCACTGCCGATAGTAAGCTACAACCACGGACTCGGCAACACGCGGCGCATACGCGAGACGCTCCACCTCTCTGCGATCCTTGCCTGCGGGATGGGACTGCTGATGTCCATACTCGGCTACATACTCGCGCCGCAGATAGTCAACCTGTTCATCGACGGCTCGTCGCCAGCCAACGCCATAGGGCGCGCCGGCATACCGCTGTTCCTGCTGACGTGCCTGCCGTTCACGCTCAACGTCGTACTCATCGGATTCCTCCAGAGCATGGAACGCTACACGCCGGCTACGGTCTTCATGCTCTTGCGCGGGTTCATCGTCATAGTGCCGTGCTTCATCTTCCTGCCTGCGCTGGCGGGCACGGAGGGGTTGTGGCTTGCCGAACCCGTGTCGGAAACCATCACGCTCGTCGCACTGTTGCTGACGCTTAAAGTTAGGAAATAATAGAGATTGGAGGCACCTGGTCAGTACGCCGTCCTTGAGAGCAGGTAGCGGCGTACGTCTGCCCATTCATAATACGGATTGGAATCTACCACCGCACCTTTCGGAAACCGCAATCCGATAGCCGGACGAAGTGGAAGCGTGGCTTCCTCCTCGTTCAACAACACCTTGACAAGCACCCTCCCGCCTGGGTGCTTGCTTTCTTTATAGAACACGAACTGCACGTTGCACGCCATGGGGAATATCCTCGTGTTCACCCACCCGTAAGCCTCAAGACTGTCTACGCACGATGTCTGCACGCCGTAGCCATCGATGTTGAGCAGGCATACGAGCGGAAGCACTACCGACTCGTGGCCGAAGCGCATTGTCGCACCAGGGTGGGGTAGGCGCAGGCACGAGTCGGCTTTCGTGACGATGTCGCGCACGAGGTTGGACTGCGAGTAGGGCAGCCGCCCACGGCTTATTGCAGACGCGCCGTAGGTCAGGTACCAGCCGACGTTGGACTGCTGCCAATGGCTGTAAAGCTCGTCGGCGGTGAACAGCTGGTACAAGTCCGTACTGTCGCCAATGGCGGAGTTCTGCGCTATCGTAGCCAGACGGAATATATCGTCGGCAATCTGGTCGCGGAAGCTTGCGGTATCGGCAAACAGTGTGTCGGCAAACAGCGAGCGCGCGAAACGCTGGTTGTCGATGTGGCGTGCCTGCCACTCGTTGTAAGTCCGCATAATCTCGGGATTCTTGCGCAGACGCTCCACTGTCGTGTCATGATAGTTCATATAGTACATGTCATGCTCGCTTGCGTCGCAGTCTATGTCAAGCCGAGGGTTCGCCCGCAGCAGTTCCTGCATCTCGCTCGCCATTGATAGTATGCAGCGTATCACCACCGTGGAACGCGCCTGAATGGTGGTCTCGCCCTCGAACACCTCGGGGAACCGCTCTGCCATTCGTCGTGCTATCTGCCGGTGTTGCTCCGCACCGAGACGTGTCAGCTCGCCATACCGCTTGCTGGCTTCAGCCTCCATGCGGCGTGCCGTAGCGAGGGCGTACCTGCCCTTGTCCGTCAGCAGTCCGAGCGAGTCGGCATGGGCGAGTATGGCTACTGGTCGGCTGTACTGCTCCGGATTTATAAGGTAGCGTGAACCGTGCCGTCCGTAGTGCGATATATAACAAGGTCTGTAGCCCACGGGCGGCGGAGTAAGCCTGCCCGATGGGTTGGGGTATGCTGTATAGTTGCTGGCGGACAGTAGCGGATTGGACCGTATCTCGTCACAGAATGAACGCGCCTCCTCCGTACCGGCTTTAATGTTATGGTGCGGTGTTTGTGCTTCTGCCGCAACCATGCAGCACAGCATAACTGTGGAAAGTAGTATTCTTTTCATTGTCAATCTTGTTTGCCTTCGTGCCACTTGGCATACCATTCATAGAGACGGCGTATGCCTTCCTCGATACTTGTCGATGGCTTGTAGCCGAAGTCGTGTTGCAGTCTCGAAGTGTCGGCGTAGGTACGCGTTACGTCGCCGGGTTGCATATCGAGCATCTTCATGTGCGCCTTGCGCCCCGCTACCCGCTCTATCGTCCCAATGAAGTCGAGGAGCCTTACGGGGTCGGAGTTGCCGATGTTGTATATGCGTGCCGGCACGTCGTCCCCGCACTCGGAATGAAGGACGAGTCGAACGCCCTCCACTATGTCGTCGATGTAGGTGAAGTCACGGAGCATATCGCCGTGGTTGAACACCTGTATCTCCCTGCCCTCGGTTATGGCCTTCATGAACTTGTACGGTGCCATGTCCGGTCGCCCCCACGGTCCGTAGACGGTGAAGAAGCGCAGCCCCACGGTCTGGAATCCGTACAGCTTGCTGTAGGCGTACGCCATAACCTCGTCGCTCTTCTTGGTAGCCGCATACAGGCTTACGGGAGTGTCCGTGCGGTCAGTCTCCTTGAATGGCACGTGCGGATCCATGCCATAGATACTGCTCGAGCTCGCGTATACGAGATGGCGTACATTGTGGTTGCGGCAGCCTTCGAGTATGTTGAGGAATCCCACGACGTTTGACTGCACGTAGGAATAAGGGTTCTCTATCGAGTACCTTACGCCTGCCTGTCCCGCGAGGTTGCACACGTGGGTGAACTGCTCTGTCTTGAAAAGCCTCTCCATGCCGTCACGGTCGGTCAAGTCCATCCGCACGAACCGGTAGCCGGGCAGAGTGCGGCTCTGCACAAGCGTGCCGTCAGTGATGTCAGGCTTCATGATGCCGGTGTCGGCAAGCCGGGCGTACTTCAGTCCTACATCGTAGTAGTCGTTGATACTGTCGAGTCCTACGACCTCGGCACCTTCAGCCGCCAGGACCTTTACGAGCTTGTGGCCTATGAACCCTGCGGCTCCCGTTATTAATATCTTCATTGTTTCCTTTTGTTCTTTCTGTACAAGACTATGTTGCGCGAGTAGGTGAAGAACCCTACCGACTGCCCGATTATCAGTACCGGGTCGAGGCGGAACACTCCGTAGCTTACTATTATCGAACACCCCACGAGGCTTATGATCCAGAACCACACCGGCAGTATCGACTCATGGCGGCGGTAGCTGTAGTACCACTGGTATATGAACCTTAGGGTGAATATGACCTGGCCGGCGGAACCCCACACGAGCAGCGCGGGAGGCACGGAACTGTTGTGGAAGAAGCTGACTACGAACGCCGGTATGTCGTGGAGCATCATGCCGAACGCGAGGAACGGCAGCGCGAATATGACCACGCGACCGACAAGCGGCACCTTGTGCCACACCCCCTTGATGTCGAGGTTCCAGATATAGATGTAGTAAGAGATGAGCTGCCCGAAGATGATTGCGAAGTCGTCCCTCAACCACCCGTAGGCGAACAGCAGTATGCTGCCCGCCAGACTGCATATCCAATAGGCGTTGGGCGACACCACGCGGCGCGCGCGCTCCGAGAGTATCCACTGTATGAGCATCCGTGCCGAGAAGAACCCTTGGGCTATGAAGCCTATGGCGTAGACGTATAGCGATGAAAGCTGCATTGTACTGCCGTCCGTTTACTTGGTGAAGTTGCTGCCGTCGATGCGGTAGCGTATGTAGCGTTTCTTCATCCACCGATATGCGAAGCAGTCTACGAACGGACCCTTCAGGCGGTTCCACAAGTGGTACTTCGACACTCCTGCCACACGGGGATAGTGGCGCACGGGCAGTTCCTTGAACCGTCCGCCCTCGAGCATCATCAGTGCGGGCAGGAAGCGGTGCATTCCGTCGAAGAAGGGCAGACGCTTGGCGTACGCGCTCCACATCACCTTCAGGGGACAGCCCGTGTCGGTGGCGGTGTCGCCAGTCATCTTGCGGCGGAACCCGTTGGCTATCTTTGACTGCAACCGTTTGAATCCCGAGTCCTTGCGGTTGGCGCGTATGCCCGAGACGAGCTGGTATTCGGGCGCATACTCCAGCAGGAGGTTGAAGTCCTCGGGGTTGGTCTGCAGGTCGGAGTCGATATATCCCGTGTACTTGCTCTCGGCTGTGTCGATGCCTGCCTTCATGGCGGTGCTGAGTCCGTGGTTCTCGTCAGAGGAGATGTAGAAGAAGCCATCGTTGCGTGAGCAGATGTCCTTTATCTTACGGAGGCTGGAGTCCTTCGAGCCGTCGTTGACGAACAGCACGCACGACTTCACCCTGGCGGTGGGCAGGAACGCTGCCAGGCTCTTCTCCACGCGGTCGAGGTTGTCCTCCTCGTTGTATACCGGTACGACGATAGTCAGTTCATAATCCGATGTATTGTTCATATCCAATTGTGTTTAAGTCAATCTTCATTCTCTACTTCCTTGGCTTCAGCAGCGTAACGTGGTTGATGAAGTCCGTGGTGTAGTGGCGGTCGGTACGCGGGTGCTTGTTGTCGTCGAACGTGCCTATGGCTACGGTGTCGACCTCGGCGAGCACGTCCGCAGACAGCGACTGGCTTGCCCACCCACGGGTGACTACCGCGCAGGGCAGCGCGGCTCTGACCGAATCGGCGTTGTGGAAGTCGAGCGGGAGAATCTTACGTCCCGCCTCGTAGACGAGTTCGATGCGTATGCCGCTGGCGGCATCGTGGTAGAACGGCACGCCGTCGAGCCGGCTGTCGGACTGTACGGCGTGTATGCTGCGCGCCTCAGGGTTGCCGAACGCACTGCCTATGGGCTTGAGCAGGAAGCACTCGGCGAACATGAACAGGAACGCCACGACCCACAGGTAGTCCATGGGCTTGTAGTCCCGTATGGTGACGACGAGCGCGGCTGCGTCGACAACCATCATCACGGACAGGAACACCTCGTCTGCCACGCTGACCGTGCCATGGCGCACGCCGAAGAAGTATGCCAGGAATGGTATGGACAGTATGACCGCAGCTATGAGGATGCCATTGCCCACGTAGAGCCAGCGGCTCGCCCTGTCGAGCTTGCGCCCCTGCTTGAAGTGCACCAGCAGGCACGCAACCACTATTGAGCACGGCGCGAGCGACGGCAGCAGGTAGCGGGTCTTCTTCTCCGGCATCAGCGACAGCAGTACGAGCGACGCCACCGCCCACGTTATGGCGAGCAGGTAGTCACGCTTCAGGGTGATGTGCCGCTTCCAGTACGGCACGGCGAGGGCGGCGAGCATGAGCACGCTCCACGCCCCCATTTCGAGGAAGAACCGCCAATAGTACCACCACGGGCGCACGTTGTGGTTGACCCACGCGCCCGACTCCTTGTGGACTACCGCCTCGACCTCCGCAGGGTGAGCCACGAGCAGCCACACGTACCACCAGCCTCCCACGACGATCATCAACGCCAGCATAAGTGCGACGTACCGCCACTTGCCACGCATGTCGGGCTTCGGCAGCAGTACGAGCGTTATGAGGTAGGGCAGCAGAAGTGCGTAGAACGAAACAGGACCCTTGCTTAGGAATGACAGTCCCATGAACACGCCCGCCAGGGCGAACCACAGGGCGTGGCGGCGCAATCCGCGACGTGCGCCCACGACATAGAGGTTGCCGCCCGGTCGCGGGTCGTACAGTCCGCGCGTAAGGTAGTATATGGCTGCCATCATGAACGAGTGGCAGTATATGTCCCACGTGGCGGAACGCCCCATGAGCACGAGGTTGTAGCACGTGAGGAAGACAACGACCGTAGCCACGGCAAGGTCGTCGCGTCGCGAGACGTAGCGCACGAGCAGGAACAGGTACGCCGTCCAGACGCACGCCATCACGCCTGCCGCCGTGCGCTGCGCAGCCAGGCTGCCGGGGCTTATGGTCTCGACTGCCGCAGCCACCCACGTGGGTAGTGGCGGCTTTTCGAGCCGCAGGTCGCCGTTCATCGTCGGCACGAGCCAGTTGCCGTCGGCTACCATCTCGCGCGCCGTGACGATGTTGCGCGACTCCATTATGTCGGTTGGCAGTGCCGACGGGTTGGCGAAGAACGTAGTGATGCAGAACAGCACCAGCAGTATCGCGTACTTTCCTCCGGGCAGTGTCTTGCGTGTGGTATTCATCGTGTGGTCTGTTATTCGTTCCTATGGTTGCAGTGCCCTGATGCGGGGCTGCATATTGAGTTGCAAAAGTAGTGATAAAAATCCGAGGGGCAAAATATTCTTTCCCATTAGTGAGGGCAAAGGTACGGGGCGATTTTGTAGAAAGTCTGTATTGCGGCGGCATCGTCCTCCGACTGCGCCGCCACCACGGTCACCCACGAACCCCTGTGGCTGCACTATATAATAATGTATAGGAAAGCCCCCATCCGTATGGCTCGTGGCTTACGGAGCATTAGTGAAACAGTCGTTCCGAGTCATAGATTCACTGCGTCTCTATTAGAGTTCCATGTCTTTTATAATCTTGTAACACGTGTGAAACGTTCTTGCGACAGTTGCTACAAGGTCTTGAGGCAGTTGCCACAAGGTCTTGAGGCAAATGCCACACGATTTTGAGGCAAATGCCTCAAGATTGTAAAGCAAGTGGAAAACAATGTGGATTACTGTAGAATTATGACACAGATACAGTGTTTTACCAATTCTGTTTACCGTGTATGTTGATGCGCTCTGGCTGGCAGTCCTGTATTGCCTCCGGTATTGCCCACTGTCCCGTACAAGGGAAGGCTGTGCCCATTTCGCTCGTTTGCACTATCTTTGGATAAGGCAGGCTGCACTCGGAAAAGCAAAGAACAGCAAGTTTTTCTTTGCTATTTCACTCGTTTGCGTTACCTTTTAATAAGGTAAGGCTGCGTTCGGACATACCAAAATTAAGTCAAGACTTTATTTTGATATGTCGCTCACTTGCACTACCTTTGCAGCTATGAAACACACAAGGGAAGAAAAACTGAAGGCACTCGCAAGGCTCATGGACGTTCAGGAGCGGTTGCGCAAGGAATGCCCGTGGGACAGGAAGCAGACCTTCGAGAGCCTCCGTCCGAATACCATTGAGGAAGTGTTCGAGCTTGCCGACGCGCTGGAGCGCGACGACCGCAAAGAGATATGCAAGGAACTGGGCGACGTCATGGAGCACGTCGTGCTCTACTCGATAATGGGCGAGGAGGCCGGCGACTTCGACATAGCCGACGTGTGCGACCACCAGAGCGACAAGCTCATGTTCCGCCACGACTTCATCGACTGGAGTCCGAGCGCGACGGAGAATGGCGGGCTGCCACGGTGGTACGTGACAAGCTCCGACCTGACGATTAACACCAAAGGTCAGGTCGTCTACAAGGACGAGGTCGACACCACAGGCAATCCCGTGCCCACGACAGCCAAGGAAGTGGAAAGCTCGTGGGAGAAGCGCAAGCAGAAGGAGCGCGACGGCAACGTGAGCGTGCTCTCGGGAGTGCCCGACGCACTGCCATCGATGATAAAGGCGTACCGCATACAAGACAAGGCGCGCAACGTCGGCTTCGACTGGAAGCAACGCGACGGCGTGTGGGCAAAGGTGCGCGAGGAACTCGGGGAACTCGAGGCAGAGCTGGAGCGCGGCGATGCGGAACGCTCGACCTCCGAGCTTGGCGACTTCATATTCTCCGTAATCAACGCCGCAAGGCTCTACCGCCTCAATCCGGACAACGCCCTTGAGCGCACGAACCGCAAGTTCATCTCACGCTTCAACCACATCGAGGAGCGTGCCCGCGAGGCAGGATGCGCCATAGGCGACCTGACGCTCGACGAGATGGACAGGTATTGGAATGAGGCAAAGGCGGCAGAAACAGCAAGACCCGCCGGCACAATGGTGGAAAACAACTAAAGACACATCAATATGAGAAGATTAGCATTCGCGGCAATGGCGTTCGCAGCCATCTGCGCAATGGCGGGCTGCAAGCCGTCAACAAAGGACAAAGGAGCCGGAGGAGCCGACACGGTTAATGTCGCTGATACGGCAGCCGAGAAGGACACGACCATGTACGGCAGGTACATCGACGGCGGACACGGAGCGTTCGAGCTTCAGTGCGCCGACGACAGCGTGCGCGACTTCGTCATCGACATTGACAACGACTCGGCGGTCGTCTTCGGCTCGTTCGGCGAGGGCGACCAGATGGCAGTCACTTTCTGGACCAACGAGTTCGGCGAGCGCATAGCCACCAAGGTCATCAACCTCACCACGCTGCAGGCCACGTGGACGAGCCTCGACAAGGACTTCGAGATAGAGAAGGGCGGCACGGTACAGTCGCACCAGCAGTGCGAGGCGCGCCCGTGGACATCGTGGCGCATACTCAACGGTCGCCTGGTACTCAACGCCGACACGTTCGACATCGACCGCCTCGACGGCGACTCGCTGTTCCTCGAGAACAAGGACGGAGTGTTCGCCTATGCGAGGAAGGTGAAGAAATAGCCACGGCGAAAGCATGGAACCCTTCAAGATACACATACTCGGCTGCGGAAGCGCGCTGCCTACGCTCCGCCACAACGCCTCGTCCCAGATAGTCGAGGTGCGTGGCAAGATGTTCATGGTCGACTGCGCCGAGGGCACACAGACACAAATACGCCGCAGCAAGGTGAACTTCCAGCGGTTGCAGGCTGTGTTCATAAGCCATCTTCACGGCGACCACTGCTTCGGGCTGATAGGCATGATCTCCACATTTGGGCTGCTCGGGCGCACGGCTCCCCTCGACGTGTATGCCCTGAAAGAGCTTGAGCCCGTGCTCGATATGCTCATGCGGACGTTCTGCTACGGACTGGAGTTCGAAGTGAGGTTCCACGCCGTGACAACCACGGAGAACAGGGTGGTGTACGAAGACCGCAGCCTGACGATAGAGACCGTTCCGCTCAAGCATCGCATACCGTGCTGCGGGTACCTGTTCCGCGAGAAACCTACGCTGCCGCATATACGCCGCGACATGATAGACTTCTACGGCATACCGTACAGCCAGGTCAACAACATAAAGGCAGGGGCGGACTGGACGACGGCTGACGGCGACATGGTGCCGAACTCGCGCCTCGTCATTCCGGCGGACAAGCCGCGGAGCTACGCCTACTGTTCCGACACGCGGTATGTACCCGACTTGTGGAAGGTAGTTAGCGGAGTGTCCACGCTCTACCACGAGAGCACTTATGGCGAAGACAGCATAGACCGCGCGCGGAAATACAACCACAGTACCGCGCGCCAGGCAGCCACTGTGGCGCGCGACGCGAAGGTCGGCAAGCTACTGCTCGGACATTACAGCGCACGCTACGACGACGAGTCCGCGTTGCTTGACGAGGCACGTGCCGTATTCCCGAACTCGTATCTCACCAACGAAGGAATGGTCATAGACGTATGACTTTATGACGATTGAATCATTAGGTCAACAATAAAAGAAGGCTCCTGCGGCATGGAAACCGTAGGAGCCTTCAAAGCTTTTAAACGGACTGTCCGCCGTTACAGCCTCGTGGTCGTAGACACGTACTTGACTGTCGAACCTATGACGGAAGTCGTGGAGTTCTCATTTTGGGAAGAAAGCCATCCGTCAGCGGTATATGCCGAAGTGCCGTTGCTGGTAAGCTCGAGTCGGGTCATTCCCATAGCCTTCAACTGTCCCCAGGCACTCTCAACCATCTTATACGCGCTTTCGTCACCGCCGCTTTTTGTCACCTGCTCCTTGACGAGGTTTTTCACGTCGTCCTCAGTCATGTCGCTCTCGGACGTGCGCTTGATGTCAAGTCCGGTCGCAGTGGTCTCGACCGTGTAGGTGCTCTTTACCTTTATCATGTCCATGAGCTTCTCGTCGACCTTCTTGCCGCTCTCGATGTCCTTGCCGTTGAGCGAGAATACCGATGCCTCACGTGCCTTCTTCAGCAGGTTCTCTACGGTCAGCTGACCATCGGCTGCAAGCAGTGCCTTCGTCTTAGGCAGAGCCTTGTCGAGTTCTGGGTGCCGGGTATACAGGTCGTTGATGCCGTTGATTGTAGCCTCGGCAACGCTTGCAAGCACCGCCTCGGCATTCTCGATACTGGTAACGCTGCCCTTGGGGTCAAGCTTCAATAGTGCCGGTGTCTTCTTGACTCCCTTGTAGAAGTTGACGTCAACCCCGTTCTCGGCAATGTCGTTGTCACCCGAAACAGAGAAGTCTACAACGCTCATCTCGACAGTATAGCCGTCAGCACCTGCCTTCACAATATTGTACTTCACCGTTATGTCGGTGGTCGCCTTCATCTCGCCCTGCATCGGCACACCGACGGAATATTCCACCTTGCTGTTGTAGGTAGCGGTTTCTCCCTGCTTGTAGGAAACTTTGATTGTTTGCGCGCTTGCCAGCAGGGTTACTGCCAGCAGCGCAAATGTTAGAATGGTTTTCTTCATAATGATTAATATGCTCTTGCGATGATTACCTTGTACTTGGCTGGCTTGCCACTCACCATGTCCGTGCCCTCGACTTTCGTCTGGTCGATGTTCAGCGGTATGCAGCGAATGGTTGCCTGTGTGTCTTCCTTGATTTTCGCCTCTGTCTCGGCTGTGCCGTCCCACGGGCAAAGGAAGAACCCGCCGTCCTTGATGCGCTGCTTGAACTCGTCGTAGTTGTCGCACTCGTAAGTGTGGTCATCGCGGAACTTGCACGCCTTCTCAAAGACGTTCTTCTGTATATCTTCGAGCAAGTCCTTTACGCGTCCTGCGATGCCGTCGAACGATACGGACTCTTTCTCCAAAGTGTCACGGCGCATAATCTCTATGGTGTTGCTCTCAAGGTCGCGCCCACCCATTACGAGGCGCACGGGCACGCCCTTCAGCTCATAGTCGGCGAACTTGAAGCCAGGACGCTTTGTGTCGTCATCGTCATACTTGACGCTGATGCCCATTTCCTCAAGTTCCTTGATGACTGGTTGCAGCTTGGCTGTAATAGCATCGAGCTGTTCCTGCTTCTTGTAAATAGGAACTATGACAACCTGTGTTGGAGCAAGGCGCGGAGGCAGTACAAGTCCGTTGTCGTCGGAATGCGTCATGATGAGCGCACCCATAAGGCGTGTTGAAGCTCCCCATGATGATGCCCATACATATTCGGGCTTGTTCTCCTTGTTGAGGAACGTAACGTCGAAGCTCTTGGCGAAGTTCTGCCCGAGGAAGTGGCTCGTTCCGCTCTGAAGAGCCTTGCCGTCCTGCATCATCGCCTCGATAGTGTATGTGTTCAATGCTCCTGCGAAGCGTTCCGTAGGACTCTTTACGCCACGGATTACAGGAACACCAAGCCAGTTTTCCACAAAGTCGGCATATACATGAAGTATCTTCTGTGCGAACTGGTCTGCTTCCTCAGCCGTAGCGTGCGCCGTGTGTCCTTCCTGCCAAAGGAATTCCGACGTACGTAGGAACGGACGTGTGCGCATTTCCCAACGCATGACGTTGCACCACTGGTTACACAGCAGCGGCAGGTCACGGTAAGAGTGAATCCAGTTCTTGTATGTGTGCCATATCATCGTCTCTGACGTAGGACGTATGATGAGTTCCTCGTCGAGCTTGGCTTCCGGGTCAACGACTATGTCCTTGCCGTCGTCACTGGTCTTGAGGCGATAGTGCGTCACGACCGCGCTTTCTTTGGCAAATCCCTTGACGTGCTCTGCTTCACGCGCGAAGAAGCTTTTAGGTATGAGAAGTGGGAAATAAGCGTTCTTGACACCAAGTTTCTTGAAGTCCTTGTCGAGAACAGACTGCATCTTCTCCCATATTGCATAGCCGTAAGGTTTGATAATCATGCAGCCACGAACCGGGGCTGTCTCAGCCAAGTCGGCCTTCATAACCAGATCGTTGTACCACTGTGAATAGTTGTCAGCCCGCTTGGTGAGCTGTTTCAATTCTTTTGCCATTGCTTGAGTTTGTTTCTTTATCTTTGTTATATATGCTGCAAAAGTACAAAAAATGTTGGCAAGAGAGGTCACATTACGTTTTTTATTTTAACTTTGCATAAGATTTAGCTGCAATCGACAACTCAAGGAAATATCTTGTTGTACTCGTTTGCATAAAGTAAAAACTAAAATTTCAGGAACTATGAAACATTTAAAGGCTACAACAATTGGGCTTAGCGTCCTCTTGGTTACCGGGTGTGCCACAAAGCAGGGGACTTTCAGTGCGGTCGGCGGTGGAGCCGGTGCCGTCGTTGGCGGAATAATTGGAAATATAATAGGCAAGGACTCCAAGGCTACGGCTATTGGCGCAGCCATCGGAGCTGCTGTAGGTGCTGGGACGGGTGCCATAATCGGACACCGTATGGACAAGATAGCCAAAGAGACCGCGGCGCAAGTTCCTAACGCACGCGTCGAGGAAGTTACTGATGCCAACGGATTAAAAATGGTAAAGGTTTCGCTTCCGTCAGGAATGTTGTTCAACCTTAATTCGTCAAGCCTGAGCGATGCGTCGAAGACCGACCTTGCGAACTTTGCGAAAGTGATGAACAACAACACCGATTGCAGCATAAACGTTTACGGTCATACCGACAAGACCGGCAACGACAAAATCAACGATCCCCTGTCTCTGAAGCGTGCGCAGTCCGTCGTCACCTGCCTTAAGGAAAACGGCGTGGGCAATTCGCAATTCAAGGAAATAAAGGGAATGGGTAGTAAAGACCCCGTTGCCGGTCATGAGAACACCATAGAGGACGAGACCAACCGCCGTGTAGAGATTTATGTCTATGCTTCCGAGGACATGATTAATCAAGCAAAGCGTCAGGCTGGCGAGAACTGATATAATGCTCAGAAGACTTTGGAGAATAATACGCTGGACGTTTGTCCTGCTATTCGCGTCATCAATACTTGCGGTAGTGGCTTACAGGTTCATTCCTGTAATGGCCACGCCGCTTATGTTTATACGCTGCTTTGAGCAGATAGCCGACGGAGAGGAGGTAAAGTTGCATCATTCGTGGATTTCGCTCGACGAGATGCCGAAGTCCATGCCTGTGGCGGTAATCGCGAGCGAAGATCAGAATTTCCTTCATCATCACGGTTTCGACTACGGAGCGATAGAACGTGCCGCACGTGAGAATATGTACGGCGGACGGCTGCGTGGCGGAAGCACCATATCTCAACAGACGGCGAAGAACGTCTTTCTTTGGCCGGGACGCTCGTGGCTAAGGAAAGGACTTGAAGCTTACTTCACCTTCCTTATAGAACTTTTCTGGAGCAAGCAGCGCATCATGGAAGTTTACTTGAATTCCATTGAAATGGGTGACGGCATATATGGAATTGAAGCCGTTGCTGAACAGCATTTCAACCTTACGGCGGGTGAGCTGACACGCTCGAACTGCGCGCTGATAGCAGCGACGCTTCCAAATCCGAGACGGTTCAACTCGGCATCGCCAGGACGCTATATGCGCAAGCGTCAGCAGTGGATTCTTAATCAAATGAAAGCAATACCAGCTTTCCCTGAATAAGGCTTCTTTTCCCGAATGAGCTTTTTAAAAATCTTATGGATTCTAATTTACTAAACGAACTCAACGACTCACAACGTGCCGCTGTAGAATACTGTGACGGACCGCAACTCGTAATCGCAGGCGCGGGATCGGGCAAGACCCGCGTGCTTACGTATAAGATAGCGTATCTGCTGACGAAAGGCATGGCTCCATGGTCGATACTCGCGCTGACATTTACCAACAAGGCTGCACGGGAAATGAAGGAGCGTATAGGCAAACTTGTCGGCACAGATGTGGCGCGGCGGCTTAACATGGGCACGTTTCACTCCATGTTCGCGCGCATACTCCGCAACGAAGCCACACAGATAGGCTACGACTCCAACTACACCATATACGACGAGGCTGACAGCCGATCGCTGATAAAGAACATCATCAAGTCGATGGGACTTGACGACAAGACCTACAAGCCGGCGGTAGTCCACAGCATCATTTCCATGGCGAAAAACAAGCTCGTCACCGCGACTGACTACGCCAACGACCGCACGCTGACAGAACGCGACAAAGAAGCCAAGATGCCAGACGTGTCGGCAATATACGGTTCGTACGAGGCTCACTGCCGGCAGTCCAACGCCATGGACTTCGACGACCTGCTGCTGAACACGTATATATTGTTCCGCGACCATGACGACGTGCGCCGAAGATATGCCGAAAGATTCGAATATATATTGGTGGACGAGTACCAGGACACCAACACTACACAGCAGGCTATCCTCTCATTGCTCGCCAAGTCGCGCAACCGCGTATGCGCCGTCGGTGACGACTACCAGAGCATATACTCGTTCCGCGGCGCGAACATTGACAACATTCTCGACTTCAAGGAGAAGTTCCAGGGAACACGGCTCTTCAAACTTGAACGCAACTATCGCAGCACGCAGCTGATAGTCAAGGCTGCCAACTCGCTCATGAAGCACAACCAGCGGCAGATACCGAAGGACGTGTACAGCGAGGGCAGCGAGGGCGAGAAGGTAGAGTACCGTCCGGCGTATAGCGACAAGGAGGAGGCTGCAATCGTCGCCAAGGAGATAAGGCGCATCAAGCGTGACGACGACAGCCTTTATAGCGACTTCGCCATACTGTACCGCACAAATGCGCAGAGCCGCCCGTTCGAGGACGAGTTACGTAAGGACGGCATACCGTACAAGATATACGGAGGGCTGTCGTTCTACCAGCGCAAGGAAATCAAGGACATCATAGCATACTTCCGCCTCGTCTCCAATCCCGACGACGACCAGGCTCTGCTGCGAATCATAAACTATCCGGCACGCGGCATAGGCAGCACTACGATTCTGAAGCTTACCACACTCGCCAACAACCGCAACACATCGATATGGCGTGTGATATGCGCGCCTGCCGAAAGTGGACTCGACGTGAACAAGGGAACGATGGGCAAGCTTGCGGCATTCCGCGAACTTATGTCGTCGTTCATGGCGCAGGTAGCCACCACCGACGTCTACACCCTCGGACAGGACATTATCAAGCAGAGCGGAATATCTGCCGACCTGTATTCGTCGCGCGAGCCTGAATACCTCTCGCGGCAGGAGAACCTCGAGGAAATGCTTGCGAGTATGCAGGACTTCGTGGCTGCCAACCGCGAGGAAGGGCGTGAAAGCGAGGTGTACCTTGCCGACTACCTTGCGGAAGTGTCGTTGCTGACCGACCAGGACAACGACGACTCCGCCGACAACGACAGCGTGACGATGATGACTATCCACGCAGCCAAGGGACTGGAGTTCCCGACGGTGTTTGTCGTCGGTCTGGAGGAAAACATATTTCCAAGCCCGCGTTCGGCAACGTCGAGCCGCGCGCTTGAAGAGGAGCGGCGGCTGCTCTACGTGGCGATAACCCGTGCCGAACGCCACTGCATACTCACCAACGCCCGCAACCGCTTCCGCTACGGAAGTATGCAGTACGACGTGCCGAGCCGGTTTCTCGCCGACATTGACAAGTCGCTCCTCAAGTCATACGAGGAGGACACCACCGTTTCGCAGTCGGGCTATGGCAGCCGTATGCCGTGGGACCGCAAGCCGCGTCCGTGGGAGTCGGGACCAAGACTTGACAGCCGCTACCAGAACTCGCAGCCCGTCGCCGACAGGTTCATGGCTGACCCGAAACTGCGCATGACGCACAGTGAACGACCGCAGGAGCCCGCAAGCCCGTTCTCCAAGCAGGCAGAAGAAATATTGCGCAACGAGGGACGCCGCTTTCATCGTGTGTCTGCCACGAAACCGACTTTTCCACAGCCGTCAGGCACGGCTGTGGAAAAGTCAGCCGCGCCACAGTCGTTGAAAACAGCATTCGGAGAAATCCACAACGGGACGGTCATCGAGCACCAGCGTTTCGGCATCGGTACTATCAAGCGGCTTGAGGGTTCGGGCGAGAATGCCAAGGCGACCGTCGAGTTCCGCAACACGGGTACGAAGCAGCTCCTCTTGAAATTCGCCAAGTTCAAGATAGTAGGATAGGGTATCAACCGCGAGCAAAAAAATCACGGTCGTGACTTCGGAGGTTCACCACCGTCATTTTTAAATTCACCACCGTGAGTTTGACAGTTCACCATGGTGAAACTTAAAAGTCACCGTCGTGAATTTCAAATTTCATGCGCGTGATTTCCATAAGTCACGCGCATCACTTTTTGGATTCACGCGCATCATTTTCCATACGCCAAAGGCTCTTAAAAAAAGTTTATAAACTTTCTGGAATACTTCATGGACTTTCTAAAAAAGTTCATGGACTTTTCCCAATAAGTCTTAAGACTTTTCTGAAAAGACTTAAGACTTCTGCGGAAATTCCTTAAGATTTTACAGCCGTCATTTCCCACACATCAGCCTGTACGGACAGACTCGGCAGACGTTCTCGTCGTCGGTAAGCCCGAAAGGAACGTCGGGATTGTATAGTTCCGAGAGCCTTTCCTTCAGCAGTCGCATGAAATCGTCACGGTATACGCCCACGTCGGTTATCGGCTGCTTGTTGACCGTGAGCGTCGGGTCGTAGTCCTTAGACTTCGTATGCTGAATGAACAGTAGTGCGGGGCTTACATTCAAACGGTTTGGATTGTGTTCTGCGTCGTCATATTGTTCGATGACGCTGTAAAGCATGGCTTGCAGAATATAGTCGCTGTGCTTCCTCGTTATGTTGGCACGGTCAAAAACGTCGTCCATGCCCTTGATGTCGGAAGCCTCGCGCGTGCCGGTCTTGTAATCGACCACACGCAGACGCTCCGTAGGCTCGCCAATGTTCACACGGTCGATACGGTCGATGCGTCCGCCTACTTTCACCTTGCGCTTGCCAAGGCTTATCTCCATACTCACAGGTGCTTCGTGGGCTATGACTTCGAACCGTCCGAGCTTCCCGTCGAGTTCCTGAAGCATCGCCAGGTATCGCTTTATGACGGTGCGGTTTATGAGTTGCATACCGTTGAGCTGCGGTTCCGTAGCCGTAAGTTCTGGCTGGTGGAACAGCTCCTCGTTGAATGCGATGTTGAGTATCTCGTCTATCTTGCGCTTCGGGGTGGAGTAGAGTAGTTCCGCCGCACGGTGGAATATGTTTCCAAACACACGGTTGTCTATCTCGTCCTCGTCCTGTTCGTCGGTTTCCTTGATGTTGGCGACGTATTTGTAGAAGAACTGCATACCGCAGCGCATATATGTGTTTATCGCCGTCGGCGAGAGCATCGGTATGCCATCAAGTTTCTCCATTACGGCAGCCGGCTTGCCTACGACCTCGGGAACAGTTGGCAACGGTATCTGTCCGGCTTGCAGCGAATACCTCATGATGCGCTGGTTCTGTGGCATCTCTACCATGAGTTGTAGCACGAAGCGGCTCATCTCTCCAGAATTCATGCCGTCGGTCGAGCTGTTGTAGACAATCGTCACGTCGCCGGCACGCTGGATCATGGAGTGGAAGTAGTAGCTATAGACAGCCACCTTGTTGTCAACTGTCGTCAGTCCGTAAGCCTTACGCAGCGCGTGGGGAATGAACGACGTGTCGTCAACGCCTTTCGGCATATTGCCCTCGTTGCACGAGAGAATGAGAATGTGGTCGAAGTCGAGGTTACGTGTCTCCAACACGCCCATTACCTGTACGCCCTCGGCAGGCTCGCCATGGAACGGCACGGTCGTTGAAGCTATTATCTGCCCGACGAGATGCTGGAACGTGTAGATGTTTATCGAGTCGGCTATCGTCCTGCCTTCGGTATCGGTGCTGATGAGCGTGGCGAAGTTGTTGAGAAGCTTGTAGATTCTGAACACCGACTCCTGAAATAGTGGAGACGCCGAGTCGTTACCACTGACAGCTATGCGCTTGACTACGTTCATCAGCCAGCGCAGCACCATGCCGAGGTCATAGCCGTCGGCACGGCAAGAAGTATCGACAGCTATGCCTTCGCGATTGAATAGCTCCGCCAGTCCTTCGTCCTTTGCCAGTTCGTTAGGCGTGACGTAGAAGCGTTTGTCAGTGTTAAGTTCGGAAAACAGTCCTTGTGATAGTTTGGATACGTATTTGGCATACGGGTGGCGCAATACGGCGTTGATATAGTGCAGGCGAAAGGCGTGCCGGCGTTCGTCCCAGCCTTTTGTCTGTAGGCTTATAAGCTGTGTGACGAACGAAGCCACAGGGGTCTGCTTGAGGGGGAACCCTGTCGTTACGTTCAGCTTCTCAACTTCCGTTGGTATGCAGTGAATGACGGTCTGGAGAATGTTCTCGTCGCACATGACGATAGCCGTGCGTGTGCCGTCCTTGTATCTGTCGTTCTCCTTAAGCCATGTCGAGACATAGCGCGCTTGCAGCGTTTCTGTTGGCGAAGCTATCAGCCTGATGTCTTTCGGCTTCAACATATTGTCGTATATACGCTCGTCGTAGTTGGCGAGTTCGTTGGGAAACTTGTCAAGCCATTGGCGGATATAGAAGCCTGCTTCGTTGGTATTGCCTTTGGTATAGTAAACGTCATAATCCCAATAGAATAGGGCTTTGCCCTTGGACTTCAAGTCGGCGAACAACCTTTGCTCGACTTTTTGCAGGACGTTGAAACCGACAAACAGGTATTTGTCGAATATGTATGGCGTTTCACCATGCTCCACGACTTCACGATAAAGCATTCCCTCATAAGCCAGTCCGTGGCTGAGCAGCCGCCGCTTGAAGTCGGCATACACATCAGGAAGTCTCGTCCACAGGTTTAGGAAACGTTCCTCCAGTTGTGACTTGTCGGCGGAGAAGTTGCTGAAGAAACGGCGGATTAGCCTTACCTGTTCGTCGTTGAGGTAGGAGAAATCGTCCAACTCGTGCAAGTCGCCGAGATTACGGAATATCATTGACGCGTCACCCATGTTCTTGTCGAGGTCGTCGAAATCTGCAAGCAGCAATTGCCCCCACGAAAAGAACTTGTCAAGGTCTTCATCATTGCCAGTAACGGCGTTGTAACTGTCATGTAGTATGGCAATGGCAGTTATCTGGTCGGCAACGGTCAGCGTACTGTGTTGGCGGAACAGGTCGCTGATAGTTATGTATGCCGGACTCCACAAAGGCTTGTCGCTCAACCTGGCAATGGCTTGGTTAAGGAACAACGCGGCGCGCTTGTTAGGGAACACTACGGCTACGTGCCCCATATCAGTATTGAATTTCCGGAGCATATCGGCCGCTACAGCTTCGAGAAATGTCTTCATAATACCTCAACTATTTCGTTTCTCATAACATACCATATATATCCCTTTATGTTTGTCCCACCCATTTGTGAAATCAAGTCCATATAGCCACGCACCTGCTCGAAATATGCACGGTCGTTGCGCTGCCCGAATTTGAAATCTACGACGATCCATTCTTTGCCATCGGTCATTACACGGTCAGGGCGATGCTCTATGGTCTGTCCCGTAGCCTTATCGTAACGAAGTATGGTGCATTCGTTGTATAAACGCCATTTTGGAGCAAACCACTCCTTAACTTGTTGATTGTCCATTGCCGTGAGTATGCGTTGGCGCAAATTCTCGGCTGTGAGGTCGTCGTTGTAAATAACTCCCTCATGTTCAAGCTGGCGGAGCTGCGGCTCAATGTCGGCAGAGGTTCTGATGTGGGAGAATACTTCGTGCATGACGTTTCCGATCTTTATGTACCTCATACGGTCTTCCTCCGTGCAATCCTCACCATCTATGAAACGTTTGCTCTCGTTGCTTTGGCGGAAGCCTATGGGATAGTCGTAACTCTGTATGCGTATCGGCAATGGTTCAACCGTTTGCTCAAACACATTGTCTGATGCAGTCTTCCCTATATTCCTGTCGCCTATGTACAATTCGCCATAATGGAACACTAACGGCTCGTCGAAATCGTCGACATTTTCTATTTCGACACCAAGCTGCTCGGCAACTTTAGGCAGGCTGACTTCGATAACCTCACTACGGTTGCTGCCACCAGCACGGCTTTTCTTGCCGGCACGCTTGCCTATGACGACAAGATTCTTGCCAGCGCGAGTGAACGCCACATATAGAAGATTAAGGTTATCAACCGTATTTTGTAGATGTTCCTCACGATAATCATTTTCGTATACGGTGCCTGTCATTGCCGTGCGTGAATAATCCACTGGCACGACTGGCAACTCATCATAAGGCCGCCCCTTTCCTTCGGTCTCGCACCATATAGTATTTGGCTTTTCCATCTGCCAATCACAGAACGGAAGTATTACGTTCGGGAACTCCAACCCCTTGCTCTTGTGGATTGATATTAGTCGGATACCATCAATCTCGTCACTCTGTATAGTCTTCTCGTGCAGAGTGTCGTCCCAGAGTTTCAAGAAGCTGTTCAAATCGGCAGGATTATCCTGAAGATAGTCGGCAAGCATGTCTTGGAAGGAACAGACGTAAGCATTCTGCTTGTCAAGCGTGTGTAGCTGGAATATTTCGATAAGCTGGTCAACAAGGTCAGTTATTGGAAGTGTGAGCAGCTCCGTTCTACGGTCGACGAAACCGTCGGGCAGATTGTCGTCCATCTCCTTGCCATTCATGACAAGTGTTGTAGCAGTCATTCCGTCATTAAGAATATACTGGTGGTAGTTCTTTACAAGCGAAGCCTTTGATACGTTGTCGTCGGAATGCAATAACAGGCGCATGGCGGTTATAATCATATTGACCGCAAGTGAGCTGTCAAGGCGAAAAGCCTCATCAGACACGAGACGGATGCCACCCAGCCGATTGTCATTGGCGAAAGCATTGGCAATGTCGGGAATATCCTTGTTTACACGAACGAGAATCGCAATGTCGTGCGGGCTGATACCGTTGTCTAACATTACCTTAACAGTATCAAGTATACGGCTGATGACAGCCGCCCTATAATCCTCAGACGGCAGAAGATCTATGCTAACGCTACCACGAGAAGTATCTTTCACCGTCTTTTGGCAAACATCGGAATAGGCAGAAATTATCTGTGACACGTCGCTGTCGGACAGTCCATCTTCGGCGAGACGCTCTGCCTCATACTGCACTGCAGTGGAGAAGAATGCGTTGTTGAAATCAACTATCCGCTTTTCCGAACGATAGTTTGTATCGAGCGACTGTACATTGACCTGATAATCGGCAAAACCGTTGTTACGGTTTTCTATTTGCACCGCATTAGCGTCATCTGAATTGGCGAAACGGTTGATAAGCCGCCAATCGCCGTTACGCCAACGGTAGATACTCTGCTTTACATCACCAACAATGAGTGAATGACAGTCCTGCTGGCTAAGACAATTGTCGAGCAAAATCTTGAAGTTGTCCCACTGTACGGTGCTCGTGTCTTGGAACTCGTCAATCATTATGTCACGAAGCCGCGCGCCAATCTTTTCAAAGATAAACGGTGCGTCATTGTCGCCGATAAGTCCGTGGAGGAGCATTTGTGTCTCGCTAAGTGGGAATCGGTTTGTATCATGGTTGAGCCGGTCAACGACTTCGCCAATAGCGCGGAGCAACCGCAGTTGTGACAGATGGCGCAGCGTCAGCCGCGCGCTCTCATAACTGTTCCAGTTCGAGAGCCGGGCGTTTTCCATGGTTTGCAGACGGTCGCACAGCTCCGACTGCGCAAGCGCGACCAGCTCTTTAGCATATGGCGTGCCTTTCTTAGCCCAACTGTCAGGAGAGTCTATCGCCTTTTGAATGCGGCTGCCCGTCGGAGAGCCGTCAAACGTTCCGTCTGCCACCTTGCGGATAGTCATAAGGACGCTGCCACGATAACCGTAGGGAAACAACTCCGGGTCATTCATTCCACGGGCTTGCAGCACGTCTATTATACGTTGTGCGCTATCGGTTATCTTTCTCCGCGCTGCGTCACGCTGTTTGATGAGACTTTGAACAAATGCAGAAAAGAATTCCGCATCGTTCAGCTTGGTTTCGATTTCCTCACGGTGTTTCTTGTAGAAGTCACGGAAGATGTTGTTGCCGAAATCCTTTATCTGCCCGATGACGTTCCAACTCTTGTTGTCGTCGATGTTGGTGTTTATGTATTCGCTGATCCACTTCAGTTCCTTGCTCGTAGGATCAAGGCTTTGTATAAGCTCGTCGACAGCCTGCTCCTCTACATCCTTGTCGTTAAGGCTCACACGAAGGCTGTTTGAGAGGTCAAGCTCGTGCGCCAGATTGCGCAGAACGCTTTGGAAAAACGCGTCGATAGTCTGCACGTGGAAGTCGTGATAATGGTGCATCAGAAGTCCAAGCGCGGTTGCCGCACGGTTGCGGGCTATCGTCTCGCTCTCTATTCCCGTCTTCTCCATGACCGCGGCGAGATAGACCTCTGAGCCACGACAGCCGTGGGCTATTCCGTAGAGTTGGGAGAGTATGCGCATCTTCATCTCTGCCGTAGCCTTATTGGTGAACGTTACGGCGAGTATCTCGCGGTATGCGTCTGGCTTGTCAAGCAACAGGCTTATGTATTCGACAGCGAGGGTAAAAGTCTTGCCAGAACCTGCCGACGCCTTGTAGACGGTTAGTGGAAACATAAAGTCGAGTTAAGAGTTAGAAATTAAAAGCCATGAGTTAGAAGTACCAAGTCGGATTAGGACTGACAGGGCAAAGAAAAGAACAAGAGACTGTGGTAGGGATTTACGCACAGCCTCTTGCCTTATTGTTTATAGCGATTAACCTGCGTTTTTACAGGATAGTCTTGACAGCCTCAAGCATACCCTTCTCCTGAATGAGGTCGAGGTCTGCCTTTACGAGGTCGGTCAAGCCAGGAATCTCGTTGAGGTCCTGCTTGCTTTCCTTCCAGATAACGTCGGTAGCTCCAAGTACGCCCTCGGCGACCTTCTGCGTGTCGCCGGTAGCCCACAGTTCCTTGAGCAAATCCATAATCTTCTGGTCGTCGTTAGGTACGATGTCTGTACCGTCGGCACGCTTGCCACCCTTGTAGTAGGTGATGATTGCGGCGAGACCGAACACGAGTCCCTGCGGAAGCTCGCCCTTGCGCTCCAAGTACGTCTTCAGACCTGGCAGGTCGCGTGTCTCGTACTTCGGGAACGAGTTGAGCATGATGCTCGTGACCTGGTGGTCGACAAACGGATTCTCGAAACGCTCGAGCACGTCGCTTGCGAACTGCTGAAGCTCGTCCATAGGCAGGTCGAGGGTCTGCATAAGCTCGTCGAACTGTACCTTGTGGATATACTTGCCGATGACCGGGTGCTCGCAAGCGTCACGTACGATGTTGACTCCGCTGAGGAACGCAACCGGCGACAGGACGGTGTGAGGACCGTTGAGCAGCGTGACCTTGCGTGCGTGGTAAGGCTTTTCGTTGTCGGTGATGAGGACGTGGAGTCCTGCCTTGTCAGCCGGGAACTCTTCCTTCATCTGCTCGATGGTCATGTTCTCTGCCTTCTCGATAACCCAGAGGTGGAAGCTCTCTGCCTTTACGACGAGGTTGTCCTTGTAGCCAATCTTCTGCTGGATTTCCTTGATGGTGTCGCGCGGGAATCCAGGAACGATGCGGTCGACGAGCGTCGCGCATACGAAGCAGTTATCCGTAAACCACTTCTTGAAGCCCTCATAATCTGCGCCGAGATCTTCCTTCCACAGCTCGATGTACTGGTAGATGCACTCCTTCAAATGGTGACCGTTGAGGAATATAAGCTCACATGGCATGAGAATCATTCCCTTGGTCGGGTCGCCGCCGAAGAACTTGTAGCGGTGGAACAACAGCTGTACGAGCTTGCCCGGATAAGAAGCTGCGGGAGCGTCGGTGAACTTGCAGCTCGGGTCAAAGTTGATGCCGGCCTCTGTCGTGTTGGAGATGATGAAGCGCATTTCAGGCTGCTCGGCGAGAGCCATGAACGCCTGGTTCTGCGTGTATGGATTGAGCGCGCGGCTGATAACGTCGATACGTGTCAGCGTGTTCACCGGCTGACCGTTCTCCTTGCCTTGCAGATTGACGTGGTAGAGACCGTCCTGGCCGTTGAGCCAGTCGACCATTCCACGCTCGATAGGCTGCACTACTACGACCGACGAGTTGAAGTTCGTCTTCTGGTCCATGTTGTAGATAATCCAGTCTACGAATGCGCGGAGGAAGTTGCCCTCACCAAACTGAATGATTCTTTCAGGCATGACGCTCTTTGGAGCCGTACGCTTGTTCAATGATTTGAGTTGTGACATAATTTTGATAGCAATAAATTTTTTGATTATGTTTTATCTGCGTGCAAAGATACGCAAATTCTCGCAAAGGGGGTCATTATTCACGTATAAAAAAACGTAAACGTTTGCCTTGACGATGGTCGTTTGACAGGTAGTTGCGGGCACTGTCGGGAAAAAGTCACGTATTTAACACTTCTGATGGTGGTGAAATAGAAAACCTTCACCGTCTTTTCGTGCATTCATGATGATGATTTTCAAATTCACCACGGTGACTTTCCGAAAAGTCCATGGTCATTTCAAAAAAGTCCATGGCTAATTTTAAAAAGTCCATGGACTTTTTGCCAAAAGTTGGTCGTCATTTTTAAAAAGTCCACCGTCATTTTGCCAAAAGTCGGTCGTAAAACGGGCTTTTTCAGCTCAAAAACGGCAATTTATTGGTCGTGAAAGAGCGCACTTTCCACAAGGAAAGCCCTAAAACACTATTAATCAATAAGTTATAGAAAAACGCTCGTAATTCGCGTATTTGAGAGCAAACGGCTCCTTTGGTTATGAATACGCGAATTACGAGCGGCGATTTGTCAATATTCTTACGAATATTTAACAGTTACTGTCCCTTCCGTAGCATCGGCTTGAGGAACCGCGGCGTGTAGCCCTTTGTGCTTTGCGCCACTTCTTCGGGCGTGCCGGTAGTGAGCACCTGCCCGCCGTTGCGTCCGCCTTCCGGTCCCATGTCTATGATGTAGTCGGCAAGCTTTATGACATCGAGGTTGTGCTCGATGATGATGACCGTGTTGCCCTTGTCAACGAGCTGCTGGAGTATGTTCATCAGTATGCGTATGTCGTCGAAGTGCAGTCCGGTGGTCGGTTCGTCGAGTATGTAGAGCGTCTTGCCCGTATCACGTTTCGATAGTTCTGTCGCGAGCTTGACGCGTTGGCTTTCGCCTCCGGATAGGGTGGTTGAGCTTTGCCCGAGGCGTATGTATCCGAGGCCTACGTCTTGCAGAGTCTTTATCTTCTGGAGGATGTTCGGCACGTTCTCGAAGAACTCCACAGCCATGTTGACCGTCATGTCGAGCACGTCGGCTATCGACTTGCCCTTGTAGCGCACTTCGAGCGTCTCGCGGTTGTAGCGTTTGCCGTGGCACACCTCGCACGGTACATACACGTCCGGCAGAAAGTGCATCTCGATTTTGATCAGTCCGTCGCCGGTGCAGGTTTCGCATCGCCCGCCGCGCACGTTGAAGGAAAAACGGCCGGATTTATATCCGCGCAGCTTCGCGTCCTGCGTGTTTGCGAACAGGTCGCGTATCATATTGAAAACGCCGGTATAGGTGGCCGGATTCGAGCGCGGTGTTCGCCCGATGGGCGACTGGTCGATGTTGATGACCTTGTCCACATAGCAAAGCCCCTCCACACCATCGGAACGGCCCGCCCGAACTTTCACGCGGTTAAGTTCCGCCGCGAGGGTTTTGTAGAGTATTTCGTTTA
>CAZGAT010000003.1:0-156842 GCA_964523825.1 uncultured Prevotella sp. | reverse complement strand
GTAATCTTTTTAGCAGTACGAAGACGCAGATATGCGTTCCGTATCAGAGCCTTGCTAAATATAAGAAGATCAGTGCGTACAATTCTATTGAGTTGTGGCAGTTCATAGCCCGACATCACTACGAGCCATACTATGTTGCTACTTTCCTTACCGGCATTGACTTCTCGAAAGTGACTGGAGCAAAGGCGTACAAGGTGGTGAAGAACGACGAGACACAGACGAGTGGTAGCGCAAAGCTGAACGGCGCGCCTGTGGCACGTGCTGCCAACGGCACGGAAAGCCCACTAAAGCTCGTACAGGTAGACAAGGCTGGTGCTGGCGACTGCGTGCTTATCAAGTTTGACGCTGCCGCACCAGAGACCATAGAACTTACAACCGACAATACGGCAGCTAACATAACCGACAACCTGCTGAAAGGCGTTACCGACACCACGACTGTCGGTGGCAACGATGGCACGAGTGTCAATTACATCTTCGACGGCGAGAACTTCGTACAGGTCACAGGCACTGCCGAAGTAGCCAACGGGCTGGGCTACCTGCAACTGCCCGAGGACATACAGCAGTCCGTTAGTAGCGGTACGATAACGATAGCCAACCTGCCTGTAGAGGATTCGCCGACAGGCATAACCGACATTCGCTCCGACAGCGAGAACGGCAGCAGGCAGACTATCTACAACCTGCAAGGGCAGCGAGTCACCAATCCTACACACGGAGTGTATATAGTCAACGGGCATAAGGTGGTAATCAAATAAGGGATAAGCATTGTCTTGGCTGCGCCATACAGTCTCGCAATCCAAGACATACTATTTCCAGAAAATTTCCATTGCTTTGGAAATACCATTTCCAATACAGTGGGAAACTGATTTCCAATACTGTGGAAACAGCATTTCCAGTATAGTGGAAACACCATTTCCAGTATAGTGGAAACAGCATTTCCAGTATAGTGGAAACAGCATTTCCATTACTATGGAACGAGCCGCGGGAATGTATATCGTCGGCGGAGGTAATAACAGAAAATCCCCAACCTGTTATGGCAGGTTGGGGATTCTTTCGTACTATAGTCTTGTTATCTCTTTCAGATACTATCAGCCTATCATTTCGACAGAACGCTTGAGGAACTTGTCGAGTGCGGCACCCTTTAGAAGTCCGTTCTGCAGGAGCGCGAGGTCGATAAGCTCATGCACGACCTTGTTGTCCTTGGCATGGTCGGCAATGATACCGTTCTTCTTGTCGCGCAGTTCGTTGACAGCCTTTTCGGTGTTCTGCAGATCGTCCTTCTCTTCCTTGGTTATTTCCTCTGCCTTCTTCTTGCTCTGGCTCTGATGCAGCGCGGCAAGCCGTGCCTGCTGTCCTTTAAGCTCGCTGTCTACGGGCTTCAGCTCTGTCTCTGTGGCAGATGCCTCATCGTCCATTATGCGCTTTATGAGCTTGTGGTCGGCATTGAGGACAATGGTGTAGGAGTCGGGCATCTGTCCGTAGAAGCTCATGCCCTGCTGGTACTTGCTCATGTCCTTCATTCGGCGCATGTACTCATTCTCGGTTATGACTACCGGCTGTGCCTCGGTGCCGAGGTTGCTTACCTCTACATTGAACTCCTTTTTGTCAAGCTGCGGCATCTGGCTGCGGAATACTTGCGACAGTAGGTCGCGCTGGTCGTCGGAGAGAGTGCTCTTTGGCGCGTCGTCCTTGGGAATGAGACGGTCGATGATGTCGGAGTCGATGCGTACGAAGCGGCTCTTGTCGAACTTCTGTTCAAGCAGCGATATTGCGGGAACGTCGAGTTGTCCGTCGAGCATGAGCACGCTGTAGCCCTTTGCCTTTGCCGACTCGATGTAGGAGTACTGTTCTTCCTTGTCGGTTGCGTAAAGGTAGACAAGTTGTCCGTCCTTGTCGGTCTGGTTGTCCTTGATGAGTGTCTTGTATTCGTCGAAACTGAAATACTTGCCCTCGGTGTCCTTCATGAGCGCGAAGTCCTTTGCACGGTCGTAGAACGTCTCCGGCTCGGAGAGCATTCCGTAGTTGATGAACAGCTTGAGGTCGTCCCACTTCTCCTCGAACTCCTTGCGGTCGGACTTGAAGATGCTTTGCAGACGGTCGGCGACCTTCTTGGTGATGTACGTCGAAATCTTCTTGACGTTGGAGTCGCTCTGAAGGTAGCTGCGGCTGACGTTCAGAGGAATGTCTGGCGAGTCGATAACTCCGTGCAGCAGCGTGAGGAACTCAGGCACGATGCCTTCGACATGGTCGGTGACGAACACCTGGTTGCAGTACAGCTGGATCTTGTTGCGCTGGAGGTCGAGGTTGCTCTTTATCTTCGGGAAGTAGAGTATGCCGGTGAGGTGGAACGGGTAATCGACGTTCAGGTGAATCCAGAACAGCGGGTCGTCGTTCATCGGGAACAGCGTGCGGTAGAACTTCTTGTAGTCCTCGTCCTTGAGTGTCGAAGGTGTCTTGGTCCAAAGCGGCTCTACGCCGTTGATGATGTTGTCCTCGTCGGTCTCGACCTGCTTGCCGTCCTTCCATTCCGTCTTCTTGCCGAACGCTATTGGCACGGGCATGAACTTGCAGTACTTGTTCAGCAGTCCCTCGATGCGGCTCTTCTGCAAGAATTCCTTGCAGTCGTCGGCTATATATAATATAATGTCAGAACCACGGTCGGTCTTTTCCGCGTCGTCGATAGTGAACGACGGAGTTCCGTCGCACGACCACTTGACTGCCTTCGAGCCGTCGCGATAGCTCTTGGTTATAATCTCTACCTTCTTCGACACCATGAACGAGGAATAGAAGCCCAGTCCGAAGTGACCGATTATGGCATCAGCCTTGTCCTTGTATTTCTCCATGAAGTCCGTCACGCCGGAGAACGCAATCTGGTTGATATACTTGTCGATTTCCTCGGCGGTCATACCTATGCCACGGTCGCTGATAGTCAGCGTGCCTGCCTTTTCGTCAAGCTTCACGTGTACGGTCAAGTCGCCTTCCTCGCCCTTGAAATCGCCTTGGCGTGCCAGCGTCTTCAACTTCTGCGTAGCGTCGACTGCATTGCTGACCATCTCACGCAGGAATATCTCGTGGTCGGAATATAAGAACTTCTTGATGACAGGAAAGATGTTTTCTGTCGTTACGCCAATATTGCCTTTTTGCATAATATATTAAAGTTTTTGTTGTGTGTAAATTTTCACCCGTACTTTTGCAAACTCCGTGCCAAAGACAGGAAAAGGCGGCACTCCGTCTGTTGGGAATGCCGCCTTTGGGGTATTTGCGTGTATATTTCAAGCGTGCTTGTCTGTCGTGGTTAGAACATTCCGCCACCGCCTGGAGGAGGTCCCATAGGACGCCCGCCGCCGTTGCCGCTTGGTGGAGGTCCAGGCTCGTCGAAGTTGGAGCGTCTGTTGTTCTCGCGTCGTGCCTGCTTGCCGCCGAAGAGGTTGAGGCGATAGCTTGCACGGAACATTATGTAGCTGTTTATCGAGTTGTACTCCGTATCAGTGCGGCTCGTCGAGTTGATGACGCGGCTGAGGTTGCTCTGCTTGTGGAGTATGTCGTAGAACTGTACGCTTAGCGTCAGGGCGTTGCCCTTCAGCAGTGACTGCGATATTTGCGCATTCCACAACAGTTCGTTGGTGTTGAGTGACGCGTCGGTGTAGCCGCGGCGGCTCTGCTCGTGAATGTCGGTCGAGAGACTCATGTTCCACGGCAGCGTGAGGTTGATGTTCGTACCGTAGGCGAACTGCCACGTGTTGAGGTTGCTCGACGGCTGGAGGTTGTTCTTCGTGTGGTTGTAGTTGAGAGAGCCGTCAAGCTCAACCTCGAGCCATGAGTTGCGGTAGCTTGCCGAGAGACGCTCGCTGAGTGTGAGGTCCTTGGTGATGTTCTTCTCCATGGAGTCCATGGTGCGCAGTTGCAGGTAGCTTGCGTAGCGGTTGTAGCCTGCGTTGGTGAACGTGTTGACGTTCCACACTCCTGCGGAGTCGATGCTGGTGTTGAACATCAGGGCTGCGTTGGCGCTCCAGTTGCCGTTGACGTTGACGGGCTTGACGGTGCGCGCGCCGGTCTGCGAGTCGTAGTAAACGCTGTTGCCTATGGCGTTGCGCGTAGACGAGAAGTTTATGAACGTCATGAGTCCCTGGTAGTGGTTCTGTCGGTATGTGTTGTAGAACAGGCGCAGGCGGTTGGTGAATGCCGGCTTCAGTCCGGGGTTGCCGAGCTGCACGTTCTGTGGATCGGTGTTGTCGGTGATGTCGAGGAGCTGGCTCATAGACGGCTGCGTCGATGTTCCGCGGTAGTTGATGCGCAGGTTGCTCTGCTTGTTGAAACGATAGCGGAAGTCGAAAGTCGGGCTCCAGTTCACGACGTTGCGTGTAGTATCGACGTGTACTCCGAGGTAGTCCTGCATATAGCTTGAGTGCTGTGGCTGAACCATTACGCCGACGTTCAACCGCCACTTGGTCTGGTTCATGCGCAGCATGGCCTGAATCTCCTGCGTATAGTTGCGGTACTCGGAGTAGCGGCTCAGGTCTTGGTCGAAATACGTGTCAAGTCCTTCGGGTAGCAGCGACAGATAGTTTCCCCATGAGCGGTATGCGGGAGTGATGTCGCCGAACGTTCCAGCCGGGAGGTTGGAGAAGTCGTATGTCGAGCGGTCGCTCTTGGTGAATGAGTACTTGTACTTGTAGGAGAATTGCAGGTATGTCTTCGGGGCTATAGGCTCGCTGTACGTGGCTTGTACGGCGTAGTCCCACGACTTCGTTGGCATGGTGTTGAACCTGTAGGCGCGGTAGGTCGAATCCTCGCCGAGCGATGTCTGGAGCTGGAAGTACTGTATGTCCTGCGTCGAGAATGTCTTGGAACTCTCGTCGTCGTAGTCGGCGTCGGCGCGGAGGGTTATGTTGCGCCCGTTGCTGCCGAGCTTGCGGTTCACCTGCAGCATACCTCCGAACTTTGTCGCGTCGCCGTAGGTAATCTTCGTGGAGTTCTGCGTGTTGACCATGAGTCCCTGCTCGTTGAGCTTCGCAATCTCGTCCTCGTCGAGCGGGCTGTCGGTATAGTCATACGGGTCGTCGTTGTACGATGCCGAAGTGCTCACGGTGTTGCCGTCGCTCTTTGTCAGCTGTATGTTTGGACGGAACATGATGTTCCACATCGAATCGGGAGTCCATTCCAGACGGAAACGCCCGTCCCACGAGTTGGAGCGCGAGTATGCCTGCGAGAGGCTGTTGCCGAATGAGCCTTGCGTTGATACGAAGTTCTCGCTCGACACGCGTGTGGCACGGTCGCCGTCAGAATGATTCCAGCGCAGCGAGCCATCCCACTGGAACGTCTTGTTGTCGTTGTAGTTGAGGTTGATGCCGACCATCTTCGTGGCGTTCAGTCCCTGGCGCACCTGCCCGAAACCGCCGCGCGGACCTCCGCCGAATCCCATGTCGTTGACGTTGTTGGCGTTGGCGAACGCCATCATTCGGAACTTGTCGTTGAAGTACGCCGCCATGCCGCGCTCGGAGTATCTGCTCTTGGTTCCGATGCCGAGCGTTATGTTGGAGAAGAAGCCCTTGTTCATGCCCTTCTTCACTCCGAAGTCGAGCACTGTCTGCTCCTCGCCGTCGTCGATGCCTGTCACACGGCTGAGGTCGCTCTGCTGGTCGTACGCCTTTATGGTGTTGACGATAGATGTCGGCAGGTTCTTCAGTGCCGTCTTCGTGTCGCCGGTCATGAACTCCTTGCCGTCGATGAGGATCTTCTTCACTTCCTTGCCGTTAATCTTTATCGTACCGTCGTCGCTCACCTCGGCTCCCGGCAGTTTCTTCACCAGTGCCTCGATAGTAGAGCCTTCGGGCACTCGGTATGCGGCTGCGTTGTATTGGAACGTGTCGTCCTTCAGCACCACCTTCGGCGGAGTAGCCGTCACGGTCACCTCCTTGAGCGAGTGCGACTCGTTGTACAGCTCCAGCTGTCCGACCTTCACATCCTGGTTGTTGGCTACGGTGACGTTCTGCGTCGTGGTCTTGTATCCGACGTAGCTCGCCCTGACGATGTAGCGTCCGTTCGACGGGGCTACAAGCGCGAAGTATCCCTTCTCGTCAGTCGTGACGCCCGTGACATACGTCGAGTCGGCGTTGTCCTTGAGCAATTGCACCGCCGCGTACGGCACCGCCTCCTTCATCTCGCCGTCGAAAAGCGTTCCGCTTATCGTCCTGCTCTGTGCCACGGCAGCCAGTGCCACGACAAGCATTATCAGCGTGAGTAATGATTTCCTCATGTCTTTGTCTTGTTTCTGAATATTACGTTTGTTTTCTCTAAATGCAAAAGTTTTGCCAGCGAGTACAATGGAGAATCCCGTTCTTTAATTGTCGAGCGCAGCTAAACTTTATGCAAAAGTTTTGCCAGCGAGTACAATGGAGAATCCCGTTCTTTAATTGTCGAGCGCAGCTAAACTTTATGCAAAAGTACATCTTTTACTTTACATTTCTGTTCTTTTATCAACGAAACGCCAATTTTCATCAATCAACGCCTGCGCCGTCTTGCAGGCGCTACGCAGTCAAAAGCGCGGCTTGCCAGGGAGAAGCCCCCAGAGCTCCATGAAGAAATGCAAAATCCACTTTTGTCGTTTCTTAAAATGACTTTTGTGAATTTAAATTTTACTTTTGTCATTCAAACAAATGACTTTTGTGAAACGAATCAGTGACTTTTGTCATTCAGATAAATGACTTTTGTGAAATGAATTAATGACTTTTGTCATTTTCAGGTTTGCCATGTGGAAAAGCGAAGCCGTACGGGGTGAAAAGGTACGGCGCGTTGAAAAACAGACGGCATTTCTTGCATTTGGCATTCTGGTTTTGTATCTTTGCAACTGAAATTATATCTGTTCGCACATAAAGCTGGTGCTTGGCAGGTAGTTTGTAACTTAATGACCTGATTATGGAATCGACAACTTTCAACCCGACGCAGATTCATCTGCTTAGAATGTTCCAGTATGCCAAGACTGGTAAGGAGCTTGACGAACTTAAATCCGTACTCTACAAGTTCTATACGGAGAAAATGAACAGTTCGCTCAACGAGCTTTGGAAGTCGGGCAGGCTTGACCAGGACAAGCTCGACGAAATTAACAGTATGGACTTGCACAAGCTGAATTGATGGCACGCATAGTTTTAGACACTAACTGCCTTATCCAGTGCATACCAGAGTATAGCCGCTATCACCCCGTTTGGGAATCGTTCGTAAGTGGCGTGAATACCCTGTGCGTATCGAACGAGATTCTGGAGGAATATCTTGAGATCCTGCAACGGCTGACAAGTATTGAAGTAGCCGACTACGTCGTCAAGTCTATAACGAACAGTCCGTTCGTAGAATTCATTACGCCATATTACCATTTTGATTTGATAAAGGCTGACCCTGACGACAACAAATTCGTAGATTGTGCGATAGCAGCCGTGGCGCGGTGCATAGTTACAAATGACCACCATATATAATATATTGAAGCAAATCGACTTTCCCAAAGTCATAACCGAGACTTTGGAGGAATTCTATAAAGAAATAACAAAGTAGGCGAACAAGACTGGCTACTTACGAATCAAAAAACAACAAAAGAACTAAAACAAAGATGAAAGCAACATTGCTGACACTCCTCGCGCTCGCAGTCGCCACGACCGCGGGTGCCATTGGCAGACAGCCACGCACAATGCAGTACCACCCCGACGGGCGCGACATCGTCTGCGTCAACGGGCAGAACCGTTACACGCGCGCTCTCTATGGCGGATACTCCGAGTTCCGTGTTGAGACGAGCGACCGCCCGATATTCGGGCTGTTCCGCAAGAATATGCACCGCAACGTGAGCTTCGCCGCAACCGTCGGCGGGCGGAGCACCAGACTCGAAGCCACAGGCTACTGCGAGGCGCGCTACAATGCCGGTATGCGCACGTACCTGTTGCGTGACAAGTCGTGGGGCGACCGTGCGGAGATGCGCGTAACGGTGCTCGCGCCCGTAGACACGGAGTCTGCGATATGGAAGTTCGAGACGCGCGGATTCTCCGGCAAGGTGACGATAGACGCGGTACTCTGCGGTGTCGTGAACCCGAAGATACGCAACAACGGCGACCTCGGCGCGGCTCCCGACAATAGTTTCGACGCTGCCGCCGACCAGGCGGACAAGCAGTCGCTGTCGTGGAAGGCTGCTGCGGAGGGATATGTCATGGCGACGCTCGTCGACGGCAAGGCATACACGTTCCGGTATCTGAACAAGAAAGAGGGTGGGGCGGAGTACGCCAAGGCGTGGAAGCACCACGAGTGGCTGGCAAACCAGATAGTATTCGACACTCCCGACAACTACATCAACACCCTCGGCGGCACGCTCATGGCTGCTGCCGACGGTGCGTGGGACGGCGAGACTTGGCTCCACGGCGCGGTCGTGTGGCGTACGCCGTACAACGGCTGGCGTGCGGGATTCCTCGGCGACTTCCTCGGACTGCCAGAGCGTGCCAAGAGGCATTTCTCCGCATTTGCCGAAAGCCAGGTGACTGACGTTCCTGCAACCATTCCGCACCCGACGCAGGACTCCACGCAGGGATTGTCGCGTGCCGAGAAGCGGTGGGGAACGCAGATGTACAGCAACGGCTATATCTGCAAGAACCCGCACGACAAGAAGACCATGAAGCACTACGACATGAACCTCAACTACATTGACGAGCTTCTGTGGCATTTCCAGTTCGATGCCGATACGGCTTATATGCGCCGTATGTGGCAGGTGCTCAAGCTGCACCTGGAGTGGGAGAAACGCAACTTCGACCCCGACGACGACGGACTCTACGATGCCTATTGCTGCATCTGGGCGAGCGACGCGCTGTACTACAATAGCGGAGCCGTCACCCACAGCTCGGCATACAACTACCGCGCGCTGCGCCTCGCTGCCAAAATCGCGCGGATATTGGGCGAAGATCCGTCGTATTACGAGCGTGAGGCCGACAAGACCCTGCGTGCGTTGAACGACCGCCTGTGGTTGAAGGACAAGGGATATTGGGCGGAGTACCAGGACTTCATGGGACTGAAGCGTACGCATACCGACGCTGCCGTGTGGACGATATACACTCCGATAGACTGTGGTGCGGCAACACCATTGCAGGCATACCGGGCTACGCAGTATATCGACAGCCTCATTCCGCACATTCCGCTTGTCTATTCGGGCGAGAACGCCATTGACATCACCCCGGACGCGCGCCGCGGACTGGCTACCATAAGCACTTCGGACTGGATGCCGTACGACTGGAGCATCAACAACGTGGCGGCAGAGGAGGTCATGCACACGGCACTGGCTTACTTCGAGGCGGGACGTGCCGACGAGGGCTTCGGACTGCTGAAGGCTAACGTGCTCGATCAGGGATTCCTCGGCCGCAGTCCGGGCAACTTCGGGCAGGTCAGTTACTACGACAAGGCGCGTGGCGAACTATACCGCGACTTTGCCGACAATACCGGCATATCTTCGCGGACGCTCATTCAGGGATTGTTCGGCATCACGCCGCAGGCACTCGACGGCAAGTGCGTCATACGTCCGGGATTCCCGTCGTCATGGACTCACGCCTCGGTGCGCACGCCGTATCTGTCGTACTCGTTCCGCCGTGAGGGCGGCAAGGACATATACGAGATAGAGCAGCATTTCGCCCAGCCGTTGCAGATTGTAATCAGTCAGAACAACGGCGCGTCATATGTCGAGACCGCTGGCAACAGCGACGAGAAGCAGACTATCGTAGTCAGCCACATAGAACCGTCGGACGTTCCTGTGCCGCTCGTTACCGCACGCCACGATGACGGCACGCGGTGGGGCAACAACTTCGACAACGTTGACACCAAACGCCTTGAGACCGTCAACATCGACAAACATTTCAATTCTAATGTCGGTGACATTTTCCGCAACGAGTATCTCACTCCGCGCTCACCATACACGACACTCGAAATGCCGATACACGGCATAGGCGAATGGTGCCGCCCGTATGTAAAGACCGACATCGACGACAGCGGACTGCGCTCGCTCACAAGTAATGGTGTGTTGAACGTCGGCATTGGCAGCGGCATATCGTTCCGCACGCCGGCAGAAGGCCGCAACATTATATATACGTCGCTGTGGGACAACTATCCAGACTCCGTGACAATTGCCGTCAGCGGCAAGGCTTCACACGCCTACCTGCTCATGGCTGGAAGCACCAACTGGATGCAGTACCGTATCGACAACGCCATAGTAGTGGCTGAATATGCCGATGGTACTGCCGACACGCTACACCTTCAGAATCCCCACAACTGGTGTCCGATAGAGCAGGATTTCTACGAGGACGGACTTGCATTCCATGCGGAAAGTCCGCGTCCGTACCGTATTGACTTGGAGACGGGACGCGTCAGCCGCAGCCTCATGCCGAGTGGAGAGATGTATGGCAACCGTGACTTCAAACATGGTGCGGGCATAGTGCTCGACATGCCTTTGAATCCGAAGAAAGGACTGCGCTCCATTCGCCTGCGCACGCTCTCCAACGATGTAGTCGTCGGGCTTATGGCCGTAACATTGCAACGGTAATGCTGCCGAAACGCACGATGTTTCCGTATACCGTTTTATTATATACGGATGTTTTATATTGCATATAAAAAAGAGGGGCACTCGGCTCAACGCCGAATGCCCTTCTTGCCTAACTAACTTTCTAACTAACTAAATTACTATCAACTTTTCACTTCTAAACTTAAAGCCTCACGGCTTTGTTATCCTAATTACAATCTTCCTTTTACTACCTTACCTCCGCTAATGCTCTATTGAGGTTCTTTTCACTTTTCACTTAACTAAAATCTTAAATACCTATCGTTATTGAATTATCCTACACAAATCTTTTTCCTTAATCTTTTATGAAAGCGAACCCTATCGCCTGTTTAATAAATCTTCTTACCTTAAACCAAAAATATAAAATCTTTTACCTGAGTACCTTAGTATGTCTTTTCTGTATGTTCTTTATTCTTTGTATTTCCGTATATTCTATTGAGTGTGTTCAGTTCTCTACCTCTGTAAAGCTCCCTCTTTTTTGTTTCGTTATTTGTGTCGTGTCGTTCTTCCCTGCCTTTGACTTGCATCAGCCCCGGCAGTTGTCAATTCTCTCAAACTTTATCTCTCGTTTGTTTCTTTTTGACGATGCAAAGGTACAACTGTGTGCGCACACAACAAAAGGATAACTTGCGTTTTTGTTCAAAAAAGCCTTTATTATTGATTTAAATCAAGTTTGTGTGCGCACACAACGTGCTTTTTATGGTAAAGGCTGTAAAATATAGAATATAGATAATGGGATTAAATCTTCTTCAGCCAGCGACCACGTAACAGGCGGACAAGGAACAGCAGTCCGCGTATGGTAAGTTCGATTGCCATGGCAAACCATACGCCTGGCAGCCCATATACAGGAGCCAATACTGCGGCAAGCGTTAAGCGTACGAACCACATAGAGCCGAGGTTTATGGCTGACGGTACAAGCGTGTCGCCCGTGCCTATGCAGACACTGTAAGTTACTATGGAGGCGGCAAAGAACGGTTCGGCAAATGCTTCTATTCGCAGCACCTGCGTTCCGAGTTCGCGGATTTCTGCCACAGGACTTAGTATGCCAATCATCTCTGGCGCGAAAGCATACATTAACAGTCCCATTACTGCCATTACTACCATGCCGATTGCGACGGTCATATGTGCGAAACTGCGGCACAAGTCTTTCCTTCGTGCGCCGACGCTCTGTCCTACGAGCGTGGTGGCGGCATCGCCTATACCATAGCCAGGCATATAGCAGAGGCTCTCTGCGGTAACGGCGAATGAGTTTGCGGCGATAGCGAAGTTGCCAAGTGGAGCGACAATCATTGTTGACACTATCTGTGCCCCATTCATGAGCAGGTACTGTAATGCCATTGGTGCGCCAAGCTTGACGGCGTTGCGTATGTATTCCCATTGCCACATGAAACGCTTGCGGTCGAGTCGCCACGCAAGGATTGGACTCTTGAATATGGCGAACCATACGAGTGGAATGGCTGCCGACAGTATCGCAAGCAGCGTGCCGATAGCCGCTCCTTCCACTCCGAGTCCGAATCCGAAGACGGTAAAATGCATACCGAAAACGCTTATCTCACGTGTGGGGAATATGAAAAGGAAGTTGAAGAATACGTCCATGAAGCACATTGCCACGGATATAAAACTCGGATGGCGCATGTCGCCGGATACTTTCAGCATCGACGACGACAAGTGTTCTACCAGGTGTATTGGTACGGCTGCTGAGTATATGAGAAAATAAAGTGACGCGTCGTGTTGGATGTCGCCGCCGCCACCAAGCCACCGTGGTAGTGGAAACGCTATCGTTGCGGCTATTGTCATGAGTACAAGTGAGATGGCGAGACCGAAGATATAGCCGTGGCGCATTACGGAACGTGCCTTTGAGAAGTCCTTTGCTCCTATGAAGTGGGCTGCTTGTACGCTGAACCCCATTGAAGCCGCGCCTACCAAAGATCCGAAAAGCCATGTGGCAGGCTCTACAAGTCCAATACTTGCCGAGGCTGTGGCGCCAAGCGAGCCGACCATAGACGCGTCGATGTAGAACATCAGTACCGATGTCACCTGTGCGAGAATGGACGGTATTGACAATGCCACGATGAGGTTGAACTTCTCACCGCGCGTCATTGACAGTCCGTCACGTATCTTGCTCAGAAGGAGGTCGCTTGCCGCTTTGCTGAATACCATAGCTACAATGTTGAAAGGTGGTGCAAAGTTACAGAAAATGTGTCAACCGTGCAAGCCGTCCCGTTGCAGCCGTATATGCGGGTGGCTCAACATCAGACCCAGGAACGTGAGCAGTCCGTTGAGCATCAGCAGTTCATAACCAAACTGATATCCTGTGGTTGCCCGTACGCCATAGTCGAGCCCGAGGCATATGAGTGGCGACGCGATACATATATAAGGTACCCACTTGTCGGTGACGCTCCTATGGGTCAGCAGTCCGAAACTGAACAGCCCCAATAGTGGTCCGTAGGTGTATGAGCAGAGTATGTATATCGCGTCGATTACGCTCGTACTGTTTAGCGCGCGGAATGCCAGTATGAACAATATGAATATCACGGCTATTCCGAAATGCGCGCGCTTGCGCAGTCGCTCGTCATCGGAATTGCCCATTATGTCTACGCAGAAACTTGTAGTTAGTGCTGTCAGCGCGGAGTCAGCCGATGAGAATGCCGCGGCTACAACGCCTATCGTGAACAGTACCACGACGGTATTACCCAAACGTCCTGACGCGGCGAACATTGGCAGCAGCTCATCACCTTGTGCTGGCAGCGGCGTTCCTGTTTGTGCGGCAAGCATCGTAAGCAGTATGCCGAGGGAGAGGAACAGCAAGTTTGCCGGCACGAATGCGAATCCATATGTGCACATGTCTTTTTGAGCGTCACGCAGTGACTTGCATGTAAGGTTCTTCTGCATCATGTCCTGGTCGAGACCTGTCATGACGACAGCCACGAACATACCGCTGAAAAACTGCTTCCAGAAATTCTGCCGTGAAACCCAGTCGCCGAATACGAACACACGGCTGTGCGCGTCGTGCGCAATGGCACTGACAGCATCGCCTACCGACATGTTGAGCGCGCCTATTACATTATATATGATAAGTATGAGTGCCGCGAACATGCATAACGTCTGGAACGTATCAGTCCATACCAGAGTCTTGATACCTCCACGGCGCGTATATATCCATATTAGTACGACCATAGCGACTACCGTTACGGGGAATGGTACACCGACGGTGTCGAGTACGAACTTCTGAAGTATTATGCACACGACATAGAACCTTACCGCCGCACCTGTCATTTTCGACAGCAGGAAAAACGACGCGCCAGTCTTGTAGGAGCGTACGCCGAGGCGTCCTTTTAGGTATGTGTATATTGTGGTCAGATTTAACTTGTAGTACAGTGGCAGCAATACGAACGCTATCGTGAAGTAGCCGAGAATGAACCCGATACACATTTGAAGGTATGTCATGTCGGTTTTGAGCACCATGCCCGGCACGCTGACAAAAGTTATACCGGATATGCTTGCGCCGATCATTCCGAATGCCACCATATACCACGGCGAGCGTCGTCCGGCACGGAAAAAAGTCTCGTTGTCCGACCGGCGTGCCGTCAGCCGGCTTAGTCCGAGAAGTACTGCGAAGTAGGCTAATACAGTTACTATTATAAGCATGAACAGTTGTTTATATTAGTGAAATGCGCAGAGGTTCGATAGTTATCAGCCGGCGTTTGTACAAGTCGCCGACCGCACGCTTGAACACCTTTTTTGATACGTGGAACTGGTGCTTGATGTCTTCTGCATCACTCTTGTCGCCGAGCTCGCAAACACCGCCGTTGCCTCGCAAATATTCCAGCAGTGTCTGCGCGAAGTCTTCTGTCTGCTTCATACCGGTAGGCTGAAGCGTGCAGTCAACCTTTCCGTCAGGACGGATGTTGTCGATATATCCCTCCATGCGGTCGCCAGTATGTACATAACGGAATATCTGGTCTTCGTAGATCAGTCCGCCAAACAGGTTGTCGATAATTACCTTGAAGCCAAGGTCGGTCTTCTGCCATACGAGCAAGTCTACCTTTGTGCCGTGGCGGTATCTTCCGTCGTCCGCGTCCGTGATGTCGCCAAGGAACTTGTCTACCTTTGCTGATGCCGCAAGGCGGTAGCTCTCGTTGTCTACGTATATGTAGACGATATAGCTCTCGCCGACTTCCATTTTGCGTTTCTGCTCGCGGAACGGGCAGAACAGGTCTTTCGTCACTCCCCAATTGAGGAATGCCCCATACTCGTTTACCCACGAGCACTCCAAATAGGCGAATTCGCCAGCCTGTGCCAACGGCTTCTCTGTTGTGGCTATAGGACGCTCCTCTTGGTCGAGATATACGAACGCGTCTATCTCGTCGCCTATCTCCACGCCGTCTGGAACATACTTCTCCGGCATGAGAATCTCACCGTCGTCACCACCGTCGAGATATATCCCGAACACTTCCTTGTCTCCTATACGCGCGCCTGTATGCTTGTACGCCTTGCGTACTACGCGCATCGTGTTGTACCGTCCTAATTCTATCCTTGACATGTCAGTTTCCTTAATGCGTTTGCTATTCCGTTGTCGTCTATATGTGTGGTGACGAAGTCTGCCGCAGCTTTCACGTCGTCGGCAGCGTTGCCCATAGCCACTCCGATTCCAGCTGCGCGTAGTATGGCTATGTCGTTGCCTCCATCTCCGAATGCCACGCACTCCGAGATGTCAAGTCCTTCATGTCTGGCAAGCATTCTTAACGCGTTCCCCTTGTCTGCTCCGCGCACAGTAATGTCGGTAAACCGTGGGTTCCACCGTGCCGACAGCGAATGTGGCATATGTGCCATTACCTCTGCCTCGTCGTCCTCATTTATAAAAGGTGTCAGCTGTAGTATTGGCTCTCCTTTCAGGCTCTCTACGGAACGACGGGTGTCTACATTGTTCACTCCGAGTTCGCGTACGAACACCTCGTCGAACACCTCATGATAGTTATACAGAGCCACGTCACGCTTGCCACAGACAAGTACCGTATAGTCCTTCTTTCGTGCGTCGTCAAGCATGGTCTGCACGTCCTCTGTTGGTATTGCGTCGCAGTTTATGTCCTCGTCACCTACGAATGAATAAGCCCCGTTGAAAGTTATGTATCCGTCAACGAGGTTTTCTATCTGGCTTATGTTGTTCACTATCGCTATTGGTCGTCCGGTAGATATGTAGATGCGTCCTCCACGGTCGTGAAATTCCCTCATTGCGTCTACTGCCGACTGTGGTATACGGTGCGTCTTGAAGCTGACGAGCGTTCCGTCTATATCGAAAAAAGCTGCACGAATCATTATTATACCTATTCTTAAGCGGTTGCAAAAGTAAGAAAAACGCCCCGTATTGCAAACTTTTCGCCTTGAAAACGTCAATAATCGTCAAAACATTACGTCCCCCGATTTTTTTTCATTACCTTTGCAACCGCTTAATTTCAAGCCGCCCTGTATATTATTGGGAGACTTGTCGTGTTAAGTAAATAATGCGCCTGTGGCGGAATTGGTAGACGCGCTAGACTTAGGATCTAGTTGTTCACGCAGTGCAGGTTCGATTCCTGTCAGGCGCACTATAGATATATGCCAAATGACTTGTCGATTGTCATTTGGCATTTTTTATCACGGAATAAGATTGACTGGAGACGGAATGTAGGCGGACTGTACGCGGAATTTTCCGCTTGCAGACGCCAGAATCTAACGAATACATTCCTTAGGGTCTAACGAATGTATTCGTTACGGTCTAAGGAATACATTTCTTACAACCTAAGGAATACAGTCGGTAGAATGCAAGAAAAACAGCCGTTAAACTGGAATAAATACATTTGTAATATCGTCAGAATAATGATGCTTGAACCGTACGGTTAATTGCCCTTGATATGTCAAGGACGCAATTGGCGTTTATTGCAGAATGGTCTGCGCCCATTCTGGTATAGTCTTTGAATATTGCTTGTAAAGTTTGCCTTCAACCATGCGGAATAACAATTGCGCTTCTGCGTTCTCGATAGAATTGTCATAAATATATGTACGGTCTACGAGTTTAGATGCAATGCGGCAATCTGCTTCTTTGGCACGCTTTATATAGTCTATTTTTTGTTGAATGGATAGAACTGTCTCGAAAATGAGACTTCTTTTCTGTACAAGGCAGTCTTCACGAAGTTGTTCGCAATATCGTACCGACTTCATTACAGCCTCCTGGTCATTCCAGCTGCCAAACTTTTCTTGTGCGATTATATCAGGATTAATGTAAATGGCGTTTTCAAGCCATTCGTGATGAAGAATCTTTGATGTAATTGTAGTCTTTCCAGAACCATTTGGTCCTGCAATTACGATGAGTACAGGCTTGTGGTTATGCTCGGTCATATTGCAAAAGATATTTTTGAATTGTTTTTAAACCACAAATTGCTTTGTTCTATAGCATCTTTACGTAACTGGTCGAAGTATCGTTTGTGCGCTTCTTCTCCCTTGCGTTTGGCTTCTTCTGCTGCCTCGTGCATTATTTGGGAAAGCATTTCGTCGGACGGTTCTTCAAGACTTGTAAGTCTGTATGTGTCTATTGTTTGCATAATTCTTCCCTTTAATCCTTTGGCAAAGATACTAATCTTACTTTCGAGACTTTCAAATCTCGTTGCAAACGATAGTGAATTATTTTATACGGTGTGTTTTTATTTGTAATTTTGTGCCCTTGTATACAAAGGGATAAGTATGGGAAAGAAACAGAAGATTGAGATACTGCCGGCACGCAGGGAACAGACATCGGAGATAGCCTCGATGATTATGGAGGCTATGGATTACGACTGTTGCCAGAATATTGCCGGCGAAGGGCATACGCTTGACGACTTCCACGATATGATGACCGCGCTCGTCGGTATGGACGACAGCCAGTACAGCTATCGCAATACGCTGACAGCCATGTCGGGTGATGATATAGCGGGCATACTCGTTGGTTATGACGGCAAGGACTTGCACCGTCTTCGCCGTCGGTTTATAGATGCCGCAAGGGAATATCTCGGGCGTGACTTCACCGGCATGGACGATGAGACCAGTGCGGGGGAATACTATATCGACTCGCTATGCGTGAAGAAAGAGTACCGCCACCACGGTATTGCCACGTCGTTGCTCCGTATGTGTATTTCGCGCAATGGCGGACAACCCGTAGGACTGCTTGTAGACCATACTCACCCGTGGGCGGAAAGGCTTTATCGTGCCGTCGGCTTCCGCTTCGTCGAGGAGACTGCGTGGGCAGGTCATGCAATGAACCACTTGCAGTATCCCGTTCGGTGCCGTGAGTTTGAGGCAGACCCGTTCTATCTGCCGTATCATGATGAAGAATGGGGTACTCCCGTCCATGACGACCGCAGCCACTTTATGTACTTGCTTATGGAGTCTATGTCGTGCGGACTGTCCTGGAAGCTCATGTTGCAGAAGCGCGATGTGTTCCGCAAGTGCTTTGCGGAGTTTGACGCAGCGCGTGTCGCAGCTTTCACCGACGGCGATGTAGAGCGGATAATGAACACCGATGGCATGATACGCTCGCCGCGCAAGATACGTGCGATGATCAGTAATGCGCAAGCCTTTGTAAACGTACAGCGCGAGTTCGGCACGTTCGACAGTTACATATGGAGTTTCACCAAAGGACGTTCGCTTGTATATCCGTCTCATCAGCATGAGTGGGTCGTACGCAACGAACTGTCCGACCGTATTTCCAAAGACCTGAAAAGGCGTGGATTCAAGTACGTAGGTTCCATAATCATATACAGCCACTTGCAGGCTATCGGAATCATCAACGACCACCGTGACTATTGCTTCCGGTACAGGTAGCTGTTGCCGGGCTGTAAGATAGTTGAAGACTTCTCTTGTGGTAAATAAAAAATAACGATCCCGGACAATCATCAAAGGAATGTCCGGGATTTATCTTGTGTTTTGTGCCGTGTGCAGTTGCCGCTACCTTACTACAACCTTTGCAGTCTGTGTGGCAGTACGTATTATGTACGTGCCTGCTGGCAGCGTTATGCCGTTGGCAGCCGCTCCGTGGAACAGCCGTTTGCCGTCTATGGAGTAGACATCGACAGGCTCGTTGCTTGTGAGGCGCGAGCCGTCGAGTAGGTTGGTGTTGGCGTTTCCGTGAATGTCAGTTATACCACTGGCCGTGCTGGCTTCAATAGTCGCGGCTGACGACTCGCCAAGGTTGTAGACTGCCGTCACCTTGTATACGTGGCTGCCGGTTGGAACGTCGTTGTCGGCATACGTATTCGCCGTCGATTCCGCCTCACCAATCTTGTCGCCGTCACGGTAGACATTGTACTTGTTTAACCGCAGTACGCCCTTGTTGCTCTGTGGGCGGAATTCAATGTCGTCGACGAAGAAATACTGCGAGTACTCGGCACCGAGGTTGCGTATTGCGAAGTACTTTGTGCCTTCTGGCAGCTCGAAACTGACTTTCGTCCAGCTTGAAGCCGACTGCTGTACTCCCAGTGTAGTGAAGCTTGCTACTGCCGTGTCGGTGGTAGAATACAGTACCTCGTATTGCTCCATTCCGTAGTATCCGTGCTGGTAGAATGATACCGTCTGCGCCTCGCCGTTGAGTTCTGGCGATATAAGCCAGTCGTCGTTGGTTCCAGTAGTGTCGCTTATCGATGCGAAGTATTGCTTGCCGCTTACGGGTTGCCAGCCGGTAGGCTCGTCCATCCAGTTTGTGAATGACGCGCCAGCATCTGCCGGGTTCATGACGATCCATGCCATAGCCTCGCCCTTGTGCGTGTAGTTGACATCATTCCAGTCTACCTGTATGTCGCTGCGCGTGCCTTTTCCGTCACGGTCGCGAACCGTCCAACCGCCCAGTCCTTCAATAGCGAATGCGGCGTAGTCTTCCGCTCCGTCGGTCTCTGGCACAGTGAACTGGCTGAAGGCAGGAACCTGCCACGCAAGGTCTATTTCTGTACTGCCGTTGCGGGTGTATTCTCCTGATTGTGGCGACGGATAGACGGGCAGCGTCACTGCCGTCGTGTCGGACTCGCTGCCGTTGTTTGTGGGTACGAGGTCGGCGTCATAGTTCACGCGGAATGAGAATGCCAACGTGTCTTCCAATGTGCCTACTGGTACTTTGAACGTGAACGCACGCAGGGAGTCGGCTTTGAGTCCGGCAGCCTGTTGTGAGGCTATGACCTTGTCGCTTTCCAGAAGGTCGACGCTGTATGCGTCGGCGGTCTTCGAACCATAGTTGCGCACGCTGGCTGTTATGTCGATAGTGTCGCCAGAAATGGCTTTTTGCGGGGTGGAGAGTGATTGCGCCATGAGGTCGTAGTCCTGTAGGTCGCGTACAGTGATGTCCTTTACGGCTGCCGACTGCGTGGCATCGGAGCTGTACGTCTTGATGTAGAACGCTATCTGAATGAACTTGGTGCTTGCGTCGATATACTGTGCCAGTGGTACGGTCACTTTCTCGAAGTCCTTGGAGTTCATGTACAGCGTATACGGCTCGTCGTCGATGAGCACCGTGTCGGTGCCGTTCTTGATGAGATATACGTCCAGTGAGTCGTCGCCTTCCTCGCCACGATACCAATAGCTGTACTCCAGTATCGGGTTGGCGGCTCCGTCGGTGGTTATCTTTCCTGAGGTGATGATAGCGTCGTCGCCCGAGCGGTAGCTGTGCGAGTACTGGAAGTAATAGTCGCCAGTCTGATAGTCGTTGCCTACACCCCATGATGCTTGTCCGTCTTCAGGAGTACTGGCTGCTATCCAGAAGTACTTGCGGCTGCCTTCGGGGAATGTCTCTGCGAACGGCAGTGCATATGGCGCACCCTTGATGATTGCGTTCGATGCTGCCACGTCGCTATATCCACGACTGTTGTTGGCTGCCACTCCGTATATCTGGTAAGCCTGTTCGCCAGTGTTGTCTATATCGTCGGTGAATGTTGTCCCGCTATATGTGCTTTGTAGCACGTCGGCACTCGTACCGCCTCCGACTATGCGCTGTATTCCATACGTAAGGCTGCTTGTGCTTATGTATCCGCCATTGACTCCTGCCACTGGAGCAGTCCATGTAAGCAGCACCTTGTCCGTATTGCTTGGATCGAACGAAGCCTTTACGTTGGTTGGTGCAAGTGGCGTGTCGGTGCCAACGAATACTGTAGCCTCGGCGGCGAGTCCGTCGCCTTCTGCGTTCTCTGCGACGATACTGTAGCTGTTGAACGTGTTTTCAGATGGTGTGTTGTCGTTGACTGTATAGCTGCCGTTTGGAGTTACGTCGCTTATGGTATTTATCAGGGTCGAGCCACGGTATACCTTTATGCTTGATATGCTTGAGAGATTGTCGCCTCCGACGGTCTTCGCAGGTGCGGTGAACGACAGGGTGGCAATGTTCATTCCGCGCATTCCTGGCGTGACTTTCAACGCGGTGACTGAATCTGGTGCGGCGAACTTCGGACCTTCGTCTATATATAAATAATGTAGGAGTATGTCCTGAATGTCATATCCGCTGACGTTTACGCCGACGTAGTATTCTCCGTCTCCGGCAACCTTGAAGTATCCACCAAGGCTCGTTGTGTCGGGCACGTTGATACGCACGCTTTCCTGTATCGTCTGCGTTGCCGCGTCTTCGGTCGGCTCTGTGCCTATTGCTGCCTTGACATTATAAGGATAGTTGGCTGCGAATGCGGCATTGACGGCGAAGCGCAGGCGGTAGAGGCGGTCGGACTTCAATGCGAGGCGTGGGGTGAACAGCCAGTCGTCGCTCGACTCGAATGGTGCTCCTGGCTCGTGCGCGTATTTGTTTATCGCCGATGCCGTCCATGTAGAACCGTCGCCGTCGGCATCAACCATTGTGAGCAGTGAGAAGCTTGCCTCGTCGGTGAATGTCTGTGAGTATGGAGGTGTGACGGCATTGCCGGCAACGATGGCATTGCTCTTTGCGCTTCCGCCAGTGCCGACGCTGTTTTTCGCAGTCACCTCGTATGTGTAGGCTCCGAGTTGCGAGGGCGTGAAGTCGTCGGTGTATGTGGTCGTCGTGATGTCATGGGCCACGGTCACGGAGTCTGGCAACCGCATGATGTCATATTTGGTGTCCGTCTCGTCAAGTGTTCCGTTGTGGAGTCCCTTTGTCGGTGCAGACCATGTTATTACGCTCTGACCATTGCTGTAGGTCACCTTTACGTCGGTAGGTGCAGACGGCATGTCGGCACCTTCCCACGCCTGTGCCTCGCTTAGCGAATACAGTCCGACAATCTGCTCGTTGCCAGCGAATATGGCTTGCCGTGTTGCCTTGCCGGTAGTAGTGTCTACGAGGTAAAGCGCGCCAACGTTGTCGTCAGTCGATGCTGCCCAATAGAGGTTGCCGGTGGCGTAGTCGAAAGTCGCGCTCTGCATTCCCGACGGGCTGATACCAGTAGAGCCGACAGCGGTTTCCGTAGCCGTAGCCGCATCAACCTTATACAGCACTCCGTTGGCACCGATACCGTACAGTTGTCCGTAGGCATCTGCCGACAGGGTTACGAGGCTCGTAGCGAGCGAGCCTATGACAGTACGGCTTTCAGAATTGAAATCGACAGTCGTCAGCTCCTGACCACCGTTGCCGTCGGACATGGCTGCGTATATCTTATTGTCCGTCGGACTGACGGTCATATCCGACGCAAGCCATTTGGAACTCTCCTCACCTTCGTTCTCCTCTTCCCAACTGTCGGTGCTGTAGTCATACCATGTGGCGGAATATTCATCTCCCTTTATAATGTAATAATGCCCGTCCTTGTAGACTGCTCCGCCAGTAGCGCGGAAGTTGTAGTCGCCTGTTGACGATACCGACGAGAGACTGCCCGTAGACGTGTTTATGGAGTACACGCCATAGTCAGATGTCTCCTCCCAATTGTCGGAATAGATAACGTCGCCATACAGTGTTACGCTGCCCTCGGCATAGAGTGGAGAGGACTTGGAAGCTTGTACGTCTGGTTGGTTGGAGAATGTCGGAGCCTTCTCTGTGGAACCTTTGACACGGGTTCTGACAGTCTGGTTCTTTGGTAGTTTGAATTTTGTCCGTGGTATGCCTACGGAGGCATAGACAACACCGGACACGGTGGCAAACAATATGCTTGCAACCGCTAAGCAATGAGTAAATTTCTTCATACCGTAAACGTTTGTGTTGATATTTCTTTGATTTGTTACAAAATGTCGGCACAAAGGTACAAACTTATTATTAAAATATGCATAATACTTTAAAAAATATTCAGTATTTAGACTTTTCCTTTCTACTTTATGTCTTACGCCACCGCCTTGCAATCGCATAATGGTCATGTTTTTTGTGCCAGGTATTCGGATTATGCACATTCGGATTTTGGAATAAGGAATAAAATACATACTTTTGTGAAAGGAAAGGATATAACCTCTAACGAAAGACTAACGCCGAATGGAACAGATACCAGCCGAATGGAACCGGTTTATATTAAAGGACGTGTCGTTTGTCAACCTGATGATGCGCCGTATATATAATGTGTTGATAGTGGCTAACCCGTATGATGCGTTCATGCTTGAGGACGACGGCAGGGTGGAGGAGAAGATATACAACGAGTATATGGAACTCGGACTGCGCTATCCGCCGACATTTACGCAGGTAAGTACGATTGATGAGGCGGAGAAGGTGCTGAAGACAGTCGATATAGACCTTGTGATATGTATGCCGGGCAATGCAGACAACGACGCTTTCGACGTGGCGCGTGCCATAAAGGGCGAGTTTCCTGATATTCACTGCGTGGTGCTTACGCCGTTTAGCCACGGCATCACGAGGCGCATACAGGACGAGGACTTGAGTATTTTCGACTACGTGTTCTGCTGGCTTGGCAATACCAACCTGATACTGTCTATCATAAAGCTGATAGAGGACCGTATGAACATAGAGCATGATGTCAACGAGGGCGGTGTTCAGATGATATTGCTCGTGGAGGACTCCATTCGCTTTTACTCCAGCATACTGCCCAACCTTTACAGCTACATTCTCAAGCAGAGCCAGAACTTCTCTACCGAGGCGTTGAACCGCCATGCTGCCAACCTGCGTATGCGCGGACGACCAAAGGTGGTGTTGGCACGTACGTATGAGGAGGCATGGCAGCTGTACGGGAAGTACAAGGACAATTGTCTCGGAGTGATTAGCGACGTAAGATTCCCGATTCACAATGTGAAACCTGGCGAGCCGTATGCCGTTGGTGAGAAGGTGTCGGAAGCCAAAGACCCGCAGGCGGGAATAAAGTTGCTTACAGCCATACGCAAGGAGGACGAGTATGTGCCGCTGATAATGGAGAGTTCGGAAGAAGCCAACCGCAAGGAGGCGGAGGAACACGGCTTCTTGTTCGTTGACAAGAATTCCAAGGCGATGAGCGTAGAGCTGAAGCGTGTGCTGGAAGAACACATGGGATTTGGCGACTTCGTGTTCCGTGACCCTAAGACTGGAAAGGAAATATTGCGCATACACAGCCTGAAGGAACTGCAGGACAACATATTCAAGATACCCAACGACTCTATGCTCTACCATGTCAGCCACAACAATATAAGCCGTTGGCTGGCGGCACGTGCCATATTCCCCGTATCGCAGTTCTTGAAGAACGTGACGTGGCACAAGTTGCAGGACGTGGACGCGCACCGCAAGATAATCTTCGACGCTATCGTCAAGTACCGTCACATACGCAACCAGGGCATCGTGGCTGTATTCGATAGAAAGAAGTTCGACCGTTACGCGCACTTCGCGCGTATAGGCGACGGTTCGCTTGGTGGTAAGGGACGTGGGCTTGCGTTCCTTGACAATATCATCAAGACACACCCGGAGTTCAACCAGTATGCAGGCGCTACGGTGCAGATACCGAAGACGGTTGTCCTTTGTACCGACATATTCGACAACTTCATGGAGCAGAACGACCTCTACAAAATAGCGCTTAGCGGGGCTGGCGACGATGAGATATTGGCGGCATTCCTCAAGGCACAGCTTCCCGACACGCTCATAGGTGACTTCTTTGCCTTCTTCGACGCTACACAAAGCCCGATAGCCATACGCTCTTCGTCGTTGCTTGAAGACTCGCACTACCAGCCTTTTGCCGGTATATACAATACCTATATGATACCTAACCTTGACGACCGGTATGAGATGCTGAGAATGTTGGCATGTGCCATCAAGAGCGTCTATGCGTCAGTGTTCTTCAAGGACTCCAAGGCTTACATGACGGCTACGAGCAACCTCATCGATCAGGAGAAGATGGCAGTCATATTGCAGGAAGTAGTGGGCAAGCGGTATGGCGACAGGTTCTATCCAAACATATCGGGAGTGCTCCGATCGCTCAACTATTATCCCATTGGTGATGAGAAGTCGGAAGAAGGCGTTGCGTCGCTTGCAGTGGGATTGGGCAAGTATATCGTAGACGGCGGACAGACGTTGAGGGTAAGTCCGTACCACCCTGACCATGTGTTGCAATTGAGTGAGACGGAATTGGCATTGCGCCAGACCCAGACGCAGTTCTATGCGCTTGACATGAAGCATGTCGGCGAGGACTTCAAGGTTGATGACGGGTTCAACATACTTAAACTCAGAGTAAAGGACGCAGTGGCGGACAACTCCCTCAACTACCTTGCCTCTACGTATCTGCCGTATGACGAGACTATATATGACGGGATATACGAGGGGGGGCGTAAGATAATATCCTTCTGTGGAGTACTCCAGCAAGGAGTGTTCCCGCTGCCCGAGATTCTTCGAATGTCGATGAAATACGGTTCGGAGGCAATGCGGAGACCGGTAGAGATTGAATTCGCGTGCAACCTTAATGCCGATCGTACTGGCGAGTTCTATCTGTTGCAGATACGCCCGATAGTTGATGACAAGCAGGAAATAGATGAGGATTTGTCGAATATAGACGACTCGCAGTGCCTTGTCCGCTCGCATATGGCATTAGGACATGGTGTCAGCGAGGACGTAACCGATGTAGTATATGTGAAAACTGGCGATGACTTCAGCGCGTCCGACAATCCAACTATTGCCATGGAGATAGAGGAGATAAACAGGAAGTTCCTCGATAGTGGCAGAAACTACCTGCTCATTGGTCCAGGGCGCTGGGGATCAAGCGATCCGTGGCTTGGCATACCGGTGAAGTGGCCGCATATTTCGGCTGCACGCGTGATAGTGGAAGAAGGACTTAAGAACTATCGTGTAGACCCGAGCCAGGGCACCCACTTCTTCCAGAACCTAACTTCGTTCGGTGTGGGCTACTTCACCATAAGCCCGTATATGAATGACGGTGTTTACCAGCGCGATTTGCTTGACTCTATGCCGGCTGTAAAAGAAACCGCACATGTCCGCCATGTCCGCTTCCCGAATCCGCTAAAGATAATGATAGACGGCAAGAAGCAGGAAGGCGTTATTATTTCCACCCGGTAATCTGCCGCAGGAACGGTATGAGTTCCGCAGCCATCTTCTGCTGTTGCAAGTAGCTTGGGTGACCGTCGGAGCCATATCCGAGCGAACCGGTCTGGTGGGAGAAGTCAAAGCGGTAGATGTCCTTGTCGCCATTGTTGCGCATGGCAAGCCTTACTTGGTCGAGAGCCTGCTTGACATAATCGTTGATACTCTCGTCAAGCTGCGGTCCTGTAATCATTACTATCTTTGCCTTCGGGTACACCGAGCGCAGGAAAACTACGAACTTGAGGTATGCGCCGGCATATAGGTTAAGGTCGCCGCGTCCGCGCGAGAAGTCGTTTGTGCCGAGATTGATACATACTACATCAGGTTGATACCGCTTGAAGTCCCACTTCTGCGTCCTGTCGCCATACTTGGTGTAGAGGAATTCCTGCGGCATACATACGGAATCGCCGTTGACATTGCCGTTGTAGTTGCGGTAAACGCCGATACCGCTGCGTGATATGGAGGTGTGAACGGCATTGAGAGAGTCGCTCACAATGGTCGCATAGCCGTAGAAATGGTTTTCCGTGGCATAGCTGAAGTGCTCGTTCGGATTGGTACACTCTACGCCGTAGGCGCATGTTATGCTGTTGCCGATGAACTCGATACGGCGGTTTGGCAGTGGGGCTGGAGTGGTTAGACTACAACCTTTGTCGAGTACAAAGCCCCAGAACTCTGGGTGTGTTGACAGCCCTTCAATGGCATAGCATATTCGTACCGTGTGTTTGCCCTGTGGCAGTGCCGTTGCAAGTGTTACTACGGAGTCGGCGGAAGCGTTGAAGCTCACTTTGAAAGCCTCGCCGTCATCGACTTTCACCATAAAATAACCGCTCATAGGGCGTGCTATCATCTTCAGCGACGTGCCAGTGAAGTTGGCGCGTATCTCCGTACCGGGATAATTGAATGCTGGACGTTGCTTGTTTGCCCAGTTGATACGTCCTATATACTGTATATTAGGATTGTCGGGTGTGATGACGTTGCCTTGTATTGGCAGCGTGGAACCTGCGTAAGTGGCGATACTGAACAGTATGCCGGCAATGGCGATGATAGCTTTTATCTTCATGTTCCGGTTTGGTTTATTGTTTGTACTTGTTTGCAAAAGTAAGAATAAACCCATATAATGGCAAAAAAATATATTACCTTTGTGACCCAAAGACGCAGAATTTATGACATATTATAGCAAAACGATAGCTGATGCCGACCGGAAACTGGCAGCACGTCGTGCCCGCAACAAGGCTTTTATTATAGGAGAGGTACTTTCTTTCTTGCTCATTATAGGTACGGTGGTGCTGTTCACCAACTACGATCTTGGTGGTTGGGCGGCAGGAATCATTACCTTCTTCATTCTTATATATATAGGTATACGCCGTGAGGACTCGAAGAACGACAAGGCAATACGTGACCTTGAGGACAAACGGGCTGTTTGCGCACATGAAACAGACTATATTGACGGCAAATATAGTGCGTTTGACGACGGGAAACAGTATGCCGATGCCAGACACCCATATGCCCTTGACCTCGACATCTTTGGTGCTGGCAGCCTCTACCAGCGTATATGCCGTGCCGTAACGACAGGCGGTGCGGACATGATTGCGCGTGCGTTGAGGCTCGACGACGGATTTCATGACGACCGCCGTAACGCTATTGCGGAACTATCGCGGTCGCCCGAACGCCTGACAGAGTTCAAGCAGTTGGGTCAGCGTGGCGTAGCCGATACGTCAGCCGTAAGGAAAGCTTTTGGGAAACTGGTCGAAATACGGTTGCCACGTTGGGCAAGGAGCCGCGTGTTGTGGGTTGCGAGCTGTATGTACGAGGTCGTTTTCCTGTGTGCGCTGGTCGCAAGCATAGTGTGGCAGACACATATTCTCGCCATGGTGTGGTGGTGCGTGTTCAACTTCTTTGCCGTATACATCATTTGCAACCGCAGTATGAAGGAGATGACCTCTGTCGTCGGCGGACTCGTACGACAGCTTGGTGTCTATGTACGGCTCGTAGACATTGTGGAGAACGTCACTACCGACGAACCTGTATTGGCGGAGCTGCGGCGCAAGGTTGACGGCGCGGGCGAGTCGTTGAGGCTGCTCAACGACATATTGCAGAAACTTGAAAGCCGTGGCAATATTCTCGGACTGTTCATGTTCGACATGCTGTTCCTGTGGGATTACCGCATATTGACTGGCTTTTACAAGTGGCAGCAGCGATACTCCTCGCAGTTCGACGGGTGGATAGATGCCGTCGGCGAGTACGATATGCTCGTGTCTATGGCTACGTTCCGTTATAACGAGCGCGGATTGACGACCGATGCCGAAGTCGTCGGTGACCGCAAGGTCGTATACAATGCGCAGGGACTGTTCCACCCGTTCCTCGGACGTAATGCCGTACGCAATGACTTCACGATTGACGACCGCAACTTCTACATCATCACTGGCGCGAATATGGCAGGCAAGAGTACGTTCCTGCGCAGCCTTGGAGTCAACTACGTGCTGGCAATGAACGGTATGCCAGTATTCGCCGACAAGCTCGTTGTCAGTCGTTTCAACCTGTTCACGTCCATGCGTACTACCGACGACCTTACACATGGCATATCCTACTTCAATGCCGAGTTGCTCCGTCTGCGGCAGATTATAGACGCTGTTAACTCAAATGCCGTTGCAACGGGGAACGGAAACCGACCGACGCTTATCATATTGGACGAGATATTGAAGGGCACTAATTCCGAGGACAAGCTGTCAGGTTCGCGTATGTTCCTCGAATATATTGCCGGCAAGAACGTCACCGGAGTCATAGCCACCCACGACCTAAAGCTGTCGGCAATGGCGGACGAGCGTCCTGACCGTTTCCACAACTATTGTTTCGAGATAGCCCTCGGCACCGACGTGACTTATTCATATAAGGTCACTCCCGGCGTGGCACGTAATCAGAACGCCACATTCCTATTGAAGAAGATGCTCGGCGTGTAGCCGCATTTGTTGTATACAACGCATTAGTATGTATCAGCCAACGCATTAGTATGTATCAGCCAACACATTAGTATGTATCGACCAACGCATTAGTATGTATCAGCCAACACATTAGTATGTGTTTTTCCACGTTCTTGACTTTCCGTACAACAGCGTTCCTTATGGAAAACGTCGGTATGGTATACGCTTCTTACGGTCAGTCCTTACGGACATGATCAGGAATAGTTCTGTTTAATCCCCAATCATTATGATTTTGGTATTGTGGATTAAAATTTATTAAAAAATGCTTGCGGATATGGATTGAATGGTGTAAATTTGTCGCTGGAAGCCAAACGAATAGGTAAAAACCAACTAATCAGCGCAAATGAAGAAACTGTTTGTCATAGTCTGTCTTTTGGCGGTGGCGTTCACCGTAAGCGGACAGACGGCAGATGAATACCGCAATCCTGTCTTGCCGGGATTCCACCCTGATCCGTCGTGTGTGAGGGTAGACAGCGATTATTATATAGTCAATTCGTCGTTCCAGTATTTTCCAGGCGTTCCAATATACCACAGCAGGGACTTGGTGAACTGGGAGCAGATAGGCAATGTGCTTACCCGCGAGAGCCAGCTGCCGCTGAAGGACGCTACGTCGTGGCTCGGAATATACGCTCCGACGCTACGTTACAACGACGGCACGTTCTACATGATAACCACCAATGTTGGCAATGGAGGCAATTTCCTCGTAACTGCCAAAGATCCGCGCGGTCCATGGAGTGAGCCTGTATGGTTGCAGCAACAGGGGATAGACCCAAGCCTGATGTTCGAGGGCGATACGTGTTGGATGGTTTCCAATCCCGACGGACAGATAACGCTCTGCAAGATAGACCCGCAAACGGGCAAGCAGCTTACTCCGAGCACTCCGATATGGGGCGGAACTGGTGGACGCTATCCAGAAGGTCCTCATCTGTATAAGAAGGACGGCTATTACTACTTGCTCATATCCGAGGGCGGGACGGAACTCGCCCACCACTTGACAATAGCACGCTCGCGCAACATATATGGTCCATACGAGGCTAATCCAAACAATCCGATACTGACTAATTGCAACCACAAGGGCGAGTCCAAGCAGATACAGGGTTGCGGGCATGGCGACTTCGTGCAAGACCAACAGGGCAACTGGTGGGTAGTGTTCTTGGCGTACCGCAACTTCGAGGGGGCTTATCATCATCTCGGACGAGAAACGTATCTTGCCCCTGTCACATGGGGTGAGGGCGAATGGCCCGTGGTCTATGGCGGAGAAGCCATAGACACGGTGATGAAGGCAGTCACACTTCCGCAATATCCAGTGAAAGCTCCGCAGTCGGAATACATATTTAACAATGTAAAGGCTCTCGGTCCGGAGTGGATACATCTCGGGCAGCCTGTGGAAAAGAACTATGAGTTGACGGGCAAGGGATTGCGGCTAAAGTCATCTATAGCCACCCACGACCAACCAGTACCCAACACTTGGATAGGATTGAGGCAGACTGCGCAGTCGTGTACTTACGAGACGGAAGTAGATTGCAACGGTCTTAATGGCAGCGCGGCGGGAATCAGCGTGTTCCAGATAAATGACGGTCATGCCGACCTGTTCGTTATGAAGGACGGACGCAACTACAAGGTGCATATGCGTATGAAGCTGAAAGCCATCGATTATATTGTCGGCTCGGTGACGTTAAGTTCGCCTGTGTTGCGGTTGCGTGTGTCTACTGATAGTAAGATGTACCGTTTCTCGGTGCTTGTCAGCGAAGGGCAATGGCTGGAACTCGGAGCAGTAAACTGTTCGCTGTTGTCTACCGAAGTCGCTGGAGGATTTACAGGCGTGACCATTGGACTGTCCTGTAATGGTGGCAACGGATATGCCGACTTTAAGACGTTGCGCATACATGAATAGCTATACAGCGGGAGGCTGTTGCTCGTTAATGCGTAATTAACACAATATAAGATAAATTATTAACACAATAAAGACCCACAGTTATGAAGAAGTATTTGGCAGAAATGGTCGGCACGCTGGTGCTGACATTAATGGGCTGCGGTGCCGCCGTCGCCTTAGGTTGTGACCCTGTAAGCAATATCCCGGCTACGGTTGGTACGGCTGTGGCTTTCGGTCTGTCGGTTGTGGCAATGGCTTATACCATTGGAGGTATATCCGGTTGCCATATCAATCCGGCGATAACCCTTGGCGTGTTGCTTAGCGGCCGTATGACGGTAAAGGACGCAGTAGGCTATTGGATAGGGCAGATAGTTGGCGGAATACTTGGTGCGGCAGTGCTGTATCTGCTCACGAGCAGCACGGGTACGATTGACGGAACTGGTGCCAACGACCTCCAGCAGGGCATAACGCCGCTTGCCGGCTTTCTGGCAGAAACGGTGTTTACATGTGTGTTCGTACTCGTAGTGCTTGGTGCTACGGCTAAGACCAACGGTGCGACAAACAACTTTGCCGGGCTTGCCATAGGACTGTCGTTGATACTCGTGCACCTTGCCTGCATACGCTTTACAGGTACGTCGGTAAATCCCGCACGTTCTATAGGACCGGCATTGTTCCAGGGCGGTTCGGCACTATCCAATTTGTGGATATTCATCATCGCTCCGCTGATAGGTGGCGCGCTTGCCTCATTGATATGGAAGGCCATAGAACCATGTGCTAAGGAATGACGGAGCAGTTTGCAAAGTACGTTTTGCAAATGAATGAAATAAAGTTTTCACTGGCATGAAAATTAAACAATTTAACGTTTATGTTGCATCAATTAGCGTTAGAAGTTCTTTGGAATCAGAATAAAACGCTACATTTGCAAGTACAAATATCGAATCACTATTCATTAAAATAAAAATAACTATGGTAGATTACAAGAAAATCGGACTTGTCAACACCCGTGAGATGTTCAAGAGAGCCGTCAACGGCGGTTACGCAATCCCGGCATTCAACTTCAACAACCTTGAACAGCTTCAGGCTATCATCACTGCTTCTTCAGAATTGAAGTCGCCAGTTATCCTTCAGGTGTCAAAAGGCGCGCGCAACTATGCCGACCCGGTATTGCTGCGCTATATGGCAGAGGGTGCTGTGGAGTTCGCAAAGGAACATGGTTGCAATCATCCTGAGATAGTGCTCCACCTCGACCACGGTGATACTTTCGAACTCGTAAAGAGTTGTGTGGACATGGGCTTCTCGTCAGTTATGATTGACGGTTCCTCAAAACCTTATGAGGAGAATATCGCGCTGACGAAGCAGTGCGTGGAGTATGCCCACAAGTACGACGTTACCGTTGAGGCAGAGCTTGGCGTACTTGCCGGTGTTGAGGACGAAGTAGCTTCCGAGGAGTCACACTATACAAAGCCTGAAGAGGTAATCGACTTCTCGCAGCGTTCTGGTTGCGACTCCTTGGCTATATCAATCGGTACGAGCCATGGCGCATACAAGTTCAAGCCAGAACAGTGTACGCGTGACCCGAAGACGGGCAGGCTTATTCCACCTCCATTGGCATTCGACGTTCTGCACGAGATAGAGAAGAAACTTCCTGGATTCCCAATAGTATTGCACGGATCTTCTTCGGTTCCGCAGAAGTATGTAGACATCATCAACAAGTACGGAGGCAAGTTGCCTGACGCAGTAGGCATACCGGAGGAACAGCTCCGCGAGGCAGCCAAGAGCGCGGTTTGCAAGATTAACATCGACTCTGACTCACGCCTTGCTTACACGGCAGGTGTGCGCGAGACGCTTGCAAACCACCCCGACTATTTCGACCCGCGCCAGTATGGCAAGGTCGCACGCAACTACATGATTGAAATGTACGAGCACAAGATTACAGACGTGCTCGGCAGTGAGAACAAACTTGCGCAGCTCGACTAAGAATAAGCCGTGTGGGGCTTGCGTAACAAGCCTTGCATATCGGTGGATATATGATAAGAGGTAGAAAAACAACCTGTTTTTCTACCTCTTTTAGTATGTTTTATCCTAACACTGGTTGTGCTTTATCCTCGTACAGGATATGTCTTATCCCGCAAGAGCTATGGTTTCAACCTCCGATAGGATATACCTTGTCACTCAAGAGCTATGGCTTCGTGGTAGCCTCGTCTATTCTGAAAGCGTAAGAAAGGCTTTCGGAAGATAGCGTATGATGTCGCTTGCCACGAGGCTTTCCTTTCCAATGTCTTTGACGGCTATGTCGCCTGCGAGTCCGTGCAGGTACATTCCAACCATGCAGGCCTCGGTCTTGTTGTAGCCGCGGGCAAGTAGTGCAGTAATTATACCTGTGAGCACGTCGCCGCTGCCTGCCGTAGCCATACCGCTGTTGCCAGTCGGATTGAAGGCTACGTGTCCGTCGGGCAGGCAAAGTGCCGAGTAATGTCCTTTGAGGATTATGTATACATGAAGGCTTTGTGCCAGGTCTTGTGCGCGCCTCAGCCGTTCGTAGCTGCCGTTGCTTGCCACTCCCGCCAGACGGTCGAACTCCTTGGGGTGGGGTGTCAGTATTACTCCCTTCGGCAGTTGCTGAATCCACGCCCGATGATTGGCGAGCATGTTTATGGCATCGGCATCGACGACCGCGGGGCACTGTGTGCGCTTCAGTTGTGTAATCATGGCTATTGCCGTGTTCTCCTGTTGTCCGAGTCCGGGACCGATACCGACAGCCTCGAAGTCCTCCGTATCAACCGATTCGGAGAAATATGTCTCCTCGTGGTCGAGGTGCAACACGGCTTCGGGCACGCTTGCCTGCATTATGGCATAGTTCTTACGCGGCGTGTGTACGGTCACCTTGCCCACGCCAGAACGCAGGCACGCGCGCGTGGCGAGTATTGCCGCGCCAGCCATTCCGTAGCTTCCGGCTATTATTAGCGCGTTGCCCATGGAGCCTTTGTGTGCGAAGTCGCCGCGTGGACGGAGCCGTGCCGTGATGTCATTCTCCTCGAGTACGGTATATTGCGAGTCTGTCCTGTCGGTATATTCCTGGCTAAGCCTGATGTCGAGTACCTGTACCTCGCCGAGGAACTCCTGGCAGTCGGCAAGCAGCATGGCGAGCTTGCGCGATTGCAATGTCAGTGTGAGGTCGGCGCGGATGATGTTCGCCCTGACGTTGAACGAGTTGTCTTCCGTCATGAGTCCCGACGGAATGTCGATGCTCACCACCGTTGCCGGGCTTTGGTTGATGTATTTTACAAGCGATGCGAACCCGCCTGCGAGCGGCTTGCTCAGCCCCGAGCCGAAAAGTCCGTCGATAACGAGCGTGCCCGTGGCGAGTATGGGCGGGTCGAACTGCATGGTTATCTCCGTGAAGTCCTTTATGCGCTTGCACTCCCGCACGCGGTTGCGGTTCGTGGCGCAGTCGTCGCTGAGCCGTCCCGATATGTTGAACAGGTTGACCTTGACCGAATATCCCTGTTCGGCAAGCAGCCGCGCCACGGCGAGGGCGTCGCCTCCGTTGTTGCCCGGGCCGGCGAACACCACTACCGGAGTCTGGTTCGTCCAGCGGCTCGTTATCGCGCCGGCGAGTGCCTTTGCCGAACGCTCCATGAGGTCAATTGATTTTACGGGTTCGTGTTGGATGGTGTAAGCGTCCAACTCGTGTATTTGAGAGCTTGTAAATATCTTCATATCAAGCGCAAAGTTAATAAAAGATTTTATATTCTCTGAATGTAAGCCTCAAAATTGTCCCGATTAAGTTTCCCATATCGTAACTTTTTAGTACTTTTGCAGCCTTAATATCCATTTCCCATTATGAGCAGAGTAACTATCAAGGACAAGACATTTGAGACCTCGATACCCGAGGCTGAAATCCAGAGGCGTGTAAAAGCCGTTGCCGAACGTATTAACCATGACTTCGAGGGACGCAGGCCCCTATTGCTGTCAGTGCTCAACGGATCGTTCATCTTCGCCGCCGACCTTATGCGCAACCTTACGATAGATTGCGAAATATCCTTCGTCAAAGTGGCTTCATACGAGGGCACCGAGTCTACGGGCAAGGTCAGGAAGCTCATCGGCGTAAGCGTCCCGCTGAAAGGGCGCGACGTAATCATCGTGGAAGACATCGTGGATACGGGCGCGACCATGCAGAGTATGCTCAAGATGCTTGAGGAATACGAGCCGAAGTCGCTCCACATTTGCACGTTGCTCACCAAGCCTGAAAAGCTCCAGGTGCCGCTCAACATCGAGTATTGCGCTATCGAGATACCAAACGACTTCATCGTCGGCTACGGTCTCGACTACGACCAGCTCGGGCGCAACCTCCGCGACATCTATACCGTCGTCGGATAACCAGGCAATGTGCTCCGTGCGCTATAATCTTATGGCTGACTTATAAATATTTGAAATATACGTATACGCAAAGGCGGCTGCCATTCATTGGCAACCGCCTTTGCCGTTGTTATACCCTCCATGCTTTTTCAGCCATTCCCGAACGGGGGCGGGTCTCCCACACGCCCCGAACCGGCTTGCAGGGGATGTTCCTTTTACAGTCCCGGTAGCCCCCAAGAGGCTTCTGTAAAGTTTGTTTTGAGAGCAACTTGTACAATAATTAATGGAAATGTCGTAGGGCTTGTGCATTTGCGAGCGGAAGAAAAAATGACTATAATGTGTATGTTTTGGTAAATTCTTTCAATCTTAAGATTTAATAGATGTTAAAGAGTTAAAAGAGTTTTCGTCTCTTCTTGTTAATCTTATGAGGAATATTTAATTTTGCGAGCAATTAGTATTAATTAGTAACAAAACGACAATTTATGAAAAAGATTTCAATCATTTTTGTAACTTTATTGTGCTTGGCTTGCTGCTTTTCTTGTCAAGACAGTTCTGGCTCCATGTCTGTAGAAACAGCAGATGTGTCAGTAAATAAGTTCAAGATATTAGAAGATAGTATTTATACTATAAATAGTAAACTTTATACCTCTAATACTCGAGGATTTTTGGGGAAATTATTTAAACATGGATTAAAAATATTTGGAGCAGATTGCATTGGAGCTGTTCGTGGCTTGTTTAAAGGAGAAAACATTTGGCAGTCTGCGAAATCATCTTCATTAAATTCTGCCAAGACAGAATTATTTAAGACGGTTGTAGAAGCGACTAATGAATTAATAGCAGAGCCGGCAAGTAGAGCTGTAACAAATAGTACTATAGTCCCAGCAACAAATTGCCTTAACTCATATGATTATGCAATGAGTGATTTGGTTTTGACAGATTCGAATATCGACAATGATATAAACGATAGTATTGGTTTTTATCATAATAAAATTATTTATGACGCAGTTTTAGAGCATAATGAGGCTGAATATTGGGCAACTATTAATAGTGACAGTATAGTTGCTTCAATCAATAATGAAATTGAAAAAGTAGTACCTCCGTACATATACTCTGACACAATTCTGTCTCAAGAAACGGTTGATTTTTGTGATTTTATAGGAAGTGTATCTGATTCTACAGCGACTGTATATGAAATGCTTACAAAAACAAGTAATGAGTTCCCTGAGATGAAGAATTATATGGATGTTCTAAATTTATATTTTCAAGGAATGGACTTGGTTACAACAGAGGAGGAATGGAAGAACTATTGCCAAGAACTGATAAGAGTTATTAATTCTTCGGAACTAACTCAGAAAGAAAAAGAGTGTCTTAAAGCTGGTATTAATGTTGGTTATGCAAGCTCTAAATTGTGGAATTATGAAGGGAAAGAAAGTTTGTAGAGAGAATTATGGCAGGGTGAAGGGCGGTATTGTCCTGTGCCTAATGATGTTGCTGTCGGGCGGGGTGTTGGCGCAAGACGGCATAAGCCTGCTGGCGATAGAAAGCAGAAAGCAATATGTAGCGGACACTTGCGTGTATATGTCGCGGTGCCTTTCTGTATACACCATTTCCGAGGACGGGAAACCGCGGATAAGGCGCAAGGTCATAGACGGGAGCCATGCCGTATGTAATAAGAATTATGTGTCAGTCGCGCCCGATTTGACAAGGAAGCCCGTTTCCTCTTTCTTGCAAGGGCATACGGATATTGTCGGTAATGATGCTGTGGCGTATGATGTTGACACCGTGGTTGCGGTACTGTCAGACGCTGATGTCCCGACGCTACGGAGGGATTCGGCGCGAATTGCCAAGTACGCTTTTGACTGGCTGCCCCATGCTGGAGAGAGCGGAGAAAAGATATTCGGCGTGCAGATAGCCTTCGACAAATATATAGAACAGGTGTCATTTCAAAAGGAACCGTCTGCGGCAGGTATACGCGGGCTAAGGAGCGTGGACACGCGCATGTCGTTCCACTACATAGTCCGTGACGGCAGCGAGCCGGAGTGCAGGCTGGACGAAAGCATGTCGGTTATCGGCATCGGCGGAAAGGAAGACATTAAGCGTTGGAAGCGTCTGCGTGTAGAAGATATGCGCCCCGATGATTAAAAGGAGGGGCGACTTTTGTCGCTATTCGGATTAATTGTTGTATCTTTGCCCCGAAGAAATTGAGACTTGCAACTGAAGAAAGCTCAAAAACTACATATACTAAGATGAAAAATATTGTTATTTTCGGCGCGCCAGGCGCCGGCAAGGGTACACAAAGTGACAAGATGATCGCAAAGTACGGCTTCGGACACATATCCACGGGCGACGTATTGCGTGACCAGATAAAGAAAGGCACAGACCTGGGCAAGACAGCGAAAGGATACATCGACGAGGGCAAGCTGATACCGGACGATCTTATGGTAAGCATACTCGCCGACGTGTACGACAGCTTCGGCAAGGAGCACGAGGGCGTTATCTTCGACGGATTCCCACGTACCATACCGCAGGCTGAGGCTTTGAAGAAGATGCTCGCCGACCGCGGACACGAGGTTGCAGCCATGATCGAGCTGTCGGTTCCCGAGGACGAGCTTATGGCGCGGCTCATCAACCGCGGAAAGATCAGCGGGCGTTCCGACGACAATGCCGAGACTATCCAGAAGCGTCTCGACGTTTACCACAACCAGACGGCTCCCCTCATCGACTGGTACGAGAACGAGGGCATACACCACCATGTCGAGGGACTCGGCACGGTCGATGAAATCTTCGACCGCATCTGCAATGTCATAGACAACCTCTAAGTGTCGACATACATCAAATGCGGGAAGCGCGCAGGTGTTTCCGCATTTGTGATTTCCCTTATCCAACATATCCAACAATACATAACAATATGCCGGAAAGCAATTTCGTAGACTACGTGAAGATACTGTGCCGTTCTGGAAAGGGCGGCCGCGGCTCCATGCACCTGCGCCACGTCAAGTACAATCCCAACGGAGGACCTGACGGAGGCGACGGCGGACGTGGCGGCAATGTCTATCTGCGTGGAAACCACAACTATTGGACTTTGCTCCACTTGAAGTACCAACGCCATGTGTTCGCGGGCAACGGCGGCAACGGCGGGCGCGACAAGTGCCATGGCACCGACGGCAATGATGTCTATATAGACGTGCCGTGCGGTACGGTAGTCTACAATGCCGAGACTGGCAAGTATGTATGTGATGTGACGTACGACGGGCAAGTAGTAATGTTGCTCAAGGGCGGTCGTGGCGGATTGGGAAACTTCCAGTTCCGCACCGCTACCAATCAGGCACCGCGCTTCGCCCAGCCCGGAGAGCCGATGCAGGAGATGACTGTCATCATGGAGTTGAAGCTCCTTGCAGATGTTGGTCTTGTCGGATTTCCCAATGCCGGCAAGTCAACGCTGCTCTCGTCGCTGTCGAGCGCGCGCCCGAAGATAGCCAATTATCCGTTTACAACCATGGAACCCTCGCTCGGAATCGTGCCATACCGCGATGGACAGAGCTTTGTAATGGCTGACATTCCGGGTATAATCGAGGGCGCAAGCGAAGGCAAGGGGCTTGGACTGCGGTTCCTCCGGCACATAGAAAGGAACTCCTTGCTGCTGTTCATGGTGCCGGGCGACACCGACGATATAAAGCATGACTACGAGGTGTTGCTTGGAGAGCTTGGCAAGTTCAATCCCGAACTGCTCGACAAGCACCGCGTGCTTGCGGTGACTAAGAGCGACCTGCTCGACGACGAACTTATCGATATGCTGCGCGAAACGCTGCCTACCGACCTGCCGGTAGTGTTCATATCCGCCGTGACGGGGCAGGGGATAGACGATCTGAAGGACTTGTTGTGGGAAGAACTCAACTCGGAGAGCAACAAGCTTCAGGAGATTACAGCCGAAGATACGCTCGTGCATCGTGACAAGGATATGCAGACCGTCAGGAAGGAAATGGCGGAAGAACACGTCGCCGACGATACCGACAGCGTGCCGGACGACGGAATTGCCGACCTTGACGACTTTGAATACACCGACTTATGAAGCCCGTACTGCGTTTCTACGACTTTGCCGAAGGCGTGACGGCGTTCACTACCACGCGTCACGGGGGCTACAGTAAGGGCAATTACAGCGAACTCAACATCAATCCACATCGTGGCGACGACCCGGAGGCAGTCGGAATGAACCTCCGCGCCGTCGCTTCCGCGCTGAAGCTTGATGCCGGTCACATTGTACGCCAGCACCAAGTGCACAAGACGGAAGTCAGGAACATCACGCCGGAGTTCTTCTCTCTGGCGGAGAAAGGGCGTGAACGGCTCATGGAAGGCGTAGATGCCGTCGTTACGGCTATGCCGAAAACGTGCGTAGGCGTGTTCACGGCTGACTGTATCCCAATACTTTTCTACGATGCAGCCAACCATGTTGTTGGCGCGGCACATGCCGGCTGGCGTGGTACTGTACAGCGTATCGCGCAGAAGACGGTCGCGTATATGCGGGAGGTCTTCGGTAGCGAACCAGGCGATATTCACGCGCTCATAGGTCCGGGCATAACGTTGCGCAACTTCGAAGTAGGACAGGAAGTCTACGACGAGTTTGAACAAGCGGGTTTCGACATGGCTTCCATATCGCGGAAGTTTCCTGCCGGCGGCGCGATTGAGCCACGACGGTCGTGGAAGTGGCATATAGACCTGCCCGGATGCAACAGGCTTCAGCTCGTTGAGTCCGGACTTCTATCAGACAATATCGTACTTACCGGCATTGATACTTATGACAATGCCGGCGAATACTTCTCGGCACGCCGCCTGAAGGCGGGGTTCGGAACCATGTATACGGGTATCTTCATGCCGTGAGCCAATGGATTTAGCCGACCGACTGCAACTATATCCCGTGTTGAGGGTGACGGTAATGCTCGTCCTCGGCATAGTGGCCGGCAAGTCGTTGTACCCGATAGTCCCACAAACACTGTTGATAGCGATAGTCGTAACGGCACTTGTTGCGACATTGTCGTTGCGCGGGCACGCGGTAGCGCAGTCCGTAGGCGTGCTCCTTACATTCTTCTTTATAGGAACATATATTATGAGCCGTTCGTTGCAACGCATGGATATGGCATTGCCGGACAAGTATGTGGATTATCAGGCGGTAGTAATGACCGAGCCGATCGTACGCGGCAAGGTCGTGCAAGCGGATTTGCTGGTCGTAGGCAGCAGTCCGTTGAAGGTGCGCGCGTCGATATTGCGTGATACGGTAGACAACCGTTGGCAGCGTCTTCATGTGGGCGACGGCATACGCGCCACGTCGCTTCTGGAGCAGCCACGCAACTTCCGCAACTCCACTTTCGACTATGCCGCATGGCTGAAGGAACACGGCTTCATCGCAACGACGTTCATATATTATTCCGACTGGCACAAGACAAAGGTCGATTTGACCTGCCTCCCATATACGGACAGGCTGGTATTGCGGGCGCGCGAGTTCCGTCAGACGCTCCTTTCGCAGTTCCGTGGCTATGGCGCGGACGGTCAGGCATACGCCGTACTCGCCGCAATGACGCTTGGAGACAAGTCCGGACTGTCTGAGGAACTGAAGGAAGATTATTCCATGGCGGGCGCATCGCACGTCCTTGCGCTGTCGGGCTTGCACTTGGGGATAATATATGCCGTGCTGTCCATGCTCGCTTTCGGGTTCCGCCGCAAGTGGTTCTCACAGCTAATCATCATGCTTGCAATATGGGCATACGCCGTAATGGTCGGGCTTATGCCGTCGGTGGTGAGGTCGGCGGTGATGCTTTCGATAGTCGCGGTTATGACAAGCATCAACCGACAGAGGATAACTACCAATTCTCTTGCCGTCGCCGCGATGATAATGTTACTGTGCAATCCGCTGAACCTCTACGATATAGGCTTTGAAATGTCGTTCCTGGCTGTGCTCGGCATTGCCATTTGCAATCCGGTTTACGGACTTGTGTGGTTTCCCGGTTTCTGGGGCAGGGTGTTGACGTGGCTGTGGGATATAGTCGCAGTGTCGGTAGCCGCGCAAATCGGTACCGCCCCGCTCGTGGCGTACTACTTCGGGCGCATACCCACCTACTTCATACTGACCAACCTCGTAGTCATACCGTGTGCCACGATATTGCTATACGGTGTCGTCGCAGTGGCTCTGACCAGTTGGTCGGCAGCCATAGCCGCGTGGCTGATGGGCAAGGTCCTGATAGTCATTAAAGCCATGAATGCCGTGTTGCACTGGATAGCGTCGCTGCCCGGAGCCTGTATCGACGGACTCGCGCCCTCGAAATGGCAGGTCGCGGGCATATACGCGCTGATGCTGTCGGTGTATATTATGGTGTTGTTCTTGCGTGACGTGTTTACATTCGACCACGCATTGCACAACAGAGTGCCCTTCGACCTACTGTTCTCCAATCCAAAGGAAGACCATACCGAGCAAGACCAAGGCGAGATCGACGACCTTTGAACGCAGGTTTTTCTCATGAAAGAACGCGGCTCCGAACAAGAAACTGACGATGACACTGCCGCGCCTTACCATTGATACGATTGAAATCATGGCTCCGGGCAGTGACAAAGCATAGAAATAAACGAAGTCCGCCGCGCTCAGGAACACCGAAATCATGATTATGGTCACGAGTCCGCGGTTGTGCAATCCTTCTATGATTGAGCGGAAGAACGACCGCCTTTCATGCGCCGTATTGCCGCTATGGTGTATTACCGCAAGCACTATTCCCATCATGATCATTTGGTAGAAGTTGTACCAACTCTGCACTATCATGCGGTCGAGACCAAGTTGCGCGGGGCTCATGAGGTACTTGTCGTACAGCCCGCTGGCAGCTCCGAGTACCGCTCCAATGACTATGAACCAGATGTAGCGGTCGTGCGAGAACGAGATACCCTCCTTCTTGCTGCTTCGCGACAGCATGAAGAACGACGCGACTGCCAGCATTACGCCCGTCCACTGCCATGCGTTGAGCCGTTCGCCATACACGAGTATCGCGCCGATGAGCACGAGCACGGGGCGCGTAGCGTTGATAGGACCGTATATAGTGAGCGGTACGTGCTTCATGCCTATATACCCGAACGTCCAGGAAGACAGTACTATGAGGCTCTTTAGGATAATCCACTTGTGGACTTCCCAGCCTCCCGACGCTACGTGGAAGATGCTTCCGTCGAGCAACTGGGTATGGTAGGACAGGATGATGAATGGCGCGAATATGAGTGTAGAGAACAAAGTGTTTAGAAAAAGAACCGTCGCTACGGCGTTGTCCTGCAATGCCTTTTTCTTGAATGAATCATAAAATCCCAGCAACGCTGCCGAGAGGAATGCTAATATAAGCCACATATAGCCAATGTAAGATTGAGTATTAAATATTAAAAGTTATGGTCTTGGCGTGCAAAACAGCCTGTATTGCTAAGCAAAACAGCCTGTATTGCTAAGCAAAACATACTGTATTGCCAAGCAAAACAGCCTATTTTGCGACCTAATACGATATGTTTGAAAGGAACAGGGCGTGTCCAGGTACGCTCTCTCCGGCATCGCTTCGCGAGCCAGAGTCCACAATCCGCCGGAACTCGTCCATTGTTATCCATCCCCGACCTACGTCTATGAGCGTGCCGACCACGGCTCGTACCATGTTGCGCAGAAACCTGTTGGCAGTTATTACGAACATATATTGGTGTTCGTTCTTGCGTTCGAAGTGGGCGTCGGTGACTGTACAGAAGGTAGTTTTCACGTCGGCTCCGGTCTTGCAGAAGCACTTGAAGTCCTTTGTTCCAATAAGGTATGAGGCCGCGGAACCCATAAGCGCGAAGTCAAGGGGATAGTGTGTCTCCCAAGAATAGCGGCGGAGGAACGGGTCTTTGGCTGTGTGTATATAGTAATGGTACGTGCGTGACGTGGCGGAGAAGCGTGCGTGCATGTCGCCGTCGACTGGTTCTATCTTCTCTATGGCTATGTCTCGCGGCAGCATACGGTTGAGTCGGTATGCGAGTTGGCGGCAGTCGGCTATGCGGTCAGGCTCCGCGTCGAAGTGGGCTACCATCATCGACGCGTTGACTCCAGCATCGGTGCGTCCTGCTCCGGTGATGTCCGTTTTGTGGCGGAGCAGCGTAGACAGAGCCTTCTCGATGGTTTCTTCCACCGAGGTGCCGTTGGGTTGCAACTGCCAGCCGTGGTATGCCGCGCCGTCGTAACTAAGATATATGAAGTATCGTTGCATTTTTGAGTGTGGTTTGATTATGAAGCAAAAAAAATGCCTGCCGCTTCACAGCGTTAGGCACTCAATCTCAATAGGTATTAGCTTCCTTAAGGTAAAAAGATTGTATTCAGGATAACTGTTGCAAAGGTATGTTTTTTTTTCGTCTGATGCAAATGTTTCATTAAGTTTTTTTATGTTCGTCAACACATTTTTTATATTCTGATGTGGAATTTCTCCGATATTTATCTGAGGAATGTGCTTTCAGCGTCCTTCATCTCATAGCGTGGCGAGTGGTGTACGCGCTTCCCGTAGTCTATGGAACAGACGAGTTTCAAGGACGCGTAGGAGTTGTCGCCTTCACGCTTGAACCGTTCCGACACGTCGTAGATGCCGGAAGAGAGGCAGCGGTGCCATTCGTTGCCTTGCACAAACAGGTTCTTTGCCTCCAGGACGACGGCTATATTGTCGTGGCTCCACTCTGCCGACAAACCGTATTGCCACGGTTGCTTGACGTGATATTGGTAGTTGGCAAGTGAGCGGGTAGGTGATTTGCATGATGCCGAGAACGAGAAGTCGCCAGCATAGTAGTTGGCTTGCAGTCCCGTCTGCCAGCCTTTCTGCCGTTCTTCTGCCGCCTTGTGTAGTATGTAGTTGGCAAACCGTCCGTACCATTTGACGTTGAAACTGCTTGAAGGTTTCCATGTCAGCGACAGGGAAACGGTACTCTGATGACTGCTTGCGTCGCTTGAATATGAGTTTATGATGTTGCCGTCCTCCACGTAGTAGGTGTTTACAATGGCGTTGCTTGCGTACAGGTAATAACAAGACAGCGATGCCGACACTTGCTTGTAGTTCAGCGAGTAGGTGAGACTTGGACTGAGCAATGTGGAATTGTCCATATCCGGATTGCCACGGCGTATCATTACTCGGTCTATCCGCTGGTCTACGTGGTTGACCGTGCCCAATGTGGGGAATGTATTGCCCAGTGAGAATGAGAAGCGGAGCCGTTGCGACTTGTCGGGCAGCCACGACGATGACAATTGCAGGCGTGGGGCAAGGTGGCTTACGGTCTCGTCGCCATGCAGCTTGTAGGCGAGGTATGACATGCCGGGACTTATGTCGAACATTGCTTTGTCCCACCTCTTGTTGTAGTCCGCAAGCAACAATGTCTCGGACGAACGCAGATGCTGGCTGTATTCGGCGTTGCCTTCACGTGTGGCGTACCTGTCTTGTGAGACGCGCATGTATTCGTGAAGGCTGAAAGTTAGGCTGTTCCGTCGTGGCAGGGCAATGCCGTAGTTGGCGTTGAACTTGCCATAGAAGAAGTCTTCGTCTACATCGCTCGTGAATATGCCGTCGTCATGGAGGTCGCGCCTGTACTTGTTGTTGGCATAATAGCCGTCAAGCACTGCGTCAACCCTGTGGTTCTTGCCGATGTTTCTTTGATAGTAGGCGTATAGCGTGGGCTTTACCGTACTGCTTAGCGAGTATTGTGTCCGGGCAAGTGTGTATATTCCTTGTGGCATCATGTATTCCGTTCCGCCAGAACAGATGTTGTTCCACTGCTTGCTGGCTTCAAGGCTTGCGCGCAACATCCATGCCCGCATTGAAGTCATGTTGCTCAGGCTTGCGGTTATATACTTTTCTCTGTTGTCTTTGTCCTTCTTACTTGCCCACGTGTCTTTCGTTATCATACCAGTAAGGGAGTAATGCTCCGTTGTGATGGCATCCTCTTTCGGGTTAGTATAGTTGTAGCCTGCCCATAGGTTGGCATTGTAATTGCCGAAACTGTATTTGGAAACAAGGTCGTAACTGCCGTGCCGATAGCCAGCTCCTTGCAGTGCTTCAACCTGTGTGTAGCCTCCCGAACGGTAGTTCTTGACAATATAGTTGAGCACGGCACGGTCTTTGGCGTACTTGCCGGTAGGCATATCGTAGTATTCTATGCGTGTTATGTCCTTCGACCTAAGGCTTTTTATCTCCCGGTATGTTGCCTCTCGCCCGTTTATATATAGCGTGACAGCTCCGGCAGGAGTCGAGATGGTACCGCTTTCCGTGTCTACGTCAACTCCGGGAATCATCATGTTGCGTACGAGTTCGAGCCCCGAATGGGAATGCCTGCGCTGTTTTGCGGTGGGAATACAATTGTAGTGGTCGGCGGTTTGCTGTATATATTGCCGGCTAACGGTCACTCCTTCGAGTTGTTGAGCCTTTAGCGTGTCAGTCTGGGCATTGGCGGGTAGAGCCAATACGGACAATATTAGCATGGTGATGTTGGCTTTCATGATGATTAAGTGGTTTATGTTTGTGGTTATTTTATTTGGCAGTCTTTCAACAGGGTAGCTTGGCAAAGGCTACTTTGACTTGCGTTGTGACTTGCGGTTGGCTCGTTGCTCGCGATATTTTGCTTTCTGCCGTGCGCTGCCAGAGCCGTGCGCCCCGGTTATATACTTCTTTTTCTTTGCCTTTGTCTTAACCTTGTCGTCGTCGCGCTTGGGCGAAGATCCGCCCTTGAACGTTATACCGTTCTCAAGAATGTTCTGAAAATCGTCCATAAATCAATGTAAAATGTAAAGTTAAAAATGAAGAGTTATGCTGAATTTATAATTGTTCAATGAAAAATTAGTCATTGTTCAGTTCGAGTTTCTATCCGCTAACTAATTACCTATGCTTTATGGCAAAATGTATATTAGGGGAATAAGGGCTATGTTGATACAGAATTGTTCAATGAAAAATTAGTCATTGTTCATTATGACTAACTTTTCATTTTTAACTTTTAATTCTTAATTAAATTAGTGGTGGAACAACCGTACTCCGGTCATTGCCATGACGATGCCGTACTTGTCGCACGTGTCGATGACATGGTCGTCACGTATGCTTCCACCTGCCTGTGCAACGTATTCTACGCCACTGCGGTGCGCGCGCTCGATGTTGTCGCCAAACGGAAAGAATGCGTCGCTGCCCAAAGCTACTCCAGTATTCTTCGCAATCCAAGCCTTCTTTTCCTCGTGTGTGAACACCGAAGGCTGCTCGGTGAACAGGTTTTGCCATGCTCCATCACGCAGAACGTCGTCGTGTTCGTCGTCAGACAGGTACACGTTTATGGCGTTGTCACGGTCGGCACGGTGTATTCCGGGCTTGAACGGCAGGTTCATGACCTTCGGACTCTGGCGCAACCACCATTCGTCAGCCTTGTTACCGGCAAGTCGTGTACAGTGTATGCGGCTCTGTTGTCCGGCGCCTATGCCTATGGCTTGTCCGTCCTTGACGTAGCAGACAGAATTGCTCTGTGTGTATTTGAGCGTGATGAGCGCAATCTTCAGGTCTCGCAGAGCCTCGTCGGTGAACAGCTTGTTCTTCGTTGGAATGTTCTTGTATAAGTCTGGGTTGTTGAGGTCAACCTCGTTGCGCCCTTGTTCGAACGTGACTCCGAACACCTGCTTGTGCTCTATTGGAGCAGGCTTGTATGTAGGGTCTATCTTTATTATGTTGTAGTTGCCGCGTTTCTTCGCTTTAAGGATTGCGAGAGCCTCGGGAGTATAGTCTGGGGCGATAACTCCGTCGCTGACCTCGCGCTTGATGAGCCGTGCCGTAGCCTCGTCGCAAGTATCGCTAAGGGCGCAGAAGTCACCATAGGAACACATTCGGTCGGCACCGCGCGCACGTGCGTAGGCATTGGCAAGAGGCGTTAGTTCGAAGTCAATGTCGTCGACAAAGTAAATCTTCTTGAGCGTATCGCTTAGTGGGAGACCTACTGCCGCACCTGCGGGGCTTACGTGCTTGAAGCTTGCTGCTGCTGGAAGTCCTGTCGCTGCCTTCAGTTCCTTGACAAGCTGCCATGAGTTGAGCGCGTCGAGAAAGTTGATGTAGCCGGGTCGACCGTTAATTACTTCGAGGGGTAGTTCGCCTTCTTCCATATAGATACGCGAAGGCTTCTGGTTCGGATTGCATCCGTACTTTAGTGATAATTCTTTCATATAACTTATGTGGTATATGTAAATGTGATGCAAAAGTACGAAAAATTGTTGGCTTACTTGTTTGCGTTGTTATAAAATTGCTTATTTTTGCAGCCTAAACAGTACTTGGTAGTTATGAAAAAGAGTTTTAAGTATTTCATTGAGGAATTGTGGAAGCGCAAGGGCGGTGCAAAGGCTTCAGGCTTGGACTTCGACCGTGTGTCAGAATGGCTCAAGAAGCACGACATCAACCTTGAAAGCCGTTCGCTAAAGAAGTTGTGGAAATACGTGTCGACTACGGAACGACCAAAGCGGAAGACGCTTGACAGGTTGTCGTTGTTTGCCGGTTTCCAAGATTGGGACGAACTGCAACGTGTCTTCCGTGGATAGCCGGATATACCTTAATTATATATGTATGCCAAAATAAAAGAGACCAGGGAATTATTCCTTGGTCTCTTTTATTTCTTTTGTGTCTGGAAACACAGTGTTCCAGACGTTGAAGTGGATTGTTACTTCTCGGTAATGATGGTTCTCTTCTCCTTGATGCGGGCAGCCTTACCTGTGAGCTTGCGCAGATAGTAAAGCTTCGCACGGCGAACCTTACCGCGCTTGTTGACTTCAATAGAGTCGATGTTCGGCGACTCGATAGGGAAGATACGCTCAACGCCGACAGTTCCAGACATCTTGCGGACTGTGAAACGCTTCTTTGTGCCTTCGCCTGTAATCTTGATTACAACACCACGGTAGAGCTGTATACGCTCCTTGTTACCCTCGACAATTTTGTAAGCGACAGTGATAGTATCACCTGCGCGGAACTCAGGGAACTTCTTGCCGGTTGCAAATGCTTCCTCAGCAACTTTAATTAAATCCATTGTTCTTGATGATTAAATGTTGTTTGTCGTTCCAACGCAACGTAGCGAATGACTCTTCCACTGCCAGCGGTTACGCCGAAAAGCGGTGCAAAGGTACTAACTTTCGGTCAAACAGCAATATACGGCTATAGTTTATTTTCCGTTTTTAACAATTGCGACTGCGTGCGCGGCTGCTTTTTATTCGAAGTAGAACGTCAGTGCGATTATCTTCGAACGTGCCTTGGTCACGGAGTTGGCGTAGGGTATCATGTCTTCGGAACGAAGTCCTTTGGCATGGTTGGCATCAAGGCTGTTGGTCAGTCCGTACATGAACTTGAGTTCCGGTCGCAACTTGAAGTATGGCAGGTAGAAGTCGCAGCCTATGCCTGCTTCAAGGAACGCGTCAAACCGCTTTAGCTTCACATAGTCGTTGTCCTTGCCTGAAAGGTTTATCATCGGATTCAGCCCTACGAGCACGTACGGGCGGTGGTTGTTGAACCTCGGCGCGGCGGCTATGAGGTCGAAAGCCGAAGATACGTATGCAGTCTTCAACTCCTGCCGTTCCTCGTGCGGATTGCCGTTGTTGTCGGGTTGGGTGAGGTTGTGGAATGTCAGATGCCGTGTACCGAAGTACATTGCCGGAGCTATGCGGAACTGAAAGTACGTGCTTAGCCGTGCTTCCGCCAGCACTCCTACCGTAAATCCCGCGTCCCACCGGTCTTGATCCATTACAATGGTCTGCTCGCTTGTCGTTCCATCATCAAGGGTTATTACTTGCGGACCGGCATTTACGAACTCGATGTCCTGAAGATGCGTGCCCACGAGCACCCCGAAGTGTATCGGGCGCAGGTCGGTGTACGGTCGGTTCTGCACCTTTGCCTCTTGTGCCGTGGCAGCAACAGCGCAGACGATAGACGATATTATATAGGTAATAAGGCGTTTCATTATTATATAAACGCAATCTCCTGCCGTTTATTGCCGAAGCTTCATACTCTTAAGGTTGATGACAGTTTCCCACTACTATGGAAATGCTGTTTCCACAGTAGTGGAAATGGTATTTCCAATGTACTGGAAACAATATTTCCACTGTACTGGAAATGGTATTTCCAATGCAGTGGAAACGATCTGGTAATTATATGATATGCCCTTTAGAGACTGTATGTATTACGGAAGACGGACTGTTTGTGCTTCCGCAATACAAAAACTGACGTGTGGTTATTGCATGACCGAGAATGTGTATGTCTTGCCGGGCAGGGTGGGGAAGTCGTACACGTATGTTGTTGGCAGGGTGATTGCCGTAATCTTCGATGCGTCTACAATGACTGGAGCGGGAAGTTCATAGGGCTGCATGAGCGGGTTGGGGTTTGTGCCTTCGGCAGTCTTGAGCGGTGTGCCATTGTCTGTCGTTATGCGGTTGGGCACGCGCAGGCGCAAGTTGCCTCCCAAGCGGCTTGTTATGGTGACGGATTGCAACCGACCGTCTTTCCACTTCATGTCGTCAATCACGAAGCCGCCTCGTGCGCACAGTCCCTTGACTTCGCCCTTGCCCCATGTTGTAGGCAGTGCTGGCAGCAGGTGCAGTGCTTCGTCATGGCTTTGTACGAGCATCTCTGCGATACCGGTGGTGCAGCCGAAGTTGCCGTCGATTTGGAATGGCGGGTGTGCGTCGAACATGTTGGCATAGGTTCCGCCGTCGGGGGTCTTGTGCAAGTCGGCGTTGGGTGAAATGAGCGTGAACAGGTTGCGCATGATTTGCATGGCGTGGTCGCCGTCGAGCATACGCGCCCACATGCAGACTTTCCACCCCATGGCCCAGCCGCGTGCCTTGTCGCCGCGCCCTACGAGCGACTTGTGGACTGCGTTGAAAAGTTGTGGTTGGCGGTATGCCGACACCTGGCTGCCCGGGAACGCTCCCCACAGGTGCGACATATGGCGGTGGCTCGTGAACTCCCTGTCCCAGTCGTCAAGCCATTCTTGCACCTGTCCGTATTTGCCGATGTGGAATGGCGGCAGTTGTGCTTTGAGCGTGTCGAGCGAATCGGCGAAAGCTTTGTCTATTCCGAGTGTGCGTGCCGCACGTGCCGTGCTGTATAGCAGGTCGTATATCATGGAGTTGTCCATAGTCACTCCGCCGAATATGGCATAGGACTGGCGTTTGCCCTTTTCGTTTATGTAGTGACCCAAACCTGGATTATTCTCCGGCGATGTTGATGGGCTTGCAACCATATATCCCGAACGTGGGTCGCGCCAAAGGAAGTCCTGATAGAACTGCGACGCGCCTTTCATTATCGGATATGCCTTGGCAAGGAACTGCTTGTCGCCGGTGAAGAGGTAGTGCTCCCACAGATGCTGGCAGAACCATGCGTTGCACGTCGGCCAGATGCCGCAGGAATTGTTGTCTACCGCACCGGTCGAACGCCAGATGTCGGTGTTGTGATGCAGCGTCCAGCCACGGCAGTCGTACATCATGGCGGCGGTCTCGCTACCTGTACGGCTTACGTCCTCAATGAGCTTGAACATTGGCTCCTGGAGCTCGCCGAGGTTCGTCGGGTCGGCAGGCCAGTAGTTCATTTCGAGGTTGATGTTGGTCGTATACTTCGAGTCCCATGCCGGATAGAAACGCTCGTCGGGGTTCCATATTCCCTGAAGGTTGGCAGGCTGTGTGCCTGGTTGGCTGCTGGCTATGAGCAGGTAGCGTCCGAACTGGAAGTATGTGGATACAAGGTCTGGGTCGTCGGCAGTGGCGAACTCGCGTATTCTGGTCTCGGTATCCTTGTCGGCTTGTGGAGTTGTGCCAAGGTCGAGGCTTACACGACCGAACTGCTTTTGATATTCGCGTATGTTCTCTGCCAGCGCGTCGTCGAAGCTGCGGTTGCCAAAGGCGTTGAGTGTTGCGAGTGCCTTTGTCCGTCCGTCGCCACTGATGTCGTCGTATGATACGAAGTTGGTTGCCGAGGAAATAACAATGGTCACTGCGTTTGCCTTGCTTACCTCGATTGCGTCAGAACGAGTTTCGGCTGCTCCGGCACTTGTGCGAACCTTTTGCGACGTGGCTTTAGTCTTGCCTCCTTCGGGCAGGACGCGTATGTAGGTGTAGCATTCCAACTTGTTTGGTATGGACTCCGCCGACTCTGCGGTAGGACGGGAGCACACAAGCAACGTACGGTTGTCGGCAAGCGAAGTCGTGCACGTTACGCGGTCGGCTTTCTGCGGACCTGCGAAGGCTGCGGTAAGGCTTATGCGCGACGGCTTTGAGGCGGTAATGTGTATCAGGGTTACGTCGCCAGTGAGCGATGTGAAGACACGACGGGTGTACTCCACTCCGTCAATAGTGTATGTCGTTGTAGCCAGAGCTGTGTTTAGGTCGAGCTGGCGGCGGTATGACGTTGCGTCCTTTCCACGAAATCCCTTGGCGGCTTCGGCATGAAGACGGTGTCCGGGGAACGTGAGCAGCAGCCGACCTACGCTCTCATACATCAGTCCGTTGGCAGTAGGCGAGTTCCAGTTATCCATGGCGAGACGCTGCCCCTGCTCGTACTGTCCGTTGGCAAGCAGTGAGCGGACTTGCCAGAGTACGCCGCGTGCACGCGTGTTGTAATTGTTGTAGGGCGAGCCAGACCAGAAGGTGTCCTCGTTTAGTTGAATGGTGTCCTGTGCCACTGAGCCGTACACCATTGCTCCGAGATGTCCGTTGCCCAACGGCAGTGCCTCCTCCCAGAAGCTGGCGGGCTTGTTGTACCATAGCGTTAGCCTGTTGGCAGGCTCTGCCTTACCGGTCGTGCCGATGACAAGTGTCATCAGTGCCATCAACAATAGTCTTGTTGTTTTCATTCTTTCGGTTTGTTTTTGTGGATTATGATTCTGAAGCCCACGTCTGTGTCGCAGTGCTTTCAGTGGTTTAAGTATTGTTTTCTGATTTTCCACAAAGTTACGCATCTCTTTTCAATGTGGCAAAGCCTTGCAGTCGTGTGTGGATTTATTTTTAGACTTTTAACATATAGCGGAAATGCGAATCTGTTGTATTGCAGCTTGCTAAAAGAAACGGTGGGGACTGTTAGCCTCCGCCGTTTCGTCGTGTGATTAGTTAGAACTTTTTTAGTTTCAGTCTTTACTTGCCAAGTCGAAATTTATACAATACAGATTCTACAATTATGAAATTGCCAACTGATATATGCATCTCGCAAGATAAAGGCAGCAAATGCCAACTCCAATTAGCCTTGAGATACTTAAATTATGCTCTTTTTTGTAGTCTTTGTATATATCATAAGATAATACAAATATTATATATAAAAAGCCTAAAAGTAATAAACCGTTACCCAACTTCATATTTGATTTATATGTGCGCCACTTTTGAGTTGTACGTTTAATATTCCTGTGCGATCTAATGTTGCAGTAATATTATCTAATTGGAGAATCTTTATGTCTCAGTGGCGCATTAAAAGCAAACAAGTCTCCAAAAGACATGGCAAAGTTAAAGATAAAAATTAACAAACTATTATTTTATTGTCACTTTTTCTTAAATTTATGAACTTTATCTCGGCAATAAGCGTTTTAAATAAACTAAACGTGGCTTATTATTTGCTTGTTATAAGATGTTTTTGCTGTCTGTGTCGCCTTATGAGGGGAAAGTTTGTTGCGTGCCTGTGTTGTGCCTGTTTCAGATTTGTATCTGTTTTGTTCGCAAGTAGTCTATACCTTGCCGTAAGTAGTGGCTACATTCACTGTAAGTAGTGGCTACATTCATCGTAAGTAGGTCCTACATTCACTAAAAGTAGGGCTTACTTTCGTTCAAAGTAGGCTCTACTTTCACTCAAAGTAGGGGCTACTTTCGATTAGGGCTGCCACGGTCTCGAAAAAGCGGCATATGGGCATGGCGCAACGCAGGCTTCGTGTCATGCTACTTATTTCGAAGGAATATAAATTGTGAAGATTAGGGTCATTATTTGTAGGTATGTCGAATGGAATTAGTAACTTTGCATCGTACAAATGTAGGTATTGACACCCCAAGACAATACGCAGGTATTGATTCCGATAGACGTACACAAAAACATTATTAATATAAATTAAACGAACAAGATTATGGCTTACGTAATTGGTGACGACTGTATCGCTTGCGGTACATGTATCGATGAGTGCCCGGTAGGAGCTATCTCCGAGGGCGAGAAGTATTCAATTGACGCAGACGCTTGCACGGAGTGCGGCACTTGTGCCAGTGTATGCCCCAACGAGGCTATCAGCCTCCCGGAATAAGGCGCGGGTACTTCGTTTACTGATTAAAACTTCACGGTGGTCATTGCATAATGACCACCTTTTTTTGTGCGCGTTGGCGGAGGGGCGGGTGCGGCTTCACGGTTCCGCTGCCGTAATTTGTCACACGTAGGTTGAAAATTACGGCGGATAATTTGTGGATTGTGACAAAAAATAGTAACTTTGCAGCCACAAAACAAACAATCGGGCGTTTCTGTACCAAGAAACTACCGTTTTTTATCAACGTATTTTCCCTATACATATTTAATATATATGTTAAGCAAAGAAGATTTATTAGCGAAGGATGTCCCGGAGCTTGAGGACATCGCACGCAATCTGGGAGCCGATTTCAATGGTTCCGACGACAAGGAGTCGCTTGTCTACGCCATTCTCGACAAGGATGCCGAGAATGAGGGCAAGGCTCATCCGCTCGGCGCGAAGCGTCACCGCACGCGTATCAGCCGTAAGGACACCGACCGCGTGTACACCGTGAAGGGCAAGGACGGCGAGAACCTCGACACGAGGAAGGACAAATCGTCGAAAGGTGCTAAGCCGGAACCAGCCGACACGGACGCGCGACAGGAACAGCCGGAGATGATGACCGTAGCCGACAAATCGTTCGACGACATGTCGATAGAGGAGATAAAGGCGGCTATGCCCAAGCACCGTGGGCGCAAGTCCAAGGCAGAACTGGAGACGATAGCCAAGGCTGAGGCCGCCATCAAGGCAAAGCAGGCGCAGGCTGCCGCCGACACTGCCACGGAGGACAAGGCTATGGCGGACGTAGTGCCGGAAGCCGGCTATGGGCAGAAGGTGGACGACGACCATGGTGAGGACGAACTCCTCGCGCAATTGCAACAGAAGGTCAGCGAACGTAACGAGACTTCGGCAATACGCAGCACGGAGGTAACCGACGACGGCGTATGGAAGGGCGATCCAGGCGACGGCACCGACTTCATAACCGTCGTCGACTTGCCGATAGAGGACCAGGGCGCGCTGCCAAACTACGATATGCTGGACCAGCCTGTCAACAACGTGGCTGAAAGCGCGGAGCCTGCGGACAACGTCTATCAGCCCAAGCCAGCAACAACTGGCGGCAACACGCCAGAATACGACTTCTCCGGTATCGTCACTGCCAACGGCGTGCTCGAAACCATGCCCGACGGCTACGGATTCCTGCGTTCGAGCGACTACAATTACCTTAGCTCGCCCGACGACGTGTATGTGTCGAACAACATCATAAAGAAATACGGACTGAAGACGGGCGATGTCGTGGAGTGCCACGTGCGTCCTCCACGCGAGGGCGAGAAATACTTCCCGCTGACTTCTATCGATCAGATAAATGGACGCAACCCATCCGAAATCCGTGACCGCATACCTTTCGAGCACCTTACTCCACTCTTCCCCGACGAGAAGTTCAACCTGACGGGCGATCCGAAGACGACGAACCTCAGCACGAGGGTGGTGGACATGTTCTCGCCGATAGGCAAGGGACAGCGTGCCCTCATCGTGGCACAGCCAAAGACCGGTAAGACGATACTCATGAAGGATATCGCCAACGCAATAGCCGCCAACCACCCCGAGGCATACCTGATGATGCTGCTCATCGACGAGCGTCCAGAGGAAGTCACCGATATGTCGCGCACGGTCAACGCCGAAGTAATCGCGTCGACGTTTGACGAGCCTGCCGAACGCCATGTGAAGATAGCCGGAATCGTGCTCGAGAAGGCGAAGCGCATGGTGGAGTGCGGTCATGACGTGGTGATATTCCTCGACTCCATAACCCGTCTGGCCCGTGCCTACAATACTGTAGCCCCGGCAAGCGGAAAGGTGCTCACCGGCGGTGTCGACGCCAACGCCCTCCAGAAGCCAAAGAGGTTCTTCGGCGCGGCAAGAAACATCGAGGGTGGCGGTTCGCTGACCATAATAGCCACGGCATTGATTGATACCGGCAGCAAGATGGACGAGGTCATATTCGAGGAATTCAAGGGAACGGGCAACATGGAGCTGCAACTCGACCGCAACCTGTCCAACAAGCGTATATTCCCGGCTGTCAACCTCGTGGCTTCGAGCACGCGCCGCGACGACCTGCTCCAGGACAAGACCACGCTCGACCGCATGTGGATACTCCGCAAGAACATTGCCGACATGACTTCGCTCGAAGCCATGAACGCCGTGCGCACGCGGCTTATGCGTACGCGCGACAATGAGGAATTCCTTATTTCCATGAACTCATAGCCCTGCCGCATGATAAGCAAGGACAGCATAGAGGCCGCATATAGCTTCTTCCATCAGAAGGAGAGGATATATGCGGCTTCTTCCATTGAGAGGCAGCGCGACGACATAGAGTTCGCCATCGGTGAGTATGCCGGGGGCATGAACCGCGAGCTGTACGCGCGGCTCGCCGCAGGGCGGCAGGACTTCCTGTTCGACCACAGCCACTTCGGGGCGGACCTGCGGTCGGCATTGAATGAATTGACAAAGATGCTATGACGGCTGTCATGCACCTATATACTTAAAACCAACAAACCTAAAGCAAATGAACAGACATCTTATTTCACTACTGTTGTTGCTCGTGCCGATGCTGGCGCAGGCGACCGACTATTCCACGTACTACCGCAACCTGCCCGTGGCTATGCCCATGGCGGTCGCACCCGTGATTCCAGACAATACGGTCACGATAACCGAGACAGGCGGCGTGGGCGACGGCGAGACGATGAACACCGATGCCTTCCGCAAGGCTGTATCCAGGCTGGAGAAGCTCGGCGGCGGACATCTCGTGGTTCCTGCCGGAGTATGGTTGACGGGGGCGATAACGCTGAAGGACAACATCGACCTGCATCTGGAGCGCAACGCTGTCATCCTAATGTCGCCAATGAAGCGCGACCACTTCAAGGTTGAGGACGGCAAGGTGACCGCCAAAACCACTCCCGCCATATCGGCAAGCAAGCGCACGAACATTTCTATCACTGGCGAGGGCACAATCGACGGCAACGGACAGTATTGGCGTCCCGTAAAGCGCGGAAAGGTCAGCGACGTGGAGTGGAAGGAGTACATGAAGCTCGGCGGTACGGTGACTGCCGACGGGCAGCTGTGGTATCCGTACAACCTGAAGAACCAGCCCAACATAACATCGTCGATGGAGGCCGAGGAACGGCTGAGGCAGAACCTCATCGGCTTCACGGACTGCAAGAACGTGCTGATAGAGGGAGTGACGATACAGAATTCGCCACGGTTCCACGTCGTGCCTCGGCGTTGCGACAACGTTATCATAAGCGGAGTGACCGTGCGCTGTCCGTGGAACGCGCAGAACGGCGACGGAATAGATATTACCAACAGCCGCAACGTGCTCGTAGTGGGCAATACGGTCAGCGTTGGCGACGATGGTATCTGCATGAAAAGCGGTGTTGGCGAGCGAGGCGTAGAGGGCGGCCCGTGCGAGAACGTCAACATTCAGGACAACCGCGTGTACCATGCCCACGGAGGGTTCGTAATCGGCAGCGACGTGTCGGGCGGAATGAAGAATATGTACGTGGCGAACAACTATTTCAGCGGCACCGACACGGGACTGCGGTTCAAGAGCGCGATAGGGCGTGGTGGCCGTACGGAAAGGATATTCATCGAGAATATCTATATGACGGATATAAAGAGTGAGGCGATAGTGTTCCAGTGTGACTATTGGGACAACCATGTCGGTGCAAAACAGCCTGGAGAACCGAAAAAGGTGGACTTCGCACCCGACTTCCAGGACATACATATCAAGAACGTGGTTTGCCGTCGTGCCGGCAAGGCGGTTTCTGCCCACGGGCAGCGTGGAATGGTGCACGACATAACGCTCACCAACTGCAAGTTCTACGATAGTGGCGGCAACGACATAGCTGCCGATTGTGGAATCACAATCTCTGAATAAATAAAAAAGCCGTCAGACAACTGACGGCTTTTGCTTATCCCTCGCGGAAGAAGTCGAGGGCTTCCTTTATTTCCTCCTCTGTCACGGTCTGGTCGATGCGTATGTCGCCTATTCCGCCGAGCAATGTCACGTTTATCTCGTTGCTGGTGTTCTTCTTGTCATGGTGCATCAGCTCGATTAACTGCTTGTAGTCGTCGCACGTAATGCCCATTCGTCCGTAGTTTTCTCGTATGTACGCCACGGTCTGCCGTAGCTTGTCTTGTGGAAAGCCCGCCTTGACCACGCTTACGTACAGTTCAGGTACGATTCCGTATGCCACGGCATAGCCGTGGAGTATAGGCTCGCTGCCGTCGTGCCTGGCGCGTGCGAGCGAGAAGCTTTCGAATGCGTGCCCGAATGTATGCCCGAAGTTGAGAGCCTTGCGAAGTCCCTTTTCGTGCGGGTCTATGCCGACGATGCGCTCCTTCACCCGTACGCTGTCGCCGAGCATGTCGGCAAGCTTGCGCAGGTCAGGGTTATCCAGGTCGAAGTTCATCAGCTCCGCCCAATGCCGTTCGTCGGAGATAAGCCCGTGCTTTATCATCTCGGCATATCCGGAACGGATGTTGCGGTCGTCGAGCGTGCGCAGGAACTCCGTATTCAAGATTACGAACGCCGAATCGTTGAACACTCCGATTTCGTTCTTCAGTCCCCCGAAGTTTATGCCGGTCTTTCCGCCCACGCTTGCGTCCACCATGGCTAGCAGCGTCGTCGGAATGTTGATGAAGTTCATGCCTCGCTTGAACGTCGATGCGGCGAATCCGCCAAGGTCTGTTACCATTCCGCCTCCGAGGTTGATTACGCATGAGTGGCGTGTCGCGCCGCCCACTTGCAACTCTTCCCATACGTGTACCAGCGAGTCGAGGTTCTTGTGCGTGTCGGTCGCGCCGATGGTTATCAACTTCGCACCATGCAGGCAGAAGAAGTCCCGTATCTGCGTCCAGCACACCCGTGCCGTGGTCTCGTCTGTAATTACGAATATGCGGTCGTGCTCACACTCGGTGAGCGCCGTTGCCAGTTCCGTCTCGAAATTGCGTGAAATGATAATCCTCTGCTTCATAACTACTAACGTTTTCCCTTAAAACAGGCTCAATGTTACCTCAAGTCGTTCACTAAGTACCCACAAATGTAGCCAATTTATACAGTACTGCGCATGACATCACGTTTCTTTTTAACAACCTTTCACCTCGGAAGCCCCGTTTTTGCGCACATCGTTGTGCCACTGTGCAATAATTGCCAGCATACAGAACGCCCCTGTATGCGCGGAACGTGTCCGATTGCATACAGGGGCGTGCCCTTTGTATTAATTGTGTTGATTGTAATTGCTGTCGCTGCTTATTCGGCAGGTGCTGCGTCGGCAGCCGGAGTGGCTACGCCGATAATCTGCTTTGCGGTAGCATTGTCCGCGTCGATAGCGAGGACTTTCTCGGCAAGAGCCTTGGCTTGCTCCATTTGGTTATTGTTATTGTAGTAGATGGCTTCGTTGAGGTAAGCCGCTGTGAGGATGAGCTTGCTGTTGCCGCTAAGGTCGGTCTTGCCCTCGTCTACGCTGATAATCTTCTGGTTCAGCTCGCGCACCTTTGCCTCGTCCTTGAGCTTGTTCTGTGCGATCTGGGTCTCCATGTAATAAGCTATGTCGGCAATTGAAGGAGCCTTCGTAGCCATGATTTCCCAAACGTTCATAGCCTTGTTGTAGAAGTCATTGGCTACGTCGCCCTTGGCATCGTCGCCCTTCTTGGTGTATATGTCGGCAAGGTTGCTGTAGTCGCTGTAACCAACGCTGGTTGCTTCCTGCAAGTACTTCTCGCTGTATTCGAGTGCCTTGTCCTCGTCGCCGAGTCCCATATATGCCTCGCTGATCTTGCCCATAGGCTTGAGATCCTTAGGGTTCATCTCAAGAGCCTTCTGAAGCAGGTCTATGGCGTTCTGATAGTCCTTTGCGCCAACGAGCGCGCTGCCATAGTAAGAGTAGTCCATAGCTGTCGGAGTCTTGGTGTCGGCAAAGAGAGACTTGCCATAGGCAGCAGCCTCGTCGTAGTTGCCGAGTTCGACGGCGGCATAGAGGTTGGCGCGTGTAAGGTCTACATTGTCGGCAAACTTCTGGAGTCCCTGCTTGGCTACCTTGGCGGCATTGGCGTAGTCGCCGAGGAAGAAGTTTGAGTAAGCCCACTTGGTGAAGTCGGTGAAGCTATAGTTGCTGGCGTCGCCTTTCTGATACCACTCGATAGCGTCCTTATAGCGGCTCTGGTTGTAATACAGGTCGGCAATCTTGGCCTCTACCTGATATGTCGGGTCTATCTCCTTATACTTCTGGAGCATACGGATAGCCTCTTCAGGTGCAGCGTTGCGGTTTACGGTAGCGTAACGCTCGTAGGCGAGCTTGTTGTGCGGGTCTACGCTGATAGCGGTCTCATAGTAGTTGGCTGCGGGACCGGCATTGCCGTCCTCTGCTTCTGCCACTGCCACGTCGCCAAGGAGAATGTAGGCATCACCGAAGTTCTGGAACTTCTTGTTGTTTATCAGAGCCTCGCCGATAGCCTTTGCCTCGGCATACTTCTTCTCGCCGAAGTAAGTGTTGCCAAGGGCGACCAGTGCCTTCGGGTCTTTCTTGTAGGTCTTCTGATACTTCTTTGCCAATTCTGCCGCATCGGGAGAATTGGCTTCGAGTGCTGCCTGGATAGGCTTCAAAGCCTCGTGGTAGTCTACTTCCTGTGCCATTACGGGTACTGACAATGCCATCATCAGTACGCCTGCGATAAGATATTTGATAGTTTTCATAATTCAGTGTGTTAAACGTTGTAATAAGTTCGGTGATATAACCCTTGCACGGGTCTGCTTATTGTGTGTTTAAGTCTTTTTTATTCCGTTTTCACTTCTACTTGCCGCATCTGTACGTCCGCACTGTATGGCAGGAGGCTTGAACGGAAGATAATCAGCTGCCCCTTAGGTCCCTGTATATAGTGTGCGAAGCTCCAGGGCAGTCCGTTGATAGGGTCGTTGATTAATGCGTATATGGTACGTATGAACGGGTAGCGTCCGTTGAAGATGTATGCCTGGTATGGCTTCCAGCTGTTCATCTCTGTGGCTGTGTCCATCTTGCTAACCGACATGACGTGTATGTTCTTCTTGAAGGTGGTGTTCGTAGTGTCACGCTTGTCGTTGAGCCAGTTGGAGCCTATAACGCCTATTGCGTTAGGTGTCTTCTCTACGAAGTCTATGACTCCCGCGCTGGTCTTTACTGCCGATGCGTTGACATTGCTTATACCGTGTCCGCCAAGGATTGAGTCCTCGCAGAACTTGACGGTGCTTGACTTTGGATTGTCAAACACGATCTTTATCTTACCCCGCCTTGAACCAGGGTAAATCTCACTCCAGTCTTGTACTTCGCCACTAAGGATTCGCTTTACGTCCTTTACGCTGATGCACGTGTCGTTGTTGTTCTTGTTGACGATAAGTGCCAGACCGTCGTAAGCCAGCTTTATGGCAGTTGGCTGGAAGTTGTGGTCTTGAAGGTACTTGAGTTGTCGTGGGGTGAAGTCGCGTGATGTTATTGCGAGGCAGATCTTTCCGCGCATCAACATATCGACTTCGTCGTATTCGTTGGTATAGATAGGTTTGAGCTTTGCTTGCGGATACATATCCTCAAACATCTCCCGCTCTTCCTCGATAATGGGAGAAAAGCTTTCGTCAGAGGCGAATGGCATCACCCCTGACGTTGGCGTATCTGTTCTACCGCCCTTGTGTTTCTTCTCCCCACAGGAGGAGAAGTACACGGAGGCGAGTATCAATCCTACAAATATGTAGAATATCGGTCTTTTCATATTAAGTCTGAAACGTTTACTGAAGACGGAATGTGATAGGAAGTGTGAACCAGACGGCTGCTGCCTGTCCGTTGTTCATACCCGGGTTCCACTTAGGCATCTTGTTGACAACGCGCAGTGCCTCGCGGTCGAGCGACGGGTCGACACCACGTATTACCGATGCCTGGCTTACAGAACCGTCCTTGCCAACAACGAAGCGAACGATGACTTTACCCTGTACGTTGTTCTCGGCAGCTGCTGCCGGGTAAACGAGGTTGTCCTTAAGCCATGCGTTGACGTTACCCTTGAATGAAGGCATCTTTTCAGCAATGGTAAGAGGCTTGCTCTCGACCACCTGCTCGACTTTCTTCTCCTCGACTGGTTTCGGAGTCTCAATCTTGATAGGTGCTTCAGTCTGGGTAATCAGGCTGTTGTTGTTAGTACGGTCGGTAGAACCCTCCTGTGTCTGTCCGCCTGCTGCTGCGCCTTCTTCCATAGCCTTCTTGATCTCTGAGAGGTCAATCTGCTTCTTTACCTGGTCGTCAGGCTTGATGACAGGGGCGGTGAACTGGACAGTCTTGCGGACTTCGGGAACTTGTTCCTTCTTTTCCTCCTGCTGTTCAATCTTCTTAGGCTCTTCCTTCTTCTTTTGGGCTTCTTTCTTAGCCTGCTCTTCAGCGAGCTTGGAGGCGCGCATTTCTGCGAGGTATGCCTCGTGTGCTTTCTGTGCTTCGACGATCTGGTTGATTCCGATGATAGAACCAATGATGACTGCAGCAACGAGCATTATTATGATGGCCCATACGTTTCGCTTGCCGATGCCCTTACGGAGCTGGTATGCGCCGTAGGACTTGTTTCGGCCTTCGAATATCATCTCCACCCATTGGGGTGAATATAGATCTATTTTTGCCATATTGTTGTTTTCGTTTTTAAATTGTTGTTACACCATTGACTTTACTTTGCGCCCCTCTTCGCAAGCATATCTTTCTCAGCGGGCTTGAGCTGGTCAATGACGTAAGTGCCAATACTGCAAATCTGTATTTCGTCGAGAATGTCGATGAGGTTCTTGTAAGAGGCTCCGTCGGTTGGCTTGATGACGACAGTCAGAGTGGCAAGCTTGTTGCCGTCCGCGCCGTTGGTGTAGCCTTCCTTGATTTGTTCGAGCTGTGCGTTGTAAGTCGAGTCTGTATACTTCGTCGGGTTTGCAGCGCGGTCAGCGTCGAGTTTTGCCTTTGCTTGCATGATCTCATCTACAGGCATAGTACCATCGTCCACCTTGTGGTAACGCAGTTCCTTTCTGATGCCGTCCTTGCCCCAAGTCGTTTCCTTGAGCCAGTTAGGGTCGTCAAACTTCTGCACACCCTCTCCGTAGTACAGCTTGTTGTCAGCACATACGTAGATGGTGATAGACTGCGAAGCCTTGGATTCGTTCTGGTTCTTCTGCGTGATGTTCTTATCGTTACTTGGCATGGTCAGCTGCAGGCTCTGGGGTTTTGCCAGAGAGGTACAGAGCATGAAGAACGTGATAAGAAGCATCATCATGTCCACCATTGGCGTGAAGTCAACGCGGACATTCATCTTCTTTTGCTTACTTTTTGTCTTTGCCATGCTTTAGTCCTCCTGCTTCTTGTATGAGGTGATCAAATTGTAACGATTCTCATCCATGTTCTGAAGTTCGCTCATGACCTTTTTTACAGTAGCGTACGGAGTGTCCTGGTCAGCCTTGATACAAATCTTTATCTGGTCATTGTTCTGGCGTGCAGCGTCCACCCATTTTTGGAACTCGCTCATACCGCCGTTGATACTGTCAGTAGGAATGCCGTATGTCTTTATCTTTTCTGACATCTGGCTCTGTGGCAGGCTCAGGTAGGTTGTGAGCTGATCCATTGGAACACCGAACATCGGGTCGTTGAGGAACTTCTTCTTCTGCTCTGGCGTGAGGGTGATGTTGTCGTCACCAGTCATGGTTGACAACGCAGCCTCAAGGTCAGAGGTCTTGTCCATACTCATGAATATCTTGCCGGACTTGTCGACAAGAATAGTCAGAACGTCTTTGTCTGGCACTTTAAGTTCCGATACAGATCCTGGAGTGACGACCTTCACCGGCTCCTGCTTTACGAAAGTAGAGGTCAGCATGAAGAACGTCAACAGAAGAACCATGACATCGGACATAGGTGTCATGTCTATCCAGACGTCACTCTTCTTAATTTTTACTTTACCCATAGCGATAAAATTTTAAAGGGTTAGCAAAAATTAAGCCTCGTCTGTGTGGTTGACTTCGTATGTCTGAGCAATAGTGTAACCAACCTCGTCGAGGGCGAATGTCAACTTATCAATCTTGTTGGTGAAGTAGTTGTAAGATACAACGGCGCACCAAGAAGTTGCGATACCGAATGCGGTGTTGATAAGTGCCTCGGAAATACCAGTAGACAGTGCGAGAGAGTCGCCACCACCACCAGCTGCCAGAGCTGCGAATGAACGAATCATACCAGTAACGGTTCCGAGAAGTCCGGTAAGTGTACCCAGTGTGACGATAGTTGCGATGATCGGGAGGTTCATTGTCAGAGTAGGCATCTCAAGCTGAGTGGCTTCCTCGTGAGCCTGCTGGATCTTAGCGACTTTCTGTGACTTCTTCAGAGAAGCATTAGCACCGGTCTCCATGTCCTTGTAAGCGTTCAGCGAAGCGAGAACGACGTTGGCAACAGAACCCTTCTGCTGGTCGCAAAGCTTGAAAGCCTTGTCGAAGTCGTTGTTCTTCAGGGCAGCCTTGATGTTGGCTGTGAACTTAGGCAGCGCGCCCTTACCGAAAGCAGTGCGCAGAGCGAGGATACGCTCGATAGACAGTGCGATAACGGTGAGCAACAGGGTGTGGATCAGAGGTACGACGACACCACCCTTGTAGATAGTTCCCCAAATGTTAGCGTCCTTAACGGCACCGGTCGGATCGTCATTGACGAAGTGGCTCGGATCGCCGAGGAAGAATTTGAAGAAGCATACTGCGATGATGAAGCATACAACGAGAATCCAGAATGCGTTTCTAACACCAGTAAAGCCCTGAGACTGTTTCTTCGGGGCTACTTTCTTTTGTGTAGTTGCCATAATTTTGATTAATTTAAAATTTTAGTTATAAATAATTTTTAATTGTGATATTTGTCTGATTTAATGTTGGTTGTGCGTTTTAGAGATTTGTGCGTTACCTGCCATTACTGAATAAACATCGCAAAGATACTTATTTTAGATGAACAATATCGGTATTTTGCAACTTTTAACAGAGTGGCGTGGAGCGTTGTAACCGTTTAGTGCAAACGGCTCAAGGCTTCCTTTATGCGACGCAGTGCCTCGCGTATGTTTTCGTCGCTTGTGGCATAACTCATGCGGAATCCGTCAGGCTCTCCGAAAGCGTCGCCTCCAACTGTAGCTACATGTGCTACTTCGAGCAGGTACATGGCGAAGTCGGTAGAGTTGTTTATGTTATGTGTGCCGTCGGTCTTGCCGAAATAGCTGCTTATCCTCGGGAACAGGTAGAACGCACCGTCGGGTACGTTGACCTCAAAGCCTGGTATCTCCCGTGCAAGGCTGACTATCAAGTCGCGCCGCCTCTCAAAGCCGCGGCGCATATCCTCTACGCACTGCTGGTCGCCTGTATATGCGGCAAGTGCTGCTATCTGACTTACATCGCTCGTGCCACTGGTATACTGTCCCTGAAGCTTGTTTATGCCTTTTACAATCCACTCTGGCGCGGCAACCCATCCGAGCCGCCAGCCAGTCATGGCGTATGCCTTGCTTACACCATTACATATTATGGCACGCTCACGCATACCGGGAGCCTTGGCTATACTTGCCTTGAATCCGACGTAATTGATATTCTCGTAAATCTCGTCAGAGAGAACGTAGAGCTCGTCGTGTTTCAGTATTACTTCTGCAAGCTCGTCCAGCTCGTCCTGTGTATATACGCTTCCTGTCGGGTTGCTCGGTGAGCATATGACGAGCAGCTTTGTCTTTGGTGTTATGGCTGCTTCGAGTTGTGACGGCGTTATCTTGAAGTCCTGGTCGAGTTCGGCACGTATGATGACAGGCGTACCTCCGGCAAGCTTTGCCATTTGTGGATAGCTTACCCAATATGGTGCCGGTATTATGACTTCGTCGCCTGGGTCTACAAGTGCCATGAATGTATTGCAAACGCCCTGCTTGCCACCTGTACCGACGATAATCTCATTGGAGGAATAGGAAAGACCGTTCTCGCGCTCGAGCTTCGCAGATATGGCCTTGCGCAGTTTTGGATAACCGGGAACGGGGGAATATTTGGAATAGTTGTCGTCAATCGCTTTCTTGCCGGCTTCCTTTATGTGCTCGGGGGTCATGTAGTCGGGTTCGCCGACACTCATGTTTATAACGTCAATACCTTGAGCTTTCATCTCGTTGCTCTTCTGCGACATGGCCAGCGTTGCTGACGGTGCCAGACGATTCAACCTGTCTGATAAGTTTCCCATATTCTCTTGTCCTAAATGTGTTTGCTCTTTACCTTAAGTGTTTGCGGTTTGTCGCTAAGTGAGCGCAAAATTACTCAATTTATTATTTATGGCGAAGTATTTGCTTCAGTAATTTATGGAATGACGCGACTTTTAATTGAACTTTAAACATCCTTAAGCTCGTGGCCCATGCGTTCCTTTTTGGTCTTGAGATAGCGGTAGTCGTATGGATTGGGGGCGATCTCTATCGGAACGTTCTCTACTATCTCAAGTCCGTATGCCTCCAGACCGACGCGCTTTGTAGGATTGTTGGTCATCAGCCGCATCTTGTGTACACCGAGATGGCGCAGCATTTGCGCGCCACAGCCATAGTCGCGCTCGTCTGGCTTGAATCCGAGGTGTATGTTGGCGTCGACGGTATCGAGTCCTTCCTCTTGCTGGAGCTTGTAGGCGGCGATCTTGTTCATCAGCCCGATGCCGCGTCCCTCCTGCTGCATGTATATGAGGACACCCTTGCCTTCCTTCTCTATCTTCTGCATTGCCTTGTGTAGCTGTTCTCCACAGTCGCAACGCTTGCTGCCAAGTATGTCGCCAGTGGCACATGAGGAGTGTACGCGCACGAGTACCGGCTCGTCTTCAGCCCATGTGCCTTTGATTAGAGCCATGTGCTCAAGTCCGTTGCTTGTCTGGCGGAATGGTATGAGTTTGAAGTCGCCGTATATCGTAGGCAGCGATACTTCTTCTCCTACCTCTATGCTTGTCTCTTTCTTTAGGCGGTAGGCTATGATGTCGGCTATGGATATTATGTGCAATCCCCATTCCCTGGCTTTCTCTTGGAGTTGTGGCATACGTGCCATTGTGCCGTCCTCGTTCATTATCTCCATGAGTACGCCGGCAGGGTACATTCCAGCCAGCTTGCACAAGTCTATGGCTGCTTCGGTATGGCCTGAACGGCGCAATACTCCGTTGTCCTGTGCGTACAGCGGATTGATGTGTCCTGGACGGCCGAATGTCTGCGGAGTGCTCTTAGGATCTGCGAGAGCCTTTATCGTTTCCGCGCGGTCATGCGCCGAAACGCCTGTAGTGCAGCCCTCGAGCTTGTCCACTGTTATGGTGAACGGCGTACCAAGCATAGAGGTGTTCTCGTCTACTTGGTGTGGCAGGTCGAGTTCGTCGGCACGTGACATCGTTATAGGCACGCACAGTACGCCACGTGCGTTCTTAAGCATGAAGTTTACCTTTTCGGGAGTTATCTTCTCAGCGGCCATTATGAGGTCGCCTTCGTTTTCCCGGTCTTCATCGTCAACAACGATGACGAATTTTCCTTCTCTGAAATCTTTGATTGCATCTTCGATGCTACTGAGTTTGAATTCTGCCATTCTGTTATTATAAGTTTTAATTCTTCATGTTCAGTTTGCCGCTTTCCACCCTTGCGATTATGTCCTCGTTGGTCTTGTGTATTATGCGGAGGTCGCGGTACAGCCTCATGCGGAACCTCCACATACGGAAGTACAGGAACGCTCCGACAGGGACTATCACCGCTGCCATTATGTTTTTCCACTTGTGCTCGAACGGGCGCGTGTGCGCCTTTACCGCAAGCACCGGATAGCGGTTTATAAAGCTCATTATATAGCGGTCACGTGTGTTGCCAAGGTCTTCGATTACCGTTTCCAGCTCGTTGTTGAGATCTTCTATGTCATGGTCGGGCTGGTATCTGAAGAAAACTCCGACGACGTTTGGCGGCGACTTCAGGTTGTGGGCGAGCGTGTAGCGTTCTATATCGTTGTTCATGGCGCGCAGGACATCTGCGTCGTGAGCATAGTCTGGATTGTTGATTATAACCTCCTTGCTGGCTATGTGGCGGGTCGTGCGCAGTCCGAGCATATGGCGGAAGAACTCCTTGTAAGCGTCGAGGTTGAACACCGTGGAGTCGTTGTTGGCCTTGTACGTTATGAATATGGCTGTCGGTATAAGTATTGCCGGTGACAATCCTTTTCCAAACCATATGGACCATGAACCTTGCCGCGCCATGCGGTAGCCTGTGTTGTCGAGTATGTAATATATGATGAATACGAGTACCGACGTTATTATAGGCACTCCAAGTCCGCCCTTGCGGATAATGGCTCCAAGTGGCGCGCCGATGAAGAAGAATATAAGGCACGAGAGGGCTACGGTGAACTTGTTGATCATCTCAATCTTGTGCTGGCGTATCAGCTTGTCGCCGTCGCTTGTCACCATGCTCTTGAATTCAAGGTCGCCGTTTTCCTGCGTTACGCGTTGCAAGGCTTCGCCTACAGCCTGCCGCTTCTTCTCGGCTGGAAGCTTTGCAAACAGTGTGTCGATATTTGTATTGCCGCTGGATGTCATTTTCCGCGCGGCTGCCTTCTGTCGCTTGTCAAGTTGTGGGGTGGGGTAGTACAGTTGCGACATGCTTGTATAGTATGACGTACCTATGCTGTCGTAGACATTGTTTAGTGAGTCGAGGTCTGAACTTATCTTCTTCAGGCTCTTTGTACGTGCGTCGTTGCCGAACAGAGAGGCGTCGGCGAGGTTCATGTCGGCATCGAAGTCGATGAGTATGCGCTTGTTCATGAACGACTCGCGACGGTATGGCACCGACGCACTGGTACCCATGGTGTTGTTGCGCATATTCTCGAACCATTCGCCACTCCACATCGTCATGAGCAGGTGCTTTTTGTCGGCTGTTGACTGGAGCATACCGGAGTCGGCAAGTATTATGGCTTGGTCTTCATAGCTGTCGGTCTGGCGGTACACCATGAGGTTGTACAGCTTGCCTGTCTTGACGTCCTTGCGCTCGACGTATATGTTGGTTTGCGGTATGCCGTCGTAGAATACTCCTTCTGGTATTTCAAGTTCCGGACTCTTCTGCCGCATCGACACCATAAGCTGTGCAAGATGCATTTGCGAGTCAGGTCCGATGTTGTTCTCGAAATAGAATGACGCGCCGGTTATGAGCAGCACGATGACAATCAGTGGGCGGAACGATTGCAGCAGCGATATGCCCGAAGCCTTGATGGCCGTAAGCTCGCTGCTCTCGCCGAGGTTGCCGTATGTCATGAGCGATGCAAGGAGTATGGCGAGCGGCAGGGCTTGCGGTATGAGCATGAGCGCCATATACCAGAAGAACTGCGCAAGCACCTCTATGGAAAGTCCCTTGCCTATCAGGTCGTCGACATAACGCCACAGAAACTGCATCATCAACACGAACAGGCTGATGAAGAATGTTCCCGCAAAGAGCAGTCCGAACTGCCGTGCAATGAATATATCGAGTTTCTTGATTCTAAGCATAGTACTGTTTGCCGGCCAGTGCAGTATGCGCTTTGGCAAGTATTTGCAGCCAGCCCACAACCATTTGAGATGCAAAAGTACATAAAATAATCAGAGAACACGCTATTTTATGTTTTTTTATGGAAGAATGTCCAGGTTATATGAAATGCCGTCTGGAGTGTTAAAAAGTGGGAATTATGATGACAAGCAGCCTTTCATAATTGCGATATTTACAACCAACTGCGACTTTGTTCTCAAATACGCGATTCTCAGGCAACTTCATACACTTCTGATTACCAATGACTTGTATTTTATTTACACATAATCAGTATTGCTTGCGGTCTAACGAATGTATTTCTTACCCTCTAACGAATACAGTTCTTACACCCTAAGGAATGTATTCCTTACCACCTAACGACTGTATTCCTTAGACCCTAACGATTGTATTCCTTACACGCCAACAACAACTATCATTAGCTTTGAGCATATATTTTTGCCTCATTTTCACGTTTTCCGACTCTAAAACGGCAAAAATGAAATGTTAAAATCAGTGATATAATATTGACGCTATGTATTTGTGGCTTTCACGTCATTTTGCTGCATAGGAAGCGAGCGGCGATTCCTTTATTCGAACTCGTCGAAGCCGAAAAGGGCGGAGTCCGTGAACGCGTCCATCTGCCGGCGTTCTTTCTTGGTCGGTCGACCAGTGCCACGCGCGCGGTCTACGAAACCGCTGATACGGCTCATTTCCAACAGCTCGTACTGGTCTTGCGGTGTGACGTTCTCATAGACTTGTGGCAGCAGTTTCGCGCCGACGCGCTGTTCTATGCAGGCCAAGACACAGAAGGAATATGTGATCGGAGGTTTGCGCACGCTTACAGTTTCGCCTGCCTTTATAGTTCGGCTCGGCTTGACATTGGAACCGTCAATGGTTACGCGTCCGTTTTTACATGCGTCGGCGGCTATGCTCCGTGTCTTGAATATGCGTGCTGCCCACAGCCACTTGTCGAGGCGTGCGCTGTCGCCAGCCTTTAACAGCTTTGTAGTATTGCCATCCATAAAAATATGCCTTTCCGTGGATAAAGGGCAGGGAGAACGTAAGCCTTATGCCTTTTTCGCCTTGCCCAGTTTGTTGTATTGGTTCATGGTCTGGTCGATGCCCTGGAGTACGAAACTCTTGATGATGTCGACGGCTGTGTCGATAGTCGGACGGAGCACTGCGATGTCGGCATCACTATAATGTCCGAGCACCCAGTCTATCTGCCCGCCACGCGGATAGTCGTTGCCAATTCCGACACGCAGGCGCGCAAAGTCCTGGCCTATGAGCTGTATTATATGTCCGAGGCCGTTGTGCCCGCCGTTGGAGCCGTTGGCCTTCAGCCGGAATTCTCCAAGAGGGAGTGCCACGTCGTCGGATATTACGAGCAGCCGTTTCTGGTCGATGCGTTCCTTGTTCAGCCAATAGCGCACGGCGTTGCCGCTGAGGTTCATAAACGTTGTAGGCTTCAGGAGGATTACTTTCCGTCCCTTTATGGAAGTCTCGGCTATGAAGCCGTAACGCTTGTCCTCAAAAACAATATTGGACGCTTTTGCAAAAGCGTCCAATATCATAAATCCTGTATTGTGGCGGGTGTCCCTGTATTCTTCTCCGGGATTGCCCAGTCCACATATCAAATATTTGTCCATCTATCCTTACTCTGCTGAAGCTGCGTCCGTGCCCTCTGCTGCTGCGTCGGCAGACTCGTCGCTTGCGGCTGATGAAGCTGCCTGGCGTGTCATCTTCACAGAGCAAACGACAACCTCTTTCGGAGTTGCAAGCTCGAGACCCTCGAAGCTGAGGTCGCCGACCTTTATGCTCTTGCCAAGGCGAAGACCGGTAACGTCGATGTCGAGGTGCTCTGGAATGCTCTGGTAAGGAGCTGTAACGTTGATCTTGCGGATAGAGAGGTTCATGCGACCGCCGTCACGTACGCCCTGTGCGAGACCGTTGAGTTTGACAGGAACGCCAATGGTGATTGGCTTCTGGTCGTTGACCTCGTAGAAGTCTACGTGAAGGAGCGCGTCCGTTACAGGGTGGAACTGGAGTTCCTTAAGGATTGCGGGATGGCTCTCGCCGTCTATGTTGAGGTTTACGACATAGATGTGCGGAGTGTAGACGAGCTTGCGGAGCTCTGACATTGGAGACGCAAATGCGAGTGCTACCGGCTTGCCGTTTGCGTCCTTTGCCTCGCCGTAGATGTTGCATGGAACCATGCCCTCCTTGCGGAGAGCCTTTGAAGCTTTTTTGCCAAGGTCTGTACGCTTCTGACCTGAGACTGTGATCTCTTTCATTTTTGTGTTACTCTAAAATTAAGTTTGAATCTAAATGTGCCTTAATTCACCATTACACGAAGAGTGCTTAGTTGAAAAAGCGGTGCAAAGGTACTCATTTTCCGAATATCACGCAAGTATTCCACATAAAATTACTTAATTTGAATACTATTGCTTGCACGGGTGCTGGAATTTGACTACTTTTGCACGAAATCGCGATGAAACGAAGAAAACTTCAACGAAACACGAAATGATTAACAGAGATTTGATTAGGATAAAGATAGTCCAGTTAACCTACGCATACTATCAAAACGGTGATGGCAACATCGATAAGGCAGAAAAAGAATTGCTCTTCAGCCTGTCAAAGGCTTACGACCTTTACAACTATATGTTACAGCTCATTATTGCTGTAACGAACGAGGAACGACATAGAAACGAAATAGCCGCCGTACGCGCAAAGCGCGAGGGTACGGAAGCCCCCTCTACAAAGTTCGTTGAAAACAAGTTCGAACTCCAACTTGAGGGCAATCGCCAGCTCAACAGCTTTATTGAGGACAAGAATCTGACATGGGACAATGATATAGAGGCGGTGCGCAAGCTTTGCGACCAGATAGAGCAGAGCACCATATATAAGGATTATATGGCGGATACGGACGACAGCTACGAGGCTGACCGCGAGGTGTGGCGGCAATTGTACCGCACGCTTGTCAAAAATAATGATGATATAGACTCAGTACTTGAGGACAAGAGCCTTTATTGGAATGACGACAAGGACATAGTCGACACATTCGTGATAAAGACCATAAAGAGGTTTGACCCGGAAAAGAAAGACGAGCAAGAGCTCCTGCCTGAATATAAGAACGAAGAAGACCGCGAGTTTGCCGTCAAGCTGTTCCGTGCGACAATCCTAAACGGTGACACATATCAGCACTATATGAGCGAGGCAAGCCGCAATTGGGACTTTTCACGGCTCGCCTACATGGACGTTATCATCATGCAGATAGCCATTGCCGAGATGATAAACTTTCCGAATATCCCGATCAATGTCACGATAAACGAATATGTTGAGCTTGCCAAGCAATACAGTACGCCGAACAGTGGCAGGTTCATCAATGGTATGCTTGACACCATAGGGCGTTATCTCAACGATACGCATACCATATTCAAGCCTATGGCTCCACGTACTCCGCGCGGCAACCGCGTTAACACCAGAGCCAGGCAAACGCAAAAGTGAATATTTAATAATAACGAACAATAACAAGGACAAATGAACACAGCAACTTTACTTGCAGCACAGCAAGGCAACGCAGGCGGCGGTTGGGGAATGATACTTATGATGGTGGCAATCTTTGTCATCATGTGGCTTTTCATGATTCGCCCGCAGCAGAAGAAACAAAAGGAAATACGTAAATTCCAGAACTCCTTGAAAGAGGGTTCAAACGTCGTTACTGGCGGTGGCATCTATGGCACAGTGAAGCATATCGACATGGCAAAGAACACTATCGACCTCGAGATAGCACGCGGTGTCGTTATCACTGTTGACCGCGGATACGTCTTCCAGTCTGCCAACGACAGCGCGCAGGTTGCCAACAAGTAACAGGGAGGCCGTTATGAGCTTCGGACTGTCGGAAGCATATAGCATTAGCAGGAACTTCTTGCGGAGGATTATCAGCAAGGAGTTTCTGATTTTTTTGTTCTTTCTCATTTTGAGCGGGGGCTTCTGGCTCATATTGACGCTTAACGAGAACTATGAGAAGGAGGTGACAGTCGAAGTGGAGCTGGTTAATGTTCCACGCAACGTGGTTATAACCAACGACGTGAGCGACACTATCCGCGTCGTAGTACGTGACAAGGGCTATATGATAGCCAACTACCTTTATGGCGACCACTTTACTCCTATACGGCTAAGCTTCATGCAATATGCCGACGGCAAGGGGCATGGAGTAATACCGATTACAGACATTCAGAAGCTCATAAGCCAACAACTATACAACTCTACCAAGATAGTTTCTGTAAAGTCGGACAACATCGAGTTCTTCTATAATTACGGGCAGCACAAGAAAGTCCCCGTCCGTATGCTCGGACAGGTCAATCCTGCCGTGACATACTATCTGGCACAGACACAGTTCACCCCCGACAGCGTAACCGTATATGCCACTCCGCACGTGCTTGACAGCATACAGAAGGCGTACACCGTACGCCAGCAGGTCAACGGACTTTCAAAGCCACGGGCGATGAAGGTCAGGTTGCGCCATGTGCGTGGCGCAAAGTTTGAGCCAGACATCGTGACGATGAAGCTCTTTCCTGACATACTGACTGAGGAGACGGTGGAAGTGCCGATAGAGGCAGTCAACGTTCCCGAAGACAAGGTGATGCGGATATTCCCTCCAAAGATAGGTGTGAAATTCGTGGTAGGCGTGAACCAGCTGCGTCACATGCCCAAGGACAACGTTACTAAGGCTTTGCTGCCACGCGGGTTCAAGGTCTATGTGGACTACCGTGAAGTTGAGCGTAGCGGTTCCGACCGCTGCCATGTCTATGTGGCAGGTTCTCCGGCAAACGTGCGCAATGCCCGTACCGTAAGCAACGAGGTCGATTACCTTATAGAGAACAAGTGAAGTGAAAGTAGCCATAACGGGAGGAATAGGCAGCGGAAAGTCGTTCGTTTGCGAGCGGCTGCGCAATTATGGGATAGAAGTCTATGACTGTGACGCTGGTGCGAAACGTCTCATGCGTAATTCACAGCAGTTGCAGGAACGGCTCAAACGCCTCGTTGGTGACGGCGTATATATAAAAGGTATATTGCAGAAGCGCGTCCTTGCGTCGTACATACTTGAAAGTGGTGAACACGCACAGCAGGTGGACGACATAATCCATCCGGCAGTGGCGGCAGACTTCATGGCAAGCGGACTTGACTGGCTCGAAAGCGCGATATACTTTGATAGCGGATTCTACCGCCGGGTGGATATAGACAAGGTCGTTTGCGTGACTGCACCAATGGAGACAAGAATTAGCCGTATAATGAAGCGTGACGGCATAACGCGCGATAAGGCGTTGGAATGGATAAACCGCCAACTGCCACAGGATGAGGTGCGGGCGCGTAGCGACTATGAGATATGTAACGACGGCCTTCAGGACATCGACAGCCAGTTGCAGCCCATTATTATAAAGGTAAAGAAGTAGAAGGCAAGGATACGCATAGACGGAATACAACGATAAAACAAGATAAGTCAAAACATATAGCAACGAGAAAATATACAGAGAACATCATGCAAAAGACAATTTTAGCAATAGCAGGAAAGCCGGGACTGTACCAGTTGGTAAGCCGTGGCAAGTCAAACTTGATAGTAGAGGCACTTGACGGCACACACCACCGTGTACCGGTATTCGCAACCGACCGTGTGACTTCACTTGCCGACATCACCATGTATACCGAGAGCGAGGATATGCCGCTTGGCACAATCATGGCGCGCATCAGCGAAAAGGAAGGTGAGAAGAAGGCTTCTGTCAACTGGCGCAAGGCATCGGCTAAGGAACTTCAGGATTATTTTGCAAGCGTAGTTCCAGACTTCGACCGTGACCGCGTCCACAACAGCGACATAAAGAAGCTTCTCCAGTGGTACAACATCCTTATCGAGGCTGGCATAACAGACTTCGAGGACAAGCCGGAGGAAGACGGCGACGTTGACGGCAAGGCAGAGGAAAAGGCTTCTGACGACGCTGCCGCCGAAAAGGAATAACACACAAATCATAGGCTATGGACGAATACATAGTTTCCGCGCGCAAGTACCGTCCGATGACGTTCGATTCAGTGGTTGGGCAACAGTCGTTGACCACCACCTTGAAGAATGCCGTCAAGAGCGGCAAGCTCGCCCACGCGTACCTGTTCTGCGGTCCCCGCGGAGTGGGCAAGACGACGTGCGCCCGTATTTTCGCCAAGGCGATAAACTGCGAGAATCCCACTGCCGACGGCGAGGCGTGCAACGAATGCGAGAGCTGCAAGGCGTTCAACGAGGGACGTTCCTACAACATCTTCGAACTTGATGCTGCATCTAATAACTCCGTCGAGGCTATACGCCAGCTCATGGAGCAGACCCGCATACCGCCGCAGGTAGGCCGGTACAAGGTGTTCATAATCGACGAGGTGCACATGCTCTCGCAGGCGGCGTTCAACGCTTTCCTGAAGACGCTTGAGGAACCGCCCGCACACGTGATATTCATTCTCGCCACGACGGAGAAGAATAAGGTGCTGCCGACGATCCTGTCGCGTTGTCAGATATACGACTTTGAGCGCATGACCGTGCCCAACATCATCAACCACCTCAAGATGGTTGCCGAGAAGGAGGGTGTCAAGTACGACGAGCCGGCACTTGAAGTCATTGCGGAGAAAGCCGACGGCGGAATGCGCGACGCCCTTTCGATATTCGACCAGGCGGCAAGCTTCTCGCAGGGAGCCATCACCTACGACAAGGTCATCGAGGACTTGAACGTCCTTGATGCAGACAATTATTTCCGTATCATCGACCTTGCGCTGGAGAACAAGGCTGCCGACATCATGGTTCTGCTCAACGACATCGTCAACAAGGGCTTCGACGCAGGCAACCTCGTCACAGGACTGGCGAGCCACGTCCGCAACGTGCTCATGGCAAAGGATCCGCAGACGCTGCCTCTGCTTGAAATCAGTGACCGCCAACGCCAGCGTTACCAGGAACAGGCGCAGAAGTGCCCGGCAAAGTTCCTATATCAGGCACTTCAGATAATGAACCGCTGCGATGTGGAGTACAAGCAGTCGAGCAACAAGAGGCTGCTCGTAGAGCTTACGCTTATCGAGATTGCGCAGATAACGCAGCCTGATGACGACGTGCCCGCCGCGGGGCGCCGCCCTGGAAGACTGAAATCCCTGTTCAAGAAACTGGCATCGGCACGCCAGTCAGCTAAACCGGCAGCGCAGGTGGCCGGGACTGGCAGTGGCGCGGTGCCCACGACACAGAATGCCGGACACGCTGCGGTAGCAACGCAGGGTCTGGCAAGCGGTGTCAGACAGCAATCATCTGTCAACGTACAAAGTAATGACGGCAATCCACAGCAGCCCGTTGGAGCGGCGAAACCGGCTGTTCCCAATCTTCAGGGGGTGTCGCTTGCCGGGCTTGGAATGTCGTTCGACAACCTTATCAAGGAACACAACAAGAAACCGGAATACACCAAGGACTACGAGATAACCAACAAGGAGGAGGACAAGCAGTTCACCGAGGACGACGTACGCCGCGAATGGCGCGCCATGCTCGTGCGTTTGCAAGAGAGCCTGCCCGGGCTTGCCAACCGACTTAGGAACATCACGCCGGTGATAACCGAATATCCGAACATCGAAATCGTTGCCGACAACAACATACTGCTCGGTCAGATCATGCCGTACCGCAAGCGTTTCCGCGCTACTATGGCAAAGTTCCTCCACAACGGAAAGATAGAGTTCAGCATACGCCTCGCCCGCCAGGAGGAGATAAAGCCGATACTGACACCGGCGGAGAAGTTCGAGAAGATGGTCAAAGGCAATGCCGACGTGGCGCGGCTCGTGCGCGGGTTGAACCTGCGGCTTGCGTAGTCCGCAAGTGACAACGGATAATTGGCTGTCCGCGCATACGGGCGGAACGCCATGATATGACAAATGGAATCAATCAAGGAAATATACAAGATAGGCAAGGGACCGTCGTCGAGCCACACCATGGGCCCGCAGCGTGCCGCCAAGATATTCGCGCAACGGCATCCCGACGCGCGCGGATTCCGTGTCACCCTGTACGGCAGCCTCGCCGCTACAGGCAAGGGGCACATGACCGACGCTGCCATCAACGAGGTGCTGCTGTCCGTGGCACCGGTCCAGATAGTATGGGAGCCGTCGGTGTTCCTGCCGTTCCACCCCAACGGCATGAAGTTCGAGTCCATTGGCGACAAGGGTGAGACCACTAATGAATGGACGGTGTACAGCGTAGGTGGCGGGGCACTGTCAGAAGGCAAGGGCGACGGCGACTTCTTCCGCTCCCGTTCCGTCTATCCGCTGACGCACCTAACCGACATTCAGAAGTGGTGCCAGCAGTCGGGGCGCGGATTCTGGGAGTATGTGGCACAGTATGAGGACGATTCCATTTGGGACTACCTGCGGCAGGTGTGGCTGACAATGAGCCGTGCCGTAGCCCGCGGCATCAACCACGAGGGCGCGCTGCCAGGTCCGTTGAACCTCGCGCGCAAGGCGCCGACCTACTATGTCAAGGCCCGTGCCTACAAGCCTGAATTGAAGTCACGCGCATTGGTGTATGCCTACGCGCTTGCCGCCAGCGAGGAGAACGCGTCTGGCGGTACAATCGTCACCGCGCCAACGTGTGGGGCGTGCGGCGTAGTGCCCGGAGTGCTCGTGCATCTCGCGCAGGTTCACGACTTCGGAGAGGAGCGCATACTCCACGCCCTCGCCACTGCCGGACTTATCGGCAACATCATCAAGGAAAACGCGTCAATATCTGGAGCCGAGGTCGGTTGCCAGGGCGAGGTGGGAGTAGCCTGCGCCATGGCTGCCGCAGCGTCGTGCCAGTTGTTCGGAGGCACTCCGTCGCAGATAGAATACGCCGCCGAAATGGGACTTGAGCACCATCTCGGCATGACTTGCGACCCTGTGTGCGGACTCGTGCAGATACCGTGCATCGAGCGAAACGCCTTCGCTGCGTGCCGCGCGCTCGACGCGCAACTGTATGCCACGATAAGCGACGGGCGGCACTTCGTATCGTTCGACCGTGTCGTAGACGTTATGAAGCAGACCGGTCACGACCTGCCTTCGCTCTACAAGGAGACCAGCGAGGGCGGACTTGCCAAGGGATTCGCGCGGCAAGACAATTAAACAACGGGCACCAGACATTTAACGCCCCAAACCAACACCCCTCTACTTGCGGAGCAACACCTGCCATTTTGCCCACCAACATCAAGGGTGTTGCCTGGCAACACCTGCCGTGTTGCTTTTTAATACCCTACACTTCAACACCCTACACCATTAAAAAAGACGATAGTAACTATCGAAGGTCTCGATAGTCAGAACCGAAGGATACGATAGTCACTATCGTATCCCTTGTCCGACGGTGGTCCATCCCATTGTCGGATTGGCTCAATACGACGCTCGAATTGAGCCAATTCGACAATGGAATTGGCTCATTTCCAGGCTCGGCAGTGGCACTGCCCATAATGGAATGTAGTACAGTCGAGGCTCGAATGTAGTACATTCCACGCTGGAGTGTGGTACAGTCGACGGACAAGTGTGCTACAGTTGTCGAACAAGTGTAGTACAGTTGTTGAACAAGTGTAGTACAGTCGTCGAAGGAGTGTACTACATTTGTCTTGCGTTTGAATTATTGTTTTTCGTCACGGTCAATATCCCGCAGTATGTCTACGGCGGCGGCTACGGTCGGAACGTTGGCAATGACCATCTGGCGGTGACCGTTCTTCTCGCGGAACTGGCACCGGCGCACGTTCTGCTGCACGTAGTCGAGCACCTTGCCAAACGCAAGGCTTTGATAGAATGCGCTGTTGACGTTCGACACGAACTGCATCTGCATACGTCCGCCACGCAGTATCACCCTCTCGCAGCCGAGCCTCTTGGCGATGCGCCGCAGCGGTACGACGCGCATAAGCTCCTCGCCCTCTTGCGGCACGGGACCGAAGCGGTCTTCAAGCCTCGTGCGGTATGCGTCGAGATCGTCGTCGCGCTCGATGTTGTCAAGCTCGCGGTACAACAGCATTCGCTCCGAGGAACCAGGCACGTAGGTGTCGGGGAAGTACATCTCCAGGTCGCTGTCTACGGCGCAATCGTCCACGAAGTCGTCGCCGGAAATCTGCTCTCCCTTGGCGATGTCTTCCTTGTACATGTCCTGGAACTCGTCATTCTTCAGCTCCGTGACAGCCTGCGAGAGTATCTTCTGGTAGGTCTCGTAGCCCAGGTCTTCCATGAATCCGCTCTGCTCGGAACCGAGCAGGTTGCCCGCGCCGCGTATGTCGAGGTCCTGCATGGCGAGGTTGAATCCCGAGCCAAGCCCGGAGAACGTCTCAAGAGCCTCGAGCCGCCGGCGCGACACGTCGTTGAGCGTTGCCAGCGGTGGCGCGAGCAGGTAGCAGAACGCCTTTTTGTTCGACCGTCCGACGCGTCCGCGCATCTGGTGGAGGTCGGAAAGTCCGAAGCGGTGCGCGTCGTTGATGATTATCGTGTTGGCGTTGGGTATGTCGATGCCGTTCTCGACGATGGTCGTCGAGAGCAGCAGGTCATAGTCGTAGTTGATGAACCCCATGATGATGTTCTCCAGCTCGTCGGGCGGCATCTGCCCGTGTCCTATGGCTATGCGGCAGTCGGGTACGTACTTCCTTATCAGGTCGGCAATCGCCTGCAGATTGCTTATGCGGTCGTTGACGAAGAACACCTGCCCGTTGCGGCTCATCTCGAAGTTTATAGCGTCGGCTATCACCTCGTGGTTGAACGTGGCGATGGTGGTCTGTATTGGGTGGCGGTTTGGCGGCGGAGTGCGTATGATGCTCATGTCGCGCGCCCCCATGAGCGAGAACTGCAGCGTGCGCGGTATCGGGGTGGCACTCATCGTGAGCGTGTCAACGTTGGTCTTGAGCTGGCGCAGCTTCTCCTTCGTCGCCACGCCGAACTTCTGCTCCTCGTCGATGATGAGCAGTCCGAGGTCGTGCCACTTCACACGCTTGCCTATGAGCTTGTGCGTGCCTACGATGATGTCTATCTTGCCAGCCTCGAGGTCGGCGAGAACCTCGCGTGTCTGTTTGGCGGTGCGTGCGCGGGAGAGGTATTCCACCCTTACGGGCATGTCCTTCAGCCTGTCGCGGAACGTCTGGTAATGCTGGAACGCGAGCACCGTCGTCGGTACGAGCACCGCCACCTGCTTGCCGTCGGTGGCAGCCTTGAACGCCGCGCGTATGGCAACCTCGGTCTTGCCGAAACCGACATCGCCGCATACGAGCCGGTCCATAGGCTTTGCCTGTTCCATGTCATGCTTTACGTCCTGCGTGGCACGGCTTTGGTCTGGCGTGTCCTCATAGAGGAACGAAGCCTCAAGCTCGTGCTGCATGTATCCGTCGGGCGAGAAGGCAAAACCCTTTTCGCGCCTGCGCTTGGCATACAGCTTGATGAGGTCGCGTGCTATGTCCTTTATACGCTTCTTCGCGCGCTCCTTCATGCGGTCCCACGCCCCAGAGCCGAGTACCGACAGTTGTGGCGGCTCGCCGTTGTCGGCCGAGCGGTACTTGCTTATCTTGTAGAGCGAGTGTATGCTCACGTCGACGATGTCGCCGTGCTGGTAGACAAGGCGTATCATCTCCTGATAGCCCTGCGAGCCGTCGGCGTTGCCTCCGACCTTTGGCTGCGGCACGCGCACGAGTCCGGCGAACTTGCCTATTCCGTAGTCTACGTGTACGAGGTAGTCGCCTGGTTCCATCTCTTGCAGCTCCTTCATAGTCAGAGCCATCTTGCCGGCGCGCGCCTTGTCGGAACGCAGGTTGTATTTGTGGTACCGGTCGAATATCTGGTGGTCTGTGAAGCAGCAGATGCGCAGGTCGTCGTCGACGAATCCCTCGTGTACGGTCTTGTCGACGGCTGTGAATGGAATGTCCTTGCCCTGGTCGGCGAAGATGTCGGCAAGGCGTTTGGTCTGCTTCTGGCTGTCGGCGAGTATGTAAAGGTGGTATTGCTGGAGCGCGTAGTCCTCGAGGCTGCGCTCAAGCAGCTCGAAGTTCTTGTGGTATAGTGGCTGTGGAGCTATGTGGAATGCAAGCCGTGCCTGTGGCGTTCCCGTTGGCTCGCTGCCGAACTCTATGCGCGTGAACCGTGCCGCGTCGTCTGTAAATGCCGTTCCGGTAGTCAGTTGCGACTCCCGTTTGAGTTCCTGACGTACTTCCTCCTGTTCAACTTCCGTCTTGCCTTCAAGCTGTTCGGTAAGGGCCTGCGACGAGAATCCTTCGTCGTAGATGCGCTGTATGGCATCGTGTACATAGGCGTAGTTCTTCATGGCGAGTACCGTCGTTGGTGGCAGGAATTGCAGGAACGGCACCTTCTCCTCAGTCAGCGTGGCGAGTTCGGGCACTATCTCTATTTCTTCCAGCTTGCCGTGTGACAGTTGCGTCTCTACCTCAAACGTGCGTATGGTGTCGATGTCGTCGCCGAAGAAGTCTACGCGGTATGGTAGTTCGGAACTGAAGGAATACACGTCGAGTATGCTTCCGCGTACAGCGAACTGTCCCGGCTCATATACATAGTCGGTTTCCGTGAATCCGAACTCGCGCAGCGTCTTCTCAATCTTTACTATGTCGGCAGTCTGCCCGACACGCAGCGAAAGCGTGCGTGAGTCGAGCCGCTTCTTGCTGACAACCAGTTCGGCTATTGCCGATGGTTCCGTTACGATGTAGAGTGGGGTGGTGGAGGCTTCCTTTCGGCTGAGGCGCGAGAGTACTTCCGTGCGCAGTATCTCGTTGGCTGAATCCCGCTGACCGTACTTCACGGCACGTCGGTAGCCAGAAGGATAGAACAGTACCCGCTTGTCGCCGAGTACCTGTGTTAGGTCGTGGTAGAAGTAGCCTGCCTCGTCTGCGTCCTGGAGTATGAAGACGACGGGCATCGCCAATTTGTCGGCAATGGACGAGAATACAATGGGTGCGGAAGACGCTATTAGCCCCTGGAGGAAAACCGTCCGAACCGATTTCTCTCCGATTGTATTTACTATCGCCTTCGCCTGTGGCGTGGAGGCGTATATGGCAGAAAGCTCTGTTATTTCCATCACGAATGAAAGGTGAAAGGAGTTGTTTTCCTTTTGCTTTTATACCCTTTTACCTTTCTAAATGCCCTATTTTATCTTTGGATACTTGCGGAACCAACCGTCGAGGCGCAGCCGCATCACTCCGAAGAACGCTTCCGAGAATATGCCACCGCTCATCTTGCTCGTACCCTCGCGACGGTTGACGAACACTACAGGTACTTCCTTTATCTTGAAGCCTATCTTGTAGGCGGTGAACTTCATCTCTATCTGGAAGGCATATCCCTTGAAACGTATCTCGTCGAGCGGTATTGTCTCGAGAACTCGTCGGCGGTAGCATACGAAGCCTGCGGTAGTGTCGCGTACGGGAATGCCGGTTATGAAGTTGACGTAGCGTGAGGCATAGTAGCTCATCAGCACTCGTCCCATGGGCCAGTTTACCACATTCACGCCTGTGACGTATCTGCTGCCTACGGCTACGTCATAGCCCTCGTCGTGCGTGGCTGAATATAGACGCGGCAGGTCGTCGGGGTTGTGGCTGAAGTCTGCGTCCATCTCGAACACGTACTCATATTTGCGTTCCAACGCCCATTTAAAGCCTGTGATGTAGGCAGTGCCAAGTCCGAGTTTGCCGCTGCGCTCGATGATAAACAGGCGGTCTTTGAACTCGTCTGACATGAGCCCCTTTACAATGGAAGCAGTACCGTCAGGGCTTCCGTCGTCAACTATAAGTATATGGAATACTTTTTGAAGTCCGAATACCGCACGGATAATCTTCTCTATATTCTCCTTCTCGTTGTATGTGGGTATTATGACTATGCTGTCGCTTTCGTTCATTGTGCTATGTGTTTAGTCTTCTTTTCTGCTGCAAAGGTAACGATTAATGTTGAATGTCGGGTATTGAGTGTATAATTATTGGTCAGGGTTCTCGACGTATCCCTTGTATTCAGGCGCAAGACTGCTCATCACGGCATCGTATGCCTCCGCCATCATCTTGCGCTCGTGGTCGTCGTTAGGCTTGTAGGCTATCGGCTTGTGAATGGTGAGCGTCATCGGATGCCAGAATACCCAATATATGTCCTTCATACGCGGCTTGACGTTGAACGACCCGTTTATAGTAAGCGGGCAGACGGGCAGCTGCAACTCGCTGGCAAGCATGAACGCTCCACGGCGGAACTTGCCCATGTGTCCTGTGAACGTACGCGCTCCTTCCGGAAATACAACGAGCGACATTCCTTCTTTCAGTATCTCGCGTGCCGTAGCGTAGGTCTTGCGTATCTTGCTCGCTCCACTTCGGTCGACGAATATGTGGTGGGCATATTCGCAAGCGATGCCTACCACAGGGATCTTGCGCAGCGACTTCTTCATCATCCATTTGAAGTTGCGGTTAAGGAAACCATATATAAGGAATATGTCGAACGCGCCCTGGTGATTGCTCACGAACACGTAGCTCTGTTTCGGGTCGAGGTGCTCGCGTCCTTCCACGTGTACGGGCAGTAGGAGCAGCCAGCACGTAAGCCGTGCCCAGACCTTGCCGGGATAATATCCCCAGACGTGCCCGTTGCCAATCGTACAGCCAGTGATGGTTATCAGCGCGATAAGGATAGTCATAATAAGGAATATTGGAAGGAATATGAACAGTTGGTATAGCCTGTATATAAATGTAAGCACGTACTTCATAATGTTGGTTTCGTTTTGTTGTATTGTTTTTCTATCTCGTTTGCACTATTGACTTCTTCAATTCCCACTCTTCATTATCTGCATTCAACATAAAAATAACTTTTCACTTTTTATTCGTCATTATTAATTGACCTTGTGCAGCGTTATCACCGCTATCTCGTTGGGCATGTTGAGCCGGAAAGGTACAAGACCGCCCAAACCGGCTGACACGTACATATATCGTCCGTCGTGGCAGCAGAGTCCGTAGTCTTCGTGTTGTGACAGTTGGGTAGGGCGATGACCGAGTATCTGCATCTGTCCTCCGTGGGTATGTCCGCTAAGTGTGAGTCTTGCATTGGTCTTAGGCAGAATAGAACGTTCCCATGCCGACGGATCATGTTGCAACGCAATGACGAATGCCGATGGACATACTCCGCTCATGGCACGAGCCCAGTCTGCGCGTTGTGGAAATGGCGGGCGACCGTCGTTGCCTGTACCCACGAATACTATCGAGTCACATGAATCGGAACTCCGCCTGTATACTGTCATGTGCGCGTTGTCAAGCAATATCCACGAAAGGCTGTCACGCTCTATTCCAACAAGCTGGCGCATCATCTCGCTCTCTATCAGCGGCGTGTGCCTGACGTATTCAGCGTAGTCGTGGTTGCCCAGTACGGCAACTGCGCCTTTCATGGCAGGCGCGATAATGTCTTTGACACGCAGCACTTCTTGTGGACGCATATTCTGCAAGTCGCCTGTAAAGCAAATGATGTCGGCGTGTTGGGCGCGTATGCTGTCCATTTCGGCTTCGAGTATCTTCTTGCGCCAACCATAGAACGTGCCGACGTGCAAGTCCGACACGTGCAGGATGCGATAGCCGTCGAACGACTGCGGAAGGTCTTTGAAGTACAAGTTGATATGCTTGACACGTATACTGCCGACACCTATGGTGAGTCCGTAGACATATACGCCTACGGCTATCAGCCCTGCCACCGCCCCTACGTAGTGACCGTAGTTGCGCCGTGTGTGTATTATGGTCTTGCGCAGCACCCAGCCTATGAATGAGCATACGGCGAATATAGCCTTCGGACCGACAAACAACCCTGTTAATAAAAGGTAGACGTTTAGCCATGTCAGGTCGGAAGGTGCAAAGCTGTGTATCGATGCCAATGCGCACGTGTACACAACCATTATGGCGCATGGCAGCCACCAAATCAGCCGCCAACCCCAGTCGATATGGTAGTGGCGGCGGAAGTAGTGCATGTCTATATAAACGTCGGACAGCACTATGACAAGTATCATCGGTATGGCTATGCGGTGTATCATCTATCTGAAACGACAGGCAAATGTACCCCTTTTTCCGCAACCACGCAAAAGTTTTTCCGTTAATGTTGGGCGTTTGTAGAATGTTCGACACTCCTCCTTCAACATTATATAAGTGGCATTCCTGCTTCGGCGCACTCGCGGCGCATGTCTTCCCGCCATATGCTTGCCTGTATCTCTCCTATGTGTGCCTTGTGGAGCATGACCATGCAAAGGCGGCTCTGTCCTATTCCGCCACCGATACTGAGTGGCAGCTTGCCGTCTAACAGCTGGCGGTGGAAGTACAGTTGCTCGCGGTCTTCGACACCTTCCAACTTTAACTGCCGCAGCAGGCTTTCCTTGTCGACGCGTATGCCCATGGAGCTAAGTTCGACACTGCGTCCGAGCACCGGATACCAGATGAGAATGTCTCCGTTCAGACCAGCTTTGCCGTTCTCTGCGACAGTTGACCAGTCGTCATAGTCGGGGGCACGTCCGTCGTGCTTCTTGCCGTCGCTCAGTTTCCCGCCTATGCCTTTTACGAATACGGCTCCATACTTGCGGCATATGGCATCTTCGCGTTCCTTCGGCGACTTGTCGGGATACATGTCGAGCAAGTCTTGGCTGTGTATGAAGTGTATATCCTTGGGCAGGAACGGCTTGAGCTGTGGGAACCGCTCGCAGGCAAGGAACTCCGTGCGGAGTATTGCGCTGTATATCCGCCGCACTATATTTTCAAGGAATCCGATTGTCCGCTCCTCGCGCGTTATAACCGCCTCCCAATCCCATTGGTCGACGTACAGCGAATGCAAGTTGTCCAGCTCCTCGTCAGCGCGTATGGCGTTCATGTCGGTATAAATCCCATATCCTGGCTCTATGCCGTACTCGGCAAGTGTCAGCCGCTTCCACTTTGCAAGCGAGTGTACCACCTCTGCCTCGGCGTCGCCCAAATCCTTTATAGGAAAAGTCACAGGACGCTCCACACCATTGAGATCGTCGTTTATTCCAAGTCCCTTGAGTACGAACAGCGGTGCCGTCACGCGGCTGAGTCGCAGTTCCGTAGCCAGGTTCTCCTGGAAGAAGTCCTTTATCCTCTTTATTCCCTGCTCTGTCTGACGTTTGCCAAGTAGGGGCTTGTAGCCTTCCGGCTTGATTAGTTTGCTCATCGTAGTGTGTTTGTTTTGTTTTTGGTATTTGTTAGTTTGTTGCTTTGTTGAGCGCAAAGATACATATTTAAAATTAAACTGCAATTAGTTTTGTGGTTTATTTGTTCAGAAAGAAAGAATAATCGTGATTAATGTTTCAAATTGCTTGCTGAGAGTGACCAAACTTAAAAAAGGAAGGCTCCTACTGGCTCGCATTGTCGTTTATAATAACTGGCATGGCATTTATGGCATTATAATGTGTTATATCATACTTTTTTATTACTTTTGCATTGGACTATAAAAAGTGGTTCATGGAAAATTGATAAAATATGCAAAAGATTTGAAAGCGAGTGCAGAGTCAAGCTCGCTTGAAACTATGCCGAGTGCATCTAAGCTTTATGCAAAAGATTTGAAAGCGAGTGCAGAGTCAAGCTCGCTTGAAACTATGCCGAGTACATCTAAGCTTTATGCAAAACAGGACGAGGGTATATCAGCAGGACTGCTGGTAGGCCTTACACTGACCGCCGCGCTGTCTATTGCCAACCTTTGTTTTTTCCAACCTCTTGCAGAACAGTTGCAGGGTGATTTCGGAACAACACCGTTCGTTGCCAATCTTGCGACGACGCTCACGCAGGCTGGTTACACACTTGCCATTATCTTCCTTGTGCCAACGGGTGATATGTTTAACCGCAAGCGTTTGATGCTTGTCGTATATGGCATACTGCTTCTCGGACTCGTCATGACGGCAGTGTCTCCAAACATTACAATGGTGCTTGGTTCTTGCCTTCTTGTCGGGATAGGCGTTTGCGCGGCGCAAATACTCGTCCCTATGGTGTCACTGCTGTCGAAACCGGAGAACAAGTCGCGGAATGTAGGGTATATGGTCTCTGGCATACTTATCGGAATGCTTATGTCACGCGTACTGAGCGGGTTTGTTGGTGAACGCTGGGGGTGGCGCACTATGTTCTGGATTGCTACGGCACTGATGGTATGTTGTACGCTGTTCGTGACTTGGCGTATGCCAGATGTCGCTCCAACTTACAAAGGCACCTACAAGGACTTGCTGCTCTCAATCATACAGTTAGTCCGCAAAAATCATGACGTGGCTTTATGCGCCGTCCGCTCGGGACTTGTGTTCGGTACGTTCCAGGCTATGTGGAGCACTATATCGTTCCATATGGCAGGTGCGCCTTTTCATGCCGGTGCCGATGTGGTGGGAATGTTTGGACTGTGCGGTATTGCGGGTGCGCTTGTAGCTTCCGGCATTGGCGGAATTGTTCGTAAGGTGGGTACACGCAACATGAACCTGTATGGGGCGACTGCTGTATTGCTGGCATGGCTGGGTATGTGGCTTCTGCAAGGCTCATATTTCGGAATGATACTCGGAGTAGTACTCATCGACGGTGGCGTACAGGCCTGTAATGTAACTAATCAGACATACATGTTTTCACGTGCGCAGTCGGCGGTAAGCCGTGTGAACACGGTATTCATGGGTTGCATGTTTATAGGAGGTTCCGTAGGCACGTTCCTTGCCGGTGCTGCGTTCGGCATTATGGGTTGGAATGGCGTATGTATGCTCGGTATCATAATGACTTGCTGCTCGTTGGTGGTTACATTAACGCACAAATAGGCGCATTATGTGTGGCGCGGGCACGCTATACACTAATGTTATGTACCGTATTTTACCCTCATTCCCTTGTCGTTTACGGATTTTATTATTACCTTTGCCACCGCTTTAGGACAGTTTGCACCATTTTGCTTATATACAAACTTTCCCCTGGCGCACGCTAATAAGTGGCGACGGCTCCGTAGCTCAGTTGAATAGAGCATCAGATTCCGGTTCTGAGTGTCGCGGGTTTGAGTCCCGCCGGAGTCACAAGTAGGGCATCTGGAGAAGATGCCTTTTTTTGTTTGCCAACAACTCGCTTGTGGATATGCCGTCAGTTCCAAATACAGTCTCCGGCGTGTCCGAGAAATGATACGGCAAGTGTTAAAAAGTGGGAACTATGATGACAAACAGCCTTTCATAATTGCGATATTTGCAACCAACTGCGACTTTGTTCTCAAATACGCGATTCTCAGGCAACTTCATACACTTCTGATTACCAATGACTTGTATTTTATTTACACATAATCAGTATTGCTTGCGGTCTAACGAATGTATTTCTTACCCTCTAACGAATACAGTTCTTACACCCTAAGGAATGTATTCCTTACCACCTAACGACTGTATTCCTTAGACCCTAACGATTGTATTCCTTACACGCCAACAACAACTATCATTAGCTTTGAGCATATATTTTTGCCTCATTTTCACGTTTTCCGACTCTAAAACGGCAAAAATGAAATGTTAAAATCCGTGATATAATCTCAACATAAAGTTTGCTCCTTGTACAATACGGCTTCGTGTTGTTAGAGATTTAGAAGTTACTGCCAAAGTAACTTGCCCCTTGTCTTGCTTCGTGCCGAATGTTTGTTTCTGCAAGGCTTGCGTAATGGGTATTTGTTTGGAGGTTGCGGAAAAAGTTGTATATTTGCGTCATAGTTATGGGATTACCAGAAACGAGATGGCGTACTTGCTGGATATATTGCAACCGTGGTTGTCCGCATATATGTGGGACGATATCAGTATAGGCAATTTGCTGCATATTGTGGCAATCATTGCCGGCATCGTCGTGTTCTTTTGTTGTGTCGTCGCGGTCGTAAGGCGTATGGAGCTTGACGAAGATGATAATGCCGAAGCTCCAGATGATACCACGATTGAGCGGCATGGGGTGAAAACGGTTAATGTCAATACCAAATCTATGAATATGGAAAACAGATATGAGGGAATGAATACGCCGGTTCTTGTCAGGGCGATACTTGGAGACTTGAACTGCAAGTATGATGAGACGGAAGACGGGCTTGACTTGTTCTTCGTCTATCAAGGCGAGCATTTTGCCCTGCGCACGGCTGGCGACGCGGACAATCCATGGATAAGGATATTCGACCTTAGCTGGTATCATAGCACGCTCGACAAATTGGAGGAAATCTCGTGTATGCAGAAAGCAATCAACACTGCCAATTCGCATGAGTCGTGTATGGCGGTCTACGAAATCAGCAAGGACGACAACACGTTCTTCGTCTATTCCAAGTGCGACTTGCTTATTTCTTCCAGCTTTCCTGCGCCAGACCAATATCTTGCCGCATGGCTCGCTGGTTTCTTCCGGTTGAAGCATTCTGTCGTCATGGAATTTGAGAAGGAGAAGCAGAGACTCGGAGTATCATAAATTTCAAAATAACGATAATGAACGATTTACTTGATAGATTTATAGAGGCACAAGATGCTTACGGCACTTATTGTAGAGCATTGCAAGAAGTGAAAGCAGGGCAGAAGAGGAGCCATTGGATATGGTACATCTTCCCTCAGTTGAAAGGTTTTGGGCATAGCTATAATTCTCAGTATTACGGCATAGATGATATTGAAGAGGCGAAAGCATACCTCGGTCATCCTGTCCTTGGAAAACGATTGCGGGAGATTACAAAGGTTCTACTGACCCATGCCGATGAAGAAGCTGTAATGCTTATGGGGAGTCACATAGATGCTATTAAGCTCCGTTCAAGTATGACGCTGTTTGATGTAGTTTCTCCGAATGATGTGTTCGACAAGGTGTTGGAGGCGTTCTTTGATGGGAGAAAAGACAAAAGAACTTTAGCAAAATTGGCTAATCAGTAATTGCTGAACGATAATCAAAATACGTTTAAATGTGACCAGTCGTTGCCTTTGAAAAGGAAAAGTGGCTGGATAATTAAGAAATTAGGCTAATATATACAACATGGAAGTGCACTCCAAAAGTTAGAAACAATACTTTCAAGAGTGCATATGTTTCTGTGTACGTAAACAGTGCAATAGTAGTTCTCTATCAACAAAAGTTTTCAACTTTTTCTTTTGAAACTTGGTTAATATTAAAAAATCTTTGTAGATTTGCAATTGTGAACCATGTCTGAAGCCTTTGGACTGCCGTTAGCAATAGCGGGAGCCAGCAAAGAGGCGGAAAAAGAGTTGCTCCATAGTGGAGCTTCTTGGCATTGGGGATCATATATATGATTAAGGCGTTTATCTGACGCTTTGTTCTTGACACTTCGAAATCTGGTAAATTTCAACTACGGTCAGGAATGATGCAACGATAGATGCTCATGGGTGTGTATACACCAAGCCTGCGGTATACCTTATTTATATATAGGGTATACCAAAGGTGAGATTATACATGCAGGCGTGGGCTTCCTCGTTATTCGTTCAACTGTAGTGGGCATTACCAGAGCCTCGAAGTGTGGGACGAGTAACAGACAGACTCCCACGCTTTTTTCGTGTATATCCAACCATTTAAACAGTTAATAACCCCTTTGGGAGTGTGGGATATACTATATGGCTACACATCCTTATTCTTATGTCGTCGCCAGCAGCTTGAAGGTTACCTTTAAGTGCGACGAGTGTGATACTATCAATACAATAAGTGGAATCGTTGAACCTGGTAGCAAGGCGGAAACGCCATCTACTTGCTGTAAATGCAAAGGCTGTGGTAAAGGATACAGAATTGCATCTACTGACAATGGCATAGACGGATTCGTTGAAATTGAAAATCTAAAAGAAGGTAATATTATCTCGGTAAAACAGGTACATTGGGAATCTAAAGAGAGCATTTTTCATTTGATAGATGGTACAACAGATATAGAGAATGCTATTAAGGCTATTGATAATATTGACGATAAGGTTCAGCAATATTTATATCGCCTTATACTGGCTAATGAGTTTTCGCTTCTTGAGGAAAGTATCAAATTAGAAATAATGAAGATTGAACCAGAAAAAATTAGTTCTATTAGAAAATATCAAAATATCGAGATTCTTAGAGATCAACTAAAAAGGAATTTTGGCATTATCATTGATAGTGACAAAATCGTAGAGCATGCATATACTCTACGCAATACAATTATTCATGAGAACGCCGTTTTACATGACGGTGATACAATAGAAATAACAAGTAAAGAACTGATAGAATATCTTGGACATATTCACAACTTTGCAATTAATGTATTGCAAAAACTAAAAGTTTATGGGGTAGAGAAATTATTTAAAAATTAGGAAGGGAAAAACATAAAATGAAGAATAAAGTGGTTGATGTCTACTATGACAAAAGCTGTTAATGGTGGAAAAGTTGTAGCAAAGTTGACTAGCGCAGACAATGATTGATGATAGGCATGTGGAGTTGAATCGAGAAACAATAAATGTGATATTTCAAAAATATATTGTCATGAATACAAGAAACATTATAACTTTAATAGCTCTTGTCAGTGTTTATATGTTGATTACTGTTGAAGCATTCGCACAGACAACTGTATATGTCGGGGGCTTGTATTACAATCTCTACGGAGAAGAGGCGGAGGTGACTCATAGCCATAGCTATAACAGCTGTGGAAGAAAGGATTACACTGAAAGTAAATATACTGTTCCGTCGAATATTATTTATAACGGTCTTAAATATAAAGTTACATCTGTGGGAACGCGTGCTTTCGGCTCTACATATGTGGATCAAGCATCGCAAATAACTGCGATAACGTTGCCTAATTCCATTAAGACAATTGGGGAAGATGCATTTTGCAATTGTCAGCATCTGACCTCATTTTGCATTCCAGCATCTGTGACCATAATTTATAATAGGGCATTTTCTAAATGTAATTTGTTAAGATCCATTTATTATTTAGGGGAGAATGCGCCTACAGGTTGGTATGCAACATCAAAAACCTATGTTCCTGATTCTGTTGAATACTCAAATCCTGGACATACAATTAACAACGCCCATGTCATACCGATGATATCATTTGCAAAAGACTCATTTGAATATACTGGCAATACTCCAACAACCACTTGGAAGAACAATGTTGAAGGTTATTCTGTTCAATTCAATATGCCTACATTGAATTCAGAGGCTGGAAATTATAAAGTCTTGATACCAGCAACATTCTCTAACGGGGAAAGAACATTTTCAACCAACATTGTTTATAGGTATACTATAAGTCCTAATAAAGTAATTGGAGATTTGGTTTATTATCTTCACGGAGACTCTGCTGATGTGCTAAGCGTCGTCGACAAAAATACGAATGCTGATTATGACATTCCGTCAAGTATCACAATAGGTTCGCATACTTTCAATGTCTCTGTTATAAGAGATCGTGCTTTCTATGGCTCAAAAGCGAGCAGTATAACTTTACCTTCAACTATTGAGAAGATTGGTGCTCAAGCGTTTGGTAACTGTACTAATTTAGAGGAAATGTTTATCCCCAAATCTGTAAAAGAGTTTGCAAGTTCGCCGAGCTACCGTATTAGCGGGAATCCGTTCGAAGGATGCAGTAACCTTAAAAGAATTTACTATTTAGGAAGTACACCCCCACAGAATTGGGTTGCGACCACAAAAACTTATGTACCAAGCAAATCAGCTTATGGTAGTCCAACCTATAGAATTAACAGCTATGGGATAACAGAAATGGTAACTTTCGACCAAAGTACTTTTACTTATTCTGGACAAGCACCAACTCCTAAATGGAATAATAATGTTGATAACTATAGGGCAAATGCATCTGTTCCCATAATTAATTCTAAAGTCGGAACCTTTGACGCAATAATATCTTTTACGTTTACGAATACCAACAAATCATTCGAAGCTGATATTCCGTTTAGTTATACTATTAAGGGTGCTACTTTAAGAGTAAAGGCAGATAATGCTTTCAAGAGTTATGGAGAAGAAAATCCAACGTTTACAGTTACATATGAAGGATTCGTAAACGGAGAGAAGGAAAACGTGATAACGGTTAAACCAACTGTAACAACGTCTGCAACCAGAGATTCAGGTACTGGTAATTACACTTTGTATGTAAGTGGTGGTCAGGCGGATAACTATGAGCTCAAATATACGAATGGCATTTTGACAATAACCAAAGCCTATCAGCAGTTAACATGGGAACAGAATCTTAATGGAATCGCGTCATATAGCCAAGTAAGATTGGGAGCTGTGTCAAGTTCAGGCTTGCCAATAAGCTACGCTCTTGATAATGACACGGTAGCATCATTGTACAAAGTAGGTGATTATACATATCTCGACTGTTTTCATGATGGCAAAGTAACAATTTCTGCACAACAAACAGGAGGTGACAACTACAATCCCTCCCCAAAGTTGTATAAAACAGCTTACGTCGGGATAGCGTCTGGAATAAAGGATATATCCATAATAGATGTTGGAAATGGATGTATAACAATTTCTGGGAGGAGCATAACCATTTACGGGCTCGATAATAAAAAGGTAGCCATGATATTTACTCTGTCTGGTGCTCTCGTATATTCAGGCAATAACGGCAGCGTAAGTGTTGCGCCGGGTGCATATATAATAAAAATCGGCGGATATGTTAAGAAGATAGTTGTAAAATAAAAACAAATGGATATGAAAAAGAACTTAAAATTAATGTTATTAGCTATCACTACTTTTGTTTTTGTAGCTTGTGGTGGTGGCGATGATGATGGAGTAAACATCAACGAGGGTAGCGACAACAAAACTGATGTTGCAGTCACAGGTGCCGTTTACAGCAAGGGATTGACACATGCCGCTGTTTATGGGTATGTAAACCTTGACAAGTTGCCAACATCTGTAACGAAAAAGAGAATGGGTATAGAAATCTGGTACGATGATAGTCGTGATCCAACCAAAAAAGAAACCAATGAACTTACAAACACCAATAGGTTGGATGTTTCTTTTAACAGTCTATCACCTGGAACAACCTATACTTACCGTACATATGTAGAGGCTTATAATGGCACAACTTACTATGGGGAAAAGAAAACGTTTACCACCAATGACAATTTCAAAAATGTTGTCACTACTTATGATGTAAAAGACGTTAATCAATTCAGTGCTACAATTAGCTACACTGTTGACATCAACAGATTTCCAGAAGACAAGGTTGATGCAAATTATGCATACGTGTATCTGGCTTACTCTTATCATTCTGACAACCTTACTGAAGCTAATCTTAAGAATGCTTCAACAAGGAATATCGGTTATTATTCAACCTTTGAGAATCTAAGAGATGATCAGAGTAAATTGGAATGTTCCATTAGTGGAGAACCTGATTCTACGGTCTATTATGTATTTTTTACAAAAATTGCAGGCAAAACTTCTATCGGTCCCGTCAAACATTTTACATTTCAACACCTTGATTTGTCGACATCTGGCTCAGTTGACTTAGGATTAAGTGTAAAATGGGCGGCTTGCAACCTTGGCGCTAATTTACCTTGGAACTTAGGAGATAAGTATGCATGGGGGGAAACTTATCCAAAATCAAATTTCCAAAGTAATAATTACCAATGGTATACTTATAATGGTAGTGGTTCTTCCTATTGGTACAATAATTATTCCGCTACTAAATATACAATAGCGAGTGGACTTACAACACTAACTGCTGACGATGACGCAGCTACGGCAAATCTTGGCAGTGAATGGCGTATGCCAACTTATTCTGAGCAAAAGGAACTGATTGACAAATGTACTTGGGAAAAAATAACCTTGCACGGTCGCCAAGGATACTATATTGTAGGACCAAATGGTAAGTCCATATTCTTGCCTTCATACTCTTATTGGTCGTCAACACTGGCACCTGGCTATAACGATTTATGCGCGTATGAAATGTATGGGAAACAAACAGGAGTATACGAACGTTACTATGGTTGCTTTATAAGACCTGTGCATAAGTAAAACGAATCTGAGTGCTAATGCAAAAGAATGGGTGGAGGGTGGAAAAGGTACAAAGATTCGGAAGGTCAGCTACAGGCCAGGTTGCAGCATAATTCGATAATGTTTATAATTTCAATTATGAGATTACAGATGTTGTTGCATTAGATGAGGCTAAAGATAGTTTGTCTAATCACAAAGATTAAATGACGATCTTATATGGAAGTTTATAGTTCTAGGCTGTAAGTGCCGATTTGACAAGGATAGCCTTTCAAATAGTTCATGCCAATCCCATATATGTTTATGATGTTTTTTTTCAATTGTCAACGACATCGAGGTTATTTTATGTTGAATTTTGCACCCTGTTTGTACTTAGATAAACGAAAAGTCCTGTAAGTATTAAACTTACAGGACGTTATTTGTAGCGGGGGTGGGACCCGAACCCACGACCTCCGGATTATGAATCCGACGCTCTAACCAGCTGAGCTATCCCGCCAACATCTTAATTTTGCGGTTGCAAAGGTATAACAATTATTCGGATTAAACAAATCATTTGCTTATTTTATTTCGGCAGTATTGTGTTTTTGCCGTTTTGTTGCAATGTGCCAAGCTGTTTGTTTCTGCTTTGTTTGAAAGAACGGCATACAGTCGGGCTGTTTGCAATTGGCTGATGAGTGGTAAGGCAAGAAGTTCTATAATTATTGTGATAAAATAAGCCGGAGGCTGTTTAGAGCCTCCGGCTTTATGTTCGTGTGTGCATTATATATAATGTGGGATATATAGGCGGTCACGCTTGCTCTTGTTACAAAGATGCAAGATAGCGTTGTGCGTCGAGTGCTGCACGGCAACCGTCGGCAGCAGCTACGACTGCCTGTTGGTATACAGGGTCGGCACAATCGCCTGCCGCAAACACTCCCTTTATGCTTGTGGCGGTGGAACCGTCTTGCGTGACGATATAGCCTTGCTGGTCGAGCTGTATCTGTTCTTTGAACACGTCGGTATTGGGCTTATGCCCTATGGCAAGGAAGAATCCGTCGATAGGAAGGTCGTAACGCCGTTCGCCGTCCTCGCCTTTCTTATATATAAGGTGTGCGCCTTCCACACCGTTGTCGCCATACAGTCCGAGGGTGTTGGTCTCGTAGAGTATTTCTATATTGTCAAGGGCTTCTACTCGTTTCTTCATGATGTCGCTTGCGCGCAGATATGGCTTGCGTACTATCATGTATACTTTCTTGCACAGTCCGGCAAGGTATGATGCTTCTTCACATGCTGTATCGCCACCGCCAACTACGGCTACGGTCTTCTTGCGGTAGAAGAATCCGTCGCACGTGGCGCATGCGCTTACGCCTTGTCCCTTGTACTTTTCCTCGTCAGCAAGTCCGAGATATTTCGCGCTGGCTCCAGTCGCTATTATGACACTATCAGCTTCCACTACGTCTCCGCCGTCGGTGGTAAGCGTAAACGGACGTTTGGAAAAATCGGCATTTACGATTGTGCCCATGCGTATGTCGGCACCGAAACGTGAAGCCTGTGTCTGCAAGTCCATCATCATCTGGTTTGCGTCTATGCCTTCTGGATAACCGGGAAAGTTCTCTACGATTGTCGTGGTGGTCAGCTGACCTCCCATCTGCATACCGCAATATAGCACGGGATTCATGTTTGCCCGTGCCGCATATATGGCAGCCGTGTATCCTGCCGGACCGCTGCCTATTATCAAACAGGTAGCCTTTTCCATTATTTTGCGAGTTCTTCCTTTATGGCTGCCTCTACGTTTTCTATTTTCTCGGTAGGCTCAAAGCGGGCTACGACTTGTCCTTTCTTGTTGACAAGGAACTTGGTGAAGTTCCATTTGATGTCCGGAGTGTCGCGCCAACCGGGATTCTCCTTGTCAAACATCTCTACGAGGACGGGTGCAATTTTGTTCGTCATGTCGAACCCTGCAAATCCTTTCTGCTCCTTGAGGAACTTGAACAGGGGGTCGGCATCGTCGCCGTTGACCTTCAGTTTCTTGAACTGTGGGAACTCTGTTCCATAAGTCAGCTTGCAGAAGTTGTGTATGCTCTCGTCCGTACCAGGCGCTTGCTGACCGAACTGGTTGCATGGAAAGTCGAGGATTTCGAATCCCTGTGCGTGGTATGCCTCATATAGGCGTTCCAGTTCCGTGTAGGTCGGAGTGAAGCCGCAGCGTGTGGCTGTATTTACGATAAGCAGAACCTCGTTGGCATATTCCTTGAGGCTAACCATTTTTCCTTTTCTGTCCTTGACGGAGAATTCGTAAACTGTTCTCATTTTAGGGTCTTTACTTGTCTTGATGTTATGCTTTTATATTTTTGCAAAAGTACGCTTTTTATTTTAAACGGCGAACTTTACCATTGCAAAATAGGGAATTTCCTACGTTAAAATAGGGAAAATAATATTGTGGCCGTAATGCTAATGAGTATCTTTGCCATATCGAAAACATCATATGGACAATTAAAACTATTACGGATATGAAAAAGATTACTGCTTTACTGGCAATGGCCGTGCTGACGGCGTTGCCATTGACGTTCACAAGTTGTGACGACGATGATGACTACTATTGGTGGGACGACTATCGCGACGGCGGTTATTACTGGAACGACGACTATTACAACCGCAGTGACGGCAATCAGGGTTCTACAATAGTCGATGAGGCGCAAGTCCTCAATGGCGAGTGGGACGGACAGATGATATATACCAATGGCTCCGACGGCTCGGTAGACCAGTTCTATGCCAATATGACCTTCGTACAGAACAGCACATACGCGACCAAGGGCACTGGTACGGAGTACGACTACTATCTCAACGCCGACGGTTCGGTAGGCGAGAACCAGACGTTGAAGTTCACTTGGTACATAGCAAGCAACGGCGACATATACGTCAAGTACGCGAGCGGCTCTACATTCGTCATGGACATCAACGCCAGCCAGCACGGTATATACCTTGACGAGCAGTCGGGCGTGTTCCAGGGCTACATGATTGGCACCAACAACAGCGACCTTATACAGTTCGACTTCACGCGCCAGACCAGTGGGGCAAAGGCTTCTGTGGGTACAAGAACCGTACAACCAACCGTTACAACCTTTGGTGCCGACCTTATTGGAGGCATAACCACCAAGCCGACAGTAGGCAATCGTCACTTCCCTACGAGGTAAACGACGGTGACGAATTGGCAGAGGCGTGAGACATAATGGCATGAGGAAGCCGCTGGTATAATGCTTGCAGAACTTCGGGTGAACAACATTAAGAACATAAAACAATAGGAGATTAAGATATGTATAGGAACAGTTGGTTACCCGAAGTCTTCAATGACTTCTTCGACAATGTGAATATGCCAAGAGCCAATGCCACGGCACCAGCAATAAACGTACTGGAGAATAAGGAAGGATATACAGTTGAACTCGCCGCCCCAGGTATGCGCAAGGAGGATTTCGACGTAAACATCAACGCCGATGGCGACCTGACGATCAAGATGGAGAAGAAGGAGGAAAGCAAGAAAGACGAGAACGCCCATTATCTCCGTCGCGAGTTCTCTTATTCCAAGTACGAACAAACATTGATTCTGCCCGATGATGTAGACCGGGAGCGTATCGGCGCACGTGTCGCCGACGGCGTTCTGACCGTTACATTGCCCAAGATGAGGCAGGAAGAGCATAAAATCTCACGCTCCATTGAGGTGGGATAAACTGAAAGGACAAGATAGGTGTTATTTCGATATTAATTGTGTGATTGTTAGATTTTTAAAGGAGGATACCCGAATGCGAGAGCACTCGGGTATTTTTGTTTGTGTTCAATTAAGCCGTAATTAGAAAATTATCGCTACCTTTGCAACCAATGTTGCTGAATATCTTATCGATAGTCATTGGAATAACGCTGGTTCTGTGGGGTGCCGACCGCCTTACCGACGGTGCGGTAGCCGTAGCCCGTCGCATGGGCGTGCCGCAGATAGTCATAGGACTGACCATTGTAGCCTTTGGAACGTCGATGCCGGAGTTTTGCTCAAGCCTCGTGTCGGCATTGAACGGCCAGCCCGGTATGGCGGTCGGCAATGTCGTAGGTTCCAATATATTCAACTCGTTGCTCATAGTCGGTGTGTCGGCGGTTGTCGCGCCTATGACGATACTCCGTTCCACCGTCCGCCGTGACATACCCTTTGCCCTTGTAGCCTCCGTATTGCTTATGATGCTGTGCGGTTTCGACGGCGTGATACAGTGGTATGACGCGGTTGTGCTGCTCGCCATGTTCTGCGTGTTCATGTATATGGCACTAAAGGAAGCCAAAGAGGGTGGTGGCGCTGCCGAAGAAACGCCACAAGCGGACGGCAAACAAATGGGAAAGCTGATGTCGGTAGTGTGGATACTCGTAGGGCTTGGCTGCCTTATAGGCGGCAGTACAGTATTCGTCGGCGGAGCGTCTGCGCTCGCTTCGGCACTCGGAGTGTCGCCAGCGGTGATAGGACTGACCGTCGTCGCCATGGGAACGTCGCTGCCCGAACTCGCTACGAGCGTCGTTGCTGCCACCAAGGGCAACAGCGGCATAGCCATAGGCAACGTCATCGGTTCCAACGTATTCAATATATTGTTCATTCTCGGAGTTACCGGCATCATCACGCCGCTAAACATCAGCGGCATAACCACGGCTGACCTGTCTGTCATGGTAGCCGCCATGATACTCCTGTGGCTGTTCTCCTACACGAAACTACGGATAGAACGGTGGGAGGGCGCGGCGCTCGTCGCCGTGTTCGCTGGATATATGGCGTGGCTCCTGTGATTCTAATGTCAGGCAGACGGACAATGGGGGCACTGCGAAAGTGCCTGAATTTACAGGTGAAATGGCATGGATTGCGTGATGAAAGTACCTGGTTTGAACGACGGAATGTCATAAAATACAGATGCTGATAGCTGGCAACAGTATCGGAACGGCAGATTTTACAAACTATATAAACGGAAACAGAACTTGAAACTGAAACGATTTACCATATTGCTCCTGTCGCTCTCGTGCGGCATGGCGGCGGTAGCAGGACAGCCTGACGGCGGAACTGGAAAGTGGAACCCGCTTGACAGCCTCGCCTACAGGGTGGAATTGCAAAGCAGCCTTTCCAGTGGCAACACTCCGCTGTGGCTCAATGCCAACAAGTACGGGCTCAGCTCGCTCGACGAAAGCAACGGCTATGCCCGTGTGGGCATATCCCGTCCGCTGTCGGCAGACGACGGTCGGAAGTTCGGATTGGGCTATGGCGTCGACGTGGTGGCTCCATACAACTACACGAGCGACTTCGTATTGCAACAGGCATACGTCGAAGGCAGGTGGCTTTATGGCGTGCTTACCATTGGCGCGCGCCAACAACCGATGCAGATGAAGAACCGTTGGCTTAGCTCTGGGTCGCAGACTCTCGGCATAAACGCACGCCCGATACCCGAGGTTAGGCTTGCTTTGCCGGAGTATTGGACTGTGCCCCTGACCCGGGGATGGCTGCATCTGAAGGGGCATCTCGCCTTCGGCAACCTCACAGACGGCAACTGGCAGCGTGACTTTGCGGCAGGACAAAACCGCTATGTGGACAAGACGCTGTACAACAGCAAGGCCGGCTACCTCATGATAGGCAACCCCGAGAAGTTCGTACCGTGGTCGTTAGAGGCAGGACTGGAAATGGTTACCTACTTCGGGGGCAAGATGTACACGCCGAACGGCGACGGAACGTACAGCGTACGTCGTGGTGGCACACACATCGACGACTATTGGAAGACCTTTTGGGGCTTCGGACATGAGGACGGAGAAACCCATTGGCGCGCGCTTCAGGGCGACGTGCTCGGCTCTTGGGTCGCGCGCATCAACTACAACGGCGATGTCAACAGCTACCACATATACGCCGACAAGTTCTTCGAAGACCATTCTGCCATGTTCCAGCTTGAATACGACGGCTATGGTTCTGGCGACGAGTGGACGGAGAAGCAGAAGAACCACTACCTTCTGTATGATTTAAAGGACATGATGCTCGGTTTCGAGTTCAACCACAAGCCAGACGCATGGATCAACGACGTGGTGTTCGAATACCTTTACACCAAATATCAGAGCGGACCGATATATCACGACCACTCGCCGCAGATACCCGACCACCTCGGAGGCATGGATCGGTACTACAACCACGGCATGTATTCCGGTCATCAGCACTGGGGACAGGTCATGGGCAACCCGCTATACCGTTCTCCTATATACAATACCGACGGCGCGCTTGAGAGCAAGGACACCAGGTTCGTAGCCTTTCATCTCGGTCTCGGAGGTCATCCCAACGAGTATCTGCGCTACCGTCTGCTCGCCTCCTACCAGGAAGGGTGGGGCACTTACACCGATCCATACACGCGGAAGCGCCACAACATGAGCCTGCTTGCCGAGGGAACGTACGACTTCCACAGCCTGCGCCACAAGTGGTGGAACGGGTTTAACGTCACCGCCGGGTTCGGTGCCGACTTCGGAAGCATTCTCGGCGGACCCAACTATGGCTTCCAGCTCACCGTGGCAAAGTCGGGACTGATAAGATTCTAACCATACAGCATGATAGCAAACAGGCGTGGGCGGCTTGACAGCCTGCAGCCCCCGCATCACTAAATACAGACGACGATGAAACACAACATATTGTACCTCTCACTGCTGGCAGCCGTGGTGCTCGTGCTCTCGGCTTGCTCTATCGACACCGACACCGTGGCTGGCGACGGAGACATGGAGGGATTCTGGCATTTGGAGACCATACAGACACTGCCGACGGACAGTACGCAGTCCACAGTCATACGCGACTTGCGCGACCAACGGTTCTTCTGGTCGTTCCAGCACAAGCTGCTCGAACTCAGGGACTACGATTCCGGCAACAAGACCATGCTCTGCCGGTTTGCGATAGCAGGCGGGCAACTGACCATTACCGAGGCTTACATCGAGAGCCTGGGCAACGACCAGCAGACCACCGACACCACGCTGCTCGCCCCTTACGGCATAACGAGGCTCAACCAGCCGTACGACTACCGCATAAATGGCAGCCGCATGACAATCGACGTAGACACCACGAGGCTGTACCTCAAGCGGTTCTGATGCGCCGTACGATAATTATGAACAATTGAAAAACGCAAGAATATGGATGAAAAGAAAATAAAGATAGCCGTCGCAGGCACAGGTTATGTCGGCCTTAGCATCGCGACGCTGCTCAGCCAGCACCATGAGGTCAAGGCGGTTGACGTGATTAAGGAGAAGGTAGACTTGATAAACCGGCGCAAGTCGCCCATACAGGACGAATACATCGAGCGGTATCTTGCCACCAAGGAGCTTGACCTTGAGGCTACTACCGACGGCGAGAAGGCGTATGGCGATGCCGACTTCGTGGTAGTGGCTACTCCGACGAACTATGATCCGCAAAAAAACTTCTTCGACACGCGCCACGTCGAGGAAGTCATAGAGCTTGTAATGCGGGTTAATCCACGTGCAATCATCGTCATCAAGTCGACCATTCCCGTCGGCTATACAGAGAGCGTCAGGAAGAAATACCGCAACGACAACATCATCTTCGCGCCGGAATTCCTGCGTGAAAGCAAGGCTTTGTATGACAATCTCTACCCGAGCCGCATCATAGTAGGCCGTCCCGAAGGCGACGCGCGCCTCGATCATGCCGCACATACGTTCGCCTCGCTGCTTCAGGAAGGTGCGATAAAGGAGGACATCGACACACTTTTCATGGGCACTACGGAAGCCGAGGCGGTGAAACTCTTTGCCAACACGTACCTCGCCCTGCGTGTCAGCTACTTCAACGAGCTTGATACCTACGCCGAAGTCAAGGGTCTCAAGACCAAGGACATCATCAAAGGCGTGTGCCTCGACCCACGAATAGGCAGCTTCTACAACAATCCCTCATTCGGATATGGCGGCTACTGCCTTCCGAAAGATACCAAACAGCTCCTTGCAAACTATAAGGACGTGCCCGAGAACCTTATCCAGGCAATCGTCGAAAGCAACCGTACGCGCAAGGATTTCATAGCCGACCAGGTGTTGCATAAGGCTGGTTACTATGATTACTACAACCGTGGCGACTACGATCCAAGCGAGGAACGCTCATGCGTTATAGGCGTTTACCGCCTTACGATGAAGTCGAACTCGGACAACTTCCGCCAGTCGTCGATACAGGGAGTTATGAAACGCGTCAAGGCAAAGGGCGCGACGGTCATCATCTATGAGCCTACGCTCGAAGACGGGACCACGTTCTTCGGCAGCAAGGTGGTCAACGACCTCGACGAGTTCAAGCATCGCAGCCAGGCAATCATTGCCAACAGGTATGACAGCTGCCTCGACGACGTGAGGGAAAAGGTTTACACCCGCGACATATTCCAGCGTGACTGACCGTGTTCCTTATATAAATAATTATGAAACACATGCCTCTGGTTTATAGATTATTCCAAAGTGGTTTTTAATTTGATTTTATGCCAAGTAGCCTTTTGGTTGTTCTAAAGAGGTGGCATAGGCGGTGCATACCGAGAACGTGGAGCAACTGTAGTTTCCAGGAGCCGTAATAGGGGAGTGTAGGAAGTGCGATGTCGGCATCGTCGCCGCTGCGTTCGTATGCCGTTATCTGTATGTTGAGCACGTGGGCATAGTATTTGGCGAATCCGTGGTAGTGTCGCAGCCGGCTGTCGGCTATCATTCCCATGTGCGCTTCCAACAGGTTGCGGTGGTCGTCGGCACTGGCGCGCGAGGTTATCCCGTCTGGATTGTATGCGTAGTGGTATGTTCCGATACTTGTAGTGCGTACGGTGCGCGCGTGGCGGAGCAACTGCGGAAGCGTGTGTACGTCCTCGAACGTCTTGCCTACGGGAAATCTCACATGGTCGAACAGGCTGCGGCGGAACAGCTTGTTGCACGCGTAAGAGTGTGCGTAAGCCCGTCCGTCGATCCAATATTCAGCCATATCGGTATACTCTCGGTCGGGTAGGGGCGTTTGTGACGGGCGTTTCCGCACGTCGTCCTTGACCAGTGAGTATTCCAAAATGTCGTATTGTGGGTTGGCACCTATAAGTTTGAGAAGCCGCGGATAGGTATTCGGAGAAATGAAGTCGTCGGAATCTACGAACGTGACGTATTCGCCGCAGGCTGCGGACAGCCCGGTGTTGCGTGCCGCTGACAGTCCTCCGTTCGACTGGTGGATTACCGTCACGCGTGGATAGCCGGCATATTGGTCGCAAAGGCGTGGCGTATCGTCAGTGGAACCGTCGTCGATGATGATGACTTCGCCAACGCCCTGCGCAAGCACGCTCTCTACGCATCGCGCAAGTGTCCTTTCGACGTTGTATGCCGGTATGATTACGGACAGTAACAGCCCCTTAGAACTTCTTTCCAAAGATGATGTTGATAAATGTCTTTGCCAGTATCTTGGTGTCGAACCACCACGAGCGGTGCTTCAGATAGTACAGGTCGAGCTCGAGGCGGCGGAGCATCTTCTCCATGGTGTCGGTGTAGCCGTTGTATAGCGTGGCGTACGAAGTCACTCCCGGGCGTATCTGATACAGGCACACGTATCTCGGGTCGTGCTGCATTATCTTGTCGATGTAGAATTTGCGTTCCGGACGCGGTCCTATGAACGCCATGTCGCCCTTGAACACGTTCCACAGCTGTGGCAGCTCGTCGAGATGATGGTCGCGAAGGAACTTTCCAATCTTTGTCATACGTTCCTTGTCCTCTCTAATGGTCAGTTGCGGACCCGCTTTCTCTGCGTCGAGGCGCATACTGCGGAATTTGTATATGGTGAATGGCTTGCCGTGTAGCCCTATACGTTCTTGCCGGAATATTACGGAACCACCGTCTTCCAGTTTTACGAGTATGGCGCACAGCAGGATGAGTGGGGAGAAGGCGAGCATACATATGGCTGATATTACGCAATCGAGTATGCGCTTCTCGCATTGCCCGGCTATGGTCATGCCGTCGCGTATGCCTGTTGGCTGTTCGAAGCCCATATTGTCGTCAAGACTTAATGTTGCAGTTATGGATTCCATTCTCAAGTTAGTTAACGGCGTGTGTCAGCCAATATTGTTCACGGCCTCACTTTATTTGTTGAAGCCGTATGCGTGCCGCCTTGAATTCGAAGTATATCCTTTTGCCGTTCCTCCTTATAAAGTAATCGGTGGCGTATTGGAATGCCATGTATATGACTACGTCCAAGATAAGGATCGCCGTTGTCGGAACAGTATCGTACAGGACTATGTTCAGGGCTATGAAGAAGACGGCAAGCACTATGATTGCGAGCAGAGCCTGGTGTTGTGTAAGCCCGGCACGCATCAGCTTGTGGTGTATGTGGTTCTTGTCGGCGGCGAATATCGGCTTGTGGTGCAGCGTCCTGACTATTATAACTCGTGCCACGTCGAACACGGGGACAAGCAGCAGTGACAGTGCTATGAGCATCGAACTGCGTCGGTACGGCATAACCAGCGGGTTGTCCATGGAGAACTTCACGAGCAGTGTCGCAAGTATGTATCCGAGCGTGAGGCTTCCAGAGTCGCCCATGAATATCTTCCTGCCCTTTGAGGCGTCGCCGAAGAGGTTGAAGTACAGGAACGCGACAATAACTCCCGCCAGTCCCGCTATGAGAATGCAATACACCAGTATGCCCTCGCGGTGGAAACAGTAGAAGAATCCCGACAGCGCTATCAGACTCAACGAGCCGGAGAGCCCGTCGATACCGTCGATGAGGTTCATGGCATTCATGATGAACACGACCACGAATGCCGTAAGCACCATGCCGGCGTAATGCGGAATGGCGTTTATGCCGAATATCCCGTACAGGTCGTTTATGTAGAGTCCCGAAAGCGGCAGCATGGAAGCTGCTATTATCTGCACAACGAATTTGGTCCTCGGCGTAAGCCCGACCACGTCGTCTATAAATCCCGTAGAGTACACTATTATAAGGCCTATTGCGAAGGTCAGAGCCCACGCGTTGATAGTTACCTTGTGCCCGCAGATGTCGCACGACATCACTGCCACGCCGATGAGCGTGGCAATCAGCATACTGGGCAGGAACGATGTTCCGCCGAGGCGTGGTATGGCGTTCTTGTGAACCTTGCGCGCGTTGGGATAGTCGTACAGTCCTTTCGACTTGCAGAAGTTCAGAATCTGTGGAATCATCACGAACCCACACACGGTACTCAGTATGAAAGCCAGCAAAGGTAGTAGTAGGTCTTCCATCGTAGTTTGTCCCCTTTGTTTATATCAATAACTGTTGCCTTTTCCATTTATTGCGTATGAGGCAAACTTTTTGTTTCCTCAAATTGTATGCGGAAAATAAGCTGCCGGTTGCTTTGCGCTTACGTGCTAAATAACTACCTTTGCAAACTATAATCGGAAGGAATGATAAAAGTTACCATTATAACCGTAACCTATAATAGTGACGCGACTTTGGCAGATACTATAGAGTCTGTATTATCGCAATCTTATCCTAATATCGAATATCTGATAATAGACGGAGCGTCCAGCGACAGCACGCTTGATATAATTCGCCAGTATGAGACTGCTTTCGGTGGACGTTTGAAATATGTGTCAGAGAAAGACGGTGGAATTTATGATGCGATGAACAAGGGAATTCGTATGGCTACAGGCGAAGTCGTCGGCATACTGAACTCTGATGATTATTTTACGTCGGACGGCATTGTAACGAGGCTCGCTTCAGAATTTGAAGACGGAGATGTTGAAGCGGTCTATGGAGATGTTCATTACATAAAGGACGGAAGTCCGGATAAGTGCGTAAGGTATTATTCTTCTAAGAAGTTTATGCGTTTATGGTTGCGTTTCGGATTTATGCCGGCGCACCCTTCTTTTTATGTGCGGAGAAACGTTTATAATTTGGCTGGAGGTTATAGAAACGACTATCAGATAGGGGCAGATTATGAAATGATGGTACGCCTTTTCTATAAGTTCCATATTCATGCCAGGTATATCCCCATGGACTTCGTCACGATGCGTACGGGAGGTGTCAGCACTAAAAACTTGAAGAGCAAGATTACGCTTATAAGGGAAGATGTAAGGGCTTGTCGTGAAAACGGTATTTATACCAATACGCTAATGGTATGTACAAAGCTGTTTTACAAGTTGTTGGGGCTTCGGTTGCTTTAGTCGTGTTACAGTTCTATATTTGTCAATCTTGTATCATGGATTTTAACACTTCGCTTTTGCCGTTTTAGATCCAGAATTTGTGGAAATGTGTCGAAAGTATATGTTCGAATCCATTGATATTTGTCGTTGGTGTGTAAGGAATACAATCGTTATGGTCTAAGGAATGTATTCGTTAGGTGGTAAGAAATACATTCCTTAGTGTGTAAGAACTGTATTCGTTAGGGGTTAAGGAATACATTCGTTAGACCGTAGGCGATACAGTTTATATGTAAACAAAATACAAGTCATTGATAATCAGTTGTGTATCTTACTGTCTGAGAATCGCGTATTTGAGAACAAAGTTGCAGTTGGTTGCAAATATCGCAATTATAGAAGCCATGTTGTCATTATCTTTCTGCGTTTTTAACACTTTGCACTGATGAATATTTCCGTTGAAACATTTGCTTCAATGCAAGGAAAAAACTAAATTTGCGTTCTAATTAAGAATAGTACTCATTAGCTACTTGTCTTAATGATAGCTTCGTGACAGGAAGAAGCTAAGTTCTTTTCTGATGTAAATTTCTAGTCTGTGGAGGAATGACAGTTGCCTTTCCTCGTCGTTTATCCAATAGAGTGGATATGACTTGATTTTCATGTTGTTGTGTACGGCATAGACGGACAGGAGGCGTTCTGCCATATATCCCCATATACGGGCTTGCCGCTGGTTGTAGTGCTCGATGTTTATCCGCTTGCGGGCTTCAAAGAGGATACAGAACAGCCACTTGCAATAGTCTTGGAAGTCTGCCCAGCGCATGATGAACATATTGCATGGGCGTAACTTGTTGCTTTTGTTGAACACAGCGTCCATGGCTTTGCCGTATTTTGGATATAGTTCGTCAACTATGTCGAACAGCGTGTGCAGGTCTTCGCTTACGTGGCTTGCCGCATAGTCAATGGTCAGGCTGTACGGATAGTATTCTGCTTTTGGCATGAATATGTCATATTTGCCAAATAACTTGTCAATGTCCGGTATAGTCAAATCGAGTTTGCCTAATTCGTCACTCCTTTTTATAGTGTACCCTCTGAATGCCGTGCCACGTTCATTGAAGTTGAAGTACCGGCGGTAGTGGCACAAGCCGATATAGTCAACGGGCTTCATGTTCTTCCATGCCCAGTACAGACCGGTAAGCTCGCAGAAGTTGGCGTTCTCGCTGCTTATATTGTCGCCGGTATCGTCGCCCAGTATTCCAAGGTCATATTCGGATACGGCTTTGCCTACCTGTATTGGCGTGTATACGTCGTCGCTTATGAAGTCGCCGGGCTTGTGGCAGCAGACTAATATCTTTGTGGTGCTCATGTCTATTTTGATCTTTTGAAGTATTTAAGTATAGTGAGGAGTATTTCGTCTTTTTTATAATACAGTATAAAGGCGTATATGACGATTCCTATAGAAGTGGAAACGAGCAATTGTGCGACAGGCTGCGTGAAGAAGCTCTTTGTGATTATGACAAACGCTGCCATTGCCAGTGATGCAATAGCATACAGGACAATGTTCTTGTCAACGTACTTGAACGGTATATAACCCTTGCCGAGTCTGATTTGGATTATCAAGACCGTCAGCTCTGCGAACACTGTTGACAATGCCGCGCCGTTGGCTCCCCAGAGCAAGATTAACGGAATGTCCAATACAAGGTTTATGACGGCTCCGCCTATTGTCGAATAGGTGACATAGTTTTCCTTGCCATACGGGTACAGGACTTGTATTCCGATGATGTTTGTAATCGAGATGAATATGACGATAGGCGCGGTTATGGCTGTAACCATGCTTGCCGGATAGAAAGCCGTTCCGCAGATTACCACTGTGAGCGGTATGCTTAGGGCTATAAGCCCAACGGTAAAGGGCAGCGCCAGTGCCATATAGTAATGGTAGACTTTGTACATCAGTAGGTTGAACTGGTGCGTGTCACCTTTCTGTATAAGGTTGGAAGTTCGTGGCAGCATTACGGCGGCTATCGATGTAATGACGGATAGTATGATATACGAAAGCTTCGAGCCAGCTGTGAAATAGCCTACCTGCGTATTGTCGGACAGAAATCCCAACATGACAGGGTTTAAAGCTGTATACAGGGATATGGACAGGTTGAGGACGAATATCCGTAATGACGGCTTTAAGTGTCTGAATATATCCAGACGTTTCCAGTCGATATGGAACACGTCTATGAACTTGCGCAAGTGTACGAAATTCACAATGTTGTTGCCGACCGTAGTGCCTACCGACAGGAAGGCGTATATGAGCAAGTCGGACTTCGACCTTACGAATGCGAACAGTGCGGCTACGAACAGGCACTTTATTATCAGCCCCCTTATCGTTATGAACTTGAAATCCTCTATGGCAGTATAGAACCAGCTAACTCCAAGAGCGGTGAACAGTATCGATAGGCTCAAGATGTAGAACAACGACAAGTTGGCATTTATCTGCGGCACCAGTTCCCCTACGGCGAACACAATCGCATATCCGCCAATGGCGAGCAGCAGGCTCAATACGGCAATCTCTATAGTAACCCTGTTACGTTCTTCCACGTCGTCCCTCACCCTCGCGACTTCTCGTACGGCGTACAGTGGAATGCCCAGGCTGCTCAACAGCGTGATGTACCCGATGATTGAGTTTTGGAAGTTGAACAGTCCTATGCCGTCAGGCAACAGAATGCGTGCCGCATACGGGAACGTGATGAGTGGGAATACGATGTTGGCTATCGTATTCACGTAGTTCAGGACTATGTTGTTCTTTATGGAGGACATCGCAATTATACTATTGTGTTTGGGCGGTATTGCAGCATAAAGTATTGAAAGCGCAAAAGTAATAATAATAACCGAAATTACAAACGGTCTTCATGACTTAATTACATGGAGAAAATAAGTTGGTGGGTACTTGGCATTTACACATTAAATAGTTATCTTTGCAATATTTTAAAGACAAAACTATCAACTTCGTAGCTAAAACAAAGAAGCATGCTTGTATTTGACAACCTTATCTATCGCTGGCAACATGGTGGTGGGATTTCTGCTGTTTGGTATGAATTGACAAAGAGAGCCATGCAGGCATACTGTAATTACAGATTTGTGGAGTATGATAACAGTATAGGTTATAACTACTATCGCGCAATGGAGCGAATACCTGAAGAAAAATTGCTTGTTGTGAATGACCGTTTTTTTAAGATTAAGCGATATATGCCATTGACATTGCACGATCTTGAAAAGCCTTTTGTTTATCACAGTTCGTACTATCGTACATGCGTAAATAAGAATGCGGTTAATGTTATTACTTTGCATGATTTCACTTATGAATATTTTGGTAATGGATTATCAAAAATCATACATAGCAAGACAAAGCGCAAAGCACTCCAAAAGGCAGATTATGTCGTATGCGTGTCGGAGAGTACTCGAAAAGACTTTATGAGTTTTATGCCTGAGAAAAGCCCAGCACAAATATGCGTGATACACAACGGGGCGTCAGATTCGTACAGACAGACCACTAATACGTATGAGGACTATTTGTTGTTTGTTGGGGCAAGAAGCAGGTATAAAAATTTTAATCTTGCCGTTGAATGCGCATCGTATGCAGGTATGCCATTAGTGATTTGCGGTAGCAGTCTTACGAAAAAAGAAAAAGATTTCTTGGAAAAAGTACTTCCTGGTAAATATTTTGAAAAGGGTTTTGTGACAGAAGATGAATTAAACGATTTGTACAATAATGCCTTTGCGTTGCTGTATCCGTCAAGTTATGAAGGATTCGGTATTCCTGTAGTGGAGGCGCAAAAGGCTGGCTGTCCTGTTGTGGCGTTAAACAATTCTTCTCTACCCGAAGTAATTGGCAATGTAGATATGTTGTGTGACAGTGCTGACGTAAAAGAATTGCTGGATAAAATAAACTTGCTAAAAGATCCGACTATCAGACAGGAAATTATTACTGATGGATTAAGAAGGTCATCTTCTTTTTCATGGGACAAAATGTTTGAAGAATATAGAATGCTATATAACAAAATTGAAAATAATACTAAATGAAGAACATTGGCGTATACATATATGATTACTCATTGATGGGTGGAGCGCAAGAGGTTACTTTACACTTGGTGAATTTATTCTATCGGGCAGGTTTGCCTATAAAGCAGGTGTTTACCCATATGGATAGCGGAATAGTGAAGCGCGATTATCCAAAAGGTGTGGAAATTACGAATATTGAAGGAAATTGCAATGTAATGATAGAAAGAATACACTCCCGTAATATAGGCAATCTCATAATGCAGGTGGAGAATTTGCAATTGACTTACAAGATGTATTCTCATATCCGTAAGTGCACAAATTGCAATGTTGTTTTTGTATTACACAATACGCCATATTATTGGCTGAGGAAGTATTATTCCTTTGAACAGTATGCACATTCTGTGAAGCATGTTTTCCAGTTCCTAAAGATGAAGCTTTATTGGCATCCGCTTCATATGCGGATATTCCGTGAGTTGGCAGAAAAGAATTTCGTATGCGTCAGTAAGACGGCTAAAGAAGAATTGGAAGAAATACTGCATTTGCCGGCAGGTAAGTCTGGCGTTGATTATATATACAATCCTGTAGGTATAAAGGAAGAGCCTGTTAATTATGAATTAAAGGAAAACACTTTGGTCTATGTAGGTCGGCTCAGTCCGGAAAAGCGTACAATGTTAATGCTTAAAGTGTGGGAGGTGCTAAGTGGTGATTTTCCATCTTGGAAGTTTGTTATTTTAGGCGATGGTCCAATTCGAGGTGAAATGGAGAGATATGTTAGTCGCAGGCAGATACGTGGCGTAGAATTCAAGGGGTACGTGAAAGACGTTCGAAAGTATTTGCTACAAAGTAAAGTGTCTATTTTGCTGTCAAAATATGAGGGATTGCCTACAGGAATGTTGGAAGCTTGTGCTTGTGGAAATGCCTTGATAGGGGGTGCCAGCGATGGAGGTCTTCGAGATATAGTGCATGATGGGTGTAATGGTTATATTGTCGCTACAAATGACTTTCATGGAGTTGTGTCTGCACTTAGGCGTTTGATGCAAGATGAGGCTTTGTGTAGAGTTATGGGATTAAGGAGCGTTGATAGGTTCAAAGCCTTTTCTGAAGAAAAAATATTAGAAAAGTGGCGAAGGAAATTGTTATAATTATATCTGGATAATTTATTTCTGGCTTGCTATAAGTGACGAATACAGCATTGCGTATTGGTCGGATATGTGTTTTGCAGAAAATCTTTTGGAATTCTCCTTCCCGTTAGTAACAAGTTCTTTGCGATATATATCGTTATGTATTATGCGGAGAAATCCATTGCGTATGCTGGCAACATCATGTGGGTCAACCACACAAGCCGCTCCATTGGCGATTTCTTTCATGGGGTTTATATTGGAGGTAAGAACAGCCCTGCCTACGGATTGCCCTTCTATTATAGGCATTCCGAATCCTTCGTATATAGAAGGGAAGGACACAATGTCACAATGTTTGTATTCTTCGATTAATTCGTCTTCTGTTAGGTCGTATTTTATCTCGTAAGAAGTATTAAACTGCGTCAATGCGTCCAGAATGCTTTTTGTAGGCTTGCCGATTATTACAAGTTCGCATTGTATGCCGTCAAGGGCGCGGATAACAGTCTCTACATTTTTGTTCCATGCTGTGCCTATGTGTAGTATTCTGGGACATTCTTTATTGAAGTTGTGTTTGGAGAAAGTAAATTGGGGATTTACAGGATTGTAGATAGTTGTTACTTTCTCGTCTGGTATGTTGAATGTGTTGAGCAGATGCTGCCTCGTAGTATTGGAAATGCACGTTATCGCATTGGCAAATTTCATAGGAAGTTTGAACCATATGAGTTTAAACAGTGCTTTCTTTATGCAGTTGTTACAATTGTCCAACAGAACGAGATCGTGGATTGTCAAGACCGTCTTGCAACCTGCCAAGCCAAGGATTAGGTAATGCGTGCCACCTGTTACGTGGTTTATTCCATTTTTGTTCCTATGGTTGAATGCAAACCAAATATTTTGTAATACGCTAATAGGGTCAGCCCTATGGTGGGGCGCGTCAAAGACCTTGCAATGCCCTTTCGCGGCATCTATGATAGGCTTGAAGACGGCGTGTATGCTATAACCAGCCTTTGGATTACGCATGAAGAATGTTACCTTTGGCTTAGTGGCTTTGTCGTACATAGTCTGTATTTATGAATATCCCCTTGTAGGGTACGAACAGGTCGTCGAACCCCATGGCTTTGTAGTTGCTGAATCCTTTATAGATATTGACAACACAATATGCTACAAGGACAAACATTATGATCAGTTTCCCGTAGTTTGCCTTGAAGATAGTGAGGGCATATGGCACGAGGAACATCTCCATTATATTGTAGTATATAAGGGCGCGTGATACGATGATTTGGAACATCGTTCCGTTGAACAATACGTACATCAAGCAACCAATGAAGTACAGGTTGAATGCCGTGTAGTACCTAATGTCTTTATGTTCAACTTTGGCATCGAAAATCATTAATACTGATACCCATAGCAATTTTCTTATAAGTGACAGTATGGTGGATAAAGGTGACAGGTCTGTGTCCAAATTGCTATAGTCATTTATTCTGGTTGCAGTTGCGTCGTTGATTGCCAATGCCGACAAGTTTGATATGTGGGTCAGTACGCCAGAGAAAGATATTATGAGTACTGCCCCCAAGGCTATGAGCAGGAATTTGTATGGTATTCTGCGCCTGACGAATAATGCCGTGAGTCCGAGTATCGCTGTGCTATGGAACAGCGAGCCGAGTATTATGCACAGAACAAAGTATAGCTTCTGTCCACGCAAGAGGAAGACGAGCCCTATTCCGAACAAGGCCATGGCGAGGAACTGTCGGTTCATGCCGAGGTAGGGCAGTGTGATGGTGTAAAATAGCAGTAGTGATACGAATGGATAGTCTGATAGCTTGAATATGCAAGCGAAGAATAGTGAGTAGAATATTATCGCATGTACGATAAGGTAAAACGAATAGTCGTCCGTAATCGTCCGGCATACGTAAAGTAACATTAGGTAGCCAGGCTCCATTAGGGAATCTTCGAAGTTGAAATTTCCCGTTATCTCGTCGAATGTCTCGGAATAAGGAATCCAGTCCGTGCCCGTCTCCCACCTAAAGCCGTCGTGGAATATAAGGAACGCATAGCATATAATGGCAAAGATTATTTTGTATTTTGCCATTAATTCTCTGTTGAAGACTTCTAAAAAAGCGAAAACGGAGAACAGCCCTATTGCGAAAAAGTACATTGACATATTTTAATGTACTCGTCTTCTTTGTTAATATTCTATATTGTACTTGTCTTGTGCTTCTTTTCCATGCTTTTGTGCATCGCGGAAAAGAACTATGATTGCCGTTAATATGAAAGCGAACAATCCGCATACGAGTATTATAGTAAGTCGCTTTGGACCATACTTTTCGTTTGCTACTGTTGGTGGCTGTATCTGTGTAAATGCAGGTGTCTGTTCCCTAAGCTTGTCTTTTGCCATTTGAACTTGTTGGAACGATTGCGTCATTATATTGTATTTTAGTTGCATATCGTTCTCCAGTTCGTCACGTTTGGTTATAAGTGATTGTTGTGTGATGTCCTCGTTCGCATCTCCAAAGTCGCCATATTTCAGGCGTGCTTTTTCATATGCTGTTTTTGCGTTGCGATATGTATCAACGGTGTAGTCGAGATCGGCTCTTGCCTTCTTAGTCCTATAATCGGTGATATACTTTTGCAAACGTGTTTGTATCGTGTCTGCCAAAGATGCAGAGACAAGCGGATCTTGTGTAATGACGGAGATCGATATTATACTTGTTTTCTTGTCTACTTTACAACTTAGTCCTTCCTTTATTATGGACATAACGCCTTCTTGGGCTTTTGTCAGCTCGCGTGGATTTATAGTTTGACCTTTGCTCGTTGTAGTATCTGGCTTCTTCCCGAATGTCTTGCGTACCCAAACGGCTGCTTTAGCCCACCATGTTATTTGTTGGTGTGAGCTAATGTATTCGTAAAGTGTGATGTTTGACAGGCTGTTGTCTTTGGTCGATACTTTTATATTGAATAAATCAGTAATGAATGGCGTGGAACTGATAACCTGTGGATATATTTCTGGATATATGGCATCGACAGAAGCACCGTTGCCGCCGCCCAAGTCTACGCCGACCATTGAGGCAATGTCGCCAAGGTTGCCTGAAAGCCCGTTGCTGGAGGTTATCTCTGGAGCCAGTGTTACTTCAGACTGGTAGGTCTTGGGAATACTGAATGCTACAATTATGCCTAAGACGATGCCTATAGTACAGGTGATAATGAATGGGATTTTATAGTTCCAAAGAGTTTTAGTGACTTTTATTAGGTCTATTTTATCGTTAGTATCTTGTGTGCTCATCGGAGTCTGCTCTGTGTTAAAGAGAAATGTTCTTGATTTATTTCGGCAAAGATAAGGAGAAAATGTGGTTCGTGCAAGTTTTGGGGTGTGGAATGGCGTGTTTTGTGTGGAGGAGTGGTGTGTTCGCGTGGTGGAACGGCTTGTTTGGCGATAGGTGTCGCGGGCTTGCGCTGGGGAGCGGGTGTCTTGCGGCGTGGGGGCTATCGGTCGAGGCTGCGGCTGAGGAAGCGGCGTACGGTCTCTGCGGGCATATGGCGGCGGCGTGCGTAGTCGGTGAGCTGGTCTTCGCCTATCTTGCCGAGGTCGAAGTAGTGGGCTTTGGGGTGTGAGAACATGAGTCCGGAGACGCTGGCGTGGGGTATCATCATGCCGGTCTCGGTGAGGCGTATGCCTATGGAGGGCATGTCGAGGAGGTCGGAGAGCAGGAAGTTGACGCTGGTGTCGGGCAGTGATGGGTAGCCTATGGCGGGGCGTATGCCCTGGTAGCGTTCGGCGTGGGTGTCTGACATGGTTAGTTGCTCGTCGGGCGCGTATCCCCAGTAGTGGCGGCGTACTTCCTCGTGCATTCGTTCTGCGGTGGCTTCGGCGAGCCGGTCGGCTATTGTCTGCGCGAGCATTTGCCCGTATGGGTCGTCGGAGTGCCCGTCTGTGATTGCGGCGTCGACGGTTGTGCAGAACGCTCCTGCCTTGTCGGGCGTGCCGGAGGACAGTGGTCGCACGTAGTCGGCGAGGCAAAGGCAGTACTGTGAGCCTTCCGCGGGGTGTTGCTGGCGCAGCATGGGTATGCGCACGCCGTCGATGATGAGGTCGTCGCCGTCGCTGTTGGCGTCGTAGATGCCGAATGCGGCGTGGGTCTGGTACTTGCCGTCGATGTCGCGGAGCATTGCCTCTGCGTCGTCGCGGAGGCTCTGGCGTGCCTCGCGCGGCTTTCCGTTCATCGACCACGCGTGGTAGAAGTATTCCCAGTTGATGTACGGGGCTATGTCACTGACGGAATATGACAGCCTCTCCACGGTATGTGTCGTCGAATGTTCCTTTGTCATATATTATATGTCCGTTGCATATTGTCTGTACGACGCGCCACTGGAACGTGTGTCCTTCCATGGGGCTCCACTTGCACTTGCTCTGTATCGTGTCCTTGGTCACCGTCCAGGGCGAGTGCGGGCGTACGATGGTGATGTCTGCCTTGTAGCCCGTGCGGAGGAAGCCTCGGCTGCTGACGGAGAACAGGCGCGCCGGGTTGTGCGCCATTAGTTCGACTATTCGCTCTATGGTGAGCGTGCCCTGGTCGGCGAGTTCGAGCATGGCGGGGAGTGAGAACTGTACCATCGGCATTCCGCTTGCGGCTCGCCGGCAGCCTCCTTGCTTCTGCGTTATGAGGTGCGGTGCGTGGTCTGTGGCTACGGTGGTGATGCGTCCGTCGGCTATTGCGAGGCGGAGTGCGTCGCGGTCGGCTCGTGTCTTGACTGCGGGGTTGCACTTTATGAGCGCGCCCTTGCTGCGGTAGTCCTCGTCGGTGAAGCAGAGGTGGGCTATGACTGCCTCAAGGGTAATGTTGAATGTTGAGTGTTGAGTGTTGAATGTTGAGTGTTGAATGCTGGTTTCGGCGAGCGAGAGTTCCCGTGCTGTGGTCACGTGGGCTATGTGCAGCCGTGTGCCGTACTGTCTTGCCAGCCGTGCCGCGAGCGACGAGCTGCGCCAGCAGGCTTCTTCGGAGCGTATGGACGGGTGTAGGCTTATGGGAGGGTCGTCGCCGTAGGCTCCGCGGGCTTTTTCCATGTTGGAGTTGATGAGTGCCGTGTCCTCGCAGTGGGTCATTAGCGGCAGGTCGGTGTCGGCGCAAGCCTTGAATATGGACTCCAGCGCGTGCCGGTCGTCTACGAGCATGTTGCCGGTCGAGGCTCCCATGAAGAGCTTTATGCCGGGTATGCGGTGGCGGTCTATGGTGTGGAACGTGCGGGCGTTGCCGTTGGTGGCTCCGAAGAAGAAGCTGTAGTTGACGTGGCTGTCCCTTCGGGCTCGCCGGAACTTGTCTTCGAGCGCTTCGACGGTGGTCGTCTGCGGCTTGGTGTTGGGCATGTCGAAGTATGTGGTCACTCCTCCGTATGCGGCTGCGCGGCTCTCGCTCTCTATGGTTGCCTTGTCGGTCATGCCGGGCTCGCGGAAGTGTACGTGCTCGTCGATGATTCCGGGCAATACGAAACAACCCGTGGCATCGACTGTCCTGTCGTATGTGCCACGGGGTATGGTCGTTCCCTCTGTGATGTCTGATATGCGGTCGCCGTCGGTGATGATTGAGGCACGGAACTGCCGTCCCTCGTTGACAATGGTGCCGCCGTGTATGAGTATGCGCATTGCTGGATAGTTATTTCCCGGTGCTGTCGCCAGCCATCTGGTTGGGTGTGGGCGCGCTTGGCACGTTGCCTGTTCCCGGAGCTGGCGGTGCCGGCGGCGCGTCGTCTGGCTGCGCCATGCCGTTGGCAGCGTTCTGTAGCTGTACGGCAGCGTCGTAGTAGTCCTTTATGAACGGGTTGTTCTTGAACGCGGGCGTCGCCTTGCTCATGACGTCCTCGACCCACGGCGTGAGTACGGGCTGCGGATACAGCGACTGTGCCACCATGAGGAATATCCCCGGTCCGAGCACGTTGTCGAAGTTCTCGCACACGTACTTCATTACGAGTTCGTCCACTCGCTGGTCTATCTTGTCGCTTGCCGCTGCCACGCGCCTGTTGGCGTCTTCCTCGCTCATTCCGTTCATGATGTACTGCGAGTGCTGCGACGTGAGAGCCTGCGCGTCGTTCATTATCTGGTCGAAGCTCTTGAGGAAGCCGTACAGCTTGTCGTTGAGCGGCGTGCCGCTGATAGAGCTTTGCGCGTCGTTTATCTTTATGTTGATGTCTCCGTGCTCGAGTATGACCGGCATGACGCTCTGGTCGTCCATGAAGACGTTTGCCCAACTTGCGCTGTCGACCCGTCCGGAGAACGCGAACGTCCCGTGTACCACGTCGCACGAGTCCACGTTCTGCATCTTGTCGTCCTTTGGTACTTTCAGATAGAGCTTCTGTCCGTCCATCATCGACACGTTCGACGTTCCGTCTATCTTGTAGGAGTCGCCGCACGATGTCATGGCGGCAAGTGATATGAGTGTTAAAGCCGTGTATAGAACTTTCATCTTCAGTCTTTAAATCGTTGTTCGTCGTAGACAAAAGTACGATGAACGCACGATGTGTGGAAATAAATTTATTCTATTTAAAACTAATATTTATTCTTTTAGTGTTTTTTCAGCCTTGCCGTTTTCCTTCTTCAGCTCGTAGGATATGCGGTTCATGCTGTACAGCTCGAGTATGACGGCTATGAGCAGTGCCACCACCCAGTTGTTGTGCACGTATTGCATATACTTCTGGTAGGTCTCTATGCTGAACGTCTGCGCGCTTCCGAGCCCTATCTGCCGGTAGATCACGAGCCACGCGTCTTCGACCATGAGCAGTCCAGCGACGACGAACGCCGCGTCTGCCGCTATCATGATCTTGCGCAGCCGCCGTATGGTGACGCTTCCGCCCTCGTAGCGTTGCATCGCCTGTATGACGGCAAACAGCACGGAGCCTGCGAGGAACATTATCGATACCGCTCCAGGCAGTACGCCGAACACGTACAGTCCTATGCCTGCCACCATCATCAGCCCGCCTGCGGCGAACAGCGCGGTCTGTAGCTTATTCAGTTGTCTCATCAGTGTTGTCGTTGGTTGTATTCTTCTCGTCGTCGCTTAGTACGAATATGTCCTCGTCGTCCTTCTTCATGAAGTACCGCCGGCGTGCCACGCGCGAAATCTCCTTCGGGTCGCGCTGTAGCCGCTTCAGCTCGTCGGACGCTGCCTTGTACTCCTGCTCGTATTTGGCTATTTCCTCCTTGAGGTCTGCTATCTGGTATTCCAGTTCCACATACTTCATGATGCTGTCCTCGTCGAGGAACCCGACTAACAGTATCCCGAGAACGATGGTTATCTGGTACTTGAACCGCCCCATCAGCCGCCATATGTCTGCCGCTATCTTGCTCACGTCCTAAAGAGTGCTTGGTAACTGGAATGCAAAGGTAATGATTAATGTTGAATGTCGAGTGAGGAATGAGGAATTATTTTAATGCTGGGTGTTTAATGCTGAGTGTTGAATGATTTTAGTGTGGAATGGATAATTATTAATTGTTCAATATTCACTCTACATCGGCTGAAAGTCGATCAATTACTTTACCACTCACTGCGTTCGTATAGTGACCTTCGGTTCAACATTCCTCACTCAACATTCAACACTCAACACTTTTGCTCACTCCAGCCCCGAACAATGCGAAGTCGCCGCGCGCAGGGTCGTCGGGAAACACCTTCCGCATAGCCTCCGTAAGCTTCACCACCGCCCGCCAGCCCGCCGACCTCGCGGTTATGAGTCCGAGAGAGCGTGCCTCTGCCATGACGTGGGTGTCGAGCGGTACGTACAGCGTGCGCCTGTCTACGAATCCCGACCACAGTCCGAGGTCTACGGGCGAGCCGGAACGCACCATCCACCTTAGGAACATACACGGACGCTTGGCTGCCGACGTGTGCGGCGGCGGAACCATCGACTTTATGCCGCGCGCCCTGAAGTATCCCGCAAGAGACTCAAGCACCTCCACAGCCTCGTGATGCCGCGCGTGTGCCTCGGCGAACGCGCCTATAGAGCCATACTCCGTCACCATTGCCCTCAGCGCATCGAGCATCGAGAGCATCATGTGGTTGTCGTACAGGCGGTAGAAGCACGCCCCGTCGTCGGGTATTGCCTCACGGTACCTGCCTTCGGCTACCCACCGGAACGGATTGCCCGCGCTGTGGTCGAGGAGCCTTTCAACACGCGGCATGAACTGGTCCCTGCGCCCGTAGCTCAACACCGAAGCCACGAACGCTATCGTCTCCTGGTTCTCCCGTCCCGCCACTTGGTGCATGAACCACGACGGGTCGCCGTCGATGAATCCGCGCGTCTCGTACCTGTCTGCCAGCCCGCGCAGCCTTTCTGCCAATCCTTCTCTTTCCATATGTGGAATGCAAAGTTAGTGCAAACTTTTGGATTGCTGACTTTTTTCCGTAACTTTGCAACCTGCCGGACATGCCGCATATTACCAAACTGTGATTTTTTAAGTTTTAAAGTTTTGAAGTTTTAGGCATGCCGTTACAGGCATATTGTGAACAACAGGCGTGTCAGGCATGGCAGGCAATAACATAGAGAAGACAATAATAAAACAAAATAGCAAGAGACAATGGACATAACAGAAAGGTTTATCAACTACACCAAGTTCGACACACAGTCGGCGGAAGACTCCGAGACCGTGCCGAGTACCTCCAAGCAACTTATATTCGCAAAATACCTCAAGGAAGAACTCGAACACGAGGGATTCGACGACGTGGAGATGGACTCCATGGGCTACATCTACGCCACGCTGCCGGCAAACACCCGCAAGAAAGTGCCCACGATAGGCTTCATATCCCACTACGACACCGCCCTCGACGCGAGCGGAGCCAACATCAAGGCACGCATCGTCAGCAATTACGACGGCTCCGACATAGAGCTTTCGCCAGGCATCGTCTCCAGCCCGTCCAAGTTTCCCGAACTGCTCGAGCACAAGGGCGAAGACCTCATAGTCACCGACGGCACCACGCTCCTCGGAGCCGACGACAAGGCGGGCATAGCCGAGATTGTCGACGCTATGTGCTGGCTGCGGGACCACAAGGAGGTGGAGCACGGAAAGATACGCATAGCCTTCAACCCCGACGAGGAGATAGGCATGGGGGCGCGCCACTTCGACGTGGAGAAGTTCGGCTGCGAATGGGCTTACACCATGGACGGAGGCGACATCGGCGACCTTGAGTACGAGAACTTCAACGCCGCGGGGGCAAAGGTCGTCGTCCACGGGGTGAGCGTCCATACGGGCTACGCCAAGGGCAAGATGAAGAACGCCGCGCGCATAGCAGCCGAGTTCGTATCCATGATACCCGTGACCGACATACCCGAGACCACCGAGGGATACCAGGGATTCTACCACCTCACCAGCATCAGCGGACACTGCGAGGAAGCCCGCATGAGCTTCATCATACGCGACCACGACCGCGACAAGTTCCAGGACCGCAAGCGATTCATGGAGGAACTCGCCACGAGGCTCAACGCCAAGTACGGCGAGGGCACCGTCGAGGTCACTCTCACCGACCAGTACTACAACATGAAGGAGAAGATAGACCCCAACATGCACGTCGTAGACCTCGTGGTCAAGGCCATGGAGCAGAGCGGGGTACGCCCGAAGGTGGAGCCTATACGCGGCGGTACCGACGGGGCGCAGCTGTCGTTCCGCGGACTTCCGTGCCCGAACATATTCGCCGGAGGCGTCAACTTCCACGGACCCTACGAGTTCGTCTCCGTACAGGTCATGAAAAAGGCGGTAGACGTTATCGTGAACATCTGCCGCCTAACAGCCGCCTATAACGACTGATTTCCGTACTGTGGCTGTCAGCTTAGCCTTGTGACGAACGTTTCAAGAGCTTCCTCCATACGTTCTTGCTGACGCGCTCTATCCACTTGCCCGTACGCCATTTCGACAGAGTGGTACGGAGCGATGCTGCCGTGGTGCTGCCGTCGGCGCTTGCCCGTACGTCGTCGAACGTAAACTCGTCGGGCAACATGTCGAACAGTCGTTTCCTTCGGGAGTTGTACGTCTGCGCCAAGCCGTCGTCAGCACTCTTTGCCAGCGTACTGCCGAAAAGGCGGCACTGCTCCTCGAACACGTATTCAGCCATCTCGGTGGCGAAGTCGGCGCAAGCCTTCTTCTCCATTCCGTCGAGCAGCATGAACACCACCCCGCAGCGGAACCCTATCACGGCGGCACGCTTGCGGTACGTGTCCTTGACGGTGTCGCCGTCTGCCATAGCCTCTATGCGCTTCTCCTCAAGCCACCTGGCTATTGCCTTCGTGGTCTTCGGCGCGAGTACCGTACCACTTGCCTGCGACAGCCTCTCTATGCCGTCCGTGATAGCCTTGCGTTGCTTGTCGGTGAGTTCCTTGAACTTCGGTATCGGAGCGAACGAGCGGTCGGGCATCTCCGAGATGATGAACCTCGACGACAGCCCGTTCTCCACGTTGCCCTTGCCGAAACAGCGGTGGAACGACCCGTAGGTGCCGAGCAGCGTCAGGTTGTAAGCCACGCGCACCAGTCCCGACTCCGACTGTTCCGACGAGTAGTCCTGCCCCCAGTAGCTGTTGTCGAACGCCATACGGTATACGTCGTACTTCTGCGACCACGAGCCTGCTCCGTTTGACTTGACGAGCGTGTCGAGCTCCTCGCTGAACGAGTAGAGGGTGTGACCCCCGGAGTGCTTCATGCGCTTCAGAAGCGTCGTACACGATATGGTCACGGGCACGTACCTCACCACCGCCTCGGGCATCTCCACGCCCCTCTCGTTGGCTTTCCGCTGGCGGTTCTTCTTCTTGCACTCGTCTTCGGCGCGGCGCTTGTCCTCGTCAGCCCTCCTCATAGGCTCCACCCATTCGTGTATCATGCGGGAGCACGACGACTTGCCGCTTGCCTGCGGACCTATAATGAGCGACAGCAGGTTGAGGCGGTGCGTCTGTCCGTCGACGTACCTGACCCTTACTCCGTCGGCGTATGCCGCAGCCAGTGGCATTACGGCGCATAGCACGGGCACTCTCATGTCCTCTGGCACCACGTCGAGCGTAGCCCTCAGTGCCGCCGGAAGGTTCTTCAGCTTGATGTCCCACCGCGGCAGCCTCTGTTCCTCGTCCTGCTGCTTGCCGTCGGCAAGCGAGGCGAACACCTGCCTTATCTCCTTGCTCATGGGCGCTGACGGGTCGTAGTACTTCCGCTCGTCGTACCAGTCGGCGATTATCCCGCGGCAGTCCGCCTCGCAGTAGAACTCGGGCATACGTTCCTTTACTACGGCTTCGAGCCTCGCCCTCGGCATCAGGCGCGGCAGCCCCTGCGACATCAGGCTCACGAGCGAGCCGTGGCGTTGACCCTCCTCGTTGATTGCGGCACGGGTAAGTCCGCACAACTCCACCACGCGGTCGAACGCCCTTAGGTCGCGCTCCTCTGCCTTTGCCACCGGAGCTTGGGGCAGGGTGGAAGTGCTGTTGCCACCGGCTTGCTGACCTTGCATAGGGTCAAATTGTGATTTGTGATAAATTGAAGTTTTGAAGTTTCGGATCCCCTCGTTATCCGTTGGAACTTTGACCTCCCTGTCCTTAAACAGTTCCACGGGGTCCATATAATAGATGTAGTCCCTCGGCACGGCGAACGAGCACCTCGAATAGTCCTTGCACACTCCGTCGTACTCCTTGACGCCAATCTTCCCCGCAAGCCACTTCTGACCCTCGGCGAGACCCATGCCTTCGGGCAGTACGAACACTATCCGCAAGCCCTCTTTCGACGGGGTCTCATATGCCAGCACGATGCCAAGCTCCTCCTTCCACGGGGCGATAGACCTCCAAACAGCCTCGGGGTCGTCGATGTGGTCGATGTCGAGTATAGACAGCCCCGACGGTATGGCGGATTTGTCGTGGCGCAGACTATCGCTGAACGTTGCGTGGAACAGGAACGCCGGCAGCTTCGCCTTCTCCTCGTTCTTCAGCTTCGTGAACTCCTTGTCCGTCAGCTCCCCGCGCTTGTGGCGCTCGTGTAACACGGCTATGCGTCCGCATACGTCCACAACCTTGGTTGAGTCCACCACGGTGTCGAACAAGTCCTGTGTGCACCTGGCGGTCTTCTTCTCCCTTACATTGCTCGTGTAGTCAAAACTCATGCGCGTCCTCCCTCTTTAAATGTTTGAAACTTTGATTTGAATTAGAATACATAATACATATAAGCCGCCAGCTTCTTTCCCCCGGCTCCGTGCCTTCGGCGTCTGGTCGGTATTGCAAAGTTACCATGTGTATTCGTGACCACTTCAAGTTGTCATCGATAAAAATAATAATGACAGATAATGACAGATAATGACAGGAAAATGACAACAACGATGACAGATAATGACAGGAAATGACAACACTTCGCGAGTGCTTGCTGCGTGAAACAAAAAATCCGCCATGCCTCCTAAACATGACGGATTGTGAAAAATGGGTCGGATTTTAGTATTTCGATAAAAAACTGGTATAGGCTATGCCGCTTCTGATTTGTAGTTAGGGCAAATGCTCTTTATGATTTTAAGGATTTTATTGTACATTTCATCTATTATCTGCGCGTCGCCGCTGCTTGTCGTCTGAAAGCTCCGCTGTACGCTCCGCAGGCTTACATTGTCGCACCACCGTACCGTTAGCTTCGCAAATGACGTTGGTCTTTGCTGTTCGATTATTTCCGCCCTTAGCATTGCGTGGTATAGATGCCTCCACTTGTACTTGTACTGTGTCTTGCCCGGTATCTTGAACTTGTAGAAGTCGAACACCGCGCGGAGTATCTTCTCCCTCGTTTCGTCGTCCATAACCGCCGGCTGCGCCGCCTGTGCGTCTGCAGCCGCAGCTTTCGCCTCCGCGACCTTGACAGGCTCCGCATTCGGTTCCGGCAGGAGGGCGTGCGTCGTCATCGGCACCTTGACCAGGTCGGAGGGCATCGGAGAGGCGTACTGCTTCTTGCCCAAGCCGCGCTTCTGTTTGCCCGTGTCTGCGTACAGGTAGTTGTCTATCGAGTCCTGCCCAGAGAACACTGCTGTCATAAACTCCACAGCCTTATCCTTGTAGCGCTTTGCGCGCTTGTAGCCGCTTGTGTCGACTAGTTCCTCATACTGCTCTATAAGGTTTGCCTCGTTGTCCGCTACGGTCTCTATTTCCTCTTCTGTCGCCGACGTGGGTGACAGTGGCGCGGCGAATATCATGAAGGCGAAAAACAGATTGGAGTATTGTTTTGCGGCCATGGCGTCCTCGTCGTCGCAGGGCTTCTTTACCTTCATGCACTGCCCGTATTCCAGCAGCACGTTGTCGAGAGCCTCGTAGTACAGGTCGTCGAACGGTGCGTGCTCCCTCATTCCGTCGACAAAGTGCTTCAGCATCGTGAGGCACAGCCGTCGGGGCAGCCCCTGGTCGGTGTTGGCGTTCTCCAGTCTCCATGGCATAAAGATAAGGTTAATCACTTTGTCGAGCATCTCGCTCGTCTCTTGGTGCGTCATATAAAAGATGATTTAAAAGATTAATAAAGCTTTTGGTACAAAGGCATGGCAGCACCCCTTGCCGCCATTCCTCCTTTCCGAAGCGCAAAGATACAAAAAATGTTTTAAAAAAGCGACACGGACGCAAAAGTTTAAAACTTCAAAACTTCAATTTATCACAGTTTTATAATATTGAGACGGAATTTCTTGACTTGATGTAAATATAATTGATAATAGTATTATGTACTGATATATAATATAAATATACTATATATAGTATATTATTATATATAATATATATATTATTAGTATATATACTTGTAATATATCTTTATTTTCCCTACCCCTCATTTTAACACTTCCTTGTACCGAAAAACAGCGTTCCGTCGCTCAAAATCAGTCATCTCGCCACTCAAAAGCATGGTTCCGCAGTCGAAAACCACCCCTTTCACACTCCCAACTTCTAACTCAAAACTTCTAATTCCTAACTCAAGAAAACTCAATATTATAAAACTGTGATAAATTGAAGTTTTAAAGTTTTGAAGTTTTGAAGTTTGGAGGGACTTCGTAGTGGGCAAAGCCTCGGAGAGACAGCCTTGCTGCCGTGTCGGTAGTGCTGAAGCCTCGAAGATGCTGTGCAATAAAGTCCCGTAGTGGCATGTGCCTCGGAGAGGTACGTCGGCGGAACGCGCACTAAAGTGCTGTCCTGCATCTTCGAAGCAGAATCCGCCGTATAGAGGACGCGCCCCACACTGCGCTCACTTCCGTTCGCTTAGTATGGGGTTGCCAAAGAGATGTACGTCTTCGACGCACGGGCATTTTCCCAAGAACTTCAAAACTTCAAAACTTAAAACATCACAGTTTGACCCTATCGGCACCCCCGACTGCCTGCCACACCATTTCCACCCGACAGTCACCCACTCCATTACCGCCCCGCCTGCCAGTCACGGACGCAAAAAAAATATATGAAAAAAGTTCAGAAAATATTTGGCAGTATCAGATATTATCCGTACCTTTGTAATGTGCTTCAGGAAGGGCGGAAAATCCGTACGGACAGACGGAGAGAAAGCCACGGAGAGTTCCCGGAGCACGGTGAGTGAGACAACGAATGTCTATAACATATTTATTAACAATTTGACAAAAGGCGCGGCGGTCATTTGCCGCCCTTGTAGTTAACAGTTTATCAACCTTTTAAATTCATTAGCATTATGGCAGTATTTTACAAAGTCTACCAAGACAAGTCAAAGAGCGGCAAGCGCGCCGGCAAGTGGTACGCACGCGCCGCAATGGTCGAGACCGACGACACCGAAGCCCTCGCCGAGGCGATAGAGGAGAAGTGCACCGTCAACGCCGCCGACGTAGTGGCAGTGGTCCGCGCCCTCATCTCCGAGATGACCCGTTCGCTCCAGGCAAGCCACCGCGTGAAGCTCCCCGGATTCGGAACCTTCAAGCTCGCAATCACCACCAGCGGAGCCGACTCGCAGGAGTCGTTCTCGGCGGCGAAGAACATCAAGGGCGTGCGCATACTCTTCCGTCCCGACACGAAGATAAACCGCGCGCAGAAGACCCTCACCCGCGCGTTCGTCGAGGGAGTGAAGTTCCGCGAGCTGTCGCAGGACGACGGCGGCGCGGCATCGGACGGCGGGTCTGTAACAAGCGGATCTAGCTCCGACTCCGGCAATACCTCCGGCACTGGTTCCGGCGGTTCCACCTCCGGCAGCGGTTCCGGCTCCGTCGAGGAGGAGGGCGGCGAGCAAGGATAGCGGCCTTTGGCGGGCGGGGGGGGACGGACTCCCGCCCGTCTCTCTTTTTGTGTCCGCCCTCTCTTTATCTGTTTATCTGTCCCCCTTGCCCGTCTCCATGTCGCCCCCCCCCTTCCCAACCGTATACCGTTCCACGGAGGTGGCGACCATGAAATTACAAATTACGAATTACAATTTGGCAATATGGCAACGCGAAGTGTCGGAGCGGGGGTAATGCAACCCTTCCGGCACATTCATTTTGTAATGCGGTGGAAAAAACGTATCTTTGCAAGCGCGTTGAACGAACCCCAAAGACCAACTGACATGAATGACCATTCACACACCGAAATCACATCGCCAGGCAGGAGCGGCAGTATTCTGGGCGAGATGTACCAAGAGGTAGCCAGCCGCATCTTCGAGATAGACGGAGTGCCGGTAATGGCTGACGCCGACGTAGCCGCGCTGTACGGAGTTGAGACAAGAGTAATAAATCAAGCGGTAAGCAGAAACGCCGAACGTTTCCCCGACGACTACCGCTTTCAAGTACCTTTAGAGACAATTAGAAACTTGAAATCACAAAATGTGACTTCAAACTGGGGCGGCACGCGAAAAGCTCCATACGTCTTCACCGAAAAGGGCTTGTACATGCTTGCCACCGTGCTGAAAAGCAAAAGGGCGACAGAGGTGACATTCGCGATAATAGAGACCTTCGCCAAGGTAAGGGAGCTTAAAAGCGAGCTCGTGGCGTTGCACAAGGAGACCGGCAAGGAGAAGCAGCCCGAAAGAATGCACCGGTTCAGCGAACTGCTGTCCGACATCGTTATGCCCGACCTTGAAACCGCGGAGACGGAATCGACACTTGAACTAAACTTCTTCATCGGGAAGATAAAGCACACCGTGAAGCGTGTAAGACGCAACGACGGCACTGAGGACGAAGAGGACAAATAAAAAGCACCTGTACTCGAAACTTCAAAACTTCAAAACTTAAAAAATCACAGTTTGATAGAATATGAAGTGATGGAAGCCTTACCCCGCCCCCCATTCAGAAGGAGAGAGAGGTTTGAACTCACAATTTAAAAACTCGCAACTCATAACTCGCAACTCATAACTCGTAACTCATAACTCATAACTCAAAAGGCATGAACTCAATATCCCCACTGGTAGCCGACCTGGCTCTGATACTCGTAGTGGCGGGCGCGGTGACGCTCGTGTTCAAGAAGCTGCGCCAGCCGCTGGTGCTGGGCTATATAGTGGCGGGTTTCCTCGTGTCGCCGAACATGCCGCTGACGATGTCGGTCGTCGACAAGGCGGACATTCACACGTGGGCGGACATCGGGGTGATGTTCCTGCTGTTCTCGCTGGGGCTGGACTTCTCGGTGAAGAAGATACTTAGGATGGGTACCGCTCCGGTGATTGCGGCGGTGACGATAGTGTTCTCGATGATGCTGCTGGGCAATGTGGTGGGTCACGCCTTCGGGTGGTCGAGGATGGACTGCCTGTTCCTCGGCGGCATGCTGGCTATGAGTTCTACGACTATCATCTACAAGGCGTTCTCGGACATGGGTCTGTCGCAGGCGGGATTCGCAGGCGGGGTGATGAGCGTGCTGATACTGGAGGACGTGCTTGCCATTGTGATGATGGTGATGCTGAGCGCGATTGCCGGCGGCGGCTCGCTCGACGGCGGCGAGATGCTGGGCAGCGTGGTGAAGATTGTGTTCTTCCTCGTGCTGTGGTTCGTGGTCGGGCTGTACGTGGTTCCGAGCCTGCTGAGGCTCGTGCGGGGGCTGATGAACGACGAGACGCTGCTCATCGTTTCCCTTGGCTTGTGCTGCCTCATGGCTGTGCTGTCTACGAAGGTGGGGTTCTCGTCGGCGTTCGGCGCGTTCGTCATGGGCAGCATTCTCGCCGAGACTATCGAGGCGGAGAGGATTATAAGGGTCGTGGAGCCGGTGAAGAACTTGTTCGGAGCGGTGTTCTTCGTGTCGGTGGGCATGTTGGTGGAGCCGCGGGTGATAGTTGACTACGCCGTGCCGATAGCGGTTTTGGTGGTGGCGATACTCGTCGGTCAGGCGGTGTTCGGCTCGCTGGGCTACCTGCTGAGCGGTCAGACGCTGAAGAACGCCATGCGCAGCGGCTTCTCCATGGCGCAGATAGGCGAGTTCGCGTTCATCATCGCGTCGCTGGGGCTGTCGCTCGGGGTGATAGGCGACTTCTTGTATCCCGTGGTGGTGGCGGTTTCGGTGGTGACGACGTTCCTCACGCCGTACATGATACGTGCCGCCGTGCCCTGTTACGACCGTCTGATACGCGTGCTCCCGCACAGGTGGCTGCGCCGCGTGGAGCATTCCACGGCTGGCAATCCGTCGTCGTCGGAGTCGGGCGACAACTGGCGCAGGCTCATACGCAGCATGGCAGCCTATACGCTCGTCTACGGCATACTCTCGTCTGCGGTCATAGCCCTGATGTTCAACTTCGCGCTGCCCCCGATGCGTGCCGCGAGCACCTCGCTGACCGGAAGCCACTGGGCTGGCAACGCCGTGTGCGGAGTGCTGACGCTGGTGATGATCGCGCCGTTCCTGCGTGCCATCATCATGAAGAAGAACCACAGCGAGGAGGCGAAGGCGCTGTGGTCGGAGAACCATCTGAACCGCCTGCCGCTGCTGTTCACGATACTTGTGCGGACGGTCATAGCCGCCGCGTTCGTGTTCTACATAGCGACGTACCTGACGCGTTTCGCCACGGGACTGGTGGTGAGCCTCGTCATGGTGGTCATCACGCTGATGATACTATCCCGCACGCTCAAGAAGCAGAGCATAACGATAGAGCGTCGGTTCGTGCGCAACCTGCGTTCTCGCGACGTTGCTGCGAGGGTTCACGGCTCGCGCCGCCCGTTGTTCGAGGAGCACCTGCTCGACCGGGACATACACATAGGCTCGTTCACCATTCCGGAGGACTCGAAGTGGGCTGGAAAGCCGCTGAAGTCGCTGCGCTTCCGCAACCGTTTCGGAGTGCACGTGAGCAGCATCGTGCGCGGGGTACGCCGCATCAACATTCCCGGAGGCGGCACAATGCTCTTTCCGGGCGACCTCGTGCACGTCATAGGCGACGACGACCAGCTTTCGGCGTTCGGCAGGTCGATGAACGTCGAGGTGTACCACGAGGACCCGGAGATAGAGAAGCGCGACATGAGGCTGCGGCAGCTTGTGGTCTCTGAGGGAGGACAGCTCGTGGGGAAGACACTTTCGGAGTCGGGCATACGCGACAAGTACAACTGTATGGTCGTCGGCGTGGAGGAAGGAGAGGAGAAGCTGACGATGATCAGCCCCTCGCGCCGGTTCTCGGAGGGCGACATACTGTGGCTGGTGGGCGAGGAGGACGACCTCGGCAGGCTCTCGGAGCTGGCGTGAAATATTGAAAAGAATGCAAAAAACACAGGGGCGTTACTGCTGATTGGAAAAAAAGAAGTACTTTTGCACGGCATTTTGTACACGCCTTTTGTGTATTAAGGAAACAAGGATAATAAGGATAAAACGAAATAACATCTTCAATGGGAAAGAAAATTCAGTTCAGTCTCGTCTACAGGGACATGTGGCAGAGCTCGGGAAAGTTCCAGCCACGCAAGGATCAGCTGGAGCGCATCGCCCCGGTGATAATAAAGATGGGTTGCTTCTCGCGCGTGGAGACCAACGGCGGAGCCTTCGAGCAGGTACAGCTGCTGGCGGGAGAGAACCCTAACGATGCCGTGCGTGCGTTCTGCAAGCCCTTCAACGAGGCAGGCATAAAGACCCATATGCTCGACCGAGGTCTGAACGCCTTGAGAATGTACCCCGTACCCGACGACGTGCGCCAGTTGATGTACAAGGTCAAGCACGCGCAGGGCGTTGACATTCCGCGTATCTTCGACGGACTCAACGACATACGCAACATAGCCCCGTCCATAAAGTGGGCTAAGGAGGCAGGCATGACGCCGCAGGGCACGCTCTGCATAACCACCTCGCCGGTGCATACGCTGGAGTATTACAGCCGTCTCGCCGACCAGGAGATAGAGGCTGGAGCCGAGGAGATATGCCTAAAGGACATGGCTGGAATAGGACAGCCGGCATTCCTCGGGCAGCTGACGAAGATGATAAAGGACAAACACCCCGAGATAACCATAGAGTACCACGGACATTCGGGTCCCGGACTGTCTATGGCGAGCATACTCGAAGTGTGCAAGAACGGCGCGGACATCATCGACACAGCCATTGAGCCGCTGTCGTGGGGCAAGGTTCACCCCGACGTAATATCCGTACAGAGCATGTTGAAGCACGCAGGCTTCGACGTTCCGGAAATAAACATGGACGCGTACATGCAGGCACGCGCGCTGACGCAGGAGTTCATAGACGACTGGCTGGGCTGCTTCATCAACCCGCAGAACAAGATCATGTCGTCGCTGCTGCTCGGTTGCGGACTGCCCGGTGGCATGATGGGTTCGATGATGTCAGACCTCGGAGGCATACGCGGCACCATCAACAACCTGCGCAAGAAGAAGGGCGAGGCAGAACTGAGCGTCGACGACCTGCTCATCAAGCTGTTCGACGAGGTGGCATACGTATGGCCGCGCGTAGGCTATCCGCCACTCGTGACCCCGTTCTCGCAGTATGTCAAGAACATATCGCTCATGAACCTCCTCTCTATGGAGCAGGGCAAGGGACGCTACGTCTACATGGACGACTCGATGTGGGGCATGGTGCTCGGTCGCAGCGGCAAGGTCCCGGGCGAGATTGCTCCGGAGCTGAAGCAGCTGGCAAAGGAAAAGGGATTCGAGTTCACCGACGTAGACCCGCACACGCTGCTTGAGGACAAGCTGCCGGAGTTCCGCGAGGAGATGAAGCAGAACGGATGGGACGCTGGTCAGGACGACGAGGAGCTGTTCGAGCTCGCCATGCACCCGGAGCAGTACCGCAACTACAAGAGCGGACAGGCGAAGAAGAACTTCCTTGCCGACCTCCAGAAGGCTAAGGACGCACAGCTCGGCGCAAAGGTCTCGCCCGAGGAGGCAGCCGCATTCAAGCACGCCAAGGCTGACGCAGTAGCCGCTCCGGTGAAGGGACAGCTGTTCTGGGAGTTCCAGGGCGACGGCGAGGCAGCTCCGGCAGTCGAGCCGTTCATAGGAAAGGAATACAAAGAGGGCGACGCCTTCTGCTACATACAGGCTCCGTGGGGCGAGTTCGTCACCGTACCGGCTGCCCTCGGCGGCAAGCTCGTGGAGATAAACGCCAAGCAGGGAGCTAAGGTGCGCAAGGGCGAGGTCATCGCGTACATAGAAAGGGCAAAGGAGTAAATACTTTCTTACCTTTCCGACGGATGGACTACCAGGCGATAATCGACAAATACTATCCGGAGGACAACCGCCTCCGCTACATACTGATTACTCACAGCAGGCTTGTAATGGAGCGTGCTGTGAGAATTTGCGTTTCTCACCCGGGGCTGCGCATGGACAGGCGTTTCATAGAGGAGGCGGCAATGCTTCACGACATAGGAATATGCCGCTGCGACGCCCCGGGCATAGAGTGCTACGGCACTGAACCGTACATCTGCCACGGACGCATAGGCGGCGAGATGATGCGCTCGGAGGGCTATCCGCGCCATGCGAGGGTGTGTGAGCGGCATACCGGAGCGGGACTGACGCGCGAGGAGATAGTGAGGCAGAACCTGCCGCTGCCACATGAGGACTTCCTTCCGGAGACCATGGAGGAGAAAGTCATCTGTTATGCCGACAAGTTCTACAGCAAGACACACCCCGAACGCGAGAAGACGTATGCCGAGGCAGAGCGCAGCATAGCCCGTTTCGGCGATGAGGGACTTGCAAGGTTCCGCGAGTGGCACAGGCTGTTTGAACCAGCAGGCTCATAAACTCAAATATAACAAATCACAGTTCACAGATTACAGATTACAAATTACAAATTACAATTTGACACAATCTCAATGTTGAGCAGCCGATGCTGAAAGTCAAGACCGTCATATTGCTCCTGTTGTCAGCCGTTATAATAGTAATGGCAAGGAACGCGGCACCCGTATATTCCGCCCTGTATGGAGGTGGGCGTAGCGGTGACACCGTGACCGTAGACACGCGCCGTGTGATGTCGCTGGCACGTGCCGCCATGGGCGACAGCATTGCCGCGGACTCGCTTTCAGCCGACACCGTGGTGCTGGACTCGTTGCACCGCGCCATAGCCGAGCACAACAAGGCCGTGGACGACTCGCTGCGGCGCGACAGCATAGAGCGTTCGAAGCAGAACGGCATAGACGCTCCGGGCACGTATTCAGCCAAAGACTCGATAGTCTACGACGCGATGACCGGCGTGGCGCACCTGTATGGCTCGTCGACGGTGGACTATCAGAACATGAACCTTCAGAGCGAGAAGATTTACCTCAGCCTCGATTCCAGCCTCGTCAGGGCTACCGGACGCAAGGATACGACCCTCGCCTTCAGGCAGGAGAACAACGGCGACAGCATAAAGGGAACCCCGGTGTTCAAGCTTGGCAACGACCAGTACGAGAGCGACACCATGGCTTTCAACTTCAAGTCGAAGAAAGGACTCATCAAGAACGTGTATACCGAGCAGCAGGACGGCTACCTCCGCGGCGAGATAGGCAAGCGGGACTCCACCGGAATAATATACATGCAGCACGGACGGTACACGACTTGCGACGACCCGCACCCCGATTTCTACATAGCACTCAGCCGCGCCAAGGTCAGACCGGGCAAGGATGTGGTCTTCGGACCGGCCTATCTGGTCGTTGCCGACGTTCCCCTGCCGCTGGCGATACCATACGGATTCTTCCCGTTCTCGAAGAAATATTCCTCCGGATTCATCATGCCGAGCTACGGAGACGAGAGCGACCGCGGCTTCTACCTGCGTGACGGAGGATATTATTTCGCCATGAGCGACAAGTGGGACTTGAAGCTTCTCGGCGAGATATACACACAGGGGTCGTGGGGATTCAGCGCGGCGAGCAACTACCGCAAGCGTTACCGCTACAACGGATCGTTCTACTTCAGCTACCAGGACACCCGCACGGGCGACAAGGGAATGCCCGACTACGCCAAGCAGACGAGCTTCAAGATACAGTGGAGCCACCGCCAGGACTCGAAGGCCAACCCGTTCAGCTCGCTTTCGGCAAGCGTCAACTTCGCGACATCGAGCTATGAGCGCAACAACCTGACCTCTATGTACAACCCGCAGACCATGACGCAGTCCACGCGCACGTCGTCCGTAAGCTGGAGCACCATGTTCTCGAGCATCGGAATGTCCCTCTCGGCGACCACGAACCTGTCGCAGAACATGCGCGACTCGACCATCGCGATGACGCTTCCCGACCTCAACATCAACATAAGCCGCTTCTATCCGTTCAAACGCCGCCACGCCGTGGGCAAGGAACGGTGGTACGAGAAGATATCCATGAGCTATACTGGGCAGATAAGCAACTCTATCTCGACCAAGGAAGACCAGCTTTTGCACTCCAACCTGGCGCGCGACTGGCGCAACGGGTGGAACCACCGCATTCCGATACAGGGCAATTTCACGATACTCAAGTATATAAACGTGTCGCCGTCGTTCAACTTCACCGACCGCATGTACCTGAAGAAGGTCAACCGATCATGGGACGACGTGGCGCAGGAGGAGGTGCGCGACACAACGTACGGGTTCCACAACGTCTACAACTGGGACCTCTCGCTCTCGGCAAGCACCAAGATATACGGCTTCTGGGTGCCGAACCGCAAGATATTCGGCGACAAGATACAGGCCATACGCCACGTCATCACGCCGCAGGTGAGCCTGAGCTACGCGCCGGACTTCTCCGCCAAGCGTTACGGATACTACGACAGCTACCAGTATACCGACGCCAACGGCGAGCTGCACTATGTGGAGTACTCACCATACGCGGGCGAGCTGTACGGCGTTCCGGGGCAGGGCATGACGAAGACCGTGTCATTCTCCGTGAGCAACAACATCGAGGCGAAGGTCAAAAGCGACAAGGACTCGACGGGAGTGAAGAAGATCAGCATCATCGACGAGCTCGGACTGTCGATGTCATACAACGCCGCCGCGACGTGGCACCGCTGGAGCGACCCGTCGATAAACCTCAGGCTGAAGTGGTGGAAGAGCTATACGTTCTCCATGAACGCGCGGTTCTCCATGTACGCCTACGAGCTTAACGAGAGCGGAACGCCGTATGTGGGCAACCACACCGAGTTCGGCTACGGGCGGCTCCCGAGGTTCCAGGGCTTCAGCCAGAACCTTTCGTTCACGTTGAACCCGGAAAAGCTGAAGAAATGGTTCGGAAGCAAGGACGACGATGACGACAACGGCAGCTACGACGACGGAGAAGGCACCGACACAAACATCGAATCGAACGTCGACGACACCATGGAGAAGGGCAAGCACAACGCCAAGAAGAAGCAGTCGGGCGTAGCCGAGACCGACGAGGACGGCTATATGAGGTTCTCGATGCCATGGTCGCTGACATTCGGCTACGGCATAACGATGCGCGAGAACACCTCCGGCAAGTTCAACTACAAGTCGATGCGTTACCCATACAAGTTCACCCAGACGCTCAACATGAGCGGAAACGTGCGCATAAGCGACGGGTGGAACATCACGTTCGCCAGCGGATACGACTTCGACAGCCACGAGATGAGCATGACCACGGCGTCGCTGTCGCGCGACCTGCACTGCTTCAACATGAGCGCGTCGGTAGTCCTGCGCCCGTACACGAGCTACAACTTCACATTCAGGTGCAACGCCTCCACGCTGACCGACGCACTGAAGTACGACAAGCGCAGCGGCATCAGCAACGCCGTACAGTGGTACTGATACTCCAGCCTCACCCATGCGCCGATATGGCGCGGGGGTATGGAAGTCCAAAATATCACAAATCACGAATCACAGTCAGGCTGCCTCCGATACGGCACGTACCGTATGCCGTGGAGGCTGTTTGACCCGACCAAAGACCATGTTTTATGACTGCTAAGAACCTGTTTTCAGCCGTGGCGGCAATGGCACTGTGCTCCGCCGCCGGCGCACAGCCCTCCAGCCTCAGTCCTTTCAACGGCGGGAGCGGCGTCAATCCCGACACCCACCTTACTGTTACGTTCGACCACGAGCCCGTGCTCACGGGCAAGGGGCGCATAAGCGTCTACGACAAGCAGACGGGACGGCTCGTAGACCGCCTCGACATGAGCGTGCCCGCAGGTCCCACCGAACCCCAGGCGCGCGACCCACGCGCCACGTACACGCCCGTCCCATACGTCTACAAGGCCAATACGGGCATCACCAACCGCAACACCCGTCCCGGCACTCCGTCGGGTGCCGCGCTCCGCGACCGCTCCAACTACCAGCGGAACATCATAGGCGGATTCTCCGACGCGTTCCATTTCTATCCCGTAATCGTCCACGGCAACACCGCTACCATATACCTCCACAACAACATGCTGGATTACGGGCGCGAGTATTACGTGACAATCGACCGCGGAGTCTTTGCCGGCGAGGGGGCGATAGGAGGCAAGTCGCGCTGGACTTTCACCACAAAGGCAACGCCGCCCGGCGTGGACTGCCGCACGCTGACGGTCGCAGCCGACGGCACTGGCGACTTCTCCACGCTCCAGGGGGCGCTGGACTTCATACCCGACTCGATAGAGTCCGAGGCTGGAAGGTACACCGTCAAGGTTGCCGACGGCGACTACGAGGAACTGGTCTACACGCGCAACAAGCGGTTCGTCACCATTGCGGGCGAGAGCCGTGGCGGAGTGGTCGTCCATTATCCCAACAACGAGGTCTTCAACCCGCACCCCTCCGACATCAAGACCAACGAAGTCCGTGGCACGTTCCCCTCGCGCCGTGCCGCCGTAGCGTTCGACAACTGCTCCGACATGGTAATACGCGACATCACGTTCCGTACCGATTGCAAGGGACAGGCGGAGGGATTGCTCATAAACGGCGAGCGCAACGTCTGCGAGAACGTCCACGTCATAGGCGACGGCGACGCGCTTCAAGCCAACGGTCCGACGCTGTTCTCGGGCTGCCGCATAGACGGTGGCGGCGACACGGTGCTCGGTCGGGGTCCCTGTTACTTCTATAACTGCACGCTGTCGAGCTTCGGCGCGTTCATGTGGATTAGGAATGGACGCGAAAACCACGGCAATGTCTTCAACAGCTGCCGCTTCATCGGCAAGTCAGAAGGAGCCGTGATAGCCCGCCTTCCCGACAACAAGGGACGCAACTACCCGTACGCCGAGTGCGTGCTCATAGGCTGCGTGCTCGACGGAGTGCCGCCAGCGGGGTGGGGGACGATAGCCTCCGGCGGCACGGAACACGTCAACTTCGCCGCATACGGGTGCACCGACGCGCGTGGCAACGCCATTGACACCTCGGAATGGAACCCGCGGGTGGAGGTATGGACGCTGCCCGCAGACTGGAACAGCGTCAGCGACTACATGTCGCCGTCGTTCGTGCTCGGTATGTAAGCCACCGCCATGGCGCGTGCGGAAAGAAACGGAGCCTTTTCTTTGCCGTTTCACCCAATTGACGTATCTTTGCAATCAAAACAAACTGGGGATATGAAGAAAACCACCATGCTCATCCTTCCACTGGCGGCACTGCTGGCTTACGCCTGCGGCAGCCAGAACACCGACGGCGACATGAGCGCCATCGACACAAGCGGGCAGATGAAGGGCGACAGCACCATATATGGGCTCGCGTGCGACGGCACCAACGACTCGGTACTCATACTCCTGCCCAATGCCGGAGGCGATCCCGTAGTATACGACATACTCGACGCGACGCGCGAGAGGCAGGTCTTCGGCAGCCTTTCCATAGGCGACTGGTGCGGAATCATGCCCGACAGCCGTGACAAGCACAAGGCACGGATAGTCATAGACCTCGACGAGCTGAAGGGAACGTGGACGTTCCAGGTAGTCCCGAAGGTCAAACCGACACCTACTATGACCGCCGAGGAGGCGGAGGCGGCAATGTCCGACTCGCTGAAAGCTATATACATGGTGCCGCGCGAATACGGGTTCACCCTCAAGCGGCACTACCAGGCAAGCCCCGTGGGGCGCATAATGAAGGAGAATACGCTCGACGACGACAGTCCGGTGACGTATCCACAGGTGACGAACTACACCAGCTGGCACGTCATCAGCGGCAGGCTCTACCTCTACAAGGACACTGTCGACAGCAAGGGGCTGCGCATTCCGCAGGACAGCGTAGGGTTCGACGACGGCACGTTCGTCTACCTCGGCACCGACTCCATGGCGGCACTGTTCGGCAAGAAGGTCATGCAATACCACCGCAAGGCCAACGCCATGGAAGCCAACGCCGAGGCACAGGCTGCCGAACACAAGGCTTCGGCTGCCGACACGATAAAGAAGTAGACAGTGGGAAACAAATCAAAACAAACGAATGATATGAAGAAGATAATCATCATGGCGGCTCTTGCCGTACAAGTAATTACGGCTTGCGGACAGAACGGCTCCACACAGCCGGCGGTAGGGCAGGCAGCCGCCCGCGATACCGCGTGGTACGCCAGCCGAATGGCTGAGATTGACTCGGCTGAGGCACGCCTCGTGGAGGAGTTCAAGACCTTTTCGCGCGACTCTCTGACCGAAAGCCAGAAGGCAAGGATAAAGGAAATATACGCCATAGCCGACAGTCTGGACGACGTACAGCACGGGCTCACGCTCGAAATCGTGCGCAATTTCAAGGACACCAAGTTCCCGGCGCGCTTCCTTGAGGGCAATGCCGCCTACTCGTTCGACTATGCCGAGCTTAAGGAAATATGCGATCCGAAGAGCGGATACTACGCCGAGCCGCAGATGAAGATGGCGAAACGCCTCCTCGCGGCAATGGAAAAACGCCAGCCCGGAATGCGTTTCCACGAACTGGAGATGGCGGACATGGACGGCAAGCAGGTCAAACTCTCCGACTGGGCAGGGCGCGGCAAGTACGTGCTCGTGGACTTCTGGGCATCGTGGTGCGGTCCGTGCCGTGGCGAAATGCCCAACGTCGTCAAGGCATACGAGACCTTCAAGGACAAGAACTTCGAGATAGTAGGCGTAAGTTTCGACCAGAAGAAGGACGCGTGGACGGCAGCCGTCAGGCAGATGGGCATGCAATGGCCGCAGATGTCAGACCTCAAGGGGTGGAAGAGTGCCGCCGCCGAAGCCTACGGCATCAACTCGATACCCTCAAACGTGCTGCTCGACCCGCAGGGGACGATTATAGCACTCGACCTTAGGGGCGACGACTTGCAGGCAGAACTCGCCAAGGTGCTGAAGTAGCAGCCGCAACCGTGCCGTAAGGCAGGCGTGTCTGCAAACAAGGTTAGATACAAGCGGACAAGACTATTACGTGCGCCACCAGTAAGGGGACATATGGCTGGCGCACCTTTAGGGAAATTCCTCGTACAGGTAGGGAATTTCCCTTTCTTTTGCCCATGCTTGTTCGTACTTTTGCAATGTGGAAAACAAGCCGTGGCGCGGCTTCTTCCAAGTGCGGAACAGGCTGTTTTACCACATGAAACAACAAGAACGACAATTAAAGACATACAGCTATGAAGAAGTTTGCAATTGCCCTGATGGCACTGTTCGTCACGACAGTCTCCGCTTCAGCCATGAGTTACGACCAGGCACGTAACGAGGCGTTGTTCCTTACGGACAAGATGGCTTACGAGCTGAACCTCACCGAGGACCAGTATGAGGCGGCATACGAGATAAACCTCGACTATCTGCTCGGGGTAAACACCGTGGACGACATCTACGGCGCGTACTGGACGCACCGCAATATAGACCTCGGCTACGTCCTGCTGGACTGGCAGTACCGCGAGTTCTGCGCCGCGGCGTACTTCTACCGCCCCATATACTGGAGCGGAGGCTACTGGCACTTCGGCATATACGCCCGCTATCCGCGCCGCGACTACTTCTTCTACGGCCGTCCTCACTTCTATACCGTCTACCGGGGAGGGCACTCCTGGCGCATGAACGGGGGACGAAGCTGGTATAACGGACGCCGCGACTGGGGACGACCCGCCGACCGTCGCGAAGTGGGAATGCGTGATGGACTGCGCCGTGGCGACTACCGCAACGGATATGACAACCGCAACCGCACGTTCGGCAACCTCAACCGTGGCAATGCCGGCAGGCAGAACGTGGGCGGCAACCGCACCTTCGGCAATGGGACACAGCGTGCCGGCTCGTTCGGCAACGGCTCCACGCCGCAGAACCGCGTAACCCAGCAGAACCGCAACACGCAGGGACAGCGCACGTTCGGAGGCGCGCGGCAGTTCCAGACACAGCCCCAGAGCAGCACGCGCACGACGGTACGCCAGCCGGGAACGACCGTAAACCAGCAGAACCGCAGCTTCGGTAGTGGCGCACGTACGCTGGGCGGCGCGCGTACCATGAACCGCGGGAGCTTCGAACGCTCCACTCCGTCCACACCTTCACGCTCGACATCCACTCCGAGGCAGTCGTCCCGCAGTTTCGGAGGACACAGGTAGGAGAGTGGAAAGTTAGGAGTTAAAAATTAAAAATTTGCTGCTTGCGCAATGACAGGTAAAAGATTACAAATTACAATTTACAATTTGATAATATGTGATTGTCCGTTTGCGCAATTAGAGAGTTAAGAGTTATAAGTTGATAATCAGGATTTTGACATGGCGATTGGCTTCGTGCGCAATGTCATGTGAAAGATTACAAATTACAAATTACAATTTGGCGATATACAGGATTGGCTGCTTGCGCAAGGAAGGGTTGATAAATAGAGAGCTATAAAAATAAGTTTCAAGTATATAAGGTTCCTTGCCGGGCAGCCAATTCGCCTTTTTATCCCTGCTATCGCTTGCCTTGACTATGGCAAGCAATATTCGACGTTTCATCATTCAACTTCCGTTGAGGAATAGAATCCTCACCTCGGCGTTGCCCATGCGGAATATCTCGTTCATGGGCTTGCGGAAGAACACGCTTTGAATGGCCTTGTTGATTATCCCGTGCCCTACGGCGAGCACTGTCTGCCCCGGATACGTGTTGTAAACCCAGTCGAGGAACTCGCCGGCGCGCTCCTTTATGTGCTGGATTGTCTCCACGTCGGAGGGCCATTCCTTCGGGTCTGTCGGCAGGTCGGGTATGTACTTGCCCGTCATCGAGCCCCAGTCGCGCTCCCGTAGCAGCGGGGTCGTCACCACCTTCTTGTGGTGCGGCACGGCTATTATGCCGCAAGTCTCGATGCTTCGTTTGAGGTCGCTGGCTATGAACGCGTCGATATGCTCGCCGCGGAGGCGGTCGCAAATCTCTTCAGCCTGCTCTATGCCGGTCTCGTTCAGCTCTCCCTCGGTCTGTCCCTGCATGATGTGGGCTGCGTTGTCGAACGTCTCGCCGTGGCGTACAAGGTATAGTGTCGTTACTTTTCTCATCGTTTCAATGATGCAAAATTAAGAAAAAGATTTGGCTTTTTATGGGTATTGTGCTAACTTTGTCGGCAGATAGGCTCAAGATACGGTGTTGATTCGGGTCTGTCGCCATTTGTAACCGAGACAAGAGATAGAAGATGAAGATTATACAGAGTGCGTTGTTCCGTGCGTTGTGCGCCATAGCCGTGGGCATATTGCTGTTGAAGTACAAGGGGGAGACCCTTCAGTGGCTTGCCGTAGTCATCGGCGTGATATTCCTTGCGTCGGGTCTCGTGTCGGGAGTGGTATATTATTTCGCCCGCAAGCGCGTAAACGAGGCGCAAACCTTATACGACAAGGACGGCAATGTCATTCGCGCGTCGGTTCCGGTATTCCCTATCGTAGGCGCGGGGAGCATGATTCTCGGCGCGCTGCTGATACTGCTGTCGGCAAGTATAGGGCGCGGCATGGTGATAGTGCTTGCCGTCGTGCTCGTGCTCGGGGCGTTGAACCAGCTCGTGAGCCTCGGACGGGCTACGGGTTTTGCCCGCGTGCCGGCGTTCTACTGGCTGCTGCCGCTCGTCACCCTTGGTATAGGAGTGTACGCGCTGTTCAATTCCGGCGAGGTTACGGACATAATCATGCAACTGGTGGGCTGGTGTATGATATTCTACGGCATTGTAGAATGCCTTGACGCGGTGAAGATTCACCAGATGCGCAAGGAATACAGGGATAATGAACCTAATGTTTAATGTTGAATTAGGAATGTTGAATTAGTAGGCTTTCAGCCTATTGATAATGATTAATGTTGAATGTTGAATGAGAAATGTTGATTTGGTCAGCTTTCAACCGATGAATATTGAACAATTAATAATTCTCTTTTAAAATAATTCTTCATTAAGCATTCAACATTCGGCATTAAAAATCATTCAACACTCGACATTCAACATTCCTCATTTTCGTTTTTCATTCTTTAATTAGTCCCTCGATATACTTGCACAGTATGGCTATGCCCTTGGCGTTCTCGCCGCCTTGCGGAATGATGAGGTCGGCATAGCGTTTCGTCGGCTCTATGAACTGCTCGTGCATGGGCTTGAGCACCTTCAGATACCTGTCTACTACCATTGAGACGGTGCGTCCGCGGTCTATCGTGTCGCGCTGTATGTTGCGTATGAGGCGTTCGTCCGAGTCGCAGTCCACAAATATCTTCAAGTCCATTATATCCCTGAGCTTGCGGTTGATGAGCGTCATTATGCCCTCGATTATTATCACCGGCTTCGGTTCTACGTGCACCGTCTCGGGCAGGCGGTTGCTGAGTATGTAGCTGTATGTGGGCTGTTCGATAGCCTTTCCGTTGCGCAGGTCGTTTATTTGCTTTATGAGCAGCTTCCAGTCGAACGCGTCCGGATGGTCGAAGTTGATTGCCTTGCGCTCCTCGTCGGTCAGTCCCGTGGTGTCGTTGTAGTAGGAGTCGAGCGGAACCACTGCCACGTAGTGTGGCGGCAGAGCCTCTACAATCTTCCTCACCACGGTGGTCTTGCCCGAGCCTGTGCCTCCGGCTATGCCTATGATTGTCACTTTGTCTGTCTCTTTCATATATCGATGAATCCTAATCTGTAGCCTTTAATCCAATACTTCGTCGAACATTCGCTTGTAGTATTCCGCCTTCTTCTCCACCGCCATGGGGTATGCGCGGCTCGAACTCGGCTCGCGGTAGAGCCGCAGCGTGCGTCCCTCGAACGGGAATTCCGCGTATGTGCCCATCTTCATGTTCCTTGCGTCGCGTATTTCGAAGTGTCCGGTGAATATCTTTGTGGCCAGTTGCCCGGCGGCGAGCACCGCACGGCACTCCGGCAGCGCGCGGAGCATTCCGTCAAGGTCGGCGCGCTCCACTACTTCGAGGTCCTTGTCAGATGCCGTTCCCGTAGTGCGCCGTATGCGGAGGCACGTGTCGAAGATGGCGATACCCTTGTCGGCGAGAAACGCCTTCAGCTCTTCGAGCCGCCATGTCTTCTCTCCTGGCTTGAGGAAGTGGTCCTTGTCGCCGAAGAAGCAGATGCCCACGATGCGCCACATGTCGTTCATGAAGTTGGGATAGTACCAGTCCATGCACCAACGCTTGGCAGGAGGCGGGAACGTTCCGAGCATCAGCAGTCTGGCACGCCGTGGAAGGAACGGCTCGAAGGGGTGTGTCTCTATTTCCATTACAGTATTACTGTATCTCCTTGCCGAGGTATATGACTACGGGCAGGTGGTCGCTGTATCCGTCGAGCCACACTCCTCCGGCGGTGGTGCGCTTGGTGTTGCCCTTGTACTTGCCCGAGTCCTGGAAGAGATAGTCGCGGCGGAATATCTGGTGCGACATATATTTAAGGGTCGAAAAGTCATGTTTGCCGTTCTGGTTCAGCAGGTTCGGCGTCATGACTATCTGGTCAAAGAGATTCCACGAGCCCTGGTATTTCAGCGTTCCCGTATGTCCCTTGACGAGCGTGTTGTACCACGGATTGTACATTTCGCCCGGTTCCACCTTGTCGATGTCCTCCTTTGCGCCGAGGCACTTGTACATACTGGCGTTCGTCGGGTCGTCGTTCATGTCGCCCATCACCAACACCTTCACGTCGGGGTCGTCCCTTAGGAGCGAGTCTTTCAGCGCGCGCACCTCCTTGCCTGCCGTCTCCCGGTAGAACGAACCGCTGAAACGGCTCGGCCAGTGGCACACTACCACAGTGACGTGCTCGCCTGCCAGCGTGCCGCTGACGGTCAGGAATCCGCGCGTCTTGAACGTGCTGTCCTTCTGAAGCTCTGGAACGTATGGCACGAGCTTGACGTTCCTGACGGCGAAGAAGCGCGGATTGTAGAGCAGGGCGCAGTCGATGCCGCGGCGGTCGGGCCCCTCTATGTGGCAGTACTTGAACCCTTTGGAGGCGAGCGAGGGCTGTGCCACGAGGTCGGCGAGCACGTGGTCGTTCTCGACCTCGCTCACTCCGATGACGGCACACCCGGCAGGTATCTTGTCTGTGCCCATTTCGCCGAGCACCCGCGCCATGTTGTGTATCTTGTGGGTGTACTTCATCTCCGTCCACTTGTACGAACCGCCGGGCAGGAACTCGTAGTCGTTCTTGCCTTCGTCGTGCGTGTAGTCGAAGAGATTTTCGAGATTGTAGAACCCGATGGCATATCCAGCGAGCTTCTTCTGGGCGTTTGCGGTAAGGGTCAACAGCAAGACCAGCACCGTAAGGAACAATTGTTTTCTCATTATATAACGTTGTTAATGGTTGGCGTGCGCGTTCCGCCACATCAGCGTGCCAGTATGCTTATGTGACGGGCTTTGGTTTGACGGTGCAAATATCGTGAAATAATTTCATTTATTTGCACGTTTAACCGAATTTTAATCAATAAACCCTTTTTATTTTAAAAATTATTTCGTTACTTTGCACAACATAACACACGTAATATTAATATTATCTATTTATGCAAAAAAAGCTGAAACTTGCTGTGATAGCCCTTTGCTGTACTCCGGCGGCGTTTGCCCAGAACGACAATGCCGGCGGTATCAGCCAGCAGGAGCAAACCGCCAACGCTCTTGACGAGCAGGCTTTCACATTCACCGAGGCACAGCTGGGAGAGGACGATGACATGAGCGACAACGTCACCATACTCAATTCCAACAGCAACGTGTACGCCTCCGAGGTGGGATACCTATTCTCGCCATTGCGCTTCCGGTACCGTGCGTTCAATCAAAAGTACAACGGCATCTACATCAACGGTGCCCCTATGAACGACATGGAGAGCGGACAGTTCCGCTATTCGCTCGTGGGCGGACTGAACCAGCAGACGAAGAACGTTGACTCCGCACTGCCTTTCGAGGACAACAACTTCTCGCTCACCGACATGGCGGGCAGCAACAACTATGACTTCCGCGCCGGTTCGATGGCAGCAGGCAACCGCATCACACTCTCTGCCGCCAACCGCAACTACACGCTGCGTGGCATGTATACCTACGCCAGCGGCTTCAACAGCCGTGGATGGGCGTTCGCTGCCAACCTCACATACCGCTGGGCAAACCGCGGATACGTCGAGGGCACGTTCTACAACGCGCTGTCCTATTTCTTCGGAGTGCAGAAACGGTGGAACAACGGGCACTCGCTGAGCTTCTCGACATGGGGCAATCCGACCGAGCGCGCCACACAGGGAGCAAGCACCGACGAGGCTTACTGGCTCGCAAACGACTTCCAGTACAACCCGTACTGGGGCTATCAGAACGGTCACAAGCGCAACAGCCGCGTGGTGAACGACTTCGCTCCGTCGGCAATACTCACGTGGGACTGGGACATCAACGACAACATGAAGCTCACTACGTCGCTCTTTGCCAAGTACTCCATGTACAAGAGCACGAAGCTCAACTACAACAACTCCGACAACCCGCAGCCTGATTACTGGAAGAACCTGCCGTCAAGCTACTACGACGTATGGGACGAGACCGACAGCCGCTACCGTACGTCGCAGGCACTTGCCGACTGGAACACCGCCGTACAGTGGTGGCAGTCGAAAGCCAACCGCCAGATCGACTGGGACCGCCTGTACTATTCCAACCGGCAGGCAGCCCGCGACGGCAAGGACGCTCTATATTACGTCCAGGCAAAGCATAACGACAACATGATGGTCAATATGGCTTCGACATTCACCGACCGCATAGGCAAGGACAAACAGTTCAACGCCGGCATCATACTCGGACAGAATATAGGACACCACTATCAGACCATGGAAGACTTGCTCGGTGCCGAGACTTTCCACAACATCAACACCTACGCCATTGGTACTTTCGCTTCCACCGACCAGCGCGTACAGTACGACCTCAACACCATGGGTACGCAGGGACTCGGAAAGCTCGTCTATGAGGGCGACCGCTTCGGCTACGACTACGACCTCAAAATACGCCAGGGCAAGGCTTGGAGCACATTCGCACAGAATATAGGCATTCTCCACTACACCATCGGCGCGAAGATCGGCTACGACGGCATGAACCGCAACGGCAATATGCGCAACGGAATGTTCGCCGACAACTCGTTTGGCAAGAGCCGTACGGCAGAATTCATATCTGGCGGTGGCAAGGCAAGCGGCACGCTCGACCTCGGAAAGGGCAATACCATATCCCTCGGACTTGGCTACGAGCATCGCGCCCCGCAGATAACGGCAGCGTTCGTATCGCCGGAAATGAACAACGACTTCGTCGACAACCTGAAGAACGAGCGCGTGTTCAGCTCCGAGTTCAGCTACCAGTACGTAGGAACGTGGCTTCACGCAAACCTCAGCGCATACTATAGTCATCTGACAAACGTCACCGAATGGCAGAACTACTATTTCGACGACATCAATTCATTCTCGTATGTCAGCATGACCAACATCAAGAAGAACTACTATGGAGTAGAGCTCGGACTCGACTTCAAGCTCACGAGCTTCCTCAACTTCAAGGCTCTCGGTACATGGAGTGATGCCAAGAACATCAACAATGCCAACGTGCGCTACATGAACTCTACCAACGCTACATATACCGACGACATCGTGTACAACAAGAACATGCGTGAGAGCGGAACACCGCTGTCGGCTTATAGTGCCATACTCAGCTTCCACAAGGGCGGCTGGTACATCGACCTCAACGGCAACTACTACGACCGCATATTCCTTTCGTACGCTCCATCGCGCCGTTACGGTCAGACGCTTGTCAATGCCGGCAACGTCGATAACGACGGAAACTACATCATTCCAGGGCAGGCCAAGGGCAACGGAGGATTCATGCTCGACGGCTCGATAGGCAAAAGCATATACCTGAAGCATGGAAGCCTGTCTATAAACCTAACGCTTACCAACATCCTCGACAACCGCAAGATTGTCAGCGGGGGCTATGAGCAGAGCCGCTCGGACTACACGCTTCGTACCGACGGTACCCGCAACGACCGTGCGTACAAGTTCTCGCAGAACCCGAAGAAGTACTACGTCAACGGTATCAACGGAATGCTCAACGTAGCATACAAATTCTAATAACGCACATACAGATATGAAAAAGAACATTATATATATAGCATTTGCCCTCACGGGACTACTCTTTGCGTCATGTATGGGCGACGACTATGCCGGTGCACGCTACGACGAGGTTCCGTACGGCAACAATTCGATAGCCGACGAGAACGTTGTCAGCATTTCGCAGCTTAAGAACCTGTACAGCGGAGTTATCGGAACGTCCAACGGTTACAAGCTCGTTGACTCCGATTTGAAGATAAAGGGCGTTGTCACAAGCAGCGATGAACAGGGCAATATCTACAACGAGCTTGCCATACAGGACTCCACTGGCGCGATATTGCTGTCTGTTGCTGAAGGCGGACTGTATGGTTTCCTGCCCGTAGGCACCGAGATTCTCGTCGACCTCAACGGTCTTTATGTCGGCAACTACGGCTTGCAGCCGGAGATAGGAGTGCCGACCACCAACTCAAGCAACGTTACTTCGCTCGGACGTATGAGCCGCGCCACGTTCGACCAGCACTTCAAGATACTATCTTCGGGCAATGTAGTAGAGCCTGAGGAGTTCGACGCTGCCACGTGGGACATGGCTCGCGACGCCGGCAAACTTGCCGTAGTACGCAACGTAACGTTTAACCACAGCCGCTCGATAGACTCTACCTATGCCCACGCAGGTGCCGGAGCAGGGTCTGTAAGCTGGTATTTCAACGAGCTTGGGCGTACCGTCCAGGTGTACAACAGCAACTATGCCGACTTCGCCAATGCCGTAGTGCCGACCGCCGCAGTTGACGTTACAGGCATAATGAAACGCTATCGTGACTCGTGGGAGCTTATAATCCGCACGCTTGACGACGTTCAGATTGCCGATCCTTTTGCCGGTATCACAGGAACGGGACTGGGAACAGAGGCTGAACCATACGATGTCACACGTGCCCTTAGCCTTATAAGCAATGGCAAGCAAGATGAAAGTGCCGACGTTTACATCAAGGGTACCATATCAAAGGTAGACAATGTAGACACCGGTACTTACGGCAACGCGACCTACTACATATCCGTTGACGGTACCGAAAACAACGAACTCGAAGTCTTCCGTGGCTATTATCTCAATGGCGACAAGTTCACCGAAGAGACCGCAGCCAACCTTGCGGCTGGCAAGCAGGTCGTTATCCTCGGCAAGCTTGTATCGTACAACGGCAAGGCGGAGGTGACAAGCCGCAACAGAATAATATCAATCAAATAATCAGAAAATAAAAAAAGAACCAAGATATGAAAAAGTTAATTCTTTCATTGACAGCGTTGGCAACTATGGCTTTCGCTTTCACGAGTTGCGAAGACGTGCCAGAGCCGTACGCACAGCCGTCGGTCAATCCCGACACGACAGTCGTAGTACAGCCTGCCGGCACTGGTACGGCAGCCGATCCGTATAACGTCGCAATGGCATTGCAGCTCCTTCAGAACGGTACCAACACCGCAGAGAAAGTGTACACCAAGGGCATACTCACTTCGGTTGACATCGATACAAGCTATGGCAACGCCACTTACTACATATCAGACATAGCCAACAATGCCGAGACTACGCTTGAGGTATACCGTGGCTACTACTACAATGGCGACAAGTTCACGTCGGACGACCAGCTGGCCGTTGGCGATACGGTCGTCGTTTATGGCGTTCTGACCAACTACAGCGGCACGTATGAGGTGACGCAGGGCAGCCAAATATATTCTATAAACGGCAAGACCAACGGCACGACTCCTGACACTCCGACCACACAGCCAAGTGGAACGGGCACGGAGGCAGACCCGTACAATGTTGCGGCAGCATTGAATGTTATCAGTGCTCTAAGTTGGACCGACTTAAATACGCATGAAAGCACAGGCGAAATATATGTCAAGGGTAAGGTTTCATCAATAAATGAGATAAGCACCTCTTTCGGAAATGCGACTTACTACATTTCCGATGACGGAACGACAGGCACGCAGCTTTATATCTTCCGCAGCAAGTACCTCAACAATGAGAAATTCACGTCGGAAGACCAACTGAAGGTTGGTGACGAAGTCGTAATTGTCGGCACATTTGTCAACTACTATGGTAATACTCCTGAGTCTTCGGCAAACAGCAGCCACCTTGTAAGCATCAAGAGCAATGGCTCTACCGATACTCCCGATACTCCGACAGGCGAGGCACTGACCATTAGCGGCACCACAGTCACGCTTACTAACACTTCGGCTACAGCAGGAACAGAGACTGCGACAATCGATTTCAGCGCGCAGGGACTTGAAAATGCTGCTGAAGTTACGACGTTCACGCTTTCTGACGGTACCACTATCACGTTCGACGGCAACGGTCAGCGCAATGCCCCTAAGTACTATAGCGGAACCAAGGGCATACGTGTATACCTTGACAATATCATACGCTTCGCTGGAGTGAAGAAGATTGCGAAGATAGAGATGTCGTGTGACTCTTACAACGGCACCGATTACGTAGGCAACAAGGGCGCATCTATCACGTTCGACGGCAACAATGCCGTTTACACCAACTCTGATGCAAGCGTTACAAGTGGCGGTGGCGTACAGTTGAGGGTTAAGACTATAACTATCACATACGCACAATAAACAAAAACACTTAAATAATTTGGCGGGCTGCGGAATTCTTTGTAATTTTGCAGCCCGTTGAGTATGCGGACGTTACAGGCTGGCGTACGCAGAAAAAGTAAGATTATCATTAACAAATAACAATAAGTAAACAAAATGAAACAAGGTATTCATCCAGAAAACTATCGTCCCGTCGTATTCAAGGATATGTCCAACGGCGATATGTTCCTTACAAAGTCCACTGCGAAGACTAACGATACCGTGGAGTTTGAAGGCGAGACTTACCCAGTAGTGAAGGTCGAAATCTCAAGCACCTCACACCCGTTCTATACAGGTAAGAGCAAGCTTGTCGATACGGCAGGTCGTGTTGACCGCTTCATGAACCGTTACGGTAAGCTGAAGAAGTAATCTCTCGATTGTATAGGGTTACTTGCCTTATTCATTAGAAGATACATCAGGACACTTGCGGTCAAGCGTAGTTGCATATGCGCTTGCCCGCATTTTCAGTATTATACAGACATGAACAAGAAACATTCACTTTTATTCCTTTCACTTTTCCTGTTTGCGTTCACGGCTTGCTCAAGCTCCGACGACGGAGGCAACGACAGTACCGTAACTCCGGACACTCCCGCAACGAACAACAAGAACGCCAATACCGCAGGCTCCAATGCCGCCGTCACGCGGCTGGAGTTCCCACACCTTGCCGGTGGAACCAGCCTCGTCGTGACGCACTACGACAATGGCGAGATCAACTATTCCGTAGAGTGGGACACCGTAAAGCGTTCGTGCCGCTGGTCGGCGTACGAGTTGTACGCGTCCAACCGGCAGAGCAACGTCAGCCGTTACTATCCTTCCAACGAGTCGGAGGCGCAATATCCCACAGATCCGGACCTCCATTGCTCGACGGCATGGACTGTTGCCAACGATCCTTTCTGGCGTAGCGGCTACGACCACGGGCATATGTGCCCGTCCGCCGACCGTCTGAATACGAGAACGTCCAATATACAGACTTTCTATCTGACGAACATGATGCCGCAGGTCAACGGCTTCAATGCTGGGGTGTGGGCTACAATGGAGTCGTGGGTTCGTAACCAACTCAAAACCGGCTCTACCGACACGCTGTATGTGGTGAAGGGAGGGACTATCGACAACTCCAGCCAGTATGAAGCCACCACGGTTCACGGCATGACGATACCGAAGTACTACTATATGGCGGTGCTGATGAAGAACTCGTCGGGCTACAAGGCCATGGGCTTTTGGGCAGAGCACAAAGCCAATTCTGACACGAGTCTCTCCAAATACGTCGTCAACATCGACACGCTGGAGCAGCTTACGGGCATCGACTTCTTCTGCAATCTGCCCGACGACGTGGAGAACCATGTCGAGGGACTGGCTCTTGAGAACGTGCTCCGTGCGTGGGGATTCAACTGATTCTGACCATACCGTAAAACAAAACAAGCTCCATTGCGATGCAATGGGGCTTGTTTTATGCCCTAAAACAGACTGCTTCGTCCGTTCTGACGGCTTCCCTTACGTTTTGTGGGACCTTACTTCACGAGGTTGACTATCGTGGCTATGACGGCGGCTATTGATGCCGCGCTGGTTCCTATGCTGAGCGTCTGGGCGAGGTTCATGCGGTTCCTGGTCTTCGACGGGACTATGATTTCGCAGCCCGGGCGCACTTTCGCCTTGTGCCCCACCTTCGCCACCATGCCGTTCATGTACAGAATGTAGGTGCTTCCCTTCTTCGCGTTGGACGCAAATCCGCCCGCCTGCTCGATGTAATAGCCTACGTTCTTGCCCTCTACATATCCTACGGAGTTGGGATACATCACCGCTCCGTTTATCTTCACAGTACCGTTGTACAGCGGAATGGTCAGGCGGTCGCCCTCGCGGAGCACGATGTCGGCGTCGCTACCGGGGTGGGCGAGAGCCTTGTCAAGCTCTATCCCGACGGGATAGTATTCAGGTATGCTGAACTTCTGGAGTGTAGCGTTGCTTTGTTCCATAGCCTGCTTAAGGGCTTCGCTATTGCTTGAGCTTGCCGCCAGCTCGATCATGTTCTGCTGTTGTTGCTCCTGCGCCATGCGGAGAGCCTCCTCCATGCGCTTGCGTTCGCTTTCGTTGGCACGTCGTTCGAGCCTCGCGCCCTTGATATATGCAAGGTTGTTTGGACCGCCTGCGGCCTTTACGATGTCGCTAAGACGCGTGTTCTGCGTCGGTAGGGCGTATGTGCCGGCAAAGAGCACCTCGCCCTGTACGTCGACATTCTGCTGCCTGTACGTGCCAGGGCTCTTGCGCACGTATACTTCGTCGTAGGGCTCGAGTATGAAACCAGGCTCTCCGTCGATGACGAAGCCGTCCTTGAGGGCGAACGAGTACACGCGCGCCGTCAGGGAGTCGGTGGTCGTCGCCTTCGGATCGATTATCCTGCGGCTCACGTCAACCTTGACCATCGAGGCGTTCTCCTTGAGTCCGCCCGCCTGGAGCACGAAGTCTTCCAGTGTTTCATTGTCGGCGTATTTGTAGGTGCCGGGGTATTGCACCTCGCCATGAATGGCAATAGTCTGCTCTTGCATCACTTCCGCCTTCGTAGGGATAAACAGCACGTCCTCGTTCTTGAGCGGAACGTCGGCAGTCCTGCCCGTCATGATGCCTTCTACATCTACGGCTATGACCTTGAGCGTGCGGTCTTCCTTGCGGCGGTGGAGTACGGCGCGGGCTGTAAATGCCCCTTCGGTCAGTCCGTCGGCAGCGTCTATGAGCGTCTTCACGCTGTTGATGTCGCCTCCCACCTGGTACATTCCCGGGCGGAACACGGCACCCTTGACCTCGACCATGTTCTCATAACGTGGGATTATGGAGTCTACGGCTATCGAATCGCCGTCCGAGAGGGTGAAGGACGAGAAGTCGAACTCGTTGACGTTGTATATAGAATACTCGCGTCCTGTCTTTCTGAACACGCGAACCGACTTGGTGTAGGCGTCGCCGGAGAATCCTGCCGCGTACCGCAGGAGCGTTCCGAGACTCTCGTTGCGTGTCATCTCGTAGTACATCGGGCGTTTCACCTTGCCCGAAACGTTGACAAGGCAGTCGTACGCGCCCACTACGATGACGTCGCCGTCGGCAAGTTTGACGTTGCCGGACAGCTTTCCGTTCTGCAGGTAGTCGTAAACGTCGATGCGGCTCACAAGCCGGTTGTTGCGGTATACCTTTATATTGCGGAGCGTTCCCAGCTGGCTCGGACCTCCGGCGGCATAGAGCGCGTTGAACGCTGTGGAGAAAGCGGAGAGCGTATATGTGCCCGGCTTCTTCACCTCGCCCATGACGTTTATCATGATGGAGTGTGTAGAGCCTACCGAAAGGCGTATGTTGGAACTGCTGTACCGCCGTCCGAGCTTCGAGCGTACTCGTGCGTTGGCCTGGCTAACGGTCAGTCCGTTGACGTTGACGGGGCCGAATCCCTCGATGTTGAGCATTCCGTCGGGAGCCACGGTAGCCTGTATGGACTTCTGCGACGCGCCATATATGTCGATGAACACGGCGTCGCCGGGACCAAGGCGGTAGTTGCGCGGCATGGCGACGTTCTCGTTTGGCTCGAAGGTGAGGTTCTGCTTGGAGAACAAATCATGCCCGTAGATGCGCTTGCGGCTGCGTTCCCGTTCCATGCGGCGTACCAGTTGGCGGTACATTGCGGCAGTGTCGGCAGGCAGCCAGTCGTTCATCTCGTCCTCCATGGCAACGAAGTCGGGGTTGTATTCATCGTATACGTTGTCCTCGTCGTTGCTGCCGTCACGCTGCAAGCGCATGTTGGTGTACCGGTCAGTGCGCTGTTGGTCATCGCCGGAGAGGCTGCGCGTCTCGTCGGCTATATCGCTTTGGCTTTGCCGTCTGGCAGAGTTCTGATTGTTGGTGCGCCGCTGGCGGCTCGTCTGCGTGCCGTTACGGCTCGTTGCATCGGCTTGCGTGGAGTTGTTGCCAGCCTGATCGTACATCTTCCTTACGCGGCGTATCTGGCTTATATCGACTCCGCTTTGCATGAGTTTCGTTACGATCTGTGATTGCGAAGTGCCGCGGGAATGTTCCTTGATGATGAATTCCATGACTTGGTTGTCGGTCATCGACGACTGTGCCATGGCTCCGAGTGTGAACAGTGACAGTAGGATTAAGAGGGCGTATCTTTTCATATAGGGTTGGAAAGTTAGCGGGCACCATTATGGGTGCCCGTGTTTTTAGTTATCGTGAAGGTTATTCCACGGTGACGCTCTTGGCGAGATTGCGTGGCTGGTCGACGTTGAGACCCTTGCATACAGCCACATGGTATGCCAGAAGCTGTAGCGGAATGACCGTCAGCAGCGGTGCCAGTGGGGCTATCGTGTGCGGTACGGCTATGCATTCGTCGGCAATTTTCGGTATCTCGGTGTCGCCTTCGGTGATTATCGCGATGATGTGCCCGCTGCGTGCCTTCACCTCTTCCATGTTGGAAACTATCTTCTGGTATTGCTGATGGTGCGTTGCCACGAAGAGAACTGGCATACGGTCGTCCACAAGGGCAATTGGTCCGTGCTTCATTTCGGCAGCAGGGTAGCCCTCGGCATGTATGTAGCTTATCTCCTTTAGCTTCAATGCGCCTTCAAGCGCGACCGGATAGTTCCAGCCACGACCGAGGTATAGGAAGTTCGTAGCGTATGTATACGTTCGGCTTATGGTCTGTATGCGGTCGTTGAGCTTCAGTACCTGCTCTATCTTGTCAGGTATTACGGCGAGTTCCTGTATCATGTCGTCGTAGTCCTTATGGCTGATTGTGCCGCGTGCATGGCCGAGTGCGAGTGCGAGAAGCGTAAGGCATGTGAGCTGACCGGTAAACGCCTTTGTCGACGCTACGCCTATTTCCGGTCCTACGTGTATGTATATGCCGGTGTCGGTCTGCCTGGCTATGCTCGAGCCTACGGCGTTGACGATGCCGAAAATGCACGCCCCCTTGTCCTTGGCGAGTTCGATGGCGGCAAGGGTATCGGCAGTCTCTCCGCTCTGGCTTATGGCTATCACCACGTCGGTGGGGTAGACTATCGGGTCGCGGTAGCGGAATTCGCTGGCGTAATCGACTTCGACGGGTATCTTGCAATACTTCTCTATGAGCTGCTTTCCGATGAGTCCTGCGTGCCAACTCGTACCGCAGGCAACGATGATGAACCTCGACGCGCTCATCAGCCTGTCCTTGTTGTTCTTTACGGCAGACAGTACCACGTCGTTGATGTCTACGTAGTTGTTCCTGCCATCGCGCTTTTCTTCAGCCGTAGTCTTTGCGAACAGCCGCCCGCGCATACAGTCTCGCAGGCATTTCGGCTGGTCGAATATCTCCTTAAGCATGAAATGGGGGAATCCTCCCTTGTCGAGCATGTCGATGTCCATGTCCACCGCGTCTATCTTTACGTCTGCCCGGGTCTTGTCAAGGTTCCATATCTGAAGGTCTTTTCCACGCTCTATGGTGACGACTTGCTCGTCGTCAACGTACACAACGTTCTTCGTGTACTCTACAATCGGTGACGCGTCGGAGGCGACAAAGAACTCGTCGTTGTCCTTTCCAACGCCAATGACCATCGGAGATCCCTTGCGCGCGGCAACAATCTGGTCTGGATTGCGCTTGTCCATTACGGCAATGGCATACGCGCCGACACACTTCCGTAGCGCGTGGGCAACCGACTGGGTGAGGTTCGTGTGGTGTTTTTGCTGCGCGTACTCAATGAGCTGTACGAGGACTTCGGTGTCCGTGTCGCTCTTGAAATGGAAACCGCGTGCCTTCAGTTGCTCCCGCAGCTCGGCGTAGTTCTCGATTATTCCGTTGTGGACGATTACGAGGTTGCCCGAATCGGACACGTGTGGATGGGCGTTGCGTACGGACGGTTCGCCGTGGGTTGCCCAACGTGTGTGTGCTATGCCAATGTTTCCAGAGCAATCCTTGCCCTTTGCCGCAAGTTCGAGGTCTGCGACTTTGCCCTTTGCCTTATAAACGTTGAGTTCATCGTTGCCGTTTATGAGTGCGACTCCTGCCGAGTCATAACCACGGTATTCCAAACGATGAAGTCCTTTGATGAGAATGTCGTAGGCGTTCCGCCCTCCGATATATCCAACAATTCCGCACATAGATGTATTTTCTTTTTGTTTTGTCCCGTCCTTCCGTACTTATAGCGGTATGGTCCGTACTTGTTTACGGTATGGAAGGAGAAAAATTATGCGTGCAAAGTTACAAATTTAATCGGTAACCCCGTCTCCTTGCACTTATTTTTTCATTGGAAGTAAATGCACAAACAAATAAATCCCGCAATTCGTTTGAACTACGGGATTTTAAGGAGGGTGGGGGGTGGGACTCGAACCCACGACATTCAGA
>CAZGAT010000002.1:53736-186747 GCA_964523825.1 uncultured Prevotella sp. | reverse complement strand
TAGAATGCCTGCCTGTCACGCAGGAGGTCACGAGTCCGAATCTCGTACGCACCGCGGAAAAGCCTTGGAGCCCTCTCTCCGAGGCTTTTTTGTGTATATACGCCGCACACGGCACAGTAGTATCTCACACACAACACAGTAGTCCGTCCCATGTGGCGGCAACCGGTTGCCCCACGTGTCGGCTACCAGTTACCCTATGTGGTAACGGCTGGTTGTTCCACATGGCAATAACCGATTATCCCATATGGTAATCACTGGTCGTCATGCACCACGCCGCCCCGCCATCGCCGATACGTACGCCCCGCCATGGCTGATACTACTTACCCGTAGGAAAAAGTATGACATACCGGTATAGCCGGAAACGGATACCCGGTCAACCGTATCAGACTTACCCGGGTATCTCTATTACAGTTACCCGGGTAAGTCATATAGAGTTACCCGGGTAACTCGAAAACGCCCTCCCGGGAGCCTTTTCCGCAGTACTGGAAAAGTCATTACAACATTACCCACCCTTTCATCACGACCCCGTCCACACTTCCGTTACAGCTTCGCCCATCATTTCGTTACAGCTTCGCCCACCCTCCCGAACGCCTCCCGCCAGCCGCGGCGGAACGCCCGACCGACAGCTGCCACAGCCGTACCTGGCGCTCCGCACCACGGCGCGGCGGGCGCGGAAAAGAAAATCACGGGCGTTCCTTTGTTATTCCACTCATTTACCGTACCTTTGCATGGGCTTTAACTGCATCACGCAATTAGGGCACCGCACACCGAAGCGCACGCCCCGCAGCGGGCGGCGCAGTAACATATTTCATACAGGTTTGATAGAGAAGCATATAGTACTTGAGGACATAGACCCGGTGGCGTTCTACGGCGTGGGCAACGGTCACCTCCAGATGATAAAGTCGCTCTTCCCCAAGCTCCGCATAGTGGCGAGGGATAACGTCATACGCCTGCTCGGCGACGAGGAGGAGATGGCGAAGGCCGAGGAAGACATAGAGGCGATGCGCCGCCACGTGCTGAAGTACAATACCATTTCCGAAGAAGACATACTGGACATAGTGAAGGGACGGCAGACCAAGGACGACGCAGCCAAGGGGGTGCTCGTATACTCCATAGCCGGTCGCCCGATAAAGAGCCGCTCGGAGAACCAGCAGAAGCTCATCGACGCTTTCGAGTCGAGCGACATGGTGTTCGCCGTGGGCCCTGCCGGGACAGGGAAGACGTACCTCAGTATCGCGCTCGCCGTGAAAGCCCTGAAGGAGAAGGCGGCGAAGAAGATAATCCTGAGCCGTCCGGCGGTCGAGGCAGGTGAGAAACTCGGGTTCCTGCCAGGCGACATGAAGGACAAGATAGACCCGTACCTCCAGCCATTGTATGACGCGCTGGAGGACATGCTGCCCGCGACAAGGCTACAAGACATGATGGACAAGCACGTCATTCAGATCGCGCCTCTGGCGTTCATGCGCGGGCGGACGCTTAGTGATGCCGTAGTGATACTCGACGAGGCGCAGAACACCACTCCCGCACAGATCCGCATGTTCCTCACCCGCATGGGGTGGAACACCAAGATGATAATCACCGGCGACATGACCCAGATCGACCTACCCCGCTCCCAGGTGAGCGGACTGCGCGAGGCGCTCGGCATACTCACGGGCATAGAGGGCATCAGCGTCGTGAACCTGACCAAGAAGGACATAGTCCGCCACAAGCTCGTCACGAGGATAGTCAACGCCTACGAGGCGCACGACCGCAAGGCGAATGGCGAAAGACTGGTGAAGACGGACGGAGAATCCCCACTTCCGCAACATTAGCAGACCAACCATTATTATCCACAACAGTATAATGAAAGCATTAACAAAGACTGATTTCCATTTCGATGGGCAGAGGAACGTTTACCACGGAAAAGTCCGTGACGTGTATGACATCAACGACGATCTGATAGTCATGGTCGCTACCGACCGCATATCGGCGTTCGACGTAGTGCTGCCCGTAGGCATACCCTTCAAGGGGCAGGTTCTCAACCAGATCGCAGCCAAGTTCCTCGACAAGACCGCCGACATCTGCCCCAACTGGAAGCTCGCCACCCCCGACCCCATGGTCACCGTGGGACTGAAGTGCGAGGGATTCCGCGTCGAGATGATTATCCGTTCCATACTGACCGGCAGCGCGTGGCGCGCCTACAAGGACGGCTGCCGCGAGCTGTGCGGCGTGAGGCTCCCAGACGGGATGAGGGAGAACGAGCGTTTCCCCGAACCCATCATCACTCCCACCACCAAGGCCGACGAGGGGCACGACATGAACATCTCGCGCGAGGAGATCATCAGCCAGGGAATAGTCAGTGCGGAGGACTACGCCGTCATAGAGGACTGGACGCGCAAGCTCTTCGCCCGCGGACAGGAGATAGCCGCCAGGCAGGGACTGATACTCGTAGACACCAAGTACGAGTTCGGCAAGCGCGACGGCAAGCTCTACCTCATCGACGAGATACACACTCCCGACTCCAGCCGCTACTTCTACGCCGACGGCTACGAGGAGAAGCTCGCCAAGGGCGAGCCGCAACGCCAGCTTTCCAAGGAGTTCGTGCGCCAGTGGCTCATAGACCGCGGGTTCATGAACCAGCCCGGGCAGACCATGCCTGAGATAACCGAGGAGTACGCCGAGAGCGTCAGCGACCGCTACATAGAACTGTACGAGCACATAACCGGCGAGAAGTTCGACAAGGCTGCCGAGGAGGGCGACATCGCCGCACGCATAGAGAAGAACGTCAAGGAATGGCTTGCCAACCGGTAGGGCATACTATATATAATGTATAAGCAAGAAAAGATAATGCCCTACGGACGCGAGGGCGAGGAAAAGGTCGAAGTGGTCGAGGAGATGTTCGACAACATCGCCCCGAACTACGACCGTCTGAACCACATCATGTCGTTCGACATCGACAAGGGCTGGCGGCGAAGTGCCATCAAGGAGCTTGAGCCGCACCACCCGCGTCGGGTGCTCGACATAGCCACTGGCACCGGGGACTTCGCCATACTCGCAGCCAAGCGTCTGAAGCCGGAGAAGATAACCGCCGTAGACATCTCCGACGGAATGATGAACATGGCGCGCCTTAAGGCCGACGACGAGGGCGTAGGCGGAATAATAGACTTCCAGCGCGAGGACTGCACACGTATGTCGTTCGGTGACGGTACGTTCGACGCGGTAATCTCGGCATTCGGAATCCGCAACTTCCAAGACCTCGACAAGGGGCTGGCGGAGATGTGCCGGGTACTGAAGCCGGGCGGACACCTGTGCGTGGTCGAACTCGCCGCACCGGTGAAGTTCCCCATGAAGCAGCTGTTCCACATCTACGCCCACGTAGTGCTGCCACTATGGGGCAAGATAATCTCCCACGACAAGCGCGCCTACGAATACCTGCCACGAACGATAGAGGCATTCCCGCAGGGAGAGCGTATGGTAGGCATTCTAAAGAAGGCGGGATTCGCCAGGGCAAGCTTCAGGCGGCTCACGTGCGGAATATGCACCATGTACACCGCCGAGAAATAGCCTCCACACACAAAGGAACCCATAACTCAAGAACCCATAAACCAACAAACTCACCACATGGATACGTACGGACTCATAGGCTACCCACTGGGACACTCGTTCTCAAAAGACTACTTCAACGAGAAGTTCCGCAACGAGGGCATAGACGCAGAGTACCTCAACTTCGAGATACCGGCGATAGAGAACCTCGCCGAGGTCATAGACTCCCACCCAGACCTTAGGGGGATCAACGTCACACTGCCCTACAAGGAGAAAGTTATAAGCTACCTCGACTACATCAGCCCCGAGGCAAGGGCAATAGGAGCCGTCAACGTGGTGCGTGTACTCCACAAGGGCAAGGCTGTCAACTTGCGCGGCTATAACAGCGACGTGACAGGATTCACCAAGAGCATAGAGCCGCTGATAGACAGCCACCACAAACGCGCGCTTATACTCGGTACCGGCGGAGCCTCGAAAGCCATAGACTACGGACTGAGATCGCTGGGGCTGGAAACCGTGTTCGTCAGCCGGTTCAAGCGTCCCGGCACCATACAGTATGAGGAGATAACGGCAGACGTAATCCATGAGTACAACGTCATCGTCAACTGCACGCCCGTGGGTATGTATCCCAAGGTTGAGGAATGCCCCAACCTGCCATACGAAGCCATGGACTCACATACACTGCTATACGACCTCATCTACAATCCCGATGAGACCTTGTTCATGAAGCGCGGGCTTGCACAGGGAGCGACTGTAAAGAACGGACTTGAGATGCTTCTGCTCCAGGCATTCGCCAGTTGGCAGATATGGAACGGAGAAGAGTGATGGAATTAGTGGGTAAGTCTTATCCTACACTTGAAAAATCAAATTATAAACAATGGACAACAGATATATGATGCGTGGTGTCAGCGCGGCAAAGGAAGACGTACACAACGCTATAAAGAACATAGACAAGGGTATATTCCCACACGCATTCTGCAAGATAATGCCCGACATACTCGGCGGTGATCCGGAGTACTGCAACATCATGCACGCCGACGGAGCCGGAACCAAGTCGAGTCTCGCCTATATGTACTGGAAGGAGACGGGCGACATAAGCGTTTGGAAGGGCATAGCCCAAGATGCCATAGTGATGAACACCGACGACCTGCTGTGCGTGGGAGCCGTAGACAACATACTCGTAAGCTCCACTATAGGCCGCAACAAGATGCTCGTACCTGGCGAGGTAATCTCCGCCATCATAAACGGCACCGACGAGTTGCTCAAGGAACTGCGCGGTATGGGCATAGGAATCTGGCCTACCGGTGGCGAGACAGCCGACGTGGGCGACCTAGTGCGGACGATAATAGTTGATTCCACAGTCACCTGCCGCATGAAGCGGTCAGACGTAATAGACAACGCCAACATACGCCCAGGCGACGTAATCGTCGGACTGTCATCAACGGGACAAGCAACCTACGAGCACCGATACAACGGCGGCATGGGTTCCAACGGACTGACATCGGCACGCCACGACGTATTCGCCAAGTATCTGGCAGAGAAATACCCGGAAAGCTACGACCACAAGGTACCCGGCGAACTGGTATACAGTGGCAACAAACGGCTCACCGACAGCGTTGACGGTGTTGACATCGACGCAGGTCAGCTCGTACTCTCCCCCACCCGCACGTACGCTCCGGTCATCAAGAAGCTGCTTGACGATATGCGGCATGAAATCCACGGAATGGTACACTGCACTGGTGGCGCGCAGACAAAGGTGCTGAACTTTGTGGGTGATGACTGCCATGTGGTCAAGGACAACCTGTTCCCAGTACCGCCACTGTTCAAGCTCATTCACGACGAAAGCGGAACGGACTGGAAGGAAATGTACCAGGTGTTCAACATGGGACACCGCATGGAGATATACGTCAGTCAGGAAAACGCCGAGCGCGTGATAGCCACGAGCAAGAGCTTCAACATCGACGCACAAGTCATCGGACACATCGAGGAAGGCAAACGCTCGCTGACCATCAAGAGTGAGTTCGGAGAATTCAACTACTAAGCAACATATATGGCAGAAAACAACAACATACTACAAAAGCTCGACGGACTGGAGTCGCGGTTCGAGGAAGTCGGAACGCTGATTACCGACCCCTCGGTCATAGCCGACCAGCAGAGGTACGTAAAGCTGACCAAGGAATACAAGGAACTCGAAGACATAATGTCGGCACGCAAGAAGTACATCGATTGCCTCAACGCCATAAAGGAGGCAAAGGACGTACTCGCCAACGAGAAAGACCCCGACCTGAAGGAACTTGCACGTGAGGAGCTGTCGGAGAACGAGGCATTACAGCCGAAGCTTGAAGAGGAAATCAAGATCGCGCTCGTGCCCAAAGACCCGGAAGACGCCAAGAACGTGCAGATGGAAATACGCGCCGGTACTGGCGGTGACGAAGCCGCACTGTTTGCCGGCGACCTGTTCAATATGTACAAGCGGTACTGTGAGAAGAAGGGCTGGAAGCTCTCCGTCACAGATGCCAACGAGGGCACCGTCGGTGGCTACAAGGAAATAGACTTCGCCGTAGAGGGCGACAACGTCTACGGAACCCTCAAGTACGAATCGGGAGTACACCGCGTGCAGCGTGTACCGGCAACGGAGACACAGGGACGTATGCACACTTCGGCTGCGACCGTGGCAGTACTGCCGGAAGCCGAGAAATTCGAGGTCCACATCAACGAGGGCGACATCAAGTGGGACACGTTCCGATCGTCGGGCGCGGGAGGTCAGAACGTCAACAAGGTCAGTTCCGGCGTACGCCTGCGCTATCCGTGGAAGAACCCCAACACTGGCGAGGTCGAGGAAATACTCATAGAGTGTACCGAGACACGCGACCAGCCCAAGAACAAGGAACGCGCGCTGAGTCGACTGTACACATATATCTACGACCACGAACACCAGAAGTATGTCGATGACATATCGAGCCGCCGCCGCTCACTCGTATCAACCGGTGACCGCAGCGCGAAGATACGCACGTACAACTTCCCACAAGGGCGCGTCACCGACCATCGCATCGGCTACACCACCCACGACCTTCAGGGATTCCTCTCTGGCGACATTCAAGACATGATTGACGCGCTGACCGTGGCGGAGAATGCCGAAAAGCTGAAGGAGTCGGAATTATAGACAAAGACGACAACCACTCAAAACACAGACTATAATGACACGCGAAGAACTTGTAAAACAGATATTCGACAAAAAGACATTCCTCTGTGTCGGTCTCGATACAGACATAAAGAAGATTCCGCAACACCTGCTGGAAGAGGAAGATCCGATATTCACGTTCAACAAGGCGATAATCGACACCACGGCACCTTACTGCGTAGCCTACAAGCCCAACTTGGCGTTCTACGAAAGCCTCGGGGTCGAGGGTATGGCGGCGTTCGAGCACACCGTCAGCTACATCAAGAAGTTCTACCCCGACCACTTCGTCATAGCAGACGCAAAACGTGGCGACATCGGCAACACGTCGACGATGTATGCCCGCACGTTCTTCGAGCAGTACGACCTCGACGCGCTGACAGTAGCCCCGTACATGGGCGAGGACAGCGTCACCCCGTTTCTCGGATACGACGGCAAGTGGGTCATACTCCTCGCATTGACGAGCAACAAGGGCAGCCACGACTTCCAGCTGACAGAGGACAAGGACGGCGAGCGTCTGTTCGAGAAGGTAATCAGGAAAAGCCAGCAGTGGGGCGACAGCAGCAACATGATGTACGTCGTCGGAGCCACGCAAGGCAAGATGTTCGCCGACATACGACGTACAGCTCCCGACCACTTCCTGCTCGTTCCGGGCGTAGGCGCACAGGGAGGAAGCCTCCAGGAAGTGTGCAAGTACGGAATGACAAAGGATTGCGGTCTGATAGTAAATTCCTCACGCGGCATCATATACGCCTCCAACGGCGACGACTTTGCCACAGCCGCGGCTGCAGCTGCCAGGGAACTACAAACACAAATGGCATCCGAACTCGACAAGATACTATAGGCAGTCCTAAAAGTAGTGGATACATACCATACAAGTAGCGAATACTTACCTGACGACTATTCGTTAGTCATAGTACAAGTACTCGCTACTTTTTTTATGCACGATACGTTTGCGTAGCACATAGCAAACAAGGCTGTACAGTACCAACTACAAATAGAAAAAGGGCACATCATAGAAGTCTATGACATACCCTATTTTGGAGGTGCGTGGCGGAGTCGAACCGCCTTGAACGGTTTTGCAGACCGTTACCTAACCGTTCGGACAACGCACCGTGTCCTAAGTAAAACGAGCGGAATACGGGAATCGAACCCGCCTCCCAGGCTTGGGAAGCCCGTGCACTACCGATGTGCTAATTCCGCATTCTGCCTTGAGCCGATACCCGGACTCGAACCGGGGACCTACGCATTACGAATGCGTTGCTCTACCAACTGAGCCATATCGGCAATTGCGGTTGCAAAAGTAATACAATTATTGGGAACCTCCAAACTTTTCAATGAAAAAAATAGCGTCCGCCCTGTTGCCATAATCGGCAGGAATGGGCAGACGCATTGGTAATCATGGGTGTTAGGACAATTTACTGGTGCTGGTCACGCAGCAGGTCGTTAACCGTCTTTACTGGGTTGAATGTCGAAAGCGGCACCTCGACGAAGATAGTATTCCAGTCTGACATCGAACCGTTCCACAATCCCGGCAGCTCCAACGCACGCAGCTCACGTCCGTCCTTGCTCTTGGACGATATGAATCCGGTCGTCTTGTCAACATAGTCTGGAAGGTTGAACGGCTCGCCCTTGTAATCCTTCGTAGCGCAAACGAGGTCGACGGGATTGAAGTGCGTGCCCTGCTTGAACATGCGCACGTACTCATCGTTGCTCTGGTCGATCTGGCTCGACTCCAATATCTGAAGACTTATAGTGCCGTCCTGGTTGTAGGTCAGGAACGGACCACCGCCTGGCTCGCCGACATTCTTCACCATTCCGCAGACACGCATCGGGCGGTTGAGCTTTTTCTTGAGGTATATGACGAGTTCCGCGTCCTCAAGCTCCTTTATGTCCGGCTTGCGGCAACACAGGTCACGTTGCAGGAAACGTATAATCTCCTCCAGCTTCTCATGATTGTAATTGCCACTATCGAGCAACCGCAAGTACTCAAACGCCTTCTTCTGAAGCGTCACGAGCACGCCGGCTATGAGCTGCTTGTAGGTCACGGTGTCACCCTTCAGACGATCGGGAACGACATTGTCGACGTTCTTGATGAACACCACGTCGGCATCAATCTCATTGAGGTTCTCGATGAGTGCGCCATGCCCACCCGGACGGAACAACAGCGAGCCGTCGGCATTGCGGAACGGAGTGTTGTCGGGGTTCACCGCCACGGTGTCGGTGCTCTGCTTCTGCTCCGAGAACGTTACATCGAACTTCACCCCGTAGGCAGTTTCATACTTGCCAACTTTCTTAGCCACCTTCTGCTTGAACAGCTCCATGTGCTCATGACTGACGGTGAAGTGCACGTGGGCTTCGCCGTTCGAACTTGCGTAAAGCGCAGCCTCGACAAGATGTTCCTCCATAGGCGTACGCTCGCCGTCTGGATAACTGTGGAACAGCAGCAAGCCCTTGGGCAGCTGACCGTAGTTCAAGCCTTCTGGATTAAGCAAGTTGGCGACGATAGCCTTGTAGTTACCCTCTACCATAAGCTTGTGCATACACTTGCCGTTGTTCGCCTTGCACTTGTCACACAACTCCTTGTGGAATGCAAACTTCTTCAATCCTGCGAAGAACTCCCTTTCAAAGTCAGTCTGTGGCTCGTCATGGTCGCCGTTGAGGAATGCAAACAGGTTCTTGAACATTCTACTGGCTGCCCCACTCGCAGGAACGAACTTCACTATCCGGTGATGCCCATCACCCTTATATACGTTCCACGCCTTTATATAATCCTCTCGCTCAGCGTCTGTCGGAGCCATTATGCCCTTGCCGACAGCAGCAGCCCCTTCAAGCCGGAGGAAATGGAAGCCTGTCTTGAATTGTTCGAACTCTTCATTTAGCTTAGCCTCGGATATACCCTTGGCAGCTATCTGCTTTTGGTCTTTATCTGACAACATAGAAAATTGTATTAGGTTTACGATTTAATTGCTGGACAAAGATACTCCAAAAACTCTAAAATACAAAGAATTTATGTCGTAATTCGAAAAAAAACAATAACTTTGTAATCATAAATTCATTTGCAAGCATATATATGGAGGAAAAGCTGACATTTACCGACGAGGAAAAGAATACGACACTGACCTTATGGAACGAGCTAAGCGATATATTGAAAGACACGCTCCCTGACGACGACAAGAAGAAACTTTCCGACACTCTGAAAGCTTCAGCCGAGAGCGGCAAGCTCGTACGCGACGCTTTCGGACTCAACCCTATCGTCACGGCACTGCAAACCGCCAAGATTGCAATAAAAGACATCGGACTACGACGTGACGGTCTGATGGCTATAATGTTGTACGACCCTGTCATGTGCTCGTGCCTCACGCTTGACGACGTGGAGAAAGACTACGGCAAGGGAGTATCCACCATAATTCACGGACTTGTGAAGATACAGGAACTATACAAGAAGAATCCGAAGATAGAGAGCGAGAACTTCCGCAACCTCCTGTTGAGCTTCGCCGAGGACATGCGCGTCATACTCATCATGATCGCAGACCGCGTGAACCTTATGCGCCAAATCCGTGACACGGAAAACACCGAGGCACGCCACGAGGTTTCTGAAGAAGCCAGCTACCTGTACGCACCACTTGCCCACAAGCTTGGGCTTTACCAATTGAAAAGCGAGCTTGAGGACTTGAGCCTCAAGTACCTCGAACATGACGCCTACTACGAAATAAAGGAAGACTTGAACGCCACCAAGCGTGCGCGTGATGCCTACATAGAGAGCTTCATCGGACCTGTAAAGGCAAAGCTTGAGGCTGCCGGACTCAAGTTCCATATCAAGGGACGCACCAAGAGCATCCATTCTATATGGCAGAAGATGAAGAAACAGCATTGCGGTTTCAACGGCATATACGACCTCTTCGCAATAAGGATAATACTCGACTCGCCAGCCGACAAGGAGAAGATGCAGTGCTGGCAGGTCTATTCGATAGTGACAGACATGTACCAGCCTAACCCGAAACGGTTGCGCGACTGGCTTTCTGTACCAAAGTCCAACGGATACGAGAGTCTGCACATAACCGTACTCGGTCCTGAAAACAAGTGGGTCGAGGTACAAATACGTACGGAGCGCATGGACGAAGTGGCAGAGCACGGACTCGCAGCCCACTGGCGATACAAGGGCATCAAGGCTGAAGGCGGGCTCGACGACTGGCTCGCAAGCATACGCTCGGCACTTGAGGCTGGCAACGACCTTGAAGTCATGGACCAGTTCAAGAGCGACCTGTACGACAAGGAAATCTACGTGTTCACCCCGAAGGGCGACTTGCTGAAGTTCCCCAAGGGCGCAACGGTGCTCGACTTCGCCTACCACATACACTCGAAGATAGGCAACACGTGTGTCGGAGGCAAGATTAACGGCAAGAACGTAAGCCTCCGTACGCAGCTTAACAGTGGCGACACCGTGGAGGTGAACACCTCGCCACGCCAGCAACCAAAACTCGAATGGCTCAAGATAGTCAAAAGTTCACGCGCGAAGTCAAAGATACGCCTCGCGCTGAAGGAGATACAGACCAAGAACGGAGCCTATGCGCGCGAACTACTCGAACGCCGTTTCAAGAACAGGAAGATTGAGATAGAAGAAGGAGTAATGGCGCACCTCATCAAGCAGATGGGCTTCAAGGAGACAAGCGAGTTCTACCAGCAGGTGGCAGAAGGCAAGCTTGACCCCAACGACATAATAGAAAGGTATCACGAGGTATACAACCACGACCACAACCTCGGCGAGAGCAAGGCTGCTGAGAGTGCGGAGAACTTCGAATACGAGAACCCCGACGAGGAGATAGCCAAGAACGACGACGTGCTTGTGATTGACAAGAACCTCAAAGGCATCGACTTCACACTCGCGAAATGCTGCCACCCGATATACGGCGACCCCGTATTCGGCTTTGTAACCGTCAACGGCGGCATAAAGATTCACCGCACCGACTGCCCTAACGCACCGGAACTGCGCAAGCGTTTCGGCTACCGCATAGTGAGGGCGCGCTGGAGTGGCAAAGGACAGAGCCAGTACTCCATTACGCTACGCATCATAGGCAACGACGACATCGGCATAGTCAACAACATCACCAACGTCATCTCGAAAGAGGAAAAGATTATCATGCGCTCTATAAACATAGACAGCCACGACGGACTCTTCTCCGGCAACCTCGTCGTACTGCTTGACGACACGTCGAAACTCAACGCGCTCGTGAAGAAGCTGCGCACTATCAAAGGCGTAAGAGACGTGAGAAGGCTTTAACGGCGGATAATGTCAATATTGCAAAACAATACGTTTCATATAGCGAAACAGCAACTTTTAAGATTCAAAACAATACGTTTTGCAACTCGAAACAAACTGATTTGGAAACTTACAGGGCTGAAAACTACCAATTCAAAATCTTTTTCGTACTTTTGCATCACATTTAACAATGCCAATGAACAAAGGAATGAAACCTACCGCAATATTGCTTCTCCACTGTCCAGACCAGCAAGGCATAATATCGGAAGTAACGAAATTCATCACCGACAACAATGGAAACATCGTCTATCTCGACCAATATGTCGATCGCGAGGACGGGATGTTCTTCATGCGCATAGAGTGGGAACTCGAAGAGTTCGCCATTCCACGCGACAAGATAGAGGAATACATACGCACGCTTTACGGACAGCGCTACGATATGACGTTTCACCTGTATTTCAGCGACGTACGTCCCCGCATGGCTATATTCGTAAGCAAGATGAGCCACTGCCTCTACGACCTGCTCGCACGGTGGAAAGCTGGAGAGTGGAACGTAGACATTCCATGCATTGTCAGCAACCACGAGGATTTGAGATACGTAGCCGAACAGTTTGGAATACCATATTATGTATGGTCTATAAAGAAAGACCATTCCAACAAGGCAGAGGTCGAGGAGGCGGAGATGAAGCTATTGAAGGAGAAGCGCGTGACGTTCATAGTCCTCGCACGTTACATGCAGATAATCAGCGACGAGATGATAGAGGCTTATCCTCACCACATCATCAACATACACCACTCGTTCCTTCCAGCGTTCGTAGGCGCGAAACCGTACCACCAGGCATGGGAGCGCGGCGTGAAGATAATAGGAGCCACGAGCCACTACGTCACCGCAGAGCTTGACGCAGGTCCCATAATAGAGCAGGACGTGATGCGCGTGAGCCACAAGGACACTCCGGCAAGCCTCGTCCTCAAGGGCAAGGACTTGGAAAAGATAGTGCTCTCGCGCGCCGTCACCAAGCACATAGAGCGCAAGATACTCACCTACAACAACAAGACGATAATCTTCAGCTAAGATCCTCCAAGGATTATACACCACAGAAATGAGCATAGCGATAGTAAAATATAACGCAGGCAACGTGCGGTCGGTAGTCAACGCGCTGAACAGGCTCGGCGTAGAACCGACGGTAACAGACGACGCCGACGAGTTGCGGCGTGCCGACAAGGTGCTCTTCCCAGGACAAGGCGAGGCACGCTCGGCAATGAGCTGCCTGCGGGAGCATCATCTCGACGATGTGATAAAGGGGCTTACGCAACCAGTCCTCGGCATCTGCATCGGACAGCAGCTCCTCTGCCGTCATTCAGAAGAGGGCGGCACCGACTGCCTCGGGATATTCGACACCGACGTATACAGGTTCCAACCCGCGCGGCACGGCGACAAGGTGCCGGCCATGGGGTGGCAAAACGTGAGGGTAATTGAAGGAGACTCTATCATGAACGGTACTGGCGACACACCATATTTCTACTTCATTCACAGCTACTACGTGCCGATGTGCAAGTGGACCGTGGCTGAGGCAGACTACATACTCCCCTACTCCGCCGCGCTGCACAAGGACAACTTCTGGGCGACACAGTTCCACCCGGAGAAAAGCGGAAAAACCGGCGAACGACTACTTAAAAACTTCCTCGCACTATGATAGACATAATTCCTGCAATAGACCTCATAGGCGGCAAATGCGTCAGGCTGACAAAGGGCGACTACGGGCAGAAGACAGTATACAACGAAGACCCCGTGGCGCAGGCACTGGAGTTCGAGCGAATGGGATTCCGACGGCTGCACGTGGTCGATCTGGACGGCGCGAAGTCGAAGCACGTGGTCAACGACGGAGTTCTCCGGCGCATAACCGAAGCCACGGGACTTACGGTCGACTTCGGAGGAGGCATAAAGACCGACGACGACATACGCAGGGCATTCGATGCCGGTGCGTCAATGGTGACCGTGGGCAGCATCGCCGTCACACGCCCGGAGCTGTTCATGGAATGGCTCGGACGCTATGGCGCCGGCAGGCTCATACTCGGAGCCGACGTGAGGAACGGCAAGATAAGCATCAACGGGTGGAAGGAAGACTCGCAGGAAGACCTGCTCCCGTTCCTAAAACAATATGTCGACGCGGGCGTACGCAACGTACTCTGCACCGACATAAGCAAGGACGGCACGCTGCAAGGTCCAGCGACAGGGCTGTACCGTAGGATTATCAGCGCGTACCCGAATATAAACCTCATAGCCTCTGGCGGCGTTTCAAGCATAGAAGACATCGAGGGACTGGAGCAATCCGGCATTCCGTCGGTCGTCGTTGGCAAGGCATGGTATGAGGGAAAGCTCTCAGCCACAGACTGCCGCGAGCTGATGGACGGGCGCACGGGTCACGGACTGGCAAAGCGCATCATTCCGTGCCTCGACGTAAGGAACGGCGAGACCGTCAAGGGTACCAACTTCGTGCACCTGCGCAGCGCGGGCGACCCCGTGGAACTGGGCAAGGCGTACTCTGACAGCGGTGCCGACGAGCTGGTGTTCCTCGACATAACGGCGAGCTTCGAGGGCAGAAAGACGTTCACCGACATGGTTGAGCGCGTGGCACGTGAGATAAACATACCGTTCACCGTGGGCGGCGGCATCAACGAGCTTGACGACGTGAAGCGCCTCCTTGACGCAGGAGCCGACAAGGTGAGCATCAACTCCGCCGCAATCCGCAACCCCGGCATCATCGACAAGATAGCCACCGAATACGGCTCACAGGTATGCGTGTGCGCCATAGACGCACGCAACGACACCGACGGGTGGCACTGCTACGTCAAGGGAGGACGCGAGCGCGTGGAGCTCGGACTCTTCGAATGGGCGAAAGAGGTGGCAGACCGCGGCGCGGGCGAGATACTGTTCACGTCGATGGACCACGACGGAGTGAAGCAGGGATTCGCCAACGACGCGCTGGCACGCATTGCCGACGAGGTGTCAATCCCCGTAATCGCAAGCGGAGGCGCGGGCACTATGGAGCACTTCCGCGACGCATTCACACGTGGAAAGGCCGACGCGGCACTGGCGGCGAGCGTGTTCCACTTCGGCGAGATAGGCATTCCGGAACTGAAACAGTATCTGAATGCGGAGGGGATAAATGTGAGAATGTAATCCCCACCAAGCCTCCCCCAAGGGGAGGATGTTTTAATCATATATAAAGAAAACAATGGATAAAGATAACAAAAAGTTTAAACCGATTTCAGGTAATCAAACATCCTCCCCTTGGGGGAGGCTTGGTGGGGAATCGGCAGTCGACTTCGACAAGATGGACGGGCTCGTACCCGCCATCATACAGGACGCAAGGACGAAGAACGTGCTTATGCTCGGCTTCATGAACAAGGAGGCCTACGACAAGACCATAGCCACGGGCAAGGTGACTTTCTGGAGCCGCACGCGCAAGTGCCTGTGGACCAAGGGCGAGACCTCGGGCAACTTCCTCAGCCTCGTCAGCATGAAGGCAGACTGCGACAACGACACGCTGCTCGTGCGCGCGAACCCAGCCGGTCCCGTATGCCACAAGGGAACCGACACGTGCTGGGGCGAGGAGAACACGTACGACCCCGTCAGCTTCCTCGGCGAGCTGCAAGAGTTCATCGACAGGCGCAAGGCTGAGATGCCCGAAGGCAGCTACACCACGGCACTATTCGAGAAGGGGACGAAGCGCATAGCGCAGAAAGTCGGCGAGGAGGCGTTGGAGACCGTCATCGAAGCCGTCAGCGGCACTGACGACAAGACCGTCTACGAGGCTGCCGACCTGGTGTATCACCTGATAGTGCTCCTCGCCGACAAGGGGCTGGGCATAGGCGACGTAGCACTCGAACTGCTCAAGCGTCACGACCCCGACTGGGACAAGGACCGCCGCATGGCAAAGGCAGCTGGAACGTACAAGCGTTAGACCCGTCTGGCAACTGTACTACACTTGTTCGACAACTGTACTACACTCCTTCAACAAGTGTACTACACTCCTTCGACGACTGTGCCTCACTCGTCCGACGAGTGAGCCTCATTCCTTCGACAAGTGAGCCTGATTCCTTCGACGAGTGAGCCTCAGTCGTCAGACCACCGCAAAACAGGAACAAAACATACATAATATATAATAGAAGAACAACAACATGCTTATCGACTATAAGAACGTAAACGTCTACCAGGACGAGAAGCTCATCCTCAAGGACGTAAGCCTGCAAGCCGGCGAGGGCGACTTCATATACCTCATCGGACGCGTAGGCTCCGGCAAGAGCTCGCTGCTGAAGACGATGTACTGCGAGCTTGACATCGACGGCGATGACGCGGAACGCGCCGAGGTACTCGGCAAGGACATAACCGACATACGCCGCAAGTACGTGCCCGCGCTGCGCAAGCAGATGGGCATCATCTTCCAGGACTTCCAGCTCCTGCACGACCGCACGGTGTACCGCAACCTGCGCTTCGTGCTCAAGGCTACGGGCTGGACGGACAGCCAGGAGATAGACAGCCGCATCGGCGAAGTGCTCGCCGAAGTGGGAATGACCGACAAGCGCGACAAGATGCCGCACGAGCTTTCTGGCGGCGAGCAGCAGCGCATAGCCATAGCGCGCGCCATACTCAACCACCCTAAGATAATACTCGCCGACGAGCCTACCGGCAACCTCGACCCCGAGACCGCAGCAAACATCGTCGAACTGCTCAGACGACAGTGCGACACGGGAGCGGCAGTCATCATGTCGACCCACAACATTTCGCTCATAGACCAATATCCCGGCACCGTCTACCGCTGCAAGGACGGCACGTTCGCCAACGTCACGGGCAACCACGACGCCACGGCCGCCGCCAGCGAGCCTGAAGGCGGCGAGGAGGTAATCGTCGGCCAGATAGTAGAAGAAGGACAAGACAACCAAGAATAGATACAAAGAGTTATGAAGGTAATGAAATTCGGAGGAACCTCCGTAGGCACTCCGCAGCGAATGAAGGACGTTGCGGCACTGATAACGAAGTCGGGCGAGCCGACGTTCGTGGTACTATCCGCCATGAGCGGAACCACGAACTCACTCATCGAGATAAGCAACTACCTGTACAAGAAGAACCCCGAGGGAGCCAACGAGGTCATAAACACGCTTGAGAAGAAATACCTCAAGCACGTCGAAGAACTGTACTCCACCGACGAGTACCGCCAGCGCACGCGCGCGTTCCTGCAGGAGGAGTTCGACTATCTGCGCAGCTTCACCAAAGACCTGTTCACATCGTTCGAGGAAAAGAGCATCGTCGCGCAGGGCGAGGTCATGAGCACCAACATGGTGACGAACTACCTCAAGGAGCAAGGCGTAAAGGCAGTGTTGCTCAACGCGCTCGACTTCATGCGCACCGACAAGAACGCCGAGCCCGACACGCAGTACATAAAGGAGAAGCTCGGCAAGGTGCTCGACGACAACCAAGGCTACCAGATATACATCACACAGGGATTCGTATGCCGCAACGCCTATGGCGAGGTTGACAACCTGCAGCGCGGCGGCAGCGACTACACGGCATCACTCGTGGGAGCCGCAATAGGAGCCGACGAGATACAGATATGGACCGACATCGACGGAATGCACAACAACGACCCGCGCGTCGTAGACCACACCGACGCCGTAAGGCAGTTGAACTTCGAGGAAGCGTCGGAGCTTGCATATTTCGGCGCGAAGATTCTCCACCCTACGTGCGTACAGCCAGCCAAGTACGCCGGCATACCCGTAAGGCTGAAGAACACCATGGATCCCGACGCAGAAGGCACGATTATCGACAACGTGCTCGTGCGCGGCAAGATAAAGGCAGTCGCTGCCAAGGACAACATCACCGCAATCAAGATAAAGTCGAGCCGTATGCTCGGAGCAAGCGGATTCCTGCGCAAGGTGTTCGAGATATTCGAGAGCTACCAGACAGCCATAGACATGATTGCCACGAGCGAGGTCGGCGTATCCATGACCATTGACGACGACGCGCACCTCGACGAGATAGTGGACGAGCTGAAGAAGTACGGCACCGTGACCGTCGATGGCGACATGTGCATCATCTGCGTCGTCGGCGACCTTGACTGGAGCAACCTCGGATTCGAGACCATTGCCACCGACGCGATGAAGGACATACCCGTGCGCATGATTTCCTACGGCGGGAGCAACTACAACATATCCTTCCTTATACGTGAGGCAGACAAGAAGCACGCCCTTCAGAACCTCAGCGACAAACTGTTCACCAAATAAGGACGACGAGACACGATGAAAGGCATATTCCCTATAAGGCAGTTCGAGCGTAAGGACACGCCGTTCTACTATTACGACACCGACTTGCTCCGCCAGACGTTGCGAACGATAAACGACGAGGCGGCACGCCACGAGGGCTTCACCGTACACTACGCGGTCAAGGCCAATGCCAATCCGAAGGTGCTGCGCGTCATCAGCCAGGCAGGACTCGGAGCAGACTGCGTTAGCGGCGGCGAGATACGGCGCAGCCTCGAATGCGGATTTCCCGCACGGTCGATTGTGTATGCCGGAGTGGGCAAGTCTGACTGGGAGATAAACCTCGGACTTGACAAAAACATATTCTGCTTCAACGTCGAGAGCATTGCCGAGCTTGAAGTAATCAACGAGCTTGCGGCGCGCAAGGACAAGGTGGCGCGCGTGTGCTTCCGCATCAACCCCGATGTTGGCGCGCATACCCACGCCAAGATAACCACCGGACTGGCAGAGAACAAGTTTGGCATCGCCATGCGCGACATGGAGCCTGCGATAGCAGAAGCCGCACGCATGAAGAACATAGAGTTCATCGGCCTGCACTTCCACATAGGCTCGCAGATACTCGACATGGGGGATTTCGCCGCGCTGTGCAACCGCATCAACGACATACAGGACTTGCTCGAGAAGCACCACACCCACGTTGACAACATCAATGTGGGTGGCGGTCTCGGCATCGACTACCAGCATCCCAACCGCGTGCCTGTGCCCGACTTCCGTTCCTACTTCGACACGTTCGCACGCCACCTGAAGATGCGTGCCGGACAGAAGCTGCACTTCGAGCTTGGACGCTCCGTAGTCGGACAGATGGGAACGCTCGTCACACGCTGCCTGTATGTCAAGCAAGGCACTGCCAAGCAATTCGCCATAGTGGACGCAGGCATGACCGACCTCATTCGCCCCGCACTCTATCAGGCATACCACAAGATAGAGAACATAACGAGCGATGAGCCACTTGCGACGTACGACGTAGTCGGACCCATATGCGAGTCAAGCGACGTGTTTGCCAAAGCCGTTGACCTGAACGCCACACACCGCGGCGACCTCTTGGCAATACGCTCCGCCGGAGCATACGGCGAAATAATGGCAAGCCAGTACAACTGCCGCCGTCTGCCCGCAGGCTACACCACTGAGGACATGGCAGAAGAATAAAACAAACAACCACATACATAAGATGATTATCGATAACTTTACGATTATCATAGGAGCCGCCATATTGCTTATCGGCATCGTGACGCCGTGGATAAACGTCCTCGTACGCCGTCCCAAGCCACGCAGTACTGACGACGACAGACAGACCAGCAACGATGACGAATCCACGCAAGACGGGAGCAGCGTCAAGGACAAGCTACCTCCAATCAGCGTAATACTCACGCCACACGAAAACGCATACGAACTGGAAGAGAACCTGCCGCTGTTCCTCGAACAGGACTATCCGGGAGAATTCACTATCATCGTAGTCACATGGAAGAGCGATTCCGAATCGGACGACGTACTAAAGCGGTACGCCTCCAACCCACACCTATACGCCACGTACATTCCCGACAGTTCTCGCTACATGAGTCGCAAGAAGCTCGCCATAACACTCGGAGTGAAAGCAGCGAAGACAGAGTGGGTGCTTATGACTGAGGCAACCAACAAACCCGACACGGACAAGTGGCTCGCTACTATGGCACGCAACACCCACGATGGCAACAATCTCGTCATAGGCTACACACGCTATGACGAGTCTACAAGCGGATACAGGCGTTTCGAGCGTCTGGCTGCGGGCTTCCGCCTGATGAGGGAGACGCAGAAGGGACGCACATACCGTTGCGACAGTACCTGCCTTATGTTCCGCAAGAGCGAGTTCATTGCCTCCGAGGGCTTCCGTGGCAACTTGAAATACCTGCGTGGAGAATATGACTTCATGGCAAACAAGTATGCGCGTCCCTTGTCAGTCGCGCTGGAGACCGCTCCCGAAGCATGGATGACGGAACAGGAACCTACGGACAAGGAGTGGCGCAACCGTCACCTCTTCTATATGGAAGACCGCAAGCACCTGGCACGTGGAACACGCCACCGCATATGTGCGGCTGCCGACCAGGCAGCCTTGCACGCCAACTATGCGGCAATCATCGCCACAGGAGCCATCGGGCTTATACTGCCCGACCGCTGGCTGATAACGGCTGCCGCCGCACTGTCGCTAATCATCACCTTGGCTACACGTACTGCCATTGCGTCGGCGGCATTCCGGCAGTGGCACACAGATATAGCCGCCTGGCGTGTGCCATTCTACGAAGTGAGCTACGTATGGCGCGCTGTTGGCTACCGCATACGCTATGCACGGGCGGACAAGAACGACTTTATCAGTCACAAACTATAGAAGTAGGACATTCATATCCGACAGATGAAAGTACTGCACTACATACATAGACGGCTAAGTGGCGACCTGCTGTCCGACACTGTCATGCGTACAATCGCCACATTGGACGGTATCGCCGACACGGACATCATTACCCGTGCCGACGACTACCAACCGGCTCTCGACAACCACACTCCCGACATCGTACACATTCACGGCTGCTGGGACCGCTACGCCTACCGCCTCATGAAGGCGGCACAGCGGCAGGGGTATGCCGTCGTACTGTCTCCACATGGCGAGTTGGGTACGTACGCCATGCGGCGGGAACAGCGTATAGCCAAGTGGTGGAAGCTGACTGACTATCAGCGATGGATGACTGCCAATTGCGAGGCGATACTCGTCACGCGGAATGACGAGCGCGACGAGTTGCTGCGCTTAGGGTGGCAGAAGCGCATCGACGTTGTTGGAAATCCGCTGCTGGACAGCACCCTCACCGACGCAGAGACGGGTGCGGCACTCGCAAGGTTCTACCAGAAAGTGACCGATACACGCTACCACGTGCTGATGACACGGGAGGAGAAGGAGGCTGTACGATCCATGCTCCACGCCGGCATGGCTGGCGACGAGAAGTGGGCTCTCATCAGCAGCGACCAACTGCTGACGCTCAGGGACATAAAGCCCGTACAGTGGAGGCGAATACTCCTTTACGCAGATGACGAAGACATAAGAGCCATCATCGCCTCCGCCGTCACGAGGCTCCAGTTGAGCATTCCAGACATAGACACTGGCAAGATAGAGCGATTCCCCAACGACTTCCCAAAGGCAAAGGGCGCGCTGGAACCACTGCGCGTACTCGGCAGAAACCGCATACGGGCACGCAAGATAAAGGAAGAGACCGCTGAAGACCCACGTGAGCTGAAAGAACTGACCGTTATGCTCGCCAACGCATGGCATCTGGTACGCAAGCGGCGCATGAGCCTGCGGCAGCTCGCCGAGCTGTACGGGCGAATCAAGTATTCGGACTACGACGAAAGCCGCTTCACGGAGATAACCAAGGACTTGCGCCTGCACACGTTCATGCGCCGTATGCTCCAAGTGATGGCTGACGACCTGCAACTGGAGGAAGGCTTCATGCCAGACGCGCCAAAGGACGACCGCACGACACGGCTGATACGCCAGCTGTTCGTCTCGTGACTGCGAACCGGCACTTTTCAAGAAACGGACCGGCGGCTCGCGCCAACAGCCCACCGATAGACGAAACTACAAACTAAAACTATAAGAAACATGCCAACACACAGCGACACCACATCCACCCAGGACGCACGCTATCTGGAGCTTCTCTCGCACTCGTTCCCCACCATAGCCGAGGCAAGCACCGAGATAATAAACCTGCAAGCCATACTCAACCTGCCCAAAGGCACCGAGCACTTCCTCGCAGACATACATGGAGAGTACGAAGCGTTCCAACACGTCTTGAAAAACGCCTCTGGAAACATCAAGCGCAAGGTAAATGAGTTGTTCGGCAATACCCTGCGCGAGGCAGAGAAGCGGGAGCTGTGCACGCTCATATACTATCCGGAGCAGAAACTGGAGCTTGTCAAGGCTGAAGAGGACGACCTCGACGACTGGTACCACATAGCCATACACCACCTGGTGCTTGTCTGCCGTGACGTGTCGAGCAAGTACACCAGATCCAAGGTACACAAGAACCTACCCGACGATTTCTCGTACATAATACAGGAACTGCTGCACGAACGCACCGACGACAAGGACAAAAGCGACTATGTGGGCGCGATAATCGACACCATTATCAGCACAGGACGTGCCGACGACTTCATCATAGCTATCTGCAATGTCATACAGAGGCTCATCATCGACCAGTTGCACATACTTGGCGACGTGTACGACCGGGGACCGGGCGCGCACATAGTCATGGACACGCTGTACAACTACCACAGCTGGGACATACAGTGGGGCAACCATGACATACTGTGGATGGGCGCGCTTGCAGGCAATGACGCATGCATCTGCAACGTCATACGCATCGCGCTGAGGTACAACAACATGGCCACGCTGGAAGAAGGCTACGGCATAAACCTCATTCCGCTCGCCACATTCGCCATGGACACCTACAAGGACGACCCCTGTGCCGAATTCATGCCACGCGCGGACGACGCTAACGACACCACAATGACTCCCAAGTCACGGCTCCTGACGGCGCAGATGCACAAGGCGATAGCCGTCATGCAGTTCAAGATAGAGGCACAGATATACGAGCGTCACAAGGAGTGGAACATGACCGACAGGGAGCTGCTACGCGCCGTCAACTACACGACCGGCACCTGCAGGGTGGACGGCTGCGAGTACGAGATGCGCTCCTGCAACTTCCCGACCGTAGATCCCAAAGACCCGAACCGTCTATCCCAGGAGGAACAGGAGGTTATGCAGAAGCTGCACCACTCCTTCAAAGTCAGCGAGAAGCTACACCGCCACATACGTGCCATACTCCAGCACGGATGCATGTATGCCGTCAAGAACAACAACCTGCTCTTCCACGCGTCCATTCCCCTCAACGACGACGGCACACTCAAGGAAGTCTGCATATACCCCCCGTCGCGCCGCAAGTACAAGGGGCGCGAGCTGATGCACAACATAGGAATGCTGATACGCTCCGCGTTCCAGTCGGACACCGCCACGGAAGAACGCGCATACGCCACAGACTACTTCCTATACCTCTGGTGCGGACCAGACTCACCCCTGTTCGACAAGAGCAAGATGGCTACGTTCGAGAGGTACTTCATCGCCGACGCGAAGACCCACGAGGAGACCAAGGGCAACTACTTCAAGTACCGCGACGACGAGTCTGTGGTAGACAGCATCATGGACGCGTTCGGCCTACACGGCTCCAACCGCCACATAATCAACGGTCATGTCCCCGTACGCGCGCTTAGCGGCGAGAATCCCATAAAGGCTGGCGGCAAACTGATGGTTATCGACGGCGGATTCTCCCGCGCCTACCACAAGGACACTGGTATAGCCGGCTACACACTCATCTACCACAGCCGCGGGTTCCAGCTCGTGCAGCACGAGCCGTTTACATCGGCAGAAGAGGCCATCCGCACCGGCGCAGACATCAAGGGCACGACACAGATAGTGGAGTTCAACCAGCGCAGGCTGCGTGTAGCCGACACCGACAAGGGTGTAGAGATACGCCACCAGATAGCCGACCTCCAACAACTGCTATACGCCTACCGCCACGGCATCATCACCGAGAAGGAACGCCGCACCAAGCCGAAGCCGTGACCGCATTCACGGTACAAGAAACCAATACGTATATTTTAGTAAACTATTTTCATAACACAAGGCGGTGCTCTGAAAAATCCGAGCACCGCCTCCCCTATTTTATCCCCCGCTCTGGGAACCGCCTGTGGCAGGGCGTTCCAGCATACTGCCAATATACGCTCGTATAGTGGCAGTATACGAAATTCTACTATATACTTTGTTTTTGGCAAGCCTGCATTGAGACATAAAAAAGCCTTGAATCCAAAAGATTCAAGGCAATATTTTTACTTTATATTCCGCTTGTTCAACTCCGCGTCATACTCTTTGCACACCCTTTTGCACACATTCAAAAGAATGCGCCCGTTTCTTACATAAAGTTTTCAAAGCAAGTTTTCAAGAATCTTCTTGCTCTCATTATATACCTTTGCGGTGAAATCACCACACACGGTATTGATATACCCTCTATATGTTTTTGCCTGATTAATGATATTCGCACGTGAACGGTGGGTAATCAGTGCCGCTTTTCTTGCAGATACTTTATATTCCCAACAAAGAAGCGAAACAACCCCAACGACAACATTCTTTTTTATGTCCTTTGTATGGGCGATGTATTCTTGTTCTGTTTCTTTCCATTTCCTTTTCTTCTTAGAACAAGCCCAAAATTCGTACCACGGAAAGCCAGCAACTTTACAAACAGTGTCGATGATAATATCAAGCTTGCGATATTCTTCTTCGTCGGCATACAGGCGCATTGGACTTTTTTCCCTTGCCATGTTATTCCTTTTTAGAGTAGTCGTTAATTATAACATCATCTATAATTCTCCCTGTTTCTGCTGGCACGACATCTGTATAGGCAGTTATTAGCCTTTGTATTTGTTCTTTCAATACAATAAGATATTCTGTTGCTTTCAGAAAACTAAAAGGAAGATAATCAGTATTTGAGCCTACGATTTTCGCCAATGGTCTTGTTTCTTTGCTTTTAAATTCTTCCCTTAGCAATTTGCGGATCGCCTCGTTCTTTCTCTCCACTTCTGCCCCACATTCATTAAGCCGTACTATAATTGTGTCTAATACATCAATAGCTTTTGAATTGCGCAAGTTGTCAAGTTCAACAAGTAGATTTAATAAAGATTGTTCTTTGTCTGTCATGTCGCACGTTTTAAGAACTATAAAATTATAAAATATATCAATATTAACAAAATAAATCCATTAAAAAATAACATGGCTATTTTAGTACCTGTACGCACACCGCTTATTCTAAAGAAGGGGCACAACATCCGTTGTCAGACTGTTGTGCCCCATGCGTTGGTGGTTCTTCTTTCAAAGATATACTTTTCCATGACATCCTTCAACAACATACCAGCTTGGCAGAGGTTGTCAAGTACTGATTCAAGATTTTTAATATACACATCGTTACGGGGACGCTCGTTGTCGGCTATGACATCTCGCATGTTTTCTGTCATGTTACTTAGCATGAAGTAGAGATTCGCAACCTCATCGAAATCAATGTCTTTAAGTATAACATTTGAATTGTTATTTCCATAATTCTTTCGCTCCTTAGAAATTAAACATTGTTGTTACTTAACTTGATGCAAAGATATGGTGGCTTTCCGTATTCGCCAAATTTCAGCAAGGCATTTAATGCAATTTTTATTACTCTCGTTTATTCTCTTAAAATCAACTAATATTCTCGTTTTTACGAGTATAAAATTATTTATGCGCAAAAAGCGCCTTTTTACGACTACACGCTATGCAAGCGTGTTATCTTCCTTTCTAAAGATTTGAATTCCAAATGATTGAGAGACTATTAAAAATCACTTGCAAGATTCCGCCAAGATTTTGCAAGATTATAAATTTTGATAGCCATTTATTAACTGATTCTTGATTAAATATCCCCCACGCTTTGAATAATACACATGACTTTCTTGACCTTTGCCAAGAAATCCGTCCGTTATCTTTGAAATGTCATTTATCCACAGTCCATTTGCCTTTGCGTATAACTCTAAAAATAAAAATTGTTGCTGTTCATTGTATCCCGAATTATAAGCATTGTGTGAAATCCTCCAAAAATTCAGAAGTGTTTTATCTTTTTCCATTTGTGTTTGTGTGCCTAAAGGTGTGCAACTGTTCCCAGACATGCCGCCCGTGTCAATGCTGATGCGTGTTACACGCCAAATGTCTAAATATAGGCTATATTTGCAAAGGGTATAAGTTGAAACTATACCCTTTGCAAACCTTAAAGTTGTCCTCCTTGTCTTGCTGCGAATTGCGTATTTATCCTATGTTTCCATTGCGCTGCGAGTTCGTCAACATCACCGCCACAATAATCCTTCAACCTTGAGAGTGTCGAATAAATAATCTTGATGTCGCCACCCGTCAAGAAGCCACGTGAATTATAGGCGGTGTCTATTGCTTCAAGCGACTTCAACAGCGCATCAACCTTCGCATCTTCTTTCCAATTTACCATATCATTTCCTCCCTTTCTCTCTTTCGTGCCTCATGCTGTTCACGTTGCTTTTGAAATATGCGCTGCGAACTTTCGTGCATCATTGCTTGCATACCTTCGTCCGTACTCTCAAATTCGTCCTTTTCTATACTGTCAAGAATTGTCAGCAACTTTGACGCCCTTTTCTTGTCTTTCTCTGACATGAAGCCGTTTTGATGCTTGCGGGCTATTATTTGGTCTAACTCATCAACATAAGGGGCGGCTTGTTCCTCATGATGTTTGGCAAGCTCGCTTGCAAGCTGCTTGTCATCTGCCTCTATGAAGCGGTTGATGATGTCCTTGTGTGCTTCTATACTCTGATTGTTTCTTTCTTCTGCTGTCATAATGAATCCTCCTTATCTCTCACTAAAAAGTTTATAATCTATCACACACGGAGAAAGTTTCAGCGTGTCTGGATTTATGTCGAATAACTGTTGCAAGTCAGAAACTACATTGAGCCGGTCAGCGTTAATCAACGTGTCGATAAAGGCGTTTAACGCCCTTGTCGCCTCAACATGTGCATTATAGCTTGCAGCACTTTCGGGCGTGTCAACCTTTATGGCGGTATCGAACTTTATGCGCTCTTGCGCATTGTCTACGGCTTTAACATTGCCTTCTTTGTCAGTCTCAACATAGTTCAGTACTACTTTTTTTATTTCTTCTTCATTGCTGCTGCTTTTGAAGCACTTTGCCAAAGACTCCTTCAATGCGACGCATTCATAGTAGAATTTTTCGGAATACTCCCTTGTCTCTTTCGGTGTCATGCCGTCTGTCCTTGACTTCAACATTGCTCCAAGCTTTGCGTCAAGTATCGGGCAACCGTAAAATACAGCACGTGTTGACATCGTATGCGTCCACTTTGATAACTCGTTCGGACTGTGGTACGTCGGTGTCAAGTCTTCCTTTTGCTCCCAGTCCTCAGACATGGTTACACATTCATGCAATATTGCCGTTGACGGCTGTATTCCAAAATCTCTTAGAAGTGCTGTTGCCCGTTCACATCGTGGCAGTGTGCTTCTTAAATTGCGCTCCACTTCCATTTGCTTGGCTTCATCGGGTGCAACGACAATAACATTTTTGTCGCTTGCATGTATCGTTATAGTTTGTTCTTTTGATTTTCTCATTTTGTTTCTTTTTAAGAAGTGGGCGACGTACTTTCGCCCACTTGATTTACTAACACTGTTGCATTCTTAAAAGACATGCATTAAATTGGAGGTGGTCTGCTTTTCTTCATTGTTCAACTTTTCAATAAAGGTCGTGTATATACAGGCGTTTTGAATAACAGAAAGAAACGCCCGTTTTTTCATTGTTTTCCGCTATCCTCCGCAACTTTCACCGCTTCAAGCATGGATTTCCTGTCCGCTTTGATTTCGTGCGTCAAATAGGCTTTATTTCGTTCCTCCAGTTGTTGAAGCTCTTGCACTACTTCCCTGCTGTCGGCAAAACACAGCCTTACAAGTGGTATTTGCAACAACTTTTGTACGTCGTCTTTCTGTTCCGCTGTTATATAGCCTTGTTGCAAGATGTTCAAAAGTAGTATCTTTGAGTTGCGGTCTAACTTTATCCCTTGCTCGTTATTCGTCGTTGCCATCATCGTTCAATATCGTTTGTGTCATGTTGGAAATTATGCTGTCAAGCTGTTCATCGGTCATGTTGTTGAAGTCGATGTTGTGCCTTAGTTCCTGTTGTACCTGTCTTGGCAGCACATAGGGCATAAGCTGCGTTATAACTTTAAACTGTTCCTTGACGGGCAACTTTCTAAAGCGGTCGCCCATAGTCTTGGCATTAGAACCGATTAGTGAAACTATCCATTCACGTATATATTTCGTTTTCTCGTTCATGCTGCCTTTGGGTCTTCCTTTCGGGTTGCCCGATTGTCCTTTCTTAAACTTCGTCATGGCTACTATCTGTTTTTTCTCTGCTATTTACAGACGTTGTTTTATATTTTGCTCTCTCGGCATATTCTTCGGGGTGGCTCTCTTTATACGTTACCTTTTTAGGGTCTTTTGCATACGGCTTTGCAAGCGGTAATAATTTCTTTCTCAAATTCTTATCCAACGGCATTAAGTATTTTCTTTTACCTTTCGTCGTAAACGCTGTGGCATTAGGGTCATAGAACTTCCGCACAAATTGTAATCGTGTCAAGCCATGCAAGCCTCCGTGCGCCCGTACATAGTTGCTTATTCTGCGCCCGTGTACTCTTTGCCCGTGAATGATATAAGAACCGTCCTTTGTATCAGCAAGGTTGCAGCCGACATATATCCAGTTTGTGGCTTGATATATAGTACCATAGTGCTGCTGGTCTACATCCGAATAACTTACCACAAGCCTAACAAGTGGCGCGTCGTGGCGTAAGCGTTTGAGACACATTGCCACGACTTGGCTTGTGGTCGTCTGTTTGCCATTCAACGCCACCCGTGTAAGCTCGCAAACCTCGCCTTGTTTCAAGCCGTATTGCGTACCTATATTGTTGTTTGCGCCGCTGCCAAAAGTCACTACACCGCAAAAGACATCATCGTTAAACACGGCATATCCAAGAACGTTCCCCGCTGGTGCATGGTGGGCGTAATGGTAGAACCTGCAAGCGTATTGTATGGTTTTCGTTGATGCCTTCTTAATGATTAAACTCATAACTCTCCTCCTGTTACCGAGTAGTTGGCGGATTGGTATTTGTCAGAAATCAGCGTGTCAATGTCAGCGGTGAAGTCCTTTAGCTGCTTTTCGTCCTCGCAAACAATCTTGATAACGAATGGCTTGTTTTTGTCGTCTGCTGTCAAGTCGTCGAGCAAAGGTTCTTCCTCGCTGTCAAGTGCTGGTTCGTCAAACTCCCAACCGTCGGGCAAATCAAAGTCCCAGTCCGCCAACTCTGTTTTGTCCCAGTCTTGCGAAATATGTTCCCAGTCTATCTGACCATATTCCATGTTGTCTTTCAACACGTATTCACGCAACTTCTTTGCGGTCGTGGTCTGCGGAAGTACATAGCAAGGGAAATCTTTCATTTGAAGTGCTTTTCCCGCTCTTAGGCGCATGTTTCCGCAAAGGACGACAAATCTATCACCAAGCGGGAAAACAATCAAAGGACGTGCTTTTAAGAGTTCGGGGCTCTCTGACAATGATTTTTTCAGTGCCTCGAATTTGTCATCCTTGATAAATCTTGGGTTGGGCGGCACGTTCTCAATCTGTCCGCTGTTCAACTCCAGCTTTGAGGCTGCTATTACCTTGTATCTTTCTTTGTCTATTCTCATAACTCTGCTGTTAAATCGTTGGAGACCATGTTTGTTTTGATTGTAGGCTCGTTCCCCGTCTCGGCTGTGTAGTTAATCATCCTGCGGTTTTCAGTGCGCCTACGCCCGTTTATCAGTGTCTGTTGCCAGCCGTGAGGCTTGCGCCTTAATATGCGCTGTATTCCTACACATCGGGCGGAAGTCGCTTTGTTGCTCAATCGGGCGGCTTTGCCGTCGGCTGCTTGCACACCTTTTTGCATCAATGCAGACGGAAACAAGTCAAGCTGCTTCGACTCTTTTGAGAATTGCAGGGGGGTGGAGCATTCCACCTCGCCCGACTGGTACAACGATATGAAGTGTTTACAGTGCCAACAGTCGTCTGTCGCAACTCTGCACCCGGTGCCATAGGGGCAGGGGGTCAACATCGTTATGCCGCCCGTGTCAAAGTTGAAGCTCTCTCTATATGCTATCCGTCTGTATCTCATAAAACATAATCCTTAATGTCTGAATGATAAAAAGAACATCGTCTGACTTGCAAGTCAGACACAAAGACGATAGTCTTTGCAGTCTTTAGTCATTATAGCATTATTACATTGTATTTATATCATTGTATTTTTGTTGTACGCTGCGTTGTACATCCGTTATGTTGTACATTGCTTAAGTTGTACGTATGTTGTACATCCGTTAAATCGTACATCTGCTTTATATGAATATTTTCCTTTTAACGCTTTTATAGTCAGACATTTGCAAATCGCCATTTTTGATCAAATTTATCAGTGCTTTTTCATCTGAAACCCTATATTTTTCTCTTGTTTTTTCTGTTTTTGCTGCGGTTCTGTAACTTTCTTGATTAACTCTTCCTTGCTTAACTTGGTAGAGAAATAGAAACCTCGCATTCTGAAACCCCAAAATGAAACTCCGAAATGCTCTTCAAGAATACCCTTGTATTTGTCAAGTTTGCGCCTCGTATTGATTTTCTTCACTGGTGCCGAAAGCCTGTCAGCGTTGCTTATCGTCTTGTCCCTGCCGTCCATTCTCGAAAGAAGGAAAAGGTTTGTCGCTTTCCAAAATGACTGCTTGCCCTGTATTGAACCCAGCGCAAAGAACATCGTCATGGCGACATACAAGTCATAGCTATAAGAGTTGTCTCTTAATTCAAACAGTCTGCTTTTGTCTATAAAGAAGTAAGACTTTGTTTTGATACTGTTTGCTATCTTGTCGCCTCTGTCCAAGGTGCATTTCATGCCATCTAAGCCATTGCTGTTTGACATTTTGAGGAAATCATAGACCTTTGGCAAAACCTTGTCTTGGTCTTTGCCGTTCTTTGTGAATTTCTTGAAAGTGTCAAAGACTGCATACGCAATAATGTCATTGATTGCGTCAAACTTCTTAGGGGGTGACAACATCCCCCCCCCTAAGAAGTTGTATGGGTATATGCAAGAAAATCTTGTCTTGCTCCATAATTCACGCCTTTATCATTTCACGAATGACCTTGTCCGTGAAGCTCTCTTCACGCTTGCCGCCGTTTGGCTCTTTCTTGACATCTGTCGCCGTCATCCTTGAACTTCGGCAACGTGCCGTAAACAAGCCAGCGGATGAAGGCAACGCCCAAACGCTGCGACTTTTCCTCCGCCAAGACCTGAAGGCCGGGCTTAATGAAGAGGTCGTAATACTCATTGAATGACATCTGACCGTTTACATTGTCGGCAAAAGTCTGTTTCTTTCTGTTCTTGCTCATATTGCTGTTATTCTCCTTCCTGTATTAAGTGGTATTGCGCAACACGCTTGCCGCTGCGTATGACCATGTTAGTTTTGATGTTGTAACCCCTTTCTCTTAGCTCCCATATTCTGCCCGACAACCGGAGCGACCCGCAAAGTTTCAACGCTTCAAAAGCCGTTATATCCTTGCCCTCCTTCAAGTATGCAAGAATAATCTTTCTTTGTGATATTGTTCCTTTACTCATGTGCGTAATATGATTTACTTCTTATTCTCCATCATGTGATATCGGTAAGGCGATAACGGGGCTTGCCCGCTCCCTTTATCTGCGGTATCTTGCCTTGCTTCACCCACCGCCAAAATGTAGAGAATTGCACGTGGCACACTTCGGCGGCTTCTTTGCCCGACAAAAGTTTTTCAGCCATGAAGTTTTGAGTATCTTTGATGGCTTGCTCTCTCACTTCGATTGCAACATCATGTGCGAATTGTCGCAAATCTGCCGCCGTTAGTTGAATAATCATGTTAGGGTTGGCGGTCATCATGTCTTTTGAAATCAAGCTTTGTCTCCTTTCTTGCTTAAAGCGTAACGGCGGAGCTCTTTTACAGATATTCTCCAATGTCCGTTGGCTGTGTTCTTGCTCGCATTGATAATGCCGTGTTCGCAAAGCGTCCGCACGTATACGGGGTGCATTCCCAACTGGGCGGCTGCTTGGGTTGTAGAGTACATTAATTCTTTCACCATAACTTCTATAAATATTTGTTACGATTGCAAAGCTATGGTGGATATTGCGCTTTTATCTTTTTTTATTGCGCTTTGAATAAACAAATAAATTGTTAATGTTAAATTAACGTTTACATATAGGGACAAAGAAAACCCCTACATTACACAAATGCGTAATATAAGGGTCTTTCAATCGTGAAGTAAGAAGTAATCTAATATGCCGGTTGTATATACCTTCAGTATTAAGGAACGGGAAAAGCCTGTCATCTGCATTCTTTCCGTTGCTCCATTTAGTGGCGATAGACTTTGCCTTTTCATTCAAAGGCACTCTGATGGCATGCTTGGTCTCTCCTTGCGTCTTGATAGGCACATAACACAGCATTCCACCTTGTATAGAGGAAACAGTAAATGCCTTTAAGTCGGATACCCTTTCACCCGTCAGACATTGAAAAACAAATGCGTCCCTATAAGCATTTGACGTATCGCTGCCAAAGTCATGAGCCGCTATAATGTCTCTCTCACTTGCATAAAGGAAAAAAGGGTCTGCGTAACTCTCCAACCTGTTAACTGGTAGAACGTAGTCCTTAATAGGATTTTTGCCAGACTTGCCGAACTTGTCATTAAAGACTATTTTCAGAATTAACATAGTCTTGTTAATAGTGTGTTCTTTCAGACGCGCGCCACGGCGGCGGTATTTAGTAAAAAGTTCCGCATATCTTGAATTTTGATATTCGGGTAGGAACCTTCCATCTTTATCGAAGTTCTTATCCTCGTTCATTAGAAAGTTATAAAAGTCTTCGGCTGCCTGCTTGGTAAAATTCTTAAAAGATAACTTGTAACCACTATTCTTTGTTTGTTTCCAAGCTTCAAAGCGTTCTAAATGCAAACGGCACTGCCGGAAACTCTTTTTATACGCCTCGCTTCTTACTCCTCCTCTTTTAGGTGTCTTGTTAGCATACACTTCAAATTGTTCAAAGATACCGATTTGGTACTTTTCGGGATTTAACTGTTTGTCAACGAGTGTGGCAAAATCATCCTTCCGTATATTATGCCCGCAAGTAAGATAAATTGAGTTAATCGCATCTTTAACAGTGGAAATACGCTTGTCAAGTTCTTCCTTTCTTTCAAGTATCTTCTTATATTCTTCGGCTTGCACTGTATCAGTTTTCAGTCTTGGAACTTTGTACGTGCCTTTCCTGTTGTCAAACATAGAAATGTCAACCGGTATATCAGAAGTAAACCAGCGTTCAAACTTGTTGCCGTCTTTAAGGCGAAAGCGCAACAAGACAATACCGTGTTTCTTGGTCGTGCGAATGAATGGATAAACCCTCATACTTTAATCCTTGCTTAACATATGTATCTCGTTTGCAAATTTAGAGGTTTGTCCTTATTGCGCCAATTTTTGCACACACTTTTTAAAATAAAATGCAATATTAATGTTATCCGCATTAAGACGCAACAAGTGCCTAATTTAAGGAGCTTTCAAGTGTCAATCGTGGTTCCAAACGGAATCAATATTACAAATTATTTCCTAATTTAGTTTACTATATACTTTGTTTTTAGCAAGCCTGCATTGAGACATAAAAAAGCCTTGAATCCAAAAGATTCAAGGCAATATTTTTTACTTTATATTCCGCTTGTTCAACTCCGCGTCATACTCTTTGGAGTACGCTTTCTGCTCCTCGTAGGTCTTGGAGAAGTGGTGCGTGCCGTCAAACTTGGCACTGGCACACATATACAGGTAGTCGTGATGCACGAAGTCCAGCACTGCGTCAATATCTTCTGGGTTCGGATTGCGTATCGGTCCAGGTGGAAGCCCATAGCGGTTGTATGTGTTGTAGGGGTTGTCAATCTTGGTCATCCACGTATATATACGCTCTATGTCAAACCGCTTCAGCGCGTACTTCACCGTCGGGCACGACTGCAATGGCATGTTTATGCGCAGGCGGTTGACGTATATCCCCGCGATGATGGGCTTCTCCTTCTTGTTGTTGGTCTCCTCGCTTATCATGCTGGCAAGCGTCATCACCTCCATTGGCTTCAGACTGTCAGCCTGTGCCTTCTGGAGCCTCTGCGGTGTCCAGAACTTGTCGTAGTTCCTTGCCATGCGCCTGACGAACTCCCTCGCGTCCATATCCCAGTAGAAGTCGTACGTATCTGGTATGAACACGGCGATAATGTTGCGTGGCGTGAATCCCAGGCTGTCCAAGAACAGCGAGTCTTGTACTGCCGCCATGAAGTCTCCGCGGGAGAACTGCATCTTCTTGGCGAATACTCCGCCCAAGTCCTCCAACAGGTGCATGGACGGCACCGTGAGGTGCACGGAAGCCTGCCTGCCGTTGCGGAAGTTGCGGAACGTGAGCAACGCCCCTGTACTCCCGACCGTATAACGCCCCGGGCGTATGCAGGAGCCATAGCCCGTAAGCGACGCGAGCATCTTGAAACCGGCAAGCGACGTAGTGTTGCTTATCGGGCGCAGCTTAGAGTATACAGAATCGATATTGTCCGTGGGCGAGATGTATATGTAGCGTTCGCCACCCTTCGACATAGCGTGGAAGAAGAGCAGCCACACGGCGATGAACACCACCGCCACGACTGCCGCTACGGCAGCCGCCAAGCCCTTGCGTTGCCCCTTGCGGGCGTGCCTGTTTGCCATTGATATAACTCCTTTGTTTATATACGTTTAAACGGGTGCAAAGGTAAAGTAAAGATTACATACAGCCAAATAAATAGCCTTTTTTTGCTTTTCCAGCTACCGTTTTGCAAAAGCCAACGCAGTGTTTGGCATTGTCATAGTTTTGCACTACCTTTGTGTGGCGTTGGTTGGGCGGCTCATACACCTCGCCGGCATAAACAGAAGCATAGATGAAGATAAGGCTAAGCATAAATTACTCGACCAGATGGGGCGAGAGCGTCCACGTAGCCATGACATACCACTACCGTGGCGGCAGGAAACAGACACACGACTGGACTATGGTAACAGAGGACGGCTCACGGTGGACGCTTGAACGCGCAGTCGTCGAGAGCAGGCAACGCTCCATCGTGGCGTTTTCCTACCACTACCTCGTAGAAGACGGCGACGGCAACTGCCTCCGCCGTGAGTGGCACCGTGTACCAAGGCTTTATCCCTTCGACCCGGCGAAAGACTACATCATGCCAGACCTATGGCGCGACATACCGCTGCAATATCACCTCATGTCGTTGGCGCACCAGACCATAGCGCCTCATGCCGGCAGTACGCCGCCACATGAGATGAATGTCCCAATATTCCGCCGCACCATAGTGTTCCGCGTACTCGCCCCACAGCTAAGTGACGGACAGGTGTTGGGCATCTGCGGCAGTCACCCGGCACTCGGCTCGTGGAATCCGGCGAGATACCTGCGCATGACGCAGTGTGGCGAATGCGAATGGATGCTAAGCGTCAACGTAGACAGCATACAGGAACCGCTGGAATATAAGTACGTAGTCGTGGACGGCCATACAGGACGGTTCGCACAGTGGGAGGAGGGCGCAAACCGCACTACCGTCGGACTGATGCCACGTGACGGCGAGGTGGTCATACTCTATGGCGAGCCACTACGCGTCCGCGAAAGGCCGTGGCGCACGGCTGGCGTGGCAGTCCCACTGTTCGCACTGCGCAGCCGCCGCTCTGCAGGAACAGGCGACTTTGCCGACCTGCCAAAGCTGGTAGACTGGGCTGTGAAGACAGGACTGACGATGATACAGCTGCTTCCAGTCTTCGACACTACCACCTCCGGCACGTGGAACGACTCCCACCCGTACAACACCATATCTCTCCACGCGCTGCACCCACACTACATCGCGCTGGACAAGCTTCCAGAACCACACAGTGAGACATTCCGCAATACCATGCGCCGCCGCTGCCGCGAGCTGAACGCGCTTCGCTACTCCGACTACGAGGCTGTCGGACGTATGAAGGCAGAATACGTCCGACAGGTGTTCGACGAGTCGGGTGAAGCCGTATTGCGCTCGCGCGAATACGCGCTTTTCAAGGACCAGAACGCGGGGTGGCTGCGACCATATGCCGCTTTCTGCGCCCTGCGCGACTATTTTCACACGGCACGCACGTCTGACTGGCATCAGTTTGCCACCTACGACCCACAGGCACTCGCCCGGCTGTACCACGACAATATTTCTTTCCGCCACGACTGCGACCTGGCGATGTACACCCAGTATATGCTCGACTGTCAATTGCGTTCAGCCGCGGCATACGCACGCTCCAAGGGCGTAAGCCTGTGCGGAGACCTACCGGCGAGCCTCTTCCGTGACAGCGTAGCGACGTGGAGCAATCCTGAGATGTTCCACATGGACATGAAGCTCGGCACTCCGCCAACAAACATGGAACCTGACGGTCAGGACTGGGGTATGCCGCCACTGGACTGGTATCCTGATGGCGGCAGGCACGTCTCCGATTATCTGCGCGGCGTGCTGGCGCATATGGAGCGGTACTTCGACGCGGTGAGGATAGACCACATCGTGTCATACTTCCGTACGTGGGAGATACCACGCCGCTTCACGCAGCCGGTCATGGGACACTTCTCGCCAAATCTGCCGCTGACCGAGGCAGATATACGCCACGCCGGACTGGAGTTCCGCCGCGAGCTTTTCACCCAGCCATTCATCGACGACAACATAATATCCGAGATCTTCGGCATACACTCTGAATACGTCAAGCAGCACTATCTCGACCGCAAGCCATACAACCTATACGCACTGCGCCAGCCTGTCGACACACAGCGCAAAGTGGCTGACCTATTCAGTGGACTTACCGACGAGAACAGCCTCTGGATACGCGACGGACTTATGCGCCTGTGCGCCAACGTCCTTTTCGTCGAGGACGACTACCGCAGCGGCACGTACCATCCGAGATTCCACGCATACGAGGAGCCTGTATACAGAATCCTGTCGCCACATGAGCGCGACAAGTTCATGGCTCTCTACAACAATTACTACTATGAGCGGCACGAAGCGTTGTGGGAGAAGCTTGCGGAGTCGAAACTTGAAAGCGTACTGGCAGATACGCGCCTCCTGGTATGTGGTGAAGACCTTGGACTTATGCCAAGGCGTGCTCGTGGCGTACTTGACCGACACAGGATACTGACACTCGAAGTCCAGGCAATGCCCAAGCACGGCACAGACCGCTTCGCCCACCTTGAGGCATACCCATACCGCAGCGTAGCCACTCCCACAACCCACGACATGGCACCACTGCGGCTGTGGTGGGAGGAGGACGAACGGCAGACACAGCGCTTCTGGACGACAATGCTGCAAAAGACAGGACGATCGCCACGCCACGTACCGCCTACCATAGTAGCCGAGATTCTCGACCGCCACTTCTACTGCCCGTCGATGGTCTGCATGGTGGCAATCCAAGACTTGCTCGCCGTAGACCCGTCGTTCAACCGAACAGACCTGCGCTCCACGCGCGTCAATGCCCCGTTCGATCCATACAACCGGTGGGAATACCGCATGAAAGCGTCGCTCGACGACCTTATATCGGCGGATCAGTTCAACAGACTCCTGCTTACGATAGTCGAACGCAGCCGCAGGACAGGACAAGACACGCTACGCCAGAATAAATAATCAAAAGAGAAGATTTAACCCTTGCCTTATGGCAATAGATACTATATATATAATGTACGCTCGTACATTATTATATATAACTCATAGAGTTATGGAAACAAAGACTTACACCACATTCATATTCGACCTTGACGGCACGCTCCTGAATACGCTTGACGACCTCGCAGCAAGTACCAACTACGCCCTACGCACGCATGGAATGGCTGAACGCACGATAGACGAAGTTCGCCACTTCGTAGGCAACGGCGTACGCCTGCTTATGGAGCGCGCAGTGCCAGATGGCGCGCAGAACCCGCATTTTGACGATGCCTACTCGACGTTCCGCCACCACTATATGGAACACCAGCTCGACCACACCCATCCCTATGACGGCATAGAGGATGTACTGCACGAGCTGAAGCGGCGTGGCTGCCGCCTAGCAATAGTCTCCAACAAGTTCTACCCCGCAACTGTCGCGCTGGCACGCCACTTCTTCCCAGACACAATAGCAGTCGCTATCGGAGAGCGAGAGAATATACGCAAGAAGCCGGCTCCCGACACCGTCATAGAGGCAATGCGGCAACTCCATGTCCAGCCTGCGGACAGCACGGTATATGTTGGCGACAGCGACGTTGATATTCTTACGGCACGCAACTCACATTTGCCGTGCATAAGTGTCACCTGGGGCTTTCGCAGCCGCCATTTCCTCACCGACAACAGTGCTTCCACGCTCATAGACACCCCTTCCGAACTACTCCGATTCGCTCCTACAAAATAATAAAGATGGTTTATTTCAATCTGTAAGCATAAGCAGTTTCCAACGGAAACCACTTTACGATATTTGGTTGTACCCTATAAAAAATTCAAGCCGCTTGGCAAAAACACCAAGCGGCTCACCCGAACCAGTACAATCCCTAAAAAATCGAGTACTAAGATGCCCCCGTCACTACGAGTAGCATTTGGGTGGAACTGCACCTATTCTATTTCTTTTCATACACCGTCTCGTGATTGTTGAAATGCGCCAGACGGGCGATGTACTTGCCAAGTATGTCGAATTCTATATTGACCGTAGACCCGACATAAATACTGCCGAAATTGGTATGTTCCCGAGTGTATGGAATAATTGCCACAGTGAACGCGTCGTCTGTTGGATTTATGACCGTGAGCGATACTCCGTTGACCGTCACCGACCCCTTGTCTACCGTAAAGTAGCCCCTGCGTGCCATATCTGGGTCATTGGCGTACTTGAAGGTGAAGTATGTCGAGCCGTTGGCATCCTCCATTGCCGTACAGCGTGCCGTGGTATCGACATGTCCCTGGACTATGTGCCCGTCGAGCCGTCCTGTCATCGCCATTGCCCGCTCCACGTTCACCCGGTCGCCGATTTTCAGATTCCCAAGGTTGCTCCGCAGCAGCGTCTCACGCATAGCCGTCACCGTATACCTGTTACCGTCAGTGGAAACCACTGTCAGGCACACTCCATTGTGCGACACGCTCTGGTCAACAGCCAGCTCGCTTCCGAAATCACACTCTAAGGTGAAGTCGATATTATCATTGTCGTGATGAATTGCCACTACGGTGGCGGTATCCTCTACTATGCCTGAAAACATATCCTCTTTCTTTATAACAAAGGCGGGAGTGGCTTCCGTGAAGACTCCCGCCCCGTATTAGAGTCGTACTGACGATGTGATGAAAAGTCCGAGTTATAAAGATTATGAGACTCCCCCCGTCGTTGTAATCCACCGGCATTGCTGCTTATCGCCTCTATGGGCGCGTTATGTGGCCCGCCATTGTCGTGAGGAAGCATCTCGGTTTTTCTTAATTATTTGATGACTATCCCGATCGAATCAGTACGACTTGTAGTTGTTCGTTTTAACCGGTCGCAAAGGTACTCCAATCTTTCTTAAACTCCAAACATTTCTCACAAAATATTGTTTTCAAACGACGGAAACCAGTACCTTTGCACCAAGACGACAATAATATATACCCGAAACTGCCACATGAACATTACAGACACGCTGCGCAAGCGCATACTCATACTCGACGGAGCAATGGGAACCATGATACAGTCGTACGACCTTACAGAGGACGACTTCAGGGGAACATTGGAACTGCTGAAGATGATAACGTACAAAGGCAACAATGACATGCTGAACCTTACACGCCCAGATGTCATCGCAGACATACACCGCCGCTATCTCAAAGCGGGTGCCGACATCATCGAGACAAATACTTTTTCGTCACAACGTGTATCCCAGTCCGACTATCATCTGCAACACCTCGCCAAAGACATGGCTCTCCGCGGTGCGAAGATTGCCCGTCAGTGCGCAGATGAGTTCTCCACCCCCCAAAAGCCGAGATACGTCGCTGGTTCTATCGGTCCTACAAATAAAACACTGTCTATGAGTCCTGATGTCAGCGACCCTGCAAAACGAGACCTGACCTATGACGAGCTGTTTGCCGACTATCGCGAACAGGCAGCCGCTTTAATCGAAGGAGGTGTTGATACATTATTGATAGAGACCATATTCGACACGCTCAACGCCAAGGCTGCCATCGACGCATGTCAGACTGCGACAACAGAGGCTGGACGCGACGTGCCAATAATGCTCTCCGTAACCGTCAACGACCTTGCAGGGCGCACACTTTCGGGACAGACACTTGCGGGGTTTCTTGCCTCGGTATCAAGCTACCGACTTCTGTCCGTAGGGCTTAACTGCTCGCTAGGCGCGCCGCAGATGCTGCCATTCATGCGGGAGTTGGCTGCAAGGGCTCCATACTTTACGAGCGTATATCCTAACGCTGGACTTCCAAATGAGCTTGGGCAGTATGACGAGACGGCAGAGACCATGGCAGGGCAAATGGCAGAATACGTCAATGAGGGACTTGTCAACATAATGGGTGGCTGCTGCGGCACCACCGATGAGTTTATAGCCCGATACGTACCACTTGTTGATGGCAAAAAGCCACGCCACCCTGCCAGACCGTACGACCACATGACCCTTTCCGGACTTGACGCTCATGAAGTGGCACCGCACAATCAGGAAAGCGGCGAATTGCCGACATTCAACAACGTTGGAGAACGCTGTAACGTGGCTGGAAGCCGCAAGTTTCTAAGACTTATCAACGAAAAGCAGTACGAGGAGGCTCTCACCATAGCACGCAAGCAAGTAGATGACGGAGCTATGGTCATAGACATCAACATGGACGACGGATTGCTGGATGCCAAGGCTGAGATGGTGAACTTTCTCAACATGATTGCAGCAGAGCCGGACATAGCCCGTGTTCCCATTATGATAGACTCGTCAAAATGGGATGTCATAACGGCAGGTCTGAAGTGTGTACAGGGCAAGTGTATCGTCAACTCCATTTCACTCAAGAACGGAGAGGCGGAATTCGTCAGCCATGCGAGGGATATTCTACGCTATGGTGCTGCCGTCGTCGTCATGTGCTTTGACGAGCAGGGACAGGCCACAACTTATGACCGCAAGGTGGAAATAGCCGCACGTGCATACCATATCCTTGTTGACAAAGTGGGTCTACAGCCCTACGACATTATCTTCGATCCCAATATACTGTCGATCGCCACCGGCATACCCGAACACGACAACTACGCAGTGGACTTTATCCGCGCAACTGACTGGATTCGCCACAACCTACCTGGCGCCCATGTCAGTGGAGGCGTGTCTAATCTCTCCTTTTCATTCCGTGGCAACAACTACATACGTGAGGCTATGCACGCAGTTTTCCTCTACCACGCCATACGCCACGGCATGGACTTTGGCATAGTGAATCCCGCCACCAAAGTGGCGTATGAGGACATACCTAAGGCGGAGTTGGAGGTAATAGAGAACGTTGTGCTCAACCGAGACGACCCTTCGGCAGAGCCAGGCAGCTGGTCGGAATTGCAAACTGACGAATCAAAGAATCAAATCACTGAATCGCCGCAGGAAAAGCTCATCTCACTTGCCGCCGACATTGCCGCACGCAAGGCAGCTGCCAAGTCGCAGGGGCATGACGGCACTTCAGGAGTACAAGCAACCAAGACTGACGAATGGCGCACTGCTCCAGTTGAACAGAGGCTCATGTACGCACTGCGCAAGGGACTTTCAGAACATCTTGCTGACGACTTGAAGGAGGCACTCGCCAAGTACGGGCACGCAGTAGACATAATAGGCGGTCCACTCATGGACGGAATGAACGAAGTCGGACATCTGTTCGGCGAGGGCAAAATGTTCCTGCCGCAAGTCGTCAAGACAGCACGCACGATGAAGCAGGCTGTCGAAGTATTAAAACCATATATGGAGGCAGAGAAGGACTCCGATGTCGTCACAGCGGGAACTGTACTGCTGGCAACTGTCAAAGGCGACGTACACGATATAGGCAAGAACATAGTCGGAGTAGTCATGGCGTGCAACAATTATAAGGTTATCGACCTCGGTGTGATGGTGCCGCCAGAGCAGATAGTGGAGACTGCCAAGCGTGAGCACGTTGACATGATAGGACTTAGCGGACTGATAACTCCCTCGCTGGACGAGATGGTCAACGTAGCCACGGAGCTTAACCGTGCCGGCATAACAACGCCGCTGATGGTAGGTGGAGCCACTACCAGTGAGCTGCACGCAGCCTTGAAAATTGCGCCAGCATACGGTGGACTGGTACTGTGGATAAAGGATGCCGCCCAGGAACCACTGGCTGCCGCTCGGCTCATGGATCCTGCCCAGAAACGCAAACTGGCTGATGAGATTGGCGAGAGGTACGAGCGGCTGCGACAAGAATACCACGAGAAACAGCAGGCTATACTATCACTCGACGAGGCACGTCGCCGCAAGCCCGATTTATTCAATTAAAATGCGCTGTACGACTGTTTATTACCAAAAATATAGTACTTTTGCACCTCAGAAATATGATACTGAATAAAACAAAGAAGAAACGTTGGCACTGCCTTAGTGGTCAGGAGCCTACGGACATGGATCGCAAGATTATGGAGTTGGAACGCCGGGGCAAACTTGTGCCTACGCGTGACATGGTGAAGACTCCCGAGCAGATAGAGGGTATACGCATAGCCGGAAAGGTTAACAGCGGTTGCCTCGACGCAGTGGCCGCAGCCATACACCCGGGTATGAACACCCAGGAGATAGATGACATCTGCATGGAGTATTGCAAGGAACATGGTGCGCATCCATCGTGCCTCAACTATGAGGGTTTTCCGAAGAGTGTGTGCACAAGCATAAACGAAGTGGTGTGTCACGGCATACCAAAGACGGAAGACGTACTGCGCGAGGGTGATATTGTCAACGTAGACATGACGCTCGACGTGAACGGATACTATGGTGACGCGAGTCGGATGTTCATTATAGGCGGACACACCACTCCCGAGAAGGAACAACTGGTACGCGTGACGAAAGAATGCCTCGACTTGGGCGCGCAAGCTGCCGTTCCATACTGCACGATTGGCGACATAGGACACGCCATACAGAAACATGCCGAGAAGTACGGCTATGGTGTCGTACGCGACTTGTGCGGTCACGGAGTAGGACTGGCTATGCACGAGGAACCAGACATTCTGCACTACGGACACAGGGGGCAGGGAATGGTACTTGTACCTGGTATGGTGTTCACAATAGAGCCTATGATAAACATGGGCACGTGGAAGGTGTTCATAGATGCCGACGACCCATACGGCTGGGAGGTCATTACTGGCGACGAACAGCCATCGGCACAATGGGAACATACATTCCTGATGACCGAGAACGGTGTAGAGATTCTTTCTGAATAGGAGGCGCACCTATGGAGGACATATATATATTAGGTATAGAGTCGTCCTGCGACGACACATCGGCAGCCGTCCTGCGCAATGGTGTAATACTTAGCAACGTGACGGCATCGCAGGAAGTCCACAAGGCTTATGGAGGAGTAGTACCAGAACTTGCGTCGCGCGCGCACCAGCAAAACGTAGTACCTGTAGTAGACCAGGCTATAAAGCGCGCCGGTATAGCCAAGGAAGACTTGTCTGCCGTGGCGTTCACACGCGGTCCCGGGCTCATGGGGTCGTTGCTCGTTGGTACAAGCTTCGCAAAGGGATTTGCCAGGTCACTGGATATTCCGCTAATAGATGTGAACCACCTCCAGGGGCATGTCATGGCGCACTTCATCAAGGAGTCTGACGACGACAACCATATGCCACCATTCCCATTTATGTGCCTGCTCGTGTCTGGAGGCAACTCGCAGATTGTCAAGGTCAATGCCTACAACGACATGGAGGTGCTCGGTCAGACAATAGACGATGCCGCAGGCGAGGCGATAGACAAATGCTCGAAGGTAATGGGGCTCGGCTATCCAGGAGGTCCGATTATCGACCGTCTGGGCAAGAACGGCAATCCCAAGGCATATACTTTCTCTGAACCACACATAGGTGGCTACGACTATTCATTCTCCGGCTTGAAGACTTCGTTCCTGTACAGCCTTCAAAAGTGGGTAAAGGACGATCCGCAGTTCGTAGAGCACCACAAGGAAGACCTTGCCGCGTCGCTTGAGTACACTATCGTCGACATTCTGATGAAGAAGCTGCGCCTGGCGGTACGTGACACAGGCATACGCCATGTAGCCGTAGCCGGTGGCGTGAGTGCGAACTCTGTACTGCGTGAAGCCTTCCGCGACCACGCCCGCAGATATGGTTGGACGATATATATACCGAAATTCTCATATACTACAGACAATGCCGCGATGATTGCGTGTGTAGGTACATTCAAGTACCGCGACCACGACTTCGCATCAATCGACCTGCCTGCCTTTTCAAAGGTCACATTCCGGTAGTCTGTGAAATTCCGACAGGAAGCCCACAGTCACCACGCTACAACATACCGAAGCGCAGCGACACTCAATGGACAAAAGACATACAAATTAAAAAAATATCAACACTATGGAATTTGAAAGCAAGATAATATCACGTCAGATTGGAGACCTGCTCTATGCATCCGGACTCACCGTAGGCACGGCTGAAAGCTGTACCGGCGGACGCATAGGCGAGGCTATCATCGCCATACCTGGTGCCAGCAACTACTACAAGGGAGGCATAATCTCGTACACCGACGAGGTGAAGGAGACACTTCTCGGCGTAAGCCACGAAGTACTGGAAACGCAGACGGCAGTGTGCGAGGAGGTGGCACGGGAGATGGTATCCGGAGCCATAGACACCCTCGGCGTGGACTTCGCCATATCAGCCACGGGTATCGCAGGTCCGGGTGGCGGCACGCGCGAGATACCTGTCGGCACCATTTGGCTGGGTTACGGCTCACGTGACGACATTCGCACGTTCAAGCTCACCGACGACTTCGGCAGGGACATCAACCTGGCAATCGCTACCAACAAGGCTATGCGACTGTTCCTCGACTTCCTCAACGAGACTCTCAAAGAAAGTGACTTAAATGCAGACAAGTAAAGGCAGGGAAGACAGAGACTGATTTTCCTCTCAATACACTATAAGGCGCGGGATTGCAATGCAGTCCCGCGCCTTTTTTATCGCTGTATCCTTTATCTTTTTAGCTTTTTACCTTGTATAAAGCGGCTTGCCAGACTCGTACTCCACCATTCCGCCGATAGGACTCTGCATGATACGCCCGACGCTATAACCACAGCCGGTGGCAACAGAACTCAGAATGTCCTGAAAGTGCCACGCCACGCTGCCCACAAAGCAAAGTGGAAGGTCACGACGGCGGTACACGTCGATATTGTGGCTGATGAAGTCGGCAAAGTTACCACTGACAATCTCCACAAGTTCGGGGAACTCCGCCAAGTGGCAGCCCACGAACCGCGACACCGTTGCCAGATAGCGGTTAGCCATAGGCTCGGAGTACACACGGCGAATTATGTCGGCATACTCCTGCCCCGTCTCCTCCAAGTACGCCTTGCGCACCTCCGCGGACAACCTTCCCTTGAACAGGGCGTTGAGAAACAACTTGCCGAGCACCGCCCCACTGCCCTCGTCGCCGAGTATGTAGCCAAGCGGAGGCGTATTGGCTACGATGTTCTCACCGTCGTAGACGCAACTGTTGGCTCCGGTACCGAGAATGCACGCGATGCCCTCGCTATGTCCGCATACGGCACGCGCCGCACCGAGCAGGTCGCTGCCAACAGCCACCTCGCAACCAAACGCCCGCCTTAAAACTCCGGCCACCACGGGAGACATATCCTCTGTACAGCCAGTGCCATAGAATGCCACACGCTCCACCACGCCCAAGTCCCGTATCTGCGGCAGCAACTCGCCGCTTATAACGCTCTCAATATCACCTTCGGTCTGGTGGAACGGATTTATCCCCTGCGTATGCACAATGCTGACGTTCGCACCATTGCAATCCGCCACCGCCCAGTCCGTCTTCGTGCTCCCACTGTCGGCAATCAGTATCATATTCTGTCGGTTTTTCGTGCAAAAGTACTAAAAACAGGGCACAGGGGCACAGTTTCGCACACTTTTTATTACCTTTGTCGGCAATTAACCACCAATCCGTATGAACAAAAGACTCTTTACAATACTCCTGCTGGCAGTCCTGACCGTGCTGCCTGCCCGTGCCGTACTCAAGGAAGACAGCCTTGTCAACTCACTGGCGGTGCTCCGCCACGAGCTAATCAGCTATCACTCGCGGCAGAACGAGCAGATGGGCAACTCCAAGCAGATGAGCCAGGAGGTATTCGAGACCATGCGCGACATCATGGAGCGCAGCTCTCAAAACGCCATAATGCTCTACTCGCAGCAGACCGACAACATATTCGACCTGACCTATGCCTGCCACGAGGCAAAGCAGCAGTACGAGGAGTTCCGGAAGAAGACCCTGCCGTTCAAGGAGTACATCGACGAGAGCAATGCCGAGATAGCCCGCTACGACTCGCTCATAAGCTCCCTCTCCACCATGCCTACGATATACCTCACCAACCGCGCGCGGACAGACCGGAGCGTCTGTCTCACGCTGGCTGTCAACATCAGGCGAATGCTCGTAGACAACAACCAGGACCTGAAGGAGTACGTGGCATACTACCAGTTCACAGAGCGGCGGCTCAGCACCCTCAACGACTACGCCAACCGCCAGTACGACATAATCCAGCAGAGCATCTTCTCATCCGGGTCGCAGAACTACGGAGCCATACTCCGCTATCTGCCCGCCTACATATCCGAGCTGGGCAACGCGATGAAGCAGAAATACTCGCCGCAGGACATGGTACGGACGCAGTGGGACGTGAGGTGGATCATATGGCTGTTCCTCGCAATGGCACTCTACGGACTCATAGCCGTAGGGCTGAACTACGTCAACATACGCTACGTCGTCACCCGCGTCATGCAGCACGACAAGTTCCGCGACCGCAAGGACGCGTTCCTTGAGAAGCGGACGTACATCATCATGGCAGGCTCCGTCATCACGTTCGGCATAATCATGGCGGTACTGCGCACGGGACTGTTCACCCATTCCGACTTCGTGCGCATGGCAGCCAACCTGCTGCTGGAGTTCTCGTGGCTCATGACCGCAATCATACTCTCCATACTCCTGCGCGTCAGCGGCGGCGACGAGATGCGCAACACCTACCACCTCTACTACCCTCTCATAGCGATAGGCTTCCTCGTGTTCGTGTTCCGCATAGTGCTCATTCCGACAGTCGTCATCAACCTCTTCTTCCCGCCGATACTCATCGCCGCCACCGTGTGGCAGGTATTCATGAGCCGCAGGTACCGCCGCAACGTGGCACACAACGACCTCGTGCTCTCGTCGGTGACGCTCGCGGTCTTCGCCGCGGCCGACATGGCAGCCATCGTGGGCTACACGCTGCTCGCAGTGCAGGCCATCATCTGGTGGGTCATGATGCTCACGTGCATACTCACCCTCGCCTGCGTCCGCAAGTGGCTCGCCGACTACCGCGACAAGCACCACACGTCAGAGATGCCCGTGACGCAGATATGGTGGTTCCGCTTCATATACTTCGTGGTGCTGCCCGCGCTTATCGTCTACTCGTTCATAATATCAGTATACTGGTCGGCGGCAGTGTTCAACCTCAGCGACACCACGTGGCACATATTCACTACCAACTTCATCGACACCAAGAACTTCCGCCTCAGCATCTTCGCCATATGCCAGGTCATAGTCCTGTACTTCCTCTTCAACTACCTCAACCACACCATCAAGGACTTCATACAGCTCTACCTCCAGCGCAAGGACCCGACGACCGCCGTCAGCCGCTCGGTGATGATCATCAAGGTGCAGCAGGTCGTAGTCTGGGGAGCGTGGCTGCTCATCGTGCTGTCAATATTCCACGTGAGCAACACCTGGCTCGTGGTCGTTTCAGGCGGACTCTCCACCGGTATCGGATTCGCAATGAAGGACATACTGGAAAACATCTACTACGGCATATCCCTCATGGCGGGACGCATCAAGGTCGGCGACTACATCATCTGCGACGGCATACGCGGAAAGGTGTCCTCCATAAGCTACACCTCCACCATGGTAGAGGCCATAGACGGCTCCGTCATAGCATTCACCAACTCGCAGCTCTTCACCAAGAACTACAAGAACATGACCAAGAACCACGGCTACGAGCTTGACATACTCGAGGTCGGCGTAGCCTACGGCACCGACATCAAACAGGTGCAGAAGCTGCTCACAGACGCGATAATGAAACTAAAGTGCATATACCGCAAGCGCGGAGTGAAGGTAGTCCTCAAGAGCTTCGACGACAACTGCATCACGCTCAAGGTGCTCGTATGGGTCAACGTACTCACGCAGTCCGCCGACGACGGCACAATCATGGAGTGCATCTACGACACCCTCAACAAGAACGGCATCGAAATACCGTTCCCGCAGCGCGACCTCCACATCGTCGACTACACCAAGCAGTGACCGCCGCGCACCAAACCCGTAAAGGAAAAAATCACGCGCCAAATGGCGGTAGTCTGAATGATATTTACTATCTTTGCACGGCACAAATCAAATACAAGACGACATAATTCAAACACTACAAATGGAAATACAAGGAAAGATTATCAACGTATCGCCGGTACGCAGTGGCGTGTCCAAGGCAACGGGCAACGCATGGATGACGCAGGACTACGTCATCGAGACCCACGAACAGTACCCACGCAAGTGCTGCTTCAACGTCTTCGGCGAGGACAAGATCAAGCAGTTCGACATAAAGCCGGGCGAGGAGCTACTCGTATCGTTCGACATCGACGCCCACGAGTACAACGGACGCTGGTTCAACAACATACGCGCGTGGCGCGTAGAGCGCGTAGACCCCAACGCCGCACAAGCAGGCTCGCCCGTACCATCGGCGGCTCCGGCAACAGCCGCGCCACAAGCGGCGGCAACGCCAGGCAACGACGCGCAGGCACCGTTCCCACCGTCACCGGCAGACGACGGCTCGGCAGACGACCTGCCATTCTAAATGAGGCAAAACACTGATTCGAACAAATCAAAGCATTGACCCAAGCAAGTCAACGTATTGACTTAGGGGAATAAAAGCATTGAATCGAAACGTTCAATGCATTGGCATAAAACAAAGAAACGAGGGGAAGCAGACATCCGGTCCGCTTCCCCTTTCCTTTTGTGATACGGGAGAGCCTCTGTTATGAGGCAAGAATACCCTTCTCGTGGGGCAAGAGAGCTGTTTTTGTGGGACAAGAACAGAGGAGTTATGAATGTCTGACACGTGACGGACAATTGGCTGGCACGTGACGGACGTATGGCTGACACGTGACGGACTTACGGCTGACACGTGTCGGACGTTCACAACAACAGAAGTCTCGGATCACAAGAGTACTGTTCCCGAACCACAAAAGTACCGTTCTTGAACCATAAGAAGACTGCTATTGAACCATAAGAGTGCCCTTGTTGCCCCGCGATTGCGGCCAAGCGGACGGTCAGGCACGCGCGGTTTAACGTTAAATGATGCAAACAAAGATAACAAGCGCGCCTATAAACCGTTATCTTTGTGCGCGGGTTTCCAGAGGATTTATAACCCGCGCTACTATCACGCGACGCAGACTGGAACGTATGACCGGCATGACCAACAACTAATTAAAAACATAACGACTATGAAGAAAATCATGTTTATCGCCGTAGCAACGGCAGCACTCACTCTCGCCGCTTGCGGCAACAAGACCGACAACAACGCCAACGCCGACTCTACTGCGACCGATTCTGCCGCCGTAGCCGACACCACCGCCGCCGACAGCAGCCAGGCTCTCGGAGCTATAAAGGCAGGCGACGCAGCCGCAGCGCCAGCGTCGGCAGACGAACTGGCACAGGCTATCGAGGCGAAGATAAAGGCCAAGGACGCACAGGGGCTGACCGTGCTGCTGTCGAACGTCAAGGCACGCATAGCCGAGCTTGCGAAGACCGACCCGCAGGCAGCGAAGCAGTACGTCTCGCAGTTGCAGTCGTACGTCAGCGGACACGCATCGGAGATAAAGGCGATAGCCAACGGCAACTCCACGATAGTCAGCGCAGTTGACGAGGTGAAGAGCCTCAACCCCGAGACAGTGGTTAAGAACATCGCCTCCGCCGCTACCACCGACGCGCAGAACGTTGCCACCAGCGCGGCCGAGGGAGCGAAGGCGCAGGCTGAGCAGGCAGTAGCCAACAAGGTCAGCGAAGCTACGACACAGGCAGAGGCTGCCAAGGCGCAGGCCGAGCAGAAGGTGACCAACAAGGTGACCAGCGCGCAGAAGAAGGTCAACGACGCTGCCAACAAGGCAAACCAGCGTGCCAACGATGCCGTCAACAAGGCAACCAACAAGGCACTGAAGGGTCTGGGGCTGTAAGCAGTCCCGATACCGACGGCATAAACACACGAAATGGGGATTAGAGCACATGTACTCTAATCCCCATTACTGTGTCTGGATATATCCTACTATCTCAACACGAAGCTCTCAACATCGCGGAAGCCGTTGAGGAACGCCGATGCAGACATCCGCTTCTTGCCCGACAGCTGTATGTCGAGCAGTTCGAGCTGGAAATCGGCGGCGTTGACATAGAGGTGGTTGCGCTCGACCTGCATGGTGCCAGGTTCGCCCGTGGCGCGGCGTTCGGTCTTCCGCGTCTTGAACACCTTGAGCGTGTGCCCGGCTGCGCCGTCATCAGCACCGTCGGCTACCATGTCGCACCATGCGCCCGGGTACGGGCTTAGCCCACGTACGAAGTCATAGACCTTCTTGGCAGTACCGCCCCACCCTATGTGGCACGTGTCCTTGAATATCTTTGGAGCGGGCTTCAACTCTTCCGAAGAAGCCTCCTGCGGCACGCTCGCCACATGGCCGCCGCCGGCTATGAGTCGGTCGACTGTCTCCACGGCAGCCTCCGCGCCGAGGCGCATCAATCCGTCGTAGACATACTCCACGTCGGCATCGTCGGGTATGGGGAACTCCTTTTTGAGTATCACCCTGCCAGTATCTATATCGTGGTCGAGGAAGAACGTCGTCACGCCCGTCATGGTCTCGCCGTTTATCACCGCCCAGTTGATAGGAGCCGCGCCACGGTATTGCGGCAGCAGTGCGGCGTGTACGTTGAACGTGCCGAAGCGTGGCATCGCCCACACCACTTCGGGCAGCATCCTGAACGCCACCACCACCTGCAGGTCGGCGTCGTAGCCGCGCAGTTCCTCGACAAACGCCGGGTCTTTCATCTTCACCGGCTGGAGTACTGGCAACCCGCAAGACTGCGCGTATTGCTTCACCGCCGACGGTTGCAGCGTGTCCTGGTGACGGCCGATGGGCTTGTCGGGCTGCGTCACCACGGCTACGACATTATATCCGCCCTCTACGAGGCGGCGGAGGGACTCCACGGCAAATTCGGGAGTGCCCATGAATATTATCCTCAAGTCTTTCTTTTCCATTGCTCGATAGTTTTATTCCTCACTCAAGTCTGCCACGATCTGGCGGTACGTGCCATAGACGTGGGTGCGGGTTATGTATCCTTTCAAACAGTCCTTGTCGTCAAGCACGGGGAGCATCTGCGCCCCCGTGTCGTCAAACTTCCCCATGACCTCCTCGGCGGTGTCAGAGGTATGCAGTATTGCAGGCGGAGGAGTCATGAGCTGCGACACGCGGAACCTGTGGTAAAGCTCGGTCCGGAAGATTACGTGGCGTAGCTTCGTTATGTCAATCTCGCCAAGCAGGTGCCCGCCCTTGTCGAGTACCGGTATGTAGGACGTGCGGCTGCGACTTATGGCGTGGACGAGCTGCCCCATCTCTTCGTCGGGCGACACGGCTGTATAGTCCTTGTCTATCAAGTCCTCAAGGTTCATGAGCGTAAGCACCGACCTGTCGGTGTGGTGGGTTATGAGCTTGCCCTCGCGTGCCAGACGTATGGCGTATATGCTGTGCCCTTCGAATACCGATATGGTAAGGTACGCCGATATAGCCACGATGATGAGCGGCAGGAACAGCTGGTAGCCGCCAGTAAGCTCGGCTATAAGGAATATGCCCGTGAGCGGCGCGTGCATGACTGCCGCCATTACTCCTGCCATGCCGTAGAGCGCGAAGTTCTTTTCCGGTATGTAGACGCCTACCTGGTACATGTTCCACAAGCGGGCGAAGAAGAATCCGCCGAATCCGCCGATAAACAGCGACGGCGCAAACGTACCGCCACAACCGCCGGCTCCGTTGGTGGCACTCGTGGCAAACACCTTCGTCATCATAACCATGCCGACATAGAGCAACAGTAGGTTCCCGTTGCCCGCGAACATAGACCCGCGCATGACCGTGTCCCAGTCCGCCGGCGTACGTCCCTCTATAAATACCGACAAGGAATTATATCCCTCGCCATAGAGGGATGGGAAGAAGAATATGAGCGTTGACAACACGAGTCCGCCGACAAGCAGCTTGGCGTAAGGGTGGTCGGACATCTTGGCGTATCCCGACTCGCACCACGTCATCACACGCATGAAATAGAGCGAGAGGAATCCGCAGAATACGCCGAGCAGTATCACTGCCGGTAGGCGTTCGAGGTTCCACGCTCCGTCAAGCTCGAACTGGAACATCGCAGCGTCGCCCGTAAAGAAGTATGAGAAGCACGTTGCGGTGACGCTCGAAATCATGATGGGCAGGAGCGACCCCATGGTCAAATCGACCATGAGGACTTCGAGCGTAAATACAAGCCCGGCTATCGGAGCCTTGAATATGCCCGATATGGCGGCCGTTGCACCACAACCGACAAGCAGCATCAGCGTCTTGTTGTCGAGGTTGAACATCTGCCCGAGGCGCGACCCAATGGCAGAGCCGGTCAGTACGATAGGAGCCTCGGCACCGACGGAGCCGCCGAATCCGATTGTAATAGCCGACGCTATCACCGACGACCAGCAGTTGTGCGCCTTCAGGCGGCTGCGCTTGGTGGATATGGCATAGAGCACGCGCGTTATACCGTGGGATATGTTGTCCTTGACGATGTACCTTACAAATAGGGACGTGAGCCAGATGCCGACGACAGGGAACACGAGGAACAACCAGTTCTGGTGGGTTGCCGAGAATCCAGATACGAGCAGCGTCTGTATCTGGCTGATGAGCCAGTGCAGCAGATAGGCGGCTACCGCGGCAAGGAATCCCACGACAAACGACAGCAGCAACAGGAACTGCCTGTCGCTGACGTGCCTGACACGCCACTCCATGAATCTGGTTAGCGGCGTGCTGCGTCCGTCCATGCCCATTGTAACACTCTCTGCCATTACTTATCCTGACTCTCTTACTTCCTTATAACGGTAACCTCGCCGTTCTCCCGCAGTTTGACGATAGCCGACGGCTTGTGCGGCTTTCTCTCTCCACGGCGGCTCTCGCATACATAGTCCACCGCATCAAGCAGTTCCGGGTCTATGTCGCAGAAGTTCTGGGCGGGAGGATTGCCGCTGATGTTCGCGCTTGTAGATACCACCGGCTTCTGAAAGCGGTAGCACAGTTCGTGGGAGAACGGCTCGCTGGTTATCCTCATGCCCACGCTGCCGTCTTCGGCTATAAGGTTCGGCGCGAGGTTGACCGCATTGTCGAGTATGATCGTCGTCGGCTTCGTGGTTGCGTCTATCAAGTCCCACGCCACATTCGGAACGTTGCGCACATAGCGTTGCAGCCGTGCGTCAGAATCCACAAGACATATCATAGCCTTGCTGTCGTCACGATGCTTGACGGCGTATATCTTGGCAACAGCCTCGGCGTTGGTAGCGTCGCAGCCTATACCCCACACAGTGTCTGTCGGGTAAAGGATTATACCGCCATTGCGCATACACTCTATCGCCTTCTGAATATCCTCTGATTGTTTCATCTTGCTTGTTTGCTTTATTTCGCAGTTTCCTTGCCGCTCCGCTTCGTACGTTTGTAGCTGCGGTACTCGTCGAGCGGAATCTCTACGTCAGGCTCCACGAGTCCGCCATCATGCGGTAGCAGGAACTTCATGTACTTTATCGTAAGCCCGCGCTCTATCCACTGGTTCTCGTAATACGTATGAATACCGAGTATCTCGCGCGTACTGTCATCGAGACCGTCGGTATGATAAAGGTCTTCTGTGCGCAGCAAAACCTCCAAGTGGTTCTTCTCAACCATATAGGTGGTATACGTGAAAAGGAACTGCGAATCGGTCTTCAGGTGTACTATTCCATTGTCGATGAGGAACCGGCGGTAGCGTTCCATAAAGAAAGTGGACGTTAGCCGCTTGTGTACGTTCTTCATCTGCGGGTCGGAGAATGTCAACCATATCTCCTGCACCTCGCCGGTACCGAAGAACCTGTCTATAATCTCGATGCTGGTACGCAGGAACGCCACGTTCTCCAGTCCCTCCTCAAGAGCCAGCTTTGCGCCAGTGTATATCCGCGCGCCCTTTATGTCAACGCCTATGAAGTTAACCGACGGGAACATACGTGCCAGTCCTACGGTATACTCCCCCTTGCCGCAACCGAGTTCAAGCACTATCGGATTGTCGTTGTGGAAATACTGCTCGCGCCAGTGCCCCCGCATGTCGAACGGCACGGTGCTGATAACCGAATATGGATATTGGAACACGTTTTTGAACGTCTCCAACTCCGCAAACTTCTGTAGCTTACCCTTGCTCATAACCAGTGCGTTAGAATTCCGACGTGAAGTGAAACTTTATGTGTTCGAAGTCCTGTTGCGCCATTTGAAGCACATACCCAGAATCGGCGAGGAATACGTCCCGCCCCTCTATGTCCTTTGCCATATACTGGTACTTCCGCTTCTTGAAACTCTCAAGCTCGACGGCATCGTCAGCCTCTATCCAGCAAGCCTTGTACAGATGTACCGGCTCCCAACGGCACTTGGCGTTGTACTCGTGCTCGAGCCTGTACTGTATGACCTCAAACTGAAGCTGACCTACAGTACCAACTATACGGCGATTGTTGAACTGGTTGACAAACAACTGTGCCACGCCCTCGTTCATGAGCTGCTCGATACCTTTCTGGAACTGCTTGGACTTCATCGGGTCGTCGTTCTCTATATATTTGAACAACTCTGGGGAGAATGACGGCAACCCACGGAAATGCAACTGCTCGCCCTCCGTCAGGGTATCGCCAATCTTGAATATTCCATTATCCGGCAATCCCACGATGTCGCCTGGATAAGCCTCATCGACAGTACTCTTGCGCTGCGCCATAAACTGTGTAGGCGACGAGAACCGTACGGTCTTGCCCAGACGTATGTGCAGGTATGGGGTGTTGCGCACGAACTTGCCCGAACAAACCTTGCAGAACGCTATACAAGAGCGATGGTTCGGATCTATGTTTGCCGTTATTTTGAATATGAAGCCCGTAAACTTGTCATCTGTCGGCTCAACCACACGTTCCTCGGCCTTCACCGGACGAGGACTCGGAGCTATCTCCACAAAGCAGTTCAGCAGTTCCTGGACTCCAAAGTTGTTCAACGCCGAGCCGAAGAATACAGGAGCGACTTCGGCACGTCGGTATTCATCGACGTTGAACTCCGGATATACTCCATCGACAAGCTCGAGATCGTCACGAAGCTTCTGCGCGTCATCCTCGCCGATATGCTTGTCGAGGTCGCTTGACGTTACGTCAACAGCCACCTTCTCGGTAACGCGCTGCTTGTCTGGAGTAAACAGGTTCAACTGGTTCTCATATATATTATACACGCCCTTGAAGTGGAATCCCTGATTGATAGGCCACGACAATGGACGGACGTGTATCTTCAGCTCTTTCTCCAACTCGTCAAGCAAGTCGAACGGGTCACGTCCCTCACGGTCCATCTTGTTGATGAAGATTATCACAGGAGTATTGCGCATACGGCATACCTCCATGAGCTTGCGTGTCTGCGCCTCAACGCCCTTGGCTGAATCAACAACTATAATGGCAGAATCGACTGCCGTCAGCGTCCTGTATGTGTCTTCCGCAAAGTCCTGGTGACCCGGAGTGTCGAGTATGTTCACCTTGTAGGGTTCGCCCGTCTGCCCTTCCGGGAGATAGTCGAACTCCATGACCGATGTGGACACCGATATGCCACGCTGCTTCTCTATATCCATCCAGTCGCTGGTGGCGGTCTTGCGTATCTTGTTGTTCTTGACAGCTCCTGCCACCTGTATCTGACCGCCGAAGAGGAGGAACTTCTCCGTCAAGGTAGTCTTACCGGCATCAGGGTGCGATATTATGGCGAATGTCCTACGCCTTGATATTTCTTTCTCGTTCATATACTTTCTCGTTCAATATTCAAAAATCACAATTCTGGATTATAGCAATACTTTGCCTGCAATCTATTATCACGAGCTTTGATTTATGAATTTTGAATATTCTTCATGCACTTCTCCAAAGAGTCCACCCAATAAGGTATCTTTATTCCGAACGTCTCCTTGATTTTTGTCTTGTCGAGCACGCTGTAAGCAGGACGCTTAACAGGCGATGGAAACTCGTCGCTGTGGCACGGTTCGATGTCGCAACCGTCATGCCCCGCTATGCTTGCTATCTTCTTCGTAAAATCGTACCACGAGCAAACGCCCTCGTTGGAGAAGTGATAGATGCCATCGTTGCCTTCGAACTTGCGGTTCTCCACGATGTCGAATATCACATTGGCAAGGTCGCCAGCATAGGTCGGAGTACCCACCTGGTCGAATACGACCTTCAACTGCGGCTTGGCAGCGGTGAGGTTGAGCATGGTCTTCACGAAGTTATGACCAAACTCCGAATACAGCCACGCCGTACGTATGATGATATGATGTGCTCCCGTTGCCTGTATCTTCTGCTCCCCATGGAGCTTCGTCAGTCCGTACACTCCTGTCGGAGTGCCTTTCTGGTCTTCACGGCACGGAGTGTTATACGGGTCGCCACCAAAGACATAATCTGTCGATACGTGTACGAGCAGCCCGCCGACCTCTTTCATAGCATTGGCAAGGTTCTCCGGTGCCGTAGCATTCAGCGTCTCGACGATACTGCCAGCCGTCTCCGCCTTGTCGACATTAGTCCATGCGGCACAGTTGACTATACACTGTATATCGTTATCGCCGACTTCCTTGCGCACGGCAGCAAGATCGGTTATATCAAGTTTCTTATACCCTTCGCAAACATCTGTGAAAATATAGTTATCCTTACTGTTCTTGGCAACTAATTGCATCTCGTTTCCCAACTGTCCGTTTGCGCCTGTAACCAGAATGTTCATATCGTTAATCTTTGTATGTTTCAAGCTCGCCATCCTTGTCTTTCTTATAATAATCGGCAAGCATACCTATGAATGTCGTAATCTCCTTCACCGCATGGTCGGTCTCTGGCGAAATGTCCTTATGCTGAAGACGCAACAACATTATGCCATAAAGTACATCGAAGCATGTTTCTATCTCACTCTCGTTCTCGTCAGCCTCTATCAGCGGAGCCTCAGTACTTCCCTCCTCACGCAGTTTCGCCTCGGCACGCTTGTTTTTACTGCGTATCTCGACTATGAAAGGCAGAACCTTATAGTATTCGGCATTGTAGAAAGGAAAGCGGTTGGACTTCAACAGGCGGTTGTGCAAGTCCACGAGGTCGGACATAACCACACGGTTTATATCAAGATGCCCTTGTTCACGCTTGCCCTCCGAATTCATCATGCGGACAAGGTTGCCGAACCAGTCGGTCTCATCAGCCTTCTGCTCGTCGGTATAGTCGAAGCGGCTGATGTAGTTCTTCTCTATGACTGGCAGCGAACAGCCGAAAGCACGGATTATGTCCTCAACCTGCCACATATACAAAAGGTATTCGGCAATACTCTTCTCCCTTAGTTCCTTTGCTACAAACATTTAGAATTCTGGTAATAAATAAATGTTGAACACCGTACCTATGAGCGTTATCAAACTGAATATTATCACAAGCGCGCCTATGATACGGTTGATGATTACCACTCCCTGCTCGTCGAACTTCTCACGAACCTTGTCTACAAGCCACGTCAGACCGTACCACCAGATGATTGCGCCACTGATAATACTTGCATAGCCAACGCACATGATGACGGGATGGTCTGGCGTTACAAAGTTGAGCATACTGAAAAGTGCCATAAATAGCAGGACTATCAGCGGATTGCTAAACGTGATTACGAAGCCTGTCCAAAGGTTGTACCACAGCGTTCCCTTGCTCTTCTGTCCACCAGGATGGGCGTTGCGCAAAGGATTGTTCAAGAAACTGTACAATCCGAATCCCAACAACATGAACCCGCCGGCAAGTTGGAAGTAGAATTTATAAGCTGGATTATTTATGAAGTCGATTATGAAACCAATGCCGATGCCTGTGATTATGGCATAGATAAGGTCGCTTACAGAAGCCCCAATGCCCGTAACGAAACCGTACCAACGCCCTTTCTTCTGGGTGCGTTGAACGCAGAGAATGCCTACAGGTCCCATAGGAGCTGACGCAGCCATGCCAATAATCATTCCCTTTATAATTAATTCAAGAATATCGATTGGCCAATTTGATGTTAACAACGAGTCCATAATTTGATGTGCAAAATTGCGAAATTTATGTGAAATAAGCAAATTTACCAAGCAAAACTTTGTTACGTCCGTAGAAATTAATATCTTTGCGATTAGAATTTTCTAACTAAAAACGATATATCAATGGAAGAACAGCAGCCAAAACCGTACGTTATCGGATTGGATTTGGGAGGAACCAATTCCGTATTCGGAATAGTCAACCAGCGTGGCGAGATACTTGCCACGAACTCTATCAAGACCCAGAACTACAAGAATGTGGACGACTTCGTGAAAGCCGGGGTCAAAGCCATGGAGCCAATTATAAAGAAAGTAGGCGGAATAGAGAATGTCAAGGCAATGGGTATAGGCGCGCCTAACGCCAATTTCTATCGTGGCACCATTGAGTACGCGCCCAATCTGGTATGGGCACACGACGGAGTGGTTCCGTTGGCACAACTGTTTACCGACCAGCTCGGCATTCCAGTAGGCATAACCAACGATGCTAATGCTGCGGCAATAGGCGAGATGCAGTATGGAGCGGCACGTGGAATGAAGAACTTTATAATGTTTACGCTTGGTACGGGAGTAGGCTCTGGTATTGTCATAAACGGTCAGCTGGTATATGGAAGTGACGGTTTCGCCGGAGAACTTGGGCACGTTACCATGGTACGCAAGAACGGACGCTCGTGCGGCTGCGGACGTAACGGTTGCCTGGAAGCATACTGTTCAGCTACCGGAGTGGCACGTACTGCAAGGGAGTTCCTCATAGAGAGCACCGAAGAGAGCGTATTGCGCAAGATACCATCAGAAAAGATAACCTCGCTCGACGTAAGTATCGCAGCGTCAAAGGGCGATCCACTGGCCAAGCGGGTGTACGACTTCACCGGTAAAATGCTTGGCGACGCATGTGCGGACTTTACCGCTTTCTCTTCACCAGAGGCATTCATATTCTTCGGCGGACTCACAAAGGCGGGCGATTTGATAATGAAGCCTATAGAAGAAGAGTACAACAAGCACGTAATGCCTATATTCCGTGGAAAGGCACAGTTCCTCATCAGCACGCTTGACGACGCAAGTGCTGCCGTACTCGGAGCCTCCGCCATAGGTTGGGACTTATAGTCCATACTCTAAAAACACACATAAATCAAGCCCTGGCAACTATTCTGTTGTCAGGGCTTTCTTGTTGATCGAGTCAACATATTTCCTTTAACCCAAACAAAATATGTTCTTTCACTCAAATGGAGTATTTCCTCTCATGCAAAGGAAACATATCGTTTCACCATAAGGAAATATTCCATCTAATTTTACGCATAAAGGCCATTAAACCAATATGCCCTCTATCGCCAAGTATCTATTGGTTATTAATATCTTATCCTATATTTTACAACAATTGCTTTAATGGAGTATAAGTCAGATTCCATACCCTTGAAACCGCCTCGAACGTCACCTTTCCATTGACGATGTTCACTCCCTTGGCCAAAGCAGCATCTTCGGCGACGGCTTTACGCCATCCCTTGTCGGCAAGCGCGACCGCATAACGGAGTGTAGCGTTTGTGAGTGCCGTTGTGGAAGTATTAGGTACGGCTCCAGGAATGTTAGCCACGGCATAATGCACAATACCGTCAATGGTATAAACTGGGTCAGTATGCGTCGTTGCATGAGATGTCTCAAAACAGCCACCTTGGTCTATCGCCACGTCGACAAGCACCGTTCCCGGCTCCATTAGCTTTAGCATGTCGCGAGTGATGAGCTTCGGAGTGGCATCGCCGGGCACGAGCACAGAGCCAATGACCACATCGACTGTCGGCAGTTCCAACCGTATGTTGTGTTCGGACGAGTATAGCGTGTGTACGTTGGCAGGCAATTCTATCTGCAACTGGCGCAAACGAGGTATGGAGATGTCCGTAATGGTAACGTCGGCACCCATGCCTGCGGCTACCCGCGCTGCCGCCTCACCTACCGTTCCACCTCCGAGTACAAGAACTTTGGCAGGCTTCACGCCTGGCACTCCAGCCATAAGCTTGCCCTTTCCACCCTTCGTCTTCTGCAAATAGTACGCGCCGTTCTGTGCAGCCATACGTCCTGCGACCTCGCTCATAGGCGCGAGCAACGGCAGACTCTGGTCGGCTTTCTGCACAGTCTCATAAGCTATGCACACCGCACCACTCTTAATCATAGCGTCAGTAAGCGGACGGTCGCTTGCAAAGTGGAAGTACGTGAAGACGACTTGGTCCTTGCGAACGAGCGGATACTCTGGTTCTATAGGCTCCTTCACCTTAACTATCATATCACTCTGCGCATATACGTCTTCTATCGCAGGCAATATCCGCGCCCCAACAGCCGTATAATCAGCATCAGAGAAGCCACTACCCTCCCCTGCCATGTGCTGTACCAACACTGTGTGACCGTGCTTTACAAGTTCGCGAACACCAGATGGCGTCATGCCCACACGGTTCTCATTGTTCTTAATCTCTTTTGGAATTCCTACTTTCATAGCGTTTAAGTTTTAAGGAGTTGTTAGTTATTCGGCTCAAAGATAGTAAAAGAAAGGCGTTACTCCAATGTTTTTTAGCATTATTTACATATAAAAAACCACCGACACCATATCCCATCAGAATATTACGTGCCAGTGGCTTCAGTATGTCAGTATACCTTTCGAATATATACCTTTAGTCTATGACGACGGTTGTCCAACCATGCTTGTCCTCCACGGTGCCGTACTGTATGCCACGCAGAGTCTCATAGAGCTTTGTAGACCACGGTCCCGGCTTGTCGCCGAACTTATACTTCTTGCCTGTATCAAGGTCGTCGAGTTCTGAAATAGGTGATATGACGGCAGCGGTACCACATGCTCCAGCCTCCTCGAAGCTATCCAGCTCCTCGACAGGGATTGGTCTGCGCTCTACTTTCAGCCCTAGGTCTTCGGCAATCTGCATAAGGCTTTTGTTGGTTATAGACGGAAGAATGCTCGTAGACTTAGGGGTAACGTATGTGTTGTCCTTGATTCCGAAGAAGTTGGCGGCTCCGCATTCGTCCACATACTTCTTTTCCTTGGAGTCAAGGTAGAACTCCGAGCCGTAGCCCTTGCTTGCTGCAATGGTATGTGCCTTAAGTGACGCGGCATAGTTTCCACCCACCTTATATATACCGGTGCCTAATGGAGCTGCACGGTCGTAGTCTCTGATGATTGCGTACTTGTTGCTTTGGAAACCGCCCTTGAAGTACGGTCCTACGGGAGTGACGAAGATAAGGAACAGATAATCCTTTGACGGGTGAACGCCCACTTGAGCCGATATTCCGATGAGCAGCGGACGGATATACAGCGTTGCTCCGCTCTCATATGTAGGAATCCACTCCTGGTTGAGGCGGACTACCTTCTTGACCATCTCCTCAAACAGTTCAGTCGGTACCTGTGGCATCACTATGCCGTCGCATGTGCTTTGCAAGCGTGCCGCATTGTCCTTTACACGGAATATACGCACCTTGCCGTCCGGGCAGCGGTAAGCCTTCAATCCTTCGAAAGCCTCCTGACCATAGTGAAGGCAGGTAGCCGCCATGTGGAGGTTTAGGTATTCGTCAGAACATACTTCTACCTCTCCCCACTTGCCGTCACGGTAGTAACAACGCACATTGTAGTCGGTCTTCATGTAACCGAAAGACAAGTTAGCCCAATCTAAATCTTTCATAATCTATGCTTTTATGAGTCTATGAATTCATGTTAGCGTGTTGCAAAATTACAAATTTATATTGTTATCAGCAACATTTATGACACTTTAATGCCGAAAATGTTAGCGTAACGTCACTACTTGTCCTTATCTTCAGCGAGAATCTTCTGTATCTCGGCATCGGTTTTGGTGAGCTTGTCCTTGCAAAGCTTTATAAGTGTCTGCGCGCGCTTAAGTTCCACGACCATGGAGTCTACGTCCATGTCGCCATCCTGCATTCTGCCTACTATCGCCTCAAGCTCGCTTATAGCGGCTTCGTACTTCATCTGCTTGTCGCCCTTCATACTATCGTTGATTTAAATTTACCCTTTTCTACTACCGTCTCAACCACGTCGCCCGCCTTTAGCGCATGCGGGTCGCGTACGGCGCGACCGTCCTTGTAGGTTATACTGTAACCATATTTGAGCATTTGCGCCGGATTCATCATGCCGACTTGCAACTCCAACTGCCTCAGCCTGTTACGATGACGTTCCAAAACAGGCTGTATCAGGCTGCAAAACAAGCTCTTTTGCCCTTCAAAAGTTACTGTTTTGCTATGCAATAGAGCCTCTGCCGCCGACTTGATCGACATTGACAAGCGTTCGAGGCGCATCTCCTCCCCCGCCTTCACCGTAGAGAACAGCAACGGAACGAGGCGCACGGCTTTGTCAAATCTCGATTTCTGTACTTCAAGGGACTGCCGTACCACATCAATGATAGTCGTACGGGATTCTTCAAGAAACGAATACACCGCAGCGAGATTGTCTATCAAGAACGCGGCGGCAGCCGTAGGAGTCTTCACTCGCGTATTGGAAACCATGTCAAGCACGCACTCGTCACGCTCGTGACCTATGCCCGTAATAATAGGAATGGGGAAGTTGGCTACGTTCTCGGCAAGCGCGAGCGTGTCGAACCCGCTGAAGTCGGACGTGCCTCCGCCACCACGGATTATCACTACTACGTCAAACTCGTCCAGACGGTCATTGATTTTATTTAAAGCCGAGATTAGACTGCTTTCGACTTGCGTGCCTTGCATGATGGCGGCGAACAACTCCGTGTGGAACTTGAAGCCGTAACCATTCTCCGAAAGTTGGTTGCAGAAGTCGCCGTAGCCTGCCGCCGTAGCCGACGAAATGACCGCTATACGCTGCGCGAACCGCGGTATGGCGAGTTCCTTTTGCAGTTCGAACACGCCTTCTTCCTTCAGTTGCCTGATGATTTCCATTCTCTTGCGTGCCATATCGCCCAGAGTGAACTCCGGGTTTATGTCGGTGACAATCCAAGAGAAGCCGTATTGTTGGTGGAACTGCGGATAGACTTGCAACAAGACCTTCATTCCTGCGTGAAGTTCCTGCCCCGTCACGCGCTCGAAATAAGGACGCAACACCGCCCAAGTATTACGCCAGCAGCGTGCCTGCGCACGTGCTACGAGCGTATTGGAGGCTTCGTCCTTCTGGACCAGCTCCATATAGCAATGACCATGGCTCTCACGACACTCGGAAAGTTCCGCTTCCACCCAGTACTGGCTTGTCATAACGCCCTCGATAGTGTCCTTGACAAGCGAGTTAAGCTCGTAAAGAGTCAGCGATTTGGAAGCAAACAGGTCGTTATCTTTCATAAAGCACATTCGGAAACCGTTACTCACGCACACCGGCGGTGGCACTGCCACTGCCTATTTGATACGCCTTCCAAAAATCAGGTACGCCATATCCATAGATATTGTCGGGGTGGCTGGCGTTATCACCAGACTGGCGCACGAGGTCGATTATCTCCCTTGCCGTCTTGCCGGGCAATGCCTGCCACAGGCAAGCCACCATACCCGCGACGGTGGGACATGAGAATGACGTTCCGTTATTGTGCTGGATAGATCCGCTTCCACTTACTACCGACGTGGAACTTCCTATCGCCATCACGTCAGGCTTGACCCTGTTGTCGGCAGTAGGACCCACGGAGCTGAACGGAGAGTTAAGCCTTTGGTACGTCATCGCGCCCACTGTTATGATGTCAATGGCATCGGCTGGGAAGTTGATGCGCTTCCACGAGCCCATACCGTCATTGCCCGCGCTGTTGACACATATCATTCCTTTCGACGCGAGCATCGAAGCCGTACGCGAGATCAGTGCCGTACGTCCGTCCTGCTCATAGTAATGATGGTTCACCCCGGGGTCGTCGAAGTGATGATAGCCCAACGACGAGCTTATTATGTCAGCCCCGACACTGTCGGCGAACTCTGCCGCTTCAGCCCAATAGTCCTCTTCGACGATATTCTCCGAATCGTAATCCTCCGAACGCAACAGCCAATAGCTTGCCGACGGAGCCGTGCCCACAAACGTGTTCGGCTGGTTCATAGCCATGGTGGAAAGCACTTTTGTACCATGATCCATTTGTTTGTAGACGTTATTGGACGATGTCGCCACAAAGTTATGGGTCCCGAGAATGTTTACATTGCTGAATGCGGCAATCTTGTCTACGTTCATAAAGCCCGCGTCGAATACCGCAATAGTCATTCCCTCGCCCCGGAATCCGGCTTCATGCAGCTTCAATCCATCGATGACCTCTATCTGGCCTTGTCCCTCTCCATACGGTTTGCCGTCCACGGTGTCCCAGCTTTCGAACTTCGGCTCGACACTGTCGCGTCCTCTCGAGGCACGTATCGAGTCCTTGGACTCCCACACGCGCATCACGCCTTTGACAAATGGAAGGCTTGCAATACCTTCAATCGTCTGCTGGTCGCCACTCCTTACGAGCACGGTATTGTTCCACTTGCTCTTCCCAACAATCTCCACGCCGCGTTTGGCGATTTGCCTCAAATACAAAGGAGATACGGGAAGGTCAGTCGAATCAACCATGATGCCCTGACGGCGGCGGCGTTCCACCGCCTTCTTAGACAAGAATCCTTCCGGTTCAGAAAGGCTGAACGGCGTTCCTTTCTTGTCGTTCAACGATATTCTATATATGTAACTCTTGCCGTCGGGATTAGGAATTAGGTTTACAGGGCGTAGTCCCCACCCGTAGGAATAAGACACTGCGAAAAGCGATAAAAGTAGTGTTAGAAGCTGCTTCATTTCTAAATGTAACGTGATTTTAATGCAAAGGTAATACTATTCGGCGAAAAAGTAACGACAGGAAACGATAAAGGGAACGTTAAAAATAAAAAACGCCAAATACAATGATACTCGAAATAAATTAGTAACTTTGCCATGCATTAAGCAAGTTTTTTATTTAATGGACAACAAAACAGCTACTCTCGAACTTGGAACCAAACCTGTCGGCAAGCTTCTTTGGCAATATGCCTTGCCAGCGATAATAGCAATGACGGCTTCGTCGCTATACAACATCATAGATAGAATGTTCATAGGTCAGGTTGTCGGAGCCGAGGCTATAGCCGGATTGACGATAACGTTCCCGTTCATGAACCTTGCCGGAGCATTCGGCGCGGCTGTAGGTGTCGGAGCATCAACCGCCATCAGCGTGAAGCTCGGGCAGAAAGACTACAAGACAGCCGAGAACCTGCTCGGCAACACCGTCACGCTTAACCTTATAATAGGTATAGGGTTTTCTATCATCTGCCTGTTGTTCCTCAATCCAATACTGCGTTTCTTTGGCGCAAGTGAAGCCACATTGCCATACGCCCGTGACTTCATGGAGATAATCCTGGCAGGAAACGTATTCTCGCACATGTATTTCGGAATGAACGCGGTGCTTCGTGCCGCTTCGAAACCGAAGCAGGCAATGTACGCTACCATATTCACCGTGTTCATGAACATAATACTCGACGTGGTGTTCATACTCTGGTGGGGTTGGGGAATACGTGGCGCGGCATTCGCGACCATTATATCACAGGTTCTCGCCCTGTGCTGGCAGATGAAGCTTTTTAGCAACAAGAACGAGCTGCTGCACCTGAAGCGCGGCATATACAGACTGAAGTCGCAACTCGTCAAGATGATTATCGCCATAGGCATATCGCCGTTTCTGATGAACGTATGCGCCTGCGTCGTCGTCATCTTCGTCAACAACCAACTGGCGCGCTACGGCGGCGACATGGCGGTAGGAGGCTACGGAATATCCAACTCTGTAGCTACCATATTCGCAATGTTCGTCATGGGTGTCAACCAGGGTATGCAGCCCATAGCCGGATACAACTACGGCAGCCAGCAGATAGACCGTCTGATGCGCGTGCTCAACCTCGCCATAATCGCAGCCACGTGCATAATGACTTTCGGCTGGCTCATAGCGATGTTCTTCCCGGCAGAGATCGCGCGGCTGTTCACCACCGACAAGGAGCTGACAGCAATGGCAATAGTAGCCACAAGGTTCAATATGCTGGTGTTCCCCATCATCGGTTTCCAAATGGTGGTAACCAATTTCTTCCAATGCATAGGCAAGGTGAAGATCAGCATATTCCTCAGTTTGAGCCGCCAGTTGCTGATATTGGTACCGCTGCTGGGCATCCTTCCAATGTTTTTCGACCTCAACGGCGTATGGTACGCGCTGCCCGCATCTGACGCAACGGCATCGATAATAGCGTTCATCATCATGACCGTATACATGAGGAAATTCAAGAAGCAGATAAAACAAGCAAAATAACATGCCATTATGGATGAAAAAATCATCATCAACATTGGACGTCAGATAGGCAGTGGCGGCCGTGTAATAGCAAAGATGCTCGCCGACGAGTTCGGTTGCAAGTTCTACGACAAGGAACTCCTTGACCTCGCAGCCAAGGAAAGCGGATTCTCCAAGAAGTTCTTTGAGCAGAACGACGAGCAAAAGGGATTCTTCCGCAGCCGTTTCCATATACACATTCCCCTGTTGGGCGAAAGCAACTTCTACAAGAGCAGCTTCTCCGACGAGAGCCTTTACAAGTTCCAGAGCGACGCCATACGCAAGGCTGCCGACGAGGGCAGCTGCGTGTTCGTGGGACGTACCGCCGACTATGTATTGCGCGACAAGCCAAACGTTGTCAATATATTCATCACCGCTTCCATGGACTACCGCATACAGCAGGTTTGCAAGCGCAAGGGCTGCACGCGTGCCGAGGCTCGCAAGGCCATAATAAAAGGTGAAAGCGAGCGCGCAAGCTACTACAACTATTATTCCGGCAAGCGTTGGGGACATTCCGAGAGCTACGACCTCTGCATCAACAGCAACCGCCTCGGACTGGAGGAAACGGAAAAGTTCATTGCCGCCTTCATACGCAAGTGGTTCAAAATGGCATGAAGACTGTCGGCATCATCAGCGACACGCACGGTTACTGGGACACCAAATACGAGAAGTATCTTGGCGACTGCGACGAGATATGGCACGCCGGAGACATAGGATCCATTGAAGTAGCCGACAAGTTCGAGGCCATGAAGCCCGTATTCCGTGCCGTCTATGGCAATTGCGACGGCTACGAACTGCGCGCCCGCTATCCCGAGACTCTTCGTTTCAAATGCGAGGACGTAGACGTAATGATGAAGCACATCGGCGGCTATCCGGGGCACTACGACTGCTCGGTAGTCGGAACTATATACGCCTCGCCGCCACAATTGTTCATCTCCGGACATTCCCACATACTGAAGGTATTGTACGACAAGACCCTCGGACTTCTCCACATCAATCCCGGGGCAGCAGGCCAGATGGGCTGGCAACGCGAACGCACCATCGTAAGGCTCACTATCGACGGCAGCAAGTTCGGCGACTGCGACGTAATCACGCTCGGCGACAACAAGAGCGTACTGTAACTATATTTTAAAGAAAACTTCCTTAACCACAAAACCAACATTCACAACAACGATATGAAGACATACTTAGTCACGGGAGCCGCAGGATTCATCGGTTCCAACTTCATCAAGTACCTCCTCCACAAGAAATACAAGGACGAGGATATAAAGGTCATCATTCTCGACGCGCTCACCTATGCCGGCAATCTCGGAACTATCAAGGACGACATCGACAACGAGCGTTGCTTCTTCGTCAAGGGCGACATTCGCGACCGCACGCTTGCCGACAAGCTGTTTGCCGAGAACGACATAGACTTCGTAGTCAACTTCGCAGCCGAGAGCCACGTTGACCGCTCGATCGAAGACCCGCAACTCTTCCTGAGCGTCAACATACTCGGAACGCAGAACCTCCTCGACGCGGCACGGCGCGCGTGGGTTACCGGCAAGGACGCGAACGGCTATCCTACCTGGAAGCCCGGCAAGCGCTTTCACCAAGTATCTACCGACGAGGTCTACGGCTCGCTCGGAGCCGACGGCTATTTCACCGAAACCACACCGGTATGTCCGCACAGCCCGTATTCAGCCAGCAAGACGAGTGCCGACATGTTCGTGCTCGCCTACCGCGACACGTACCACATGCCCGTCAGCATCACCCGCTGCTCCAACAACTACGGTCCGTACCACTTCCCCGAGAAGCTCATACCGCTCATCATCAACAACATACTCGAAGGCAAGAAGCTGCCCGTCTACGGCGAGGGCACCAACGTGCGCGACTGGCTATATGTCGAAGACCACTGCAAGGCTATCGACATGGTCGTGCGCCAGGGTCGCGAGGGCGAGGTGTACAACGTCGGCGGGCACAACGAGATGCGCAACATCGACATCGTAAGGCTCACCATAAAGACCATTCACGACATGATGGCTGCCGACAAGCAGCTGCGCGGCGTGCTGAAGAAGCAGGTGCGCGACGCCAACGGCGACATCGACATATCGTGGATTAACGACAGCCTCATCACCCACGTCGCCGACCGCCTCGGTCACGACCAGCGTTACGCCATAGACCCGACGAAGATAAAGGACGAGCTGGGCTGGTATCCCGAGACCAAGTTCGCCGACGGAATAGTGAAGACCATAAAGTGGAACCTCGACAACCAGAAGTGGATTGAAGAAGTCACTTCGGGCGACTACCAGAAATACTACGACATAATGTACGGCGACGACCGTCACGGCAGGACTCTGGACTAAGCGTTATGGATTCTCTGTCACAAGAATTGCAAGACTTCCTTGTCCGGCTGGGCAAGGACGAGAAGGGCGTGGGCGAGCGTCTCGCGGGATATATGCAGAAGCTCGTCAACATGCTGTACTCCACCGACGCGCAGATCATCGAGGAGTATTACGGACTGTTCGGAAACGAGCCGCACACCCTCGACGACCTCGCCCGGCGTTACAAGACTTCCACCGACAAACTACGGCAAGGCATCGAAGCCTGCCTCAGGAAGATTGCCGTCTCGCCGGAATGGCAGCAGATAAAGCCGATGACGAAACTACGTGCCATAAAGCTGAAATAGTATGGCGGAAAGCCTTAAGGAAAGTTTATAGACTTTCCGGCAAAAGTTTATGGACTATTTCAAGAAGTTTATAAACTCTGGTCAAAAGTTTATGGACTCTTTGAAAACTCTCCATGAAGAAATAAAAAAACCTCCATGGAGAAACCGGCAACTCTCCATGGAGAAATTAAAAATCACCACCAAGAACTGACAAACAAATGAAGAAGATACTATTATTAGGCTCCGGCGAACTCGGCAAGGAGTTCGTAATCGCAGCGAAGCGCGCCGGACAGTACGTCATAGCGTGCGACAACTACGACAATGCGCCCGCAATGCAGGTAGCCGACGGGTGCGAGGTGTTCGACATGCTCGACGGCAACGCGCTCGAACAGGCAGTGAACCGCCACAAGCCCGACATCATCGTGCCGGAAATCGAGGCTATACGCACCGAACGCCTTTTCGACTTCGAAAACCGGGGCATACAGGTAGTGCCGTCGGCACGCGCCGTCAACTTCACCATGAACCGCCGCGCCATACGCGACCTTGCAGCCAAGGAACTCGGACTGCGCACGGCAAAGTACTTCTACGCCAAGACGTTCGACGAGTTCAAGTCGGCAGCCGACGAGATAGGGTTCCCGTGTGTGGTGAAGCCGCTGATGAGTTCGAGCGGACACGGACAGAGCTACGTCCACAACGACGACGAGCTTCAGGCAGCCTACAAGGACGCAATGGAGAACGGACGCGGCGACGTGAGGGAAGTCATCATCGAGGAGTTCATCGACTTCGATTCCGAGTTCACACTGCTCACCGTCACGCAGAAGGACGCACCGACAATCTTCTGCCCTCCCATCGGGCACGTGCAGAAAGGCGGCGACTACCGCGAGAGCTGGATGCCGTACAAGATAAGCAACGAGGCACTGAAGAAGGCAGAGGACATGGCGGAGAAAGTGACCAAGGCACTCACCGGCTGCGGCATCTGGGGCGTTGAGTTCTTCATGACCAAGCAGGGCGAAGTCATATTCTCCGAACTCAGCCCCCGCCCGCACGACACCGGCATGGTGACGCTCTCCCACTGCACCAACCTCAGCGAGTTCGAACTACACTTCCGCACGATTATGGGACTGCCCATTCCCGCCATACACCTCGAGCACTACGGCGCGTCGGCGGTAATACTCTCACCCGTAGAGAGCAAGGAGCCGCTCGACTACAACCTCACGGACGTATGCTCGGAAGACCACGCCCGCGTACGCATCTTCGGCAAGCCCGTAGCCCACGTAGGACGGCGCATGGGAGTAGTCGTATGCTACGACGAGATCGGTTCCGACATGGACGCGCTGCGCGACAAGGCTAAGCGTCTTGCCAAAACCGTTCTCGGCACCGACCCGTACATGAAGAAGTAGTCTGGGTACAGGTGCTGGGTAATAGGTGATAATGATGACAGGTACCAAATAACAACACCAATGGTGTTGCCGAACAACATGAAGGGTGTTGCCAAACAACATGAATGGTGTTGGGTGGTAGGTATTAATGAATATGTCGTAGGAAATGCTTGGCAAAATCATAGAACTAAAGAAAATAGCTGATCCACGGGGAAATCTGACCGTTGTGGAACAGATGAAGGACGTTCCTTTCAATGTCTCAAGAGTGTACTGGGTCTACGACGTTCCAGGTGGAGAGAGCCGTGGCGGACACGCCCACAAGAAGCTGTGCCAGCTGCTCGTGGCAATGAGCGGAAGCTTTACCGTCATTCTCGACGACGGGAAACATAAAGACAGCTATCTTCTCAACCACCCGTGGGAGGGGCTGCTCATCACTCCAGGCACCTGGCGGACACTTGAGGACTTCTCCTCAGGTGCCGTATGCCTGTGCCTCGCCTCCGAGCCTTACCAGCCCGAAGACTATATCTACGACTACGACGAGTTTCTAAAGTACAAGGAATGTTCGAAGTAAGGCGATATACGGCTGACATGGCAGGCGCATGGAACGCCTTTGTAGCACGGTCGAGACAGGGCACGTTCCTACTCGACCGCAACTATATGGACTACCACCACGACCGTTTCACCGACTTCTCCTTGGTCGTCTTCCGCAATGGCGACATCTACGCACTGCTGCCCGCCAACATCACAGGCGACACTCTGTGGTCGCACCAGGGACTGACCTACGGCGGACTCATCACCGACACGAAGGCTACCACCGCCGACGTGTGCGAGGCGTTCCGTCTAATCAACGGCTATCTTCGCAGCGAGCACGTAAGCCACGTGGTCTACAAGGCTATACCGTGGATATACCACCGCCTGCCAGCCGGCGAGGACCTATACGCACTAACCAACGTCTGCAATGCAAGCATCTGCGCCCGTGAAATATCGTCCACTATCGACATCGACGACCGCCTGCAGTTCACAGAGCTCCGCAGGCGCGGCATAAAGAAAGCCATACGCAGCAGCGTGACCGCCGGCGAGAGCGGCGACATGGCAGCCTTCTGGTCTATCCTCGACAGCAACCTGACCGACAGGTTCGGAGTCCACCCCGTACACACGTTGCAAGAAATACAGCTCCTCAAGTCACGCTTCCCCGACAATATCCGCCTCTTCATGGCTTGCGCAAAGGACGGCACACCGCTTGGCGGAACGCTCGTCTACGAGACTCCGCAAGTCATACACACGCAATACATATCGGCATCGCCCGAAGGCAAGGCGTGCGGAGCTCTCGACCTGCTGTTTGACCACATAATAAATAATGTATATAGCGACCGCGACAAATACCCGCACATCAGGTATCTCGACTTCGGGAAATCGACAGAGGCTGGCGGACACCGTCTGAATCACGGGCTGATATTCCAAAAGGAAGGCTTCGGCGGACGCGGAGTCTGCTACGACACCTATAAATACGACTTACTATGAGCATGATACCTTATCTTCCGTTAAAAGCGATCACAGCTACCCACCTCGAAGAAATCGAGTCGGCAGTCAACAATGTCATTGAAGGCGGCTGGTACCTAAGAGGCAAGGCTACCGAACGATTTGAGGGCGACTACGCACAGTATACCGGCACGCGATATTGCGTCGGCTGCGGCAACGGGTTCGACGCGCTGTGGCTCATATTCCGCGCCTACAAGGAACTGGGAGTACTGCACGACGGCGACGAGGTCATAGTCCCTGCCAACACTTACATAGCCTCAATACTTTCCATATCAGACAACGGACTAACCCCCGTGCTTGTAGAGCCACGGGCTGACACACTTGAAATTGACGACTCACGCATCGAAGCCGCCATAACGCCACGCACGAGGGCAATGCTCATAGTACACCTCTACGGACGCTGCGCCTACACGGAGAAGATAGGCGACCTCTGCCAAAAGTATCACATCAAGCTGATTGAGGACAACGCGCAAGCCCACGGCTGTACCTACAACATACAGCCGTCGATATTCGGCATTCAGCGTACAGGCTCGCTCGGGCACGCCGCAGCCCACAGCTTCTATCCAGGCAAGAACCTCGGCGCATTCGGCGACGCAGGAGCTGTTACCACTGACGACCAACAGCTTGCCGAAACCGTCAGGACGCTTGGCAACTACGGCTCAAGCCGCAAATACGAATTCCAGTATAAGGGACGCAACAGCCGTATCGACGAGCTTCAAGCCGCCGTACTCGACGTGAAGCTCAAGTATCTCGACCGCGACAACGCACGCAGGAAGCAGATAGCCGAACGGTACATCACGGAAATACACAATCCGAAGATAGCCATTCCTGGTACTAACGGCATAAAGACCGCCCGCGGCATCTACGCCTTGGGCGACTGCGTGTGGCATATATTCCCGATACTGACTGAAAGCCGTGACTGCCTGCGGCAATACCTCTCCGACAATGGCGTGCAGACAATGGTTCACTACCCCACCCCGCCACACAAGCAGGAAGCCTACAAGGAGTGGAACGACCGCAGCTATCCCGTGACCGAAATGATACACCGCCAGGAACTGTCGCTGCCATGCAACCAAGCCATGACCGACGACGAGGTGGCACAAGTCGTAAGGCTCCTCAATGAGTATTGACATGGACTGCGGCGGAATGTAGGCGGAATGTACGTTGACTGTAGACGGAATTTTCCGCCAACTATCATCAAAATCTAACGAATGTATTTCTTACACCCTAAGGAATGTATTCGTTAGAACCTAAGGAATACAATCGTTAGAACCTAAGGAATACAGTCGTTAGAATCCAAGAAACGCAGTCGTTCCACACCGTGAAATACAGCTTGAAGAATCCACATAATACATTATGAGGAGTCTAAGGAATACAGTCTGAGGTATTAAAGAAACACTATCGTCACTATTCATGAAAAGAGGTTGGCGCAGGAAGCTGCCAACCTCGAGGGGTGATTTAGAAAATCTCTAAATCGACTAAAAAACTGTGGCAAATATAAAGGATTCCAAGCATTCAAACAAATTTTCAATGCACAAAATGCGTTTTTTAACATTGTATGCGCACACAGTCCAGAACAAAGAAAATCATAAAAAAGAATAAAAGCCAATGGCGTTGTAGATTATTGTTGTAACTTTGTAAGCACACGTGGACAACCCGACAACTAAAACAACAACAATAATTACCAAGAACACCATTATGATTCGCACAGTAAAACTAATCATTGTCATGCTGGCGTTGATGCCTTTGTGTGCACTTGCGCAAGGCAACTGGAACGATGCGTTGTACAAGCAGATTGAAAGCAACGTAGTCGAGCCGACTTTCAGCGACAAGACTTACAACATCACCAAGTATGGCGCATCGCCCAAGGCGACGGCTGCCAAGAACCAGAAAGCCATAAACAAGGCGATAGCCGAATGCTCCGGCAAAGGCGGCGGCACGGTGGTAGTGCCTGCCAGTACGTACAGCACAGGCGCGATACGCCTCAAAAGCAACGTCAACCTTGAGGTACAGAAGGACTCCAAACTCCTGTTCGTGTTCGACAAGGAACTCTACCCCGTAGTCAAGACACGCTGGGAAGGCATGGACTGCATGAACCTCAGCCCGTGCATCTACGCCTATGGCGAGAAGAACATAGCCATTACCGGTGAGGGAACTATCGATGGCGGAGCGTCCAACGAAACATGGTGGAAATGGTGCGGCAAGGACCGCTTCGGCTGGACTCCCGACCTTGTGGAGAGCCAGAAGATAGGTCGTCCGCTACTGTTCAAGTACTCCGAAGCCGGACTGGACGTAGAGAAGCGCAACATGAAGGACAAGGGACTGCGCCCGCAGCTCATCAACCTCTACAACTGCGAGGGCATAGCCATCAAGAACGTAACCCTCCTGCGCTCGCCGTTCTGGGTGCTCCACCCGCTGCTCTCCAAGAACATACTCGTCAAGGACGTGAAGATATGGAACGAGGGACCTAACGGCGACGGCTGCGACCCCGAAAGCTGTGAGAACGTAATAATCGAAGGCTGCACGTTCCACACCGGCGACGACTGCATAGCCATAAAGAGCGGACGCAACCGTGACGGACTGAAGTGGAATATACCGAGCCAGAACATCATAATCCGCAACTGCACCATGGAGGACGGTCACGGCGGAGTTGTCATAGGCTCCGAAATATCGGGTGGAGCAAGAAACGTGTTTGCAGAGAACTGCGCAATGGACTCGCCCAACCTCGACCGCGTGCTGCGCATAAAGACAAATACCTGCCGTGGCGGAGTGACCGAAAACATATATATGCGCAACATCACCGTAGGACAGTGCCGCGAGTCAGTGATGCGCATCAACCTCGGCTACGAACCCAACGAACAGGCAGAGCGCGGTCACATTCCTACCGTACGCAACGTGTACATGAGCAACGTAACGTGCAAGAAGAGCAAGTTCGGCGTACTGCTCAACGGACTCGACGATCACGACGAGATATACAACATACACGTCTCCAACTGCACGTTCGACGGAGTGGCTGCCGAAGCCGTGAAGCGTACGGGCAAGAGCCACGACCTGTATTTTGACAACGTCGTAGTCAACGGATCGACGGTACTCATAGACAAGCCATACGCCCACTACTCGGAGTGGATGACATATTCTGAAATGGCACGCAACCCGAAGGCCTACATGCTCGACTTCGCCAAGAAGCCGAAGTGGAGCTATACCATAGGCACAGAAATGGAGCCGATGCTCGACACCTACCGCGCCTACGGCGACAAGTCCATACTCAACTACCTGCTGGCATACGCCGACACGATGATAACCGCCGACGGCGACATCACCGGCTACAAGTACGCCGACTTCAACCTCGACAACTGCCGTCCCGGACATTTCCTCATAAACCTCTACGACCTCGCACCGCAGAAGAACATATACAAGGGCATGAAGCTCATCTTCAAGCAGCTGGAGAACCAGCCGCGCACCAACGAGGGAGTATTCTGGCACAAGGCTATATACGCCAACCAGGTATGGCTCGACGGCATATTCATGGGACTGCCCTTCTACACCAAGGCAGCCCCGCTGTTCAAGGGCTACAAGAAAGCCCACAAGTATTGGGACGACGCGGTAGACCAGATAACCAAGACCGACCTGCGTACCTTCGACCCGGCTACAGGACTGTGGAAGCACGCGTGGGACGAGACACACAAGCAGTTCTGGGCTAATCCCGAGACAGGACAGAGCCAGCACTCATGGGCACGCGCCATGGGCTGGTACACAATGGCTATGGTCGAAGTGCTCGACGCGCTGCCTGACAACTACGCACGCCGTGGCGAGGTCGTATCCTTGTTCCAAAAGGCTATGGCGGCGGTCGTCAAGCACCAGGACAAGAGGACAGGTGTATGGTACGACGTACTCGACGTGAACGACCCGCGCAACTACCTTGAGGCAACAGCCAGCAGCATGTTCGCCTACTGCCTGCTCAAGGGATACCGCAAGGGCTATCTCGACGAGAGTTTCAAGGACGCGGGCATCAAGGCTTACAACGGAATAATCCGTACGTTCATCAAGGTCAACCCCGACAAGACCATATCGCTGACGCGCTGTTGCTCGGTCAGCGGACTCGGTCCGGGCTACAATCCTCCATACGTACCGGAGAACAAGGTGAACAAGCGTCGTGACGGCAGCTTCGAATACTATATGAGCGAACCTGTACGTGACAACGACGGCAAGGGCGTAGGCCCGTTCATCTGGGCAAGCCTTGAAATGGAGCAGATGAACCTGCCCGTAGCCGACAAGTAAACACACATATATAAAATACCGTTTCTAATGTCGTACGACAACAGGGTGAAAGGACGTGCTTCCTTACCTGCCGATGTCGTACGACATTATTGTATAAGGACGCGACCCCGTTTACCATATAAATGACATTTCTTCTATCTTCACCGTTTTTTAATACCCTAACGCTTGTGCGAAATGAATATAATTGCTAAATTTGCAACAGTATAAGACCATTTAATCAACAAACAATATTTATTCACTCTTAATTTTAAAAGCTTATGAACAAAATTTTACGCTCAATGCTGGTCGCAACGCTCGCTCTGACCAGCAGCCTGTCGTTCGCACAGACAACTGTGACTTTCACCGCCTCTACAGACAAAGGTGCAGACGGTGGAACAGCAGCTACAACTGTTACCCTTGCCAAAGACGGTATAACACTAACTGCGAGTGGTGCTGCGACAAACTCCGGAGTATTCGGTAATGGATCAAATTACAGAATATACAAGGGTGCTACGTTGGAAATTAAATCGACGGTAGGCAACATCACAAAAGTTGTATTTACATGTACTGCAACTGGCACCAACCAATATGGTCCAGGTTGTTTTGCTGCTTCTTCTGTTTCAACCGGAACCTATGTTGCAGGAACTGACCAAGTCGGCACATGGACCGGTAACGCAGCTTCTTTCACGATCAAAGCAACAAGTAACCAAGTTCGCGCGACCAAGATTGAAGTTACTTACACTGCTGACGCAAACGCCGTGACACCTCCTACTATCAGCGGTACAAATCCTTTCCAAAGCAGCACAACGGTAACTATCGCTGGCGGTAACAATACTGTTTACTACACTCTCAACGGCTCAACCCCGACGACTGCAAGCACACAGTACACTGCTCCGTTCACCCTTAGCGAAACCACAACCGTTAAGGCTATCGCATACAAGGACGGCAAGGCGAGTGAAGTTACTACTAAGGAGTTTAAGAAGATGCCAGCAACCGTAGGCGCAGGCACTGCTGCAAGCCCATTCACCATTGCTGACGCATACACCTTGAGCAATGCAGGTACACTTCCTACAGGAGATATGTATTTCGAAGGCACTGTCAAGAGAATCAGCGAAGTCAGCACACAATATAAGAATATAACTTATTCTATACAGCAAGAAGGCACTACCGATACACTTACTGTATTCCGTGGCAAGCAGATAAACAAGGCTGACATAACAGACACCAACAAGGACTGGCTCAAGGTTGGCGACAAGGTTATTGTAGTTGGTACACTTACTGTATACAATAATGCATTACAACTTGGCGCAGGCAATTATCTTTATTCCGTAAACGGCTCTACAGCCGGTATCAACGGAGTAAAGGCAGACGACAAGGAAATAGACAAGAACGCACCTATCTACAATCTTGCAGGTCAGCGTGTAGGCGAGGACTACAAGGGCGTAGTAATACAGGACGGTCACAAGTACATAAAGAAGTAATCCCTTTAGTACACAACGCTAATAATAAAAAGCTGCGATATGCCAAACAGGCATGCCGCAGCTTTTTTGTTTTATATAAATTATAAATATAGTTTCCTTGGTGATTTAATACAAATTAGATAGGAGACAAAGCCAAATCAAATAGGAAACCAAATTAATATACCCTCGGACCGAATATCTTTGTACCGACACGCACCATGGTACTACGGCACTGGACGGCTATCTTATAGTCGTGCGACATGCCCCACGAGCGTTCCTTGAACTCCGCGCCATCGGCAAAGTACTTTGCCTTTACCTCGTCGAAGAAGTCGGCAGCCGTAGTCATCTCACGGCGTATCTGCGACTCGTCGTCAACGTTGGACGCCATCATCATAAGTCCGCAGATGCGCACGTTCTTCATGTCCCGCCATTCTCCACTGGCAAGCAAATGCCGGCAATCATCGAGAGTAAGCCCGTACTTGGTTTCTTCCTCGGCTATGTGGAGTTCGAGCAGCACATTGATGACCCTGTCGTGCTTGGCAGCCTGCTTGTTGATTTCCTTTAGGAGCTTCAGACTGTCCACAGCCTCTATCATCGAGATATAGGGCGCGATGTACTTCACCTTGTTGGTCTGCAAGTGACCTATGAAGTGCCATTCTATATCCTTAGGCAGTGAGGCTGCTTTCTTCTGGAGTTCCTGTTCGTGGCTTTCGCCGAATACGCGCTGACCTTCACGATACGCAGCCTCAATATACTCGTTGGGGTGGAACTTGCTGATGGCAACCAACTGTACGCCATCAGGCAGGTCACCCAACACCTCGTGTAAGTTCTTTGCTACATCAAACACAATTCTAATTAAAAATTAAATATTAAAAATGAAAAATTAAGGACGAAGAATTAAAAATTAAGCCTCGTACTCCGGCTTGTCATCGGCGGGCTGACCTACTTCCTTGGTGCTTTGAGCCGTATGCTCGAACACGTCCATTACCTTTGTCTCGGTGATTGCGGCGATGACATAGTCAATCATAGTGCCGTTCATGACCTCCTCTATATTCTTCACAGCCGACTGTACCGACGCACCCTGAACAAGGTAGTTGACAGCCGTGCGCTTCTCCTTCTCCGTCTTCTCGTCGATAGTGATGAACGAGAGCTTTGCCTTATACCAGCGGTCGTCCCTGTCGGCATCGCTGAAGAATATTTCACCATATACGGTAGGCGTTATCGCCTTTACGTCAAACTCACCACTGATATAATGGCTCATCTCGCGCGTGATACGTTCCTCTGCCTCGCCGAAGCTCAGCGCGTCTACGACGTATAGTTCTGTCACTTTCTTCTGCTTTCCGTCCTCCATGGTCTTGTCGTATCGGACGCGTGTTTCAAACCACTGTGCGGTTCTTGTTCTCATATTTATACGTTTTACTAAAATTATCTTTTGTGCGTGCAAAGATAATAAAAAAAAGCGTACCTTTGCAATCTAAGTATAAAAGAATAGAGAGAAAGCATATGCCAGAAATATCAGTTCGCGGACTGGAAATGCCGGAGTCGCCGATACGCAAACTGGCTCCTTTGGCTGCCGACGCAAAGAAACGGGGCATAAAGGTCTACCACTTGAATATCGGACAACCAGACCTGCCGACCCCTCAATGCGGACTTGACGCGCTGAAAAAGATTGACCGCAAGATACTTGAGTATTCTCCAAGCCAGGGTTATTTGAGCTATCGGGAGAAGCTTATACCATATTATAAGAAGTTCAATATAAACATCACGCCTGACGATATTATCATCACGTCGGGTGGGTCGGAGGCTGTGCTGTTCGCTTTCATGGCGTGTCTCAATCCGGGCGACGAGATAATAGTGCCCGAACCGGCATATGCCAACTATATGGCGTTCGCAATATCGGCTGGCGCGAAGATACGCACCATTGCCACAAGCATAGAGGAAGGTTTTGCTCTGCCGAGGGTTGAGAAGTTCGAGGAACTAATCAACGAGAAAACGCGCGCCATAATGATATGCAATCCCAACAACCCTACGGGCTACCTCTACACGCGGCGAGAGATGAACCAGATACGCGACCTCGTGCGCAAGTACGACCTGTACCTGTTCTCCGACGAGGTGTATCGTGAATATATCTACACTGGCTCGCCATACATAAGCGTCATGAACCTTGAGGGGTTGGAGGACAATGCCGTGCTCATAGACTCGGTGTCTAAGCGGTACAGCGAATGCGGTATACGCATAGGCGCACTAATAACACGCAATCCAGAAATACGCAGGGCGGTGATGAAGTTCTGCCAGGCGCGCCTGTCACCACCACTGATAGGACAGATAGTGGCTGAGGCTTCACTCGACGCTCCAGAAAGTTACTACCGTGACGTTTACGACGAGTACGTGGAACGCCGCAAGACCCTAATAGACGGGCTGAACCGAATACCGGGAGTGTACTCGCCAATACCTATGGGGGCATTCTACACAGTGGCTAAACTGCCGGTGGACGACAGCGAGAAGTTCTGCCGCTGGTGCCTAACGGAGTTTGACTATGAGGGCGAGACGGTGATGATGGCTCCTGCATCGGGATTCTACACTACCCCAGGAGCGGGCATCAACCAGGTGCGCATAGCCTACGTGCTGAAGAAGCCCGACCTGCAACGTGCGCTCGTGGTTCTCCGCAAAGCTCTCGAACAATATCCTGGCAGGGTCGAAGAAATATAAGAAAAGAGATGAACTTTCCACTATTCATAGCACACAAGATATACGGCAACCACGACAACCGCCGCAAGGTATCACGTCCAGCGATAACCATTGCCACAATAGGCGTAGCCATAGGTCTGGCGGTGATGATTGTAACCGTCAGCGTGGTACTCGGCTTCAAGCATACCATACGTGACAAGGTGATAGGCTTCGGCGGACACATAACCGTAGCCGACTACCTGACTATCGGGTCGGCAGAGCCATCGGGCATAGAGATGGGCGACTCGATGATGAACGTGCTGAAGAAGATACCGGGCGTGAAGCACGCAGGACGCTACTCGCTGAAGCAGGGAATACTGAAGACCGACGACGACTTCCTCGGCATCATAATGAAAGGAATAGGACCGGAATACGATGAGGGCTTCCTAAAGCAGAACATGGTCGAGGGAGAGCTGCCCATGTTCTCCGACAGCAAGAGCCAGAACAAAATAGTCATATCCAGGCAGATGGCTGACAAGCTGAAGGTGAAGGCGGGCGACCGCATATTCGCCTACTTCATCGACGCTAACGGAGTGCGTACGAGGCGGTTCACCATAAGCGGAATATACGAGACACATCTGCAACGCTTCGACGAGGCTCTGTGCTTCACCGACCTGTATACGTGCAACAAGCTCAACGGCTGGCAGGACGGCATGACGAGCGGGGCGGAACTGGAGGTAAACGACTTCGACCGCCTGCAAGAGACTGCCGACAACGTGGTTGACAAGGTGAACAAAACCGTAGACAAGTACGGCAACACATATTCTTCGGCAACGGTGGAGGAACTGAATCCGCAGATATTCTCATGGCTGAACCTCATGGACCTGAACGTGTGGATAATCATAGCACTCATGGTGGCAGTGGCTGGAGTGACGATGATTTCGGGATTGCTCATCATCATACTCGAACGTACGCAGATGATCGGCGTGCTCAAGGCATTGGGGGCGCGCAACAATACGGTAAGGCACATATTCCTATGGTTTGCCACTTTCATAATCGGGCGCGGACTGATAATAGGCAACGCCATAGGACTCGGCATCATAGCACTTCAGAAGCTCACGGGCATGGTAAAGCTCGACCCACAGACATACTACGTCAGCACCGTGCCGGTGGAACTGAACTGGGCACTGGTCATAGCACTCAACGCCGCCACATTATTAATATGTATGTTCGTACTCATAGCTCCAAGCTACCTTGTATCAAGAATACATCCGGCAAAGAGTATGCACTACGAGTAATCAATACTTCTCCAAGATTGTTTTAATGTTCAATGCACAAAAATACCACTTCTGTGCAGAAAACATATAGAAACATTTGGCTGGACGCAAATAATATAATAACTTTGCACGGAATTTATGAATTTGTGCAAAGGCAATATGGAATCACGCAAGAGTTTTAACTCTTATATAGAAGAAAGTATAAAGGATAACTGGGACAAGGACGCCCTCACCGACTACAAGGGTGCTACACTGCAATTCCATGATGTAGCACGGAAGATAGAGAAACTGCATATCCTCTTCGAGCATAGCGGCATAGAGAAAGGAGACAAGATAGCCCTCTGCGGACGGAACTCGTCGATGTGGGCGGCAGCCTTTCTTGCCACACTTACGTACGGCGCGATAGCAGTGCCTATACAGCACGAGTTCACCCCCGACCAGGTCTACAACATCGTCAATCACTCCGAAGCCCGCCTGTTGTTCGTGGGCGACGTGGTGGCTACGCAGATTGAGGCAGACAAGATGCCACGGCTCGAAGGCATCGTCTACATACCAGACTACTCACTCGTCATCTCACGCTCGGACGAACTGACGTTTGCCCGCGAGAACCTCAACGCCCTATACGGGCAGAAATACCCCAAGTTCTTCCATACCGAGCACGTCAGCTACTACGATGACAAGCCCGACGACATCTGCATGATAAACTACACGAGCGGTACGACGGGATTCTCCAAGGGCGTGATGCTGTCGTACAGGTCTATGGCAAGCAACATAGAGTGGGCTGTCAAGAACATCAAGCCGAACATCAAGCCGGGGAGCAATGTGCTGAGCATGTTGCCCATGGCACACATGTACGGGCTGACGTGCGAGTTCCTGTCGGAATTCATCTTCGGCAACCACCTGTTCTTCCTCACACGGCTGCCGAGTCCCACCTTCATAGCGCAAGCCTGCGCAGACATCAAGCCGGCGATAGTCGTGGCAGTGCCCATGGTGATTGAGAAGATCATACGCAAGAGGATATTCCCAAAGGCGTTCTCGCAGCCAATGCACCTGCTGATGAACATGCCGGTGATAAACAAGAAGGTGAAGCAGAAGATACGCCAGGACGTTATGGACGTGCTCGGCGGCAACCTGTACGAGGTACTCGTTGGCGGAGCCGGGCTGAACGCCGACATCGAGAAGTTCCTAACAAGCATAGACTTCCCTATCACCATGGGATATGGAACCACCGAGACGGGTCCCATGATAACGTACAGCGACTACCGCGACTTCGTCAACGGCTCGTGCGGTACGGCAGTCGTCAACATGGAAGTCAAGGTGCTAAGCCCCGACCCGGAGAACGTTCCAGGCGAGATAGTCACCCGTGGAGACAACGTAATGGTGGGTTACTTCAAGAACCAGGAAGCCACCGACGCAGTACTCGACAAGGACGGCTGGTTCCACACCGGCGACCTCGCCACGATGTCTGCCGACGGACACCTGTTCATCAAGGGACGCATAAAGAACATGCTCCTAAGCGCGAACGGACAGAACATATACCCCGAGGAAATTGAGAACAAGCTTAACTCCATGACCATGGTCAACGAGAGCATCATAATACAGCAGGGCAGCCAGCTCGTGGCACTCATACACCCCGACATGGAGACTGCCAACGCACTGGGGCTGAACGACAACGACATAGAGGAGGTCATGGAGCAGAACAGGCTTGAGCTGAACAAGTCGCTGCCGGCGTTCTGCCGCCTGTCAACCGTACGCATACACCCCGAGGAGTTCGCCAAGACACCGAAGAAGAGCATCAAGCGGTACCTGTACCAGGACGTGGTATAGCCGGCACGCCCCAAGGCAGCCATATTTCTGCACAAAAAGTTTTGAAGTGTGTAATTAATATCGTACCTTTGCACAAAATTTGATTTACTGTGCAATGGAGACGATTCCAAGTTTTAACGCTCTGATAGAAAAGAGCATCATAGACCACTGGGACTATGACGCTCTGACCGACTACAAGGGCAAGACGCTGCAATATCACGATGTAGCGCGCAAGATTGAGAAACTACACATTATGTTCGAGGCGAGCGGAGTCCAGAAGGGTGACAAGATAGCACTCTGCGGACGCAACTCCGCCGCATGGGCAGCCGCATTCCTTGCCACGCTCACGTATGGAGCCGTGGCAGTGCCGATACTACACGAGTTCCTGCCCGAACAAATCCACAACATAGTCAACCACTCGGACGCGAAGATACTCTTCGTGGGCGACGTAGTGGCAACGCAGATCGACGCGACGAAGATGCCGCACCTGGAGGGAATAATCTACATTCCCGACTACTCGCTCGTGGTATCGCGCACCGAAAAGCTGACCTACGCACGCGAACACCTAAACGAGGTGTTCGGAAAACGCTATCCGAAGTTCTTCCGCCAGGAACACGTCCACTACTACCGCGAGCAAAGCCCCGACGAGCTTGCACTCATCAACTACACCAGCGGCACTACCGGACACTCCAAGGGAGTAATGATACCATACCGCGCGATGTGGAGCAACGCCGACTTCGCCAAGCACGTACTCGGCGACAAGTTGCACGAGGGCGACAACGTCATCAGCATACTGCCCATGGCGCATATGTACGGAATGGCGTTCGAGTTCCTGTTCGAGTTCATCATCGGTATGCACATATTCTATCTCACGCGCGTGCCGTCGCCGGCAATCATATCGCAGGCACTGGCAGAGGTGAAGCCGGTCATAATGATAGCCGTGCCGCTTGTCATCGAGAAGATAATCCGCAAGAAGGTGTTCCCGAAGATACAGAACAACCGAATGAGGCTGCTCCTGAACATGCCCGTGGTGAACAAGAAGGTGCGCGAGAAGATACGCGAGCAAGTGCTCGATGCATTCGGCGGCAGGCTCTACGAGGTCATCATCGGCGGCGCGGCACTCAACGGCGAGGTTGAGCACTTCCTCAGGCAGATAGGATTCCCCTACACCGTAGGCTACGGAGCAACCGAATGCGCGCCCATCATCTGCTACCGCGACTGGCATACGTTCGTGCAAGGCTCGTGCGGACAGGCGGCATACCACCAGAAGGTGAAGATTGACAGCGAAGACCCAGAGAACGTTCCGGGCGAGATACTCACCAAGGGACCGAACGTGCTGCTCGGATACTACAAGAACCCGCGAGCCACGGAAGCGTCTATCGACAAGCAGGGCTGGTTCCACACGGGAGACCTCGGACTTATGGACGCCGATGGCAACGTGTTCATAAAGGGACGTTCGAAGAACCTGCTCCTCGGCTCGAACGGTCAGAACATATATCCAGAAGAGATTGAGGACAAGCTGAACTCGCTGCCGCTCGTCAACGAGAGCCTCGTTATCCAGGAGGGCAACAAGCTCATCGGACTCGTCCACCCCGACTATGACGAGGCGAAGTCGATAGGATTGAACAACGCCGACATCGAGAGCATCATGGAGGAGAACCGTACGCAGCTCAACACGCTCGTACCGGCGTACAGCAAGGTCTCGGAGATACGGTTGCAGGAAGAGGAGTTCCAGAAAACCCCGAAGCGCAGCATCAAGCGTTACCTATATACGGAATAAGCCCACGGCGGGGATTCCCGCCGAAGCGCGCCGATAAAGCCACAAGCGGGACAATGGTCTGACAGACAGATTGTTGTCCCGCTTTTTATGTATCCAATATCTATGCTGAGAAGTAAGAAGTCATGTCTTACTGAGTAAGAAGTCACTTCTTGGAGGGTAAGAAGTAACTTGCTGAAATGTAAGAAAGGCTCTCTTGGAGTGTGGGAAAGCCTCTCTTGGAGTGTGGGAAAGCCTCTCTTGGAGTGTGGGAAAGCCTCTCTTGGAGTGTGGAAAAGCCTCTCTTGGAGTGTGGGAAAGCCTCTCTTGGAGTGTGGAAAAGGCTCTCTTGGAGTGTGGAAAAGGCTCTCTTGGAGTGTGGAAAAGGCTTTGCTGGAGTGCAAGAAAGGCTTTGCTGGAGTGTAAGAATAGTATTGTTACTTTATTGGGAACGGCGTTCAGAACGGGAAGATTATGAACGCGCACGCGTCCCAAACGGCATGGGAGACGATGATTGCCGCAAGGTGGCGGGGGAACAGGCGGTACAGCAGCCCCCAGCACGCGCCGACGACAAGTGCCGCCATGACGAGCATGAAGTTCATCGAGGGTATGTGTACGGCGGTGTAGCAGGCGGTGGCGACGGCGAGGCCCGCGTCCGCGCCCCACTGCCGCATCATTGTCCGCTGGACGAAACCGCGCCAGAAGATTTCTTCCGCCGGTCCGATAATCAGGAGCAGCAGCAACGCTATGACCGTCGGACTCGTGCCGCGCTTCATGGCATATATCATCTCGACCTGCGGGCGTTCGAAACTGAACAGCCAGCCCGATACCTTGTCGCCCGTCCAGAACACCCACCAAAGCACGAAGGCCACGCCCAGTCCCGCGGCGGCTTCCTGCCAGCACGGGCGCACGTCCCTGGTCCACCCGCGGTCGCAACACGTGGCGACCACGGTCAGGGCTATCCCGGAGAACGTCATCATGTACCAGAAGTTGACCTTCGGAGCCGTCCACGGCGAGAACATCACGAACCACAACACGGCAGCCAGCGCCACGCCGCACCAAGCCTTGCGTATCCCGCTCATAGCCATGCCCCTATAAAGTATCCGACGGCGGACAGCAGTCCGAACATCATCTGCAACTGCGCCGACAACTTGTCGAGAGTCGGTATCTGCCCGACCATACGCTCGTCGGCGGCAAGCATCGTCCGCAGGTTGCGCACGGCTGCCGGCAGCGTCAGCAATACCAGCATCAGCGTCCACGGCTGGCGGAGGCAGAGGCAATATACAAATACGAGCACGTATGGCAGGGTGATTTCTGCGACGTATATGCGCTTGCCCATGCGTCCGCCGAGGGTGTTGGATAGCGTCAGCAGTCCGGCGCGCGCGTCGTTGTTGATGTCGCGCGTGTTGTTGGCATGGAGTATCGAGACCGTGAGCAGTCCGAGCGGCAGAATGTAGAGCAGCGTCTCACAGTGGTATTCGCCCGTAGAGACGAACATCGTCCCCGCGGCAGGCAGCAGCGCGAAACTGCACAGAATGTCAGCGTCGCCGAGCCAGTGACCCTTCATCGGGAAATATCCGAAGGTCAGCAACAGCCCCACGACACCTATCCACAGCCCCTCCCAGCTGGAATTGAGGAGCAGCACGATGCCTATAGCCACGCCTACGGCTATCAGCACTATGCCGTAGCGGAGGATCTCGCGGGCATCGAACGTCCCGTCGTATATCCACGTGACACCGTTGGGGCAGCCGGGCAGGTCGACGCGGCGCGTATAGTCGGAGTAGTCGCTGACCATGTTGCCGCCGGCGTGCACTATGACGAGCAGCGGCATACACAGCAGCGCGTTCGTCCAACAGACCTCCAGCCCGCAGGCTGACTGATTATAGAAAAGGAATCCCCACAGAATCAAGATCGGCATCACGGACGCGGGGAACGACCATGGCCGTGTGGCGATGACCCACTGGCGCAGGCCACGCTTTCTTTCAGTATTACTCATAACGAGTGCAAAGGTACGGATTTTTCCGGCAATATCAGTCGTCGAACAGCGTAGAACTGCGCACGCGGCTCAACGTCTCCGGCGTCATCTGCAAATAGCTCGCGATGTACACCAGCGGGGCGCGCAGCACCACCTGCGGCGAGAGCTTGCACATGCGTTTGTAGCGGCTCTGCGCCGACTCGAAGCGTACGAGGTCGGCGTGCACCTGGCTGATGATAAGGCTCTCCTCCAGTATCTTGCGGTACAGGATCTGGATATTGACGTTGTGCATGGCCACCTCCTCGAGGCGCGTCTTGGGCAGCGCGAAGATCAGCGTAGGCTCTATCGCCTGCACCTGGAGGTGCGATGGCTCCTCGCGGAACAGGCTCTCGATGCACATGAAGATGGTGTGGTCCACGCCGAGGTGCTCGGTTATGTCCTTGCCGTTCTTGAAGTAGAACTGGCGGACAAGCCCGCGCTCGATGTAGTAGATGTTCCTGCACGTCTCGCCCTCCCTGAGTATCATCTCGTTCTTGGCAAAGCGCATCGGAACGAGTATGCCCTCGAGGATGTCAAGCTCGTCGTGGGTCATCGTGCTGTACTTTCTCGCCAGTTCCCTGGCAATGTCTCTCTTGTCAACTACGGTCTCTTTCATATCGTTAGTCCTCCTTGTGGAGGTTTAGGAAGTTAGGTTCGTATTCTTGTGTCGTCAGTATCTTGCCGGTATCAAGTGAAAGCGCCGTGGCGTACAAGCCGCGGTCAGTCAAGCTTCAGCACTGCGAGGAACGCCTTCTGCGGCACCTGCACGTTGCCGATTTGCTTCATGCGCTTCTTGCCGCGCTTCTGCTTCTCGAGCAGCTTGCGCTTTCGCGATATGTCGCCGCCATAGCATTTGGCGGTAACGTCCTTACGCACCTGCTTCACCGTCTCGCGCGCCACTATCTTGGCTCCTATCGCCGCCTGAATGGCGATGTCGAACTGCTGCCGCGGTATCAGGTCCTTCAGCTTGGCGCACATCTTCCGCCCCATCGCCACGGCGTTGCTCTCGTGGGTCAGCGTAGAAAGCGCGTCCACGGGCTCGCCGTTGAGCAGTATGTCGAGTTTGGCGAGCTTCGACGGACGGAAGCTGTCTATATGGTAGTCGAACGAGGCGTATCCCTTCGAAATGCTCTTCAGCTTGTCGTAGAAGTCGATGACTATCTCGCCGAGCGGCATGAGGAATACCAGTTCCAGACGGTCGCCGCTGACGTAGTTCTGGCTCACAAGCTCGCCGCGCTTGTCAAGGCACAGCTTCATTATAGGACCTATGAAGCGGCTCGCGGTGATTATGCTCGCGCGGATATAGGGTTCCTCTATGTGGTCTATCGCGGTAGCGTCTGGCAGTCCGGACGGATTGTGCACCTCCTTGACGTTGCCGTGCTTGTCGTACACATTGTACGATACGTTGGGCACAGTGGTGATAACGTCCATGTTGAACTCGCGGTCGAGGCGTTCCTGAACTATCTCCATGTGGAGCAGTCCGAGGAATCCGCAGCGGAAGCCGAAGCCGAGGGCTTGCGAGCTTTCGGGCTGGAACGTCAGCGAGGCATCGTTGAGCTGCAGCTTCTCAAGGCTCGAGCGCAGGTTCTCGTAGTCGTTCGGGTCGATAGGATACACGCCGGCGAACACCATAGGCTTGACTTCCTGGAATCCCTCTATGGCTTCCCTGCACGGTTGGTCTATGTGGGTGATGGTGTCGCCGACCTTCACTTCGGTAGCGTCCTTTATCCCGCTGATGATGTATCCGACCTCGCCTGTCCCCAGTACGGGGCGTGGAACCATGTCCATCTTTAGCACTCCGACCTCGTCGGCGGTATACTCCTGTCCCGTCTGCACGAACTTCACCTTGTCTCCTTTCTTAATAGAGCCGTTGACGACCTTGCACAGCGTGATGATGCCGCGGAACGAATTGAAAAGCGAGTCGAATATCAACGCCTGCAACGGAGCCTCCGCGTCGCCCTTCGGACCAGGTATGCGTCGGACTATCGCCTCAAGTATCTCCGGCACGCCAACCCCGGTCTTCGCACTCGCACGTATTATATCATTGCGGTCGCAGCCTATAAGGTCGACTATCTCGTCCTCCACCTCGTCGGGCATGGCGTTCGGCATGTCTATCTTGTTGATGACCGGTATTATTTCGAGGTCGTGGTCTATCGCCATATAGAGGTTGCTGATAGTCTGCGCCTGTACGCCCTGCGTAGAGTCGACCACGAGCAGCGCGCCCTCACAGGCGGCTATACTGCGCGACACCTCATAGGAGAAGTCAACGTGTCCCGGAGTGTCTATAAGGTTAAGGATATACTTCTCGCCGTCGAGCGCATACTCCATCTGTATGGCATGGCTCTTTATCGTGATTCCACGCTCACGCTCCAAGTCCATGTCGTCGAGCATCTGCCCTTCGGTTATCTGTATCGTCTTTGTATATTCCAGCAGCCTGTCGGCAAGGGTGCTCTTGCCATGGTCGATATGCGCGATAATACAAAAGTTCCTTATATGATCCATTATATCAGTTTTCTCTACAAAATATTACACATTGCCGTCCGCCTGACGGTCGGCGACATAATTCCTTGCAAATTTAATCATAAAAAACGAAAAAGTGAGCATAGCCATTTAGTTTTTAGATTAGATTTAAGTAACTTTGCCGTAAAAATCAAATAGCATGAAGAAAATAATGATATTACTCACGGGGCTTATTGCACTTGCGGCATGCCAGGAAAGCCTCGAAGACCGTGCGGCGCGCGAACTAAAAGAATATACAAGAAAGGTCTGCCCCACCCCGGTACAGAACTACCAGCGGACCGACAGCGCGGTATTTGACGCTTCGACACGTACCATACATTATTATATGAAGATATGCGGCGAAGCCGACACGTCGATAGTCATCAAGCAGATTGACAAGCAGCTGAAGGACGGACTGCTCGACGACCTGAAATCCAGCACACACAACAAGACTTACAAGGACGCTGGCTTCAACTTCCAATATACCTTCCGATCTGAGAAGCACCCGGCACAAGTCCTGTTCGACTTCCGCTTCACGCCAAAGGACTACAAATAAGGCGCAGACCATGCGCCTGCATATCCGTATAATGCAGGCTCGCAACAAGGATTGTAAACAGCAAAGAGGGACAAAGGTCTTCAACTATTGACCTTTGTCCCTCTTTCATATTGTATCGCCGTATGACCGTCAGTTGGCTATGCCTCGTCCGGTTCCTCCAACGGCTTCATGTTTGTGTACACATTCTGTACGTCGTCGAAGTCTTCCAGCTTCTCTACCATCTTGTCGATAGTCTCGCGCTGCTCAGGAGTAACGTCCTTGAGGTCTGTCGGAATACGTGTGAACTCTGCGGAAGTTATCTCGAAGCCTTTTTCTTCAAGATATTTCTGAATGTCGCCGAAGCTCTTTGGATCGCCGTAGATGGTAATCTCGTCGGTTCCATTCTCCTCATCTACCTCCTCGTCGTACTCGTCATCAACTCCGTAGTCGATAAGGTCAAGGATAAGCTCGTCCATATCTACGCCGTCCTTCTTCTTGAAAGTGAACACGCACTTGTGGTCGAAGAGGAAGCTTAGAGACCCCTGCGTACCGAGATTGCCGTTGAACTTGTTGAATACAGAACGCACGTCAGCCACGGTACGGGTCGTGTTGTCTGTCAAGGTATCTACGAATACTGCTATGCCATGCGGTCCGTATCCCTCATAAGGAACCTCCTTGTACTCGCTCTGGTCCTTTCCCATAGCGTTCTTTATGGCACGCTGAATGTTATCCTTAGGCATATTCTCCTTCTTGCACGTAGCGATTATGGCGCGCAGGCGTGGGTTGTTCTCCGGTTCCGGACCACCTGCCTTCACGGCGATGGATATTTCCTTACCTAATTTCGTGAACGTACGGGCCATGTGACCCCATCTTTTCAGCTTTGTAGCTTTACGATATTCAAATGCTCTTCCCATATGTATTAATTAATAATTGACAATTTATAGGTAATAATCCTGATTACTTCGTTGAGAATTGATTATTGGTAATTGACTTTTCCATTCGGCCAAGCCAGAGTGGTATCATAATTATCAATTATCACTATCCATTTCCAATCACCTTAGCTCTGCTCCAAGCTTTGTAGTGAGCTGGTGTATGAGCTTCTTCATTATAGCATCGATGGCTTTGTCATTAAGCGTCTTGTTCTCGTCCTGCAATATGAAGTTGACGGCATAGCTCTTCTTGCCCTCTGGAAGGTTCTTGCCTGTGTAAACATCGAATAACTCCACGCGCTTCAAGAGCTTCTTTTCCGTCTGACGGGCTATCTGCTCTATCTGCTCAAACTGTGTGCTTTCGTCCACGAGCAACGCCAAGTCGCGGCTCACTGCCGGGAATTTGCTTATCTCCTTGAACTCAAGCTTGTTCTTGCGCACAGCCTTCATCAATGCCTGCCAGTCTATGTCGGCGTAATAAACGGGCTGTTCTATGTCGAACGACTTAAGAAGCTTGTGGCTGACTATACCCATTTCGGCTATAACCTTGCCTCCGTGGTTCTCTACGGCAAGTGCCTTGTCGAATATGTTGTTGTCCGACGGCTTCTGAACCAGCATACCTTGTGGTACGCCTACGCGCCTGAAGATGTTTTCAACATAAGCCTTCAACTCATAGAATGAGCTGTCCTCGTCGGGATGCGCCCATGAACCCTCGACACGCTTGCCTGTCACCCACAATGCCATATGGTAGTCCTGCGTGTAAGCCTTTATCGGCGACTCTGCCGAATGCTTGCTTTCATCAAACCAATAGCAGTTGCCCACCTCAAAGAACTTCAGATTGTGGGACTTGCGGTTTATGTTCCTTACGATGCTCTCAAGTCCGCCGAACAACAAAGTCTGCCGCATAACGCCGAGATCGGCACTAAGCGGATTCATCAGCCTTACCGTCTTGCTCCACGGATACTGGTTAAGTTCTGCGTCCTTGTAGTAGGATTCCTTGGTAAGCGAGTTGTTCATTATCTCGCAAAAGCCCTCTCCCACGAGCTGTTCGCCTACGAGATTCTCGCGCTTATAGTCCTTATCGGCATCTGCGGCGATAGTAAGCGACGACTTCAACTCCGTCGGTATCTCTACATTATTATATCCATATATGCGAAGAATGTCCTCCACCACATCGCAAGGACGCTGTACATCTACCCTGTAGGCAGGCACGAGAAGGTCCAATCCTTCCTCGTCCTCCTTCTCTATCTTCATCTCCAGGCTCTGCGCAATGGCCTTTATGGTGTCATGTCCGAGCTGCTTGCCTATGAGGCGGTCGCAGTATTCGTAGTTAAGGCGTACCGGGAAGTCCGCCATTTTCGTAGGATACTCGTCACGAATCTCCATAGACACCTTGCCGCCTGCAAGTTCCTGACACAGTATGGCTGCCTGCTCCAATGCATATATCGTGCCATTTGGATCTACGCCACGCTCGAAACGGAAGCTCGCATCGGTCGACAATCCATGACGGCGCGCGCTCTTGCGTATCCACGTAGGGTGGAAATACGCGCTTTCAAGTACCACGTTCCTGGTGGTCTCGTATGTGCCCGAGCCTTTGCCTCCGAACACTCCGGCGATGCACATAGGCTCTTCCTCGTTGCATATCGCCAAGTCGTGCTCGCCAAGAATGTGCTCCTCACCGTCAAGAGTGACGAATTTCTTGCCGTTGTTGTTGTCCTTAACGATGATATGATGACCCTTTACCATGTCCGCATCAAAGCAGTGCATCGGCTGACCGTAAGCCATCATGATGTAGTTGGTTATGTCTACGATGTTGTTTATAGGGCGCAAGCCTATCACGGACAGCTTGTCCTTCAGCCACTTCGGGCTTTCCTTAACGTCGCAACCAGTAACGCTCAGGCAGGCATAGCGGCGGCAAGCGTCTGTGTTCTCTATCGTTACGTCGATTGGAAGGTCGTGGTTGTCGACATGGAACTTACTACAATCAGGACGATGAAGTGTAGAAGGCTTGCCCTGACGCATAAGCCAAGCATTCAAATCACGCGCCACTCCGTAGTGGCTAAGTGCGTCCGCACGGTTTGCAGTTATGTCTATGTCAATCACCCAGTCGCTCTCCAGGTGGTAATACTCGGCTGCTGGCAGTCCGATCGGGGCATCGTCAGGCAATACTATAATCCCGGCATGGTCGGTACCGATGCCGATTTCGTCCTCGGCACATATCATTCCGAAAGAATCAACACCGCGAAGACGCGACTTCTTTATGGTAAATTCCTTGTCGCCATCGTAAAGAACGCAGCCCAAATCGGCAACTATGACCTTCTGACCTGCCGCTACGTTGGGTGCGCCACATACTATCTGTTGCGGTTCTTCCTTACCCAAATCAACGGTAGTCACGTGAAGGTGGTCTGAATTGGGGTGTGGTTCACATGTCAGTACTTTTCCCACAAAGAGCCCTTTCAGCCCGCCTCGTACTGTTTCCACTTCGTCAAGTGAGTCTACTTCAAGCCCCGTCGATGTCAGAGCGTCCGCCGTTTCTTGCGGCGTGAGGTCGAAGTCTACATATTCTTTAAGCCACTTGTAAGATATCTTCATCGTAAATAGAGTTGTTTTCTCAAAAGAAAATGCTAATGTTTTGCCTGTGATGACGATGCTGTCGTGCTTGCAAATCGCCTTGTATGGCTAAATTCCATGCAAAGGTACTACTTTTTTAATAAAATAGCCAAGAATAAGCCACGCGATTTTGCACAGCCTTTCAAAACACGACCGCGCCCTGCCCATATCCAAACAGTGGCAGCCGAATCATGCAAGACTTGCCGAATCACATGATGAAACAATATGTTTTATAACATGAAACAGGTCGTTTGACGATGCGAAACAGAATGTTTCACACTACGAGCCAGCACCAGCCATGTATTCGGCGCACATCTCCGCGCACCGCTCGCCGTCTATTCCAGCAGACACTATGCCTCCCGCATAACCCGCGCCCTCGCCACACGGGAACAAGCCGCGAAGCCTTACGTGCATCAGATTGTCCCGGTTGCGGCTTATTCTTACAGGAGAGCTCGTCCTTGTTTCGCTCGCTATCATCACGGCATCGTTGGTAAGGAACCCGTGATGATGCTTCCCGAAGAAGCGGAATGCCTCCTGCAACCTCGTAGTGATGAACTTAGGCATCCAGAAATGGAGCGGACTTGATATAAGTCCTGGTGCGTAGCTCGAACGCGGCAGGTCATAGCTCAACCTGTTGTTGACGAAATCAGCCATACGTTGCGCCGGTGCCGTCTGCTTCATATTGCCCTGTTGCCACGTAACGAACTCCATAAGTTCTTGAAACCGCATAACTCCAAGGCTGTCAACCATATCTGATTTATTTTCGAACGATTGCTTCAACTCATCAGCAGCGTCCGAACCTTCGTCAAACAGAGCCTTGCTGTCGACAGAAAGCTGCCCCGACAATTCGGCAATATCCTCTGGACGGACTTCTACAACCATGCCCGAATTGCTCCATTGCGTGCCGCGGTTGGCAGGACTCATGCCATTGGTGACTATCTGTCTGGCTCCCGTAGCGGCAGGAATAACGAAGCCTCCAGGGCACATACAGAAGGAATAAACACCACGTCCGCCTACTTGCGTCACCATGGAGTATTCCGCCGTGGGCAGGTATCTGCCTTTTCCATTGGCGTTATGGTACTGTATCTGGTCTATAAGGTGTGCCGGATGTTCGAGGCGCACGCCTACGGCTATGCCCTTAGGTTCTATTTCGATGTTGGCTTTAGCCATATACCTGTAAACGTCTCGTGCTGAATGACCTGTGGCAAGTATCACCGGTCCCTTGAAAACCAGTTGCTGTCCCGTAGGAAGACATACCGCCTCAACACCATCTACGGTATCGGCATCGACGCGCAACGCCGTCATCTTGGTCTGGAAATGCACCTCGCCGCCACACTTAAGGATAGTATCACGCATACTTTCGATTACCCGTGGCAGCTTGTCGGTGCCTATATGTGGGTGAGCCTCGTACAGTATCGAGGTGGAAGCCCCATGCTGGCAGAACACGTTTAGAATCTTATTGACGTTTCCACGCTTCTTGCTCCGCGTGTAAAGCTTGCCGTCCGAGTAGGCTCCTGCCCCACCCTCGCCAAAGCAATAGTTAGATTCGGAATCCACCTTCTGCGCCTTGGTTATCATCGCCAGGTCTTTCTTGCGCTCGCGCACGTCCTTGCCACGCTCCAAGACTATGGGACGGTATCCGAGTTCTATCAGCTTGAGGCTGGCGAACAGCCCGCCCGGTCCCTCGCCGACGACTATCACCTGCGGCTTGCCTGCCACATTGGGGTATTCCGTACGCTGAAACTCGTCGTCCTGCGGGTACTCGTTGATGTAAGCACGGACGTTAAGGTTGACGTAGATAGTCCGCTGCCGGGCGTCGATGCTCTTCTTCAGCACCCTGACTACGTTCAAAGTCCTGATATCAAGTCCCTTTTCCCTTGACAGATATTGCTTGATTGCCTCCTCGTTATATGCCTGCTGCGGCAGCATGCGGAGCTGGTATTCCTGTATCATTTGCTGGTTTTGTGTTATTATGCAATCTGTAAGACAGACACGATTTATACCATATAATAAGTAATTTGATGCAAAATTAGCCATTATTCTTCGAAAAGTATTGCTCGTTGTGATAAAAGTTCGTACTTTTGCCACTAAGTTTTGCACTTTGCCTCATTGTAAGAGGACGTGCCGAATAGTAACCGTGCCACCCCTATACATTATATATATGGTGGCATATCAAAAACAAACTGTGAATGAAAGTACTGAAATTCGGCGGAACGTCCGTAGGTTCCGTGAAGTCTGTTCTTAGCCTTAAGAACATTGTAGAGAAAGAAGCCAAGCATCAGGAAGTAATAGTGGTGGTCAGCGCGCTTGGCGGTATTACTGACAAACTGCTGGAAACATCACGCCTCGCGCTACGTGGCGACGAGCGTTGGAAGGACGAGTACGGCGGAATGGTTGACCGCCACCACAAGATAATAGACACCATCATCACCGACACCGACGACCGCGAGGCGTTGTTCAACAAGGTTGACGCGCTGTTCGAGCAGTTGCAGTCGCTCTACTATGGCGTCTACCTCGTCCACGACCTCAGCCACAAGACACAGGACGCTATCGTTTCGTACGGCGAGAGGCTGAGTTCGCAAATCGTGGCGACGCTCATCAGGGGAGCCAAATGGTTTGACTCGCGCGACTTCATCAAGACTAACGACGCGCATGGCAAGCGCAGCCTCGACTCCGAACTTACCATACGGCTTATTCAAAACACCTTCGCCACACTGCCGCGCATAAGCGTCATGGGCGGATTCATAGCGCGAGACAACGTCAGCGACGAGATAACCAACCTCGGACGTGGCGGCAGTGACTACACGGCATCCATAGTTGCGGCGGCACTTAACGCAGAAGTACTGGAGATATGGACCGACGTTGACGGATTCATGACCGCCGACCCACGCGTCATCAAGACCGCATACACCATCAACGAGCTTAGCTACATCGAGGCAATGGAGCTTTGCAACTTCGGAGCGAAGGTCATATACCCGCCGACGATATACCCCGTCTGCGTGAGGAACATACCGATAAAAGTCAAAAACACGTTCAATCCCAACGGCGAGGGAACCATTATAAAGCAGAAAGTCAACGACGACCGCAAGCCCATACGCGGCATTTCGTCCATAAACGGCACGACGCTCATAACCATAACCGGACTGTCTATGGTCGGCGTTGTCGGCGTCAACCGCCGCATCTTCACCTCGCTGGCAAACAACGGCATAAGCGTCTTCATGGTGTCGCAGGCATCTTCTGAGAACTCTACGTCCATAGGCGTGCGTGACGAAGACGCGAAGAACGCAGTCAACGTGCTCAACGACGAGTTCAAGGCAGAGATTGAGGACGGGCGTATGTTCCCCATGCACGCCGAAAGCGGACTCGCCACCATAGCCATAGTGGGCGAGAACATGAAGCACGCAGCCGGTATCGCCGGCAAACTCTTCGGCACCCTCGGACGGAGCGGCATCAGCGTGATTGCCTGCGCACAGGGAGCGAGCGAGACAAACATATCGTTCGTGGTCGAGTCTAAGTACCTACGCAAGTCGCTCAACGTGCTTCACGACTCATTCTTCCTCTCGGAATACAAGGTGCTAAACCTGTTCATCTGCGGAATAGGCACCGTCGGCGGCAAGCTCATCGACCAGATAAGGAGCCAATACGACGACCTGAAGCAGCGTTCGAGGCTGAAGCTCAACGTCGTAGGCATAGCCTCGTCGCACAACGCGATATTCAACCGTGACGGAATAGACCTCTCCAACTACCGCGAGGAGCTGCGGAAGAGCGAGCCGAGCGACCCCGCGAGGCTGCGTGACAACGTAATCGGAATGAACATATTTAACAGCGTGTTCGTCGACTGCACCGCATCGAAGGATATAGCGGCACTGTACCAGTCGTTCCTTGAAAACAACATATCGGTCGTCGCAGCCAACAAGATTGCGGCATCGAGCGACTACGAGAGCTACGTCAGGCTGAAGAAGACAGCCATAGCGCGCGGAGTGAAGTTCCGCTTCGAGACCAACGTCGGCGCGGGACTGCCCATTATCGGCACAATCAACGACCTGCGCAACTCCGGCGACAAGATACTGCGCATCGAGGCGGTGCTTTCCGGCACGCTCAACTTCATCTTCAACGAGATAGGCGCGGACGTTCCGTTCTCCGAAACAGTACGACGCGCCAAGGAACAGGGCTATTCCGAACCCGACCCGAGGATTGACCTCAGCGGCACAGACGTGGTGCGCAAGCTCGTAATACTCACCCGCGAGGCGGGCTACCGTGTCGAACAAGACGACGTGGAGAAGCATCTCTTCGTGCCGGAAGAGTACTTTCAAGGCACCACGGAGGAGTTTTGGAAGAAGCTGCCAGAGCTTGACGGCGACTTCGAAAGCCGCCGCAGGGAACTTGAGAGGGAGCATAAGAAGTGGCGTTTCGTCGCCTCCATGGAGGGAGGCAAGACCAGTGTCGCACTCAAGGCGGTCAGCCCCGGACACCCGTTCTACAACCTTGAGGGGTCGAACAACATCGTCCTGCTCACCACCGAACGCTACAAGGAGTACCCTATGCTCATACAGGGCTACGGCGCAGGAGCGTCGGTAACGGCGGCGGGAGTATTCGCCAACATCATGAGCATAGCAAACATTTAATAAAAATACAATGAAACACATTATAATACTTGGCGACGGCATGGCAGACCACGCCATAGAGAGGCTCGGAGGCATGACCCCGCTGCAATTCGCCGACACGCCGTACATGGACATGCTTGCCAAACGTGGCAGGACTGGGCGGCTCGTGACCGTTCCCGACGGATTCGCACCCGGTTCAGAAGTAGCCAACACCGCCATTCTCGGCTACGACCTCAACAAGGTATACGAGGGACGGGGACCGCTCGAGGCGGCATCAATAGGCTACGAGATGCGCCCCGACGACCTCGCCATACGCTGCAACATCATAACCGTAGCCGACGGACGGATAAAGAACCACCACGGCGGACACCTGCAGACCGACGAGGGCGCAAGCCTCATCGAGTACCTCGACGAGCACCTCGGCAGCGACCGCGTGCACTTCATACCCGGAATACAGTACCGCCACCTGCTCGTCATACGCGGAGGCAACAAGCACATACAGTGCGTCGGTCCCCACGACCACCCCGACGAGCCGTGGGAGCCGCTGCTCGTAAAGCCGGAACCAGCAGGATACGACGAATCGCAGGACTCCCACCAGGCGGAGATGTCGCCACAGGAGACCGCCGACCTGCTCAACTCGCTCATACGCAAGAGCCAGGAGCTGCTGCCCAAGCACCCGTTCAACATAGCGAGGGCACGCGAGGGCAAGGACATGGCAAACTCCATATGGCCGTGGAGCGGAGGCTACCGCCCGTCTATGCAGACGCTCAAAGAGCTGTTCCCACAGATACATTCGGGCAGCGTCATATCCGCCGTCGACCTGATACGCGGCATAGGGCACTACGCCGGACTCGACGTAATAAAGGTGCCACGCGCCACAGGACTTGCCAACACCAACTACGAGGGCAAGGTGCAGGCGGCACTGACGCAGCTGTACAACCAGGACTTCGTGTTCCTGCACTTCGAGGCGACCGACGAGGCAGGACACGACGGCGACCTCGACCTCAAGATACGCGCCACGGAACACCTCGACCACCGCGTCGTGGAACCGATATACAACGAGGTGAAGAAGTGGGACGAGCCAGTGGCGATAGCCGTACTGCCCGACCACCCCACGCCAGTCGAGATACGCACCCACGTCAAGGAACCAGTGCCGTTCCTGTTCTGGTATCCCGGAATAGAGCCTGACGACGTGCGGGAGTACGACGAGGAGAGCTGCGTCGGCGGAAGCTACGGTATGCTGAAGCTCGACGAGTTCATGGAGAAGTTCATGGAACTATAACACCCGACATTTAACACCCAACACCAAGAAATGCTATATTATTCGACCAACAAGAAGGCACCGCTCGCCTCGCTGGAGAAGGCGGTGGTGAAAGGACTGGCGGAAGACCGCGGTCTCTATATGCCGCAGGAGATACGGCGGCTCCCCAAGTCGTTCTTCGACCACATAGGCGAACTGTCGCTGAAGGAGATAGCCCGCAACGTGGCTGACGCGTTCTTCGGCGACGACGTGGAGCCGGAGGCACTGAAGAAGATAGTCGACGACACGCTGTCGTTCGACATTCCCGTCCACCAGACGGACAACAATATCTACGCCCTGGAGCTGTTCCACGGTCCGACGCTGGCGTTCAAGGACGTAGGCGCGCGCTTCATGGCGCGCCTGCTCCAGTACTTCATCAGGCGCGAGGACGCGAGGGGCGAGGTCAACGTGCTCGTAGCCACGTCGGGCGACACGGGCTCGGCAGTCGCCAACGGGTTCCTCGGCGTAGACGGAATACACGTCTACGTGCTCTATCCCAAGGGCAAGGTGTCGAAGATACAGGAAAGCCAGTTCACCACCCTCGGGCGGAACATCACCGCCATAGAGGTCGACGGCGTGTTCGACGACTGCCAGGTTCTCGTGAAAAGCGCGTTCATGGACGAGGAACTGAACCGCCACATGCGGCTCACGTCAGCCAACAGCATCAACGTGGCGCGATTCCTGCCGCAGGCGTTCTACTACTTCAACGCCTTCGCCCGTATGAAGGAGCTCGGCGAGCTGCGCTACACCAACGGCGTGTCGAATATGGTCATGTGCACGCCGTCGGGCAACTTCGGCAACATCACCGCCGGGCTGTTCGCCATGCGCATGGGACTTCCGATAAAGCGGTTCATCGCCGCCAACAACGCCAACGACATATTCTACCACTACCTCAAGACCGGCAAGTACGAGCCGAAGCCCTCGCGGCAGACCATCGCCAACGCCATGGACGTGGGCGACCCGTCGAACTTCGCACGGATATACGACCTCTACGGAGGCGACTGGAACGCCATACGCGAGGACATCGGCGGAGCCACCTACACGGACGGGCAGATAGCCGACACGATGCGCGACTGCTACCGGCGCACGGGCTACGTACTCGACCCCCACGGAGCCTGCGGCTACCGCGCGCTGCGCGAGCAATTGCAGCCGGGCGACGTGGGAGTGTTCTGCGAGACGGCGCACCCCGCCAAGTTCAAGGACAAGGTGGACGAGATCATCGGAGCCGACATCGCAATCCCCGACCGCCTCGCCGCCTTCATGAAGGGCGAGAAGCAAAGCATCGCCATGGGCAGGGACTTCGACGGGTTCAAGCAGTTCCTCCTCGCACAATAGGCAACGACAGATACAGGATAACGCTTTTTCAGGGCGCAGGCATCACCGTAGCGTGACGCTTGCGCCTTTTTCTTTTGCCCCATTCACAGCCGTTTCGTGCCGCAAGAGTACGATTATTGTGGTACGGGAAAGCCCTTCTTGTGGCTCAACAACCGTACTCTCATGGTTTATGATAGCTGTCAAAGAAGTCTTTGATAGCCGTCACAAAGGTTTATGATAGCCGTCAAAGAAGTTTATGATAGCTGTCACACAACTTTATGATAGCCGTCATAAACCACAAGAAAGGCACTCTTACACCACAACAACAGCCCTGTCGTGGTACAAATCGGGCATTCCCGTGGCGCAAGAACAGTACAGTTGTGGTTTATGGCAATTGCCATAAACTTGTGTGGCAATAGCCATAGACTTCTGTGACAATAGGCATACACTTCTATGGCAATTGCCATAGACCTCTTTGGCAATAGGCATAAACCATAAGAAAGGCTCTCTTGAACCACAAATACCGTACTGCCGAACCACAAGAATGCTGTACGCGAACCACGAACTGGCTGCACCTGCGCCACGGCAAGGGCGAGCCTGCCCGCAAAAAACCACCCGGATATTTTGCGAGTAAATATATATTCCCTATCTTTGCATAAGATTCAGCTGCACTCGGCAACTTAAGAATAATTCTTGTTGCACTCGCTGGCAGAATCTTTGCATAAGATTCAGCTGCACTCGGCAACTTAAGAATAATTCTTGTTGCACTCGCTGGCAGAATCTTTGCATCTATCAAACCAAAAACACACACCACGACATGACCTACATAGACCTCGACGACAAGCACACGCGCAGGCTCAGCTTCTATCTCGCAATGGAGGAATGGACGGCACGCAACATAGACGAGCCGGAATGCTTCTTCATGTGGCAGGTGGAGCCGAGCGTCATCTTCGGACGCAACCAGGACATACGCGCCGAGGTAAACCTCGACTACTGCCGCGCCAACGGCATAGAGGTCTACCGTCGGAAGAGCGGCGGCGGATGCGTCTACGCCGACATGTCAAACGTCATGCTGGCATACATCACCACGTCGGACGCGGCGCAGACGACGTTCGGACAGTACCTCTCGATGGTCGCCGGAGTGCTCAAGGACATGGGAATCGACGCGTCGTGGACGGAACACAACGACATCATGATAGGCAACCGCAAGGTGAGCGGCAACGCCTTCTACCACCTCACGACCACGCTCGGCGGCAAGCCCGCAGGACGGAGCATAGTCCACGGCACCCTGCTCTACGACACCGACATGCGCAACATGGTCGGAGCCATCACGCCCTCGGACGAGAAGATGCTCAAGCACGGCGTGCGCAGCGTCCGCCAGCGCATCTGCCTGCTAAAGGACTACACGCAGCTGACGCTCGGGGAAGTCAAGGCGTTCATCAGGCAGAAGCTCACCGACCGCACGCTGACGCTATCGACCGACGACATCGCAGCCATAGAGCGGCTCGAACGCGAATACCTCGACCACGGCTGGATATACAGCCACAACCCAGACCACTAATCCATGAACGCACGGCCTGACCATTGAAATCAACAACTTAAAACAAACGATATGAACAAAAGAACCTGTCTATACGACAAACACGTCGCGCTCGGCGCGCTCATCCAACCTTTTGGCGGTTTCGACATGCCAATACAGTACACCGGCATCATCGACGAGCACAACGCCGTGCGGCAGCACGTTGGCGTGTTCGACGTGAGCCACATGGGGGAAATCATCATCAGCGGACACCAGGCGGAGGAGTTCGTCAACCACATCTTCACCGGCGACGTGCGCCAGATGCGTCCCGGCGACGTGATGTACGGCATGATGTGCTACCCCGACGGCGGAACCGTCGACGACACGTGCGTGTGCAAGCTCGAGCCGAACCGCTACTTCATGACCATAAACGCAGCCAACATCGACAAGGACAACGACTGGGTGCACCAGCACGCCGAGGGCTACGACGTGGTGGTATGCTACAAGAGCGACTGGTGGAACCAGCTCGCCATACAGGGGCCAGAGGCAGAGAAGACCGTCGCCGACGTGCTCCACCTGCCGTGCGCCGACCTCGGCTTCTACAAGTGCAAGGAGATACTGCGGTTCGACAACAGCGTAATCATCTCCCGTACTGGCTACACCGGCGAGGACGGATTCGAGATTTACGGCGACAGGGAATACATCACCGACGCGTGGGACCGCCTCATCGCCGCCGGAGTGACACCCTGCGGACTCGGCTGCCGCGACACCCTGCGCTTCGAGGTGGGGCTGCCGCTATACGGCGACGAGCTGTCCGAGACCATATCCCCGGTAATGGCTGGGCTGACCCATTTCGTTGCCTTCGACAAGCCGGAGTTCATCGGCAGGGAGGCACTGCTCCGGCAGAAGGAGGACGGAGTGGAGAAGCGTCTGCGCGGCATCAGGCTCGACGCGCTCGCAGTGCCGCGCCACGGCTACAAGGTGCTGCGTGACGGCGCGGAGGTCGGAGTAGTCACCACGGGCTACCGCCTCATATCGGCGGAGGAGAGCTGCGCCGTGGCACTCGTAGACAGCTCCCTGAAGCTCGGCGACCGCGTCGAGGTGCAGATACGCCGCCGCACGTTCCCAGGCACGATAGTCAAGAAACGCTTTCTCGACACGCATTACAAGAAATAAGTAACCCAAACATCGTATATATAAAAGGACAACATTATGGCTAAAGTAATTGAAGGGCTCTACTACACCGAGAGCCACGAGTATGTAAAGGTAGAGGGCGGCATCGGCACCATAGGAATAACCGACTACGCGCAGCACGCGCTCGGCAACGTAGTCTACGTAGACATGCCCGACGTTGGCGACGAGGTCACGGCGGGCGAGGAGTTCGGAGCCGTCGAGAGCGTAAAGGCAGCAAGCGACCTCAACTCACCCGTGAGCGGCAAGGTCGTCGAGGTGAACGAGGCATTGGAGGACAAGCCCGAACTCATCAACGAGGACGCTTTCGCCAACTGGATTATAAAGGTTGAGCTGTCCGACAAGTCTCAACTCGACGACCTCATGGACGCAAAGGCGTACAGCGAGTTTATAAGCGAGTAAGTTTATCAGTTGATAAAAGACCAACGACCCATGTACAAATACTTTCCCCACACGCCGGGCGACATAGCGGATATGCTGGCAAAAGTCGGAGCAGAGTCCCTGGACTCGCTCTACGCCGAAGTGCCGGAGGCGATCCGCTTCCGTGGCGACTACGACCTGCCGGAAGCCAAGAGCGAGATGGAAGTCCGCGCGTTCTTCGACAAGCTCGGACGCAAGAACCGGCAGCTCACGTGCTTCGCCGGGGCGGGAGCCTACGACCACTACGCCCCCTCCGCCATACCACAGCTCATCAGCCGGTCGGAGTTCCTCACGTCCTACACTCCCTATCAGGCGGAAATATCGCAGGGCACGCTGCACTATATATTCGAATACCAGTCGATGATGGCAGAGCTTACGGGCATGGACATCTCCAACGCGTCGATGTATGACGGCACCACAGCCACGGCAGAAGCCATGATGCTCGCCTACAACAACTCCCGCAAGGCGGACACGGTGCTTTACAGCGAGAGCCTCGACCCGAAAACCGTCGGCGTGCTGCGCACGTATGCCCACTTCCACGGCGTACGGCTTGAGGCGTTCAACTCGCTTTACGTCTCACTCGACGAGTTGGAGGCGCGCGTCGGCAAGGGCGACGTTGCGGGCGTGATAGTCCAGCAGCCCGACTACTACGGAATCATCGAGGACTTCACGGGCTTTGCCGACGTGTGCCACGGCCACAAGGCACTGTTCATCGTCAACAGCGTCGCCGCCGACCTCGCATTGCTGAAGACTCCGGGCGAATGGGGAGCCGACATTGCCGTGGGCGACGTGCAGAGCCTCGGCATTCCACTATCGTTCGGCGGTCCCTACGCCGGGTATATGTGCTCGACCGAAAAGCTCATGCGCAAACTCCCCGGACGCATCGTCGGCGAGACCCGCGACACCAACGGGCAGCGCGCGTTCGTACTGACGCTGCAAGCGCGCGAGCAACATATCCGACGGCAGAAAGCCACATCGAACATCTGTTCCAACGAGTCGCTCATGGCACTGTACGTAACCATATATATGTCGCTCATGGGCAAGGAGGGACTGAAGGAAGCCGCGCAGACTTCGTATGACGGCGCGCACTACCTCTGCGAACGCCTCACGGAGAGCGGCAAGGCTACCCTCGTCTACGACCGACCGTTCTTCAACGAGTTCCTCGTAAGGCTCGCCGACCGTGACGCGGCTTTCGACCGTGCCATATCCAGTGGCATACTCCCCGGCGTGAAGGTAGGCAAGGACAAACTGCTCATCGCCGTTACGGAAAAGAGGACAAAGGAAGAAGTTGACACTTTAATCGGACTGCTATGAACAACAAACTATATGGAAAACTGATATTCGAGCTTTCCCACACTGGTCGCCGCGGCTACTCACTGCCAAAGAATGAGTTTGGCTCCCACGAACTGCCACAAGAGCAGCGGCGCGCCAAGGACGCTGAACTGCCGGAATGCGACGAGATGACCGTCGTGCGCCACTACACCAACATGAGCGGCAACAACTTCGGAGTTGACAACGGGTTCTATCCCCTCGGCTCGTGCACGATGAAGTACAATCCGCCAATAAACGAGGAGATGGCAGCCATGCCTGCGTTCAACGACATCCACCCGTTGCAGCCTGCCGAGACCGTACAGGGCGCATTGCAAGTTGAATACGACCTGCAACGCGCGCTCTGCGCCATTACTGGCATGAGCAACTTCACGCTCAATCCGTGTGCCGGTGCGCATGGCGAGCTTACCGGGCTGATGATAATCCGCAGCTACCACCAGTCGCGTGGCGACGGAAAGCGCGACAAGGTCGTAGTGCCCGACTCCGCCCACGGCACCAACCCAGCTTCGGCAGCAGTATGCGGGCTGGAGGTGCTGGAGGTGAAGAGTACCGCCGACGGACTCGTAGACCTCGACGACCTGCGTACGATTGTCGACGGACACCCCGACGACATTGCAGCGATGATGATGACGAACCCGAACACCCTCGGACTGTTCGAAAGGGACATTCCCGCAATCACCAAGCTCATGCACGACGCTGGCGCGCTCATGTACTACGACGGTGCCAACCTAAACCCGATGCTCGGTGCGGCACGCCCCGCCGACATGGGATTTGACGTCATGCACATCAACCTTCACAAGACATTCTCAACACCACACGGTGGTGGCGGTCCTGGTTCAGGTCCCGTCGGAGTAGTCAGCGGACTGGAGAAGTTCCTGCCCAAGCCCCACGTCGTAAAGGACGGCGACAATTACGCCATCGAACTTCCACACGCCAGGGAAGGATATTCAGTTGAGGACAACCGCGTAGGCGCGTTCCTCGGCAACTTCCTCGTCATCGTACGCGCGCTAAGCTATATCCTCTCGCTCGGCATGGAGAACATAAAGATGGTGGGACCGCTGTCGGTTCTAAACGCCAACTACATAAAGGAATCGCTAAAGGACGACTACGAGCTGCCTGTCACAGGACTGTGCAAGCACGAGTTCGTGTTCAACGGGCTGCGTGACAAGTCCACCGACGTTACCACCATGGACGTGGCAAAGCGTTTGCTCGACTACGGCTATCACGCTCCGACGATATACTTCCCACTGCTGTTCCACGAGGCTATGATGATTGAACCGACCGAGAACGAGAGCAAGGAGACGATAGACGGCTTCATCGACATTATGCACCGCATAGCCAATGAAGCACGTGAGACACCCGAAACTGTGAAGTCGGCTCCGCACGCAACGCCTATAACCCGTGTCGACGACGTGCTGGCTGCCAAACACCCGATACTCACCTACCGTCAATTGATAAATTCCCAAGCAAATGGCTGACTTGATAATAATCGGTGCGGGACCAGGCGGATACGCCACCGCTGGCTATGCCGCACGCAACGGCATGAGCGTCATCGTCATAGAGAAGGGCGATGTAGGCGGAACGTGCCTCAACCGTGGCTGCATTCCGACAAAGTGCCTTGCACACGATGCAGACTTGCTGCGCAATCCGCTCTTAACGGACAAAGAGAACAAAGACGTTGACTTCCAACGTATACAAGGACGCAAGGACGCTGTCGTAGCCCAGCTGCGCCAGGGGGTGGAGACGCTACTGTCACAACCAGGAATAACACTCGTTCGTGGCGAGGCAACGTTCATTGATACCCACACCATTGCCGTAGGCAGTGAGACCTACACCTCTCCGAACATCATCATTGCCACAGGCTCGCACGCCAAGTTGCCGCCTTTCGCTGTGAAAGGCATGGGTTCTGCGATGAAAAAGGTTGTAACGTCAACGGAACTGTTGGAGATAGACCACGTACCCGAGCGTCTCGCCATTGTCGGCGCAGGCGTTGTCGGCATGGAATTCGCATCGGCGTTCAACACTTTCGGCAGCCACGTTGAAGTCTACGAATTCATGAAGGAATGCCTTCCGATGCTCGACCGCGACATAGCCAAACGGTTGCGCAAGACTATGGAAAAACGCGGCATAACATTCCACATGAAGAACAGCGTGCAGTCCGTAGACGAGCTTGATGCCGACGTGGTATTGATAGCTACAGGACGGACTGCCAACACCGACGGACTGTGTCTCGACAATGCCGGAATCATATATAATAATAAAGGTATAAGTGTCGATGACAATATGCAGACTAACGTCAAGGGAGTGTATGCCATCGGCGACATCAACGGTCGGGCGATGCTTGCACACGCTGCCGAATGGCAGGGGCGGCGTGCCGTGAACCATATAATGCACAAGGACGACAACATTCGGCTCGACATCATGCCGTCGGCGATATTCACCTACCCTGAAGCCGCCTGCGTAGGACCGACCGACGAGACGCTGAAGGAACAGGACGTGGAGTTCAAGACGCTAAAGGGCTTCTACCGCGCCAACGGCAAGGCTCTCTCAATCGGCGAGACGGAAGGCATGGTCAAGGTATATGCCGGCAGCGACGGACGCATCATCGGTTGCCACGCCTACGGTGCGCACGCCGCCGACATCGTACAAGAGGTTGCCGCGTTGATGAACATGGACGCGACGACCGAACGGCTTGCCGACATCGTACACATACACCCCACCCTCGCAGAAGTGCTGTCCTCCGCCGTGGGATAAATCAATGATAACATTATGCCGGGAACCTACACAGTTACTGGAATACAAACTAAAAAGCAACCCTTGCGACGGGGTTGCTTTTCTTATGTCTTAATCCTTATAGTCAACCTTTACGACGATGACCCGGAAAGGCTTGTTCTTCTTTGCCACCTGGAGCTTGGCTATATGCCAGTCGGACGGGAAGAAGATGTTGAACCGTCCGTCTCGGTTGGTGAAACGGCGCAGGCGACCGGCATCGTAGTCATAATGGATAACGTCCTTCTTGGCGTTGTACTCGCAATTGGGCGTAGATGTCTCGTGTTCAAGCACGGCAAATCCCTCGGTTCCGCTGACGACATACTGGAAGTCTATCTTCTTGCGGTGGCTCTCCGAACCGCGCTTCTCCAACGGACTGTTTACATCGTCCTGAACTGATGCCGTCATCGTCGTGCCAGGTATCGGATGCTTGCCTTTCGGCAATGCGGACAAGTCGGTTTCGGCAAGCCAGCGGAACAATGCGTTCCACTGTTCCGGATTGCGCTCATACTGACGCTGGAAGTCCACGAAGTTCACGGTCTTGTCGGGACTTGCCTTCGTAAAACCGTTTCTCCACACCCCACTGGCAACCCACTTTCGTGCCGCCTTCCATTCTTGTTTCGAGTATTGTGCGGTATATGTCTGCGCGGTGGCAAACAACGGAGCCAGCGCGACGAGCGCGGCAATCAATAGCTTTCTCATAGTCGGTATATCTTTTTTGATTTGTCTATCTGCTCTTGTGCCTAACGTACCACTTGTGGGTGAAGAAATGGTAAACCGTCACGGCGACTACCATCAGCACCAGTCCGACGATGTCGAGGACGTGGTAGTCGGCTATCCACTCGGCAAGCACCAGTCCGACGGCAAATCCGAACTCCCACGAAAGGAAGAACGAGCTTTGCGCCGTTCCACGCTGGCAGTGATCGGCAAGCTTTATATAAAACATCAGAATGCGGCTGCCTATAAGCCCGGAGCCAAGTCCGAGCAGCGCGGGCGAAAGATGTTCCACCATGGGCATTCCACTGCGCGTGACGAACATGAGCAGGGCGGCGATGATGACGAACGCACCAGTGACAAACTCGCTTTCAAGTTCGGCGTTGGCAAAGACATACCTCTCGGCAAGCAACGCCAGCACGAGTCCTATGGCGAACTGCGTGAAGAAAGTCTCGTTGCGGAAGGCTATCGCCACCGACATGCCTACAACGACGGTCACGAGTACGAGGTTCAATCCGAGCCACTTGCCCTGTGACAGCAGGAACCGGTCGGTACAGAACACATGGTTGTCGTCGTCGGGCGACTTGAACGGCACGCGCACCAGCTCCAACAGTATGACTATGGCAAGATAACCATAGAGGCACAGCGGGCTGGCTACGCTTTTTACCGGCAGCAGCAACGCCAACAACGGTCCGGCGGCTATGGCGAATCGGCGGAACCACGCCGACGAATAATTTGCCTCCGTGCGGTGGGCGGACTCGGTAACGTCTATTACGAGTGTGCTCGAAAGCAGCATCTGAGCCAGTCCGAAGAATGCTCCATACCAGAACATTCCGACAAGCCCTGTGATAAACAGCGCGTGTCCGCTTGTACGTGGGAAAAGCAGGGCGAGCAGCCCGCTCACGGCGAGCATCAGAACGATAGCCCACTGGCATACCCGCTTGCGCGGGAACCGTTGAGCAAGATAGTGGCAATAGGGACCGAGCAGGAATATTCCAAGTCCGTAGGCACCCACGACGGCACCACGCTCAATCGCGCTGATACCGAGGCTGCCACTATCGGCAAGGCTCTGGCTCACGACAGAAAGCTGCATGTAGACCATTGTCGAAAGCAACAGGTTGACAATGGCGAGGAGCCAGAAGTCGCGGTGCCAAAGGCGTATGTGCGTTGGTGTGTTCTGTGTGTCCAAAATATCAATAACTTTCGTTTTCGTTCGGGAAGTCGCTCTCCTTGACCGCCTTGATGTACGCCTGCACGCCGTCAGTCATGCACTTGTTCACGTCGGCGAAATGGCGTAGGAACTTCGGCTTGAAGCCCTGTGTCATGCCCAGCGCGTCGGCATAGACAAGCACCTGTCCGTCGGTATACGGACCTGCGCCAATGCCGATTGTAGCAGCATGGACGCTCTCGGTGACCTTCTTGGCAAGTTCTGCAGGAACCTTCTCCAGCGTTATGGCGAACACGCCTGCCTCGTCGAGAGCCTTTGCGTCGGCAAGCAGCTTTTCGGCTTCAGCCTTCTCCTTGGCACGCAGACCATATCCACCAAACTTGTGAATGCTCTGCGGAGTCAGTCCGAGGTGTCCTTCTACTGGCACTCCCGCATCGACGATGCCCTTCACCGTATCGGCTATTTCGGCACCGCCTTCCATCTTCACCGCGTCGGCACCGCTCTCCTTTATTATGCGTATGGCGTTGCGTATACCCTCCTCACGGCTCACTTGGTACGAGCCAAAAGGCATGTCGCAAACGACCATACAGTGCTTGCACGCACGAGCTACCGCACGGGCGTGATATATCATCTCGTCTACGGTTATAGGCAGCGTGTCCGCATTGCCCGCCATGACGTTCGACGCTGAATCGCCGATGAGTATCGAGTCGATACCGGCAGCGTCGAGTATTGATGCCGTTGTAAAATCATACGATGTAAGCTGCGCTATCTTCTCTCCGGCAGCCTTCATTTCCAAGAATGTCTTGGCTGTAATCTTCTTCTTGTCAGTTGTTAAATAACCCATTTTCAGTTTGTTTTCGGGTGCAAAGGTACTGCAAACCGAAGACAATACAAAACAAAAGCCATTTTGTTTTTATTGTTGAGGTGCAGCGTACCTTGCGCAAGACGAAAGGTACTGCAAACGAGTGGAATAGCAAAGAAAAGCTTGCTGTTCTTTGTATTCCCGAGTGCAGCGTAACCTTATTAAAAGGTACTGCAAACCGAAGACAATACAAAATGAAACAAAGCTTTGTTTCATTTTTAGTGTTGAGGCGCAGCGTGCATTATTAAAATTCGCGGTAGTCGCCAATGACGCGGTCGCAATACGGAGCTATAGCCTCTGCGGAGTTGGTCGTAGCCAGACCTACCACATACGCGCCACTGGCACGCCCAGCCTTAAGCCCGTTGAAACTATCCTCGAACACCACACAGTCCGCAGGCTCCACACCAAAACGCGCCGCACCCTTCAGGTAGCAGTCGGGCGACGGCTTGCTCTCGGCAAAGTCCTCGCTGGTGAGTATCGCGTCGAAATATGTCTTGAACTCAGGACGCTGCCGGTAGACGGCAGACATCTTGTTGCGGTTGGAACTTGTCACGACCGCCGTCTTCATCCCACTCCGGCGCAGTCCGCCGACAAAGTCCTCGAAACCCGGAACGTAGTCGAAGTGCATGTGCGACTCGAATTCGTCGAGCCTCTGCGTAATGCGCTCCTGCTCGTCGGTATGCCCAGCAAAGTAGCGGTCGTATATCTGCACGAGCGTCGAACCCTTTATCTTCTTCTCCAGTCCCGGTTCATCAGGGTAGTACTCACGAAATACGCTTCCCCAGAAAACCGTGTATTGCGGCTCGGTGTCGAACACCACGCCGTCCAAATCGAACAAGGCTGCTTTCATATGTTCTGTAGTTGACATTTTGAATTGCGGGTGCAAAGTTACGGATTATCTATGGAAAAACCACCACAATAGGACAAATGAAGAACAGACTTGTATGAAAGCGGACTGCATACCACATACAATGGCGGTATTGATTCCACAAACGCTCGATAATGTTACATCAGTTGCAAAGTATGCTTGCATATATCGCACAAATTTCGTAATTTTGGACATTCAAAAGCAAACAAACCGAATTATACCCTTATGCAGAACAAGAAAAACGAATATTCTGATCTCACCTACAGTATGCTGCCATACTCATGGACTTTTTGTTTCCTCGACAACTGCCCAAAGGCTGGTGAATGCATGCGCCATTTGTCAGGCACTATGGTTCCCGACGGACGCACACGCGGCTATGCAGTTTTCCCGACAGCACTAAAGGCTGCCGAATGCGAACACTTCCGACCTATACGCAAGACACACCTTGCCTACGGATTCAATAATATCTTGCGTGAAGTGAAGCAAAAGGACAGTGCCGTACTGCGCGCGAAAATGAAGTATTTTCTCGGCAGCAATTCCTCCTATTACCGCTACCACCATGGCAAAAACTACCTGTCGCCGGAGCAGCAGGAGTGGATAATATCGCTGTTTAAAAGCTACGGCTACACCGAGAACTTGCAGTTCGACCACTACCTTGACATCTATGACGTCCGCGATGTCTTGTAACTATCTGACTGCAAGGAAGTCAGATTAAACACATATATCATTGTCCACCATACCATTGTCTTGATACGGTCAAGACAATATGTGCCGTGCCGTAAGGCATACTGTTCCGACGATGTTTCCACTGTACTGGAAATACTGTTTCCACTATACTGGTAATGCCATTTCCATAGTAGTGGAAATCAGTTTCCCATAGTAGTGGAAATACCATTTCCAAAGTAGTGGTAATTTTCTGGTAATAGTATGTCTTATGCCATAGATAATATTGCGTCAGGCAATACATTATAATGAACGGACGGAAAAATGGAGTGGCGTTCCAGGGCTTTCTCGCAGATATTTCGTAACTTTGTGCTCAATGCGCCCGGCGGACGGCCGCGCGCACGCTTGCACAACCAAAAGTCAAACCAACGTCAACCAACTATAACGCGACATGGAAGAAATACTAAAGTACTTTCCCAACCTCTCGGACGACCAACGCCGGCAGCTGGAACAGCTCGACGGTCTTTACCACGACTGGAACTCCAAGATAAACGTCATCTCACGCAAGGACATCGACAACCTATACCTCCACCACGTGCTGCACTCACTGGCAATAGCGCGGTTCACGCGATTCAAGGCAGGCACGCGGGTGCTTGACTTCGGCACGGGTGGCGGATTCCCCGGCATACCGCTTGCGATACTGTTCCCCGAAACGTCGTTTACGCTCATCGACGGAACGGGTAAGAAAGTCCGTGTCGCCGACGAGGTGGCAAAGGCTGTCGGACTGAAGAACGTCACTGCCGTACACCGCCGTGGCGAGGAGGAGAAGGGACAGTACGACTTCGTAGTCTCGCGCGCAGTGATGCCGCTGCCAGATCTGATGAAGATTGTGCGCAAGAACATTGCCCGCAAAAGTTCCAACGCGATTGAGAACGGGGTAATCGTGTTGAAGGGTGGCGACATCGCCGACGAGGTCAAGCCGTTCAAGCACATCGCCGAGGTCAACGAGATCAACTCGTGGTTCTCCGAAGAATGGTTCAACGAGAAATACGTCATATATATTCCTGTTTAAACTATCAACCGGCATGATAACCATAAAGAAGTTCGTAGTCAACATGATCAGGGAGAACTGCTACGTCGTCAGCGACTCCACACGCGAGTGCGTAATCATCGACTGCGGCGCATACTACGAGGAGGAACGGCGCGCGATAGTCGATTATATCCGTGACAACGGGCTGAAGCCAGTCCACCTTATAGCCACCCACGGTCACCTCGACCACAACATCGGCAACAACACCATCTTCGACGAGTTCGGACTGCACCCCGAAGTCGGTGCGGAGGACGAGACCCTCATGCTCGACCTCAAGGGACAGGCTGAAAATATGTTCGGACTGGAGATAGACTACGACTTCCCGCCTATAGGAAGGTTGTTCTCAACCGACGACACCGTCAGTTTCGGCGACCACGAGTTCAAGGTCATTCCTACTCCGGGACATACTCCCGGCGGAGTCACATTCTATTGCCCCGAAGAGAAGGTAGCTTTCACGGGCGATACGCTGTTCCGCCAGAGCATCGGCAGGACAGATTTCGACGGTGGCTCGATGTTCATGATAATCAACAGCCTCCGCGAACTGGCGCAGCTTCCCGACGACACGGAAGTACTCCCAGGACACGGCGGCTCCACCACTATCGGCTACGAGCTGGCGCACAACCCCTACATGGATAGATAGCGGGAATGGAAATCAACAAGGAAAAGATAATCCTCGGCATCGACCCCGGCACCAACGTCATGGGCTACGGAGTACTGCGCGTCGTGGGCAACAAGGCTTCGCTCGTGGTCATGGGCGTTATCGATATGCGCAAGGAACACGACATGTACATAAAGCTCGGCAAGATATTCGACCGCGTCACGGGCATTATCGACGAATATCTGCCCGACGAGATGGCTATCGAGGCACCGTTCTTCGGCAAGAACGTCCAGTCCATGCTTAAACTCGGACGCGCCCAGGGCGTAGCCATAGCAGCAGCCATACACCACGGCGTGCCAATACACGAATATGCCCCGCTGAAGATAAAGATGGCTATAACCGGCAACGGTCAGGCCTCGAAAGAGCAAGTGGCAGGAATGCTCCAACGCCTGCTTAGGCTGAAGGACAGCCAGCTGCCACAGTTCCTCGATGCAACCGACGCGCTCGCAGCCGCCTACTGCCATTTCCTTGAGTCGGGTCGCCCCCAGACCGAGGGACGGCACTATGGCAGTTGGAAAGACTTTGCCCTGAAGAACAAGAGCCGCACGTCGGGACTTTGAGCCTCTAAGCGGCATAAACACAGCAACTATGCAAAAGATAATAAACATCGAGGACGGAGTCTGCCGTATGGAAAAATGGCGTATGGCAAAGCCCGTCAACTTCACTTCGCTCGCCGGCGAGCACATAGCCGTCGTGGGACCCAACGGCGGTGGCAAGACAATGTTCGTCGATATAATCACCGGTCGTCACCCGCTTGTGGCTAAGGCTCCAGAATATGACTTCAGTCCCAGCAGACGCAATGGCGTGAGCGACAATATCCGCTACATAATGTTCCGCGATACGTATGGTGGTGACAACGACCGCACGTATTATCTCCAGCAGCGTTGGAACCAGATGGAGATTGACGAGGATACACCGACCGTCGGGGCAAAGCTCGAGGAAGCCTTCGGCATGGCTGGCGACGACACGCCAGAACGCCGCAAACTCCAAAGCCACATATACGACTTATTCAACCTGCGCCCGTTGCTCGACAAGAAGCTCATACTGCTGTCAAGCGGAGAGCTGCGCAAGTTCAAGCTCGCCTCGGCACTGTTCGCCAATCCGCGCGTGCTGATTATCGACAACCCCTTCATCGGTCTGGACGCGGAGACAAGGACGCAACTAAGCCAACTGCTCACATCACTCGCGCACGAACGAAATATCCAGATAATCCTCGTACTGTCGAAGACCGACGACATTCCGCCGTTCATCACCCACGTAGTCGAGGTCAAGGACATGACCGTCGCCGACAAGGTAACAATCGAAGAATACAAACGCCGCCGCAAGCCATTGCCCGGGCACGTCCTACCTGCCGACAATGTGGCGGCGATTCTCAACCTCCCCCACTCCACCCACGAATACCATTCCTCCGAAGTCGTGCAAATGAACCACGTCAGTATCGTCTATGGCGACCGTACTATCCTGAAGTCGCTTGATTGGACGGTACGCAACGGCGAGCATTGGGCATTGAGCGGACAGAACGGAGCTGGAAAGTCTACGTTGCTAAGCCTAGTCTGCGCCGACAACCCGCAATCCTACGCCTGCGACATCTCGCTGTTCGGCAACAAGCGTGGCAGCGGCGAGAGCATATGGGACATAAAGAAGCACATCGGCTACGTATCGCCGGAGATGCACCGCGCCTACCACCGCAACATTCCGGCTATAAGCGTCGTGGCAAGCGGACTCAACGACTATCGCGGACTCCATGCCAGCCTCAATCCTGACGACGAGGGCACGTGCCGCCTGTGGATGCGCGTTTTCGGAATCGAAGACAAGGCACGACGCTCGTTCCTCGAGATGTCAAGTGGCGAGCAACGGCTCACGCTTCTCGCACGGGCGTTCGTCAAAGACCCGGAATTGCTCGTGCTTGACGAGCCTCTTCACGGGCTCGACGACTACAACCGCCGCCGCGTCAAGGACATTATAGACACTTTCTGCCGCCGGAAGAACAAGACCCTCATCATGGTCACACACTACCACGGCGAATACCCTGCATGCATCGACCACGAGCTATACCTGAAGCGTAACGTTTGAAGCCGCAACCATTGCGAAGCCTCCGTACGCACCATTATTACAACAAGTACATGAAGACAACGAATAATTGACAATAAACGCCACACTATATATACATTTGCTTGAAAAATATTTGAAATAAAACTAAGCAAAAGTTTGGCGTTTAAAATATTATCCGTATCTTTGCAACAGTTATCCTGAAAACAATCTTTTTTACCTTAAAGAAAGCTAATACCTATTGAATTAGAAAGCGGTAACCTGTGAAGGATGCCGCTTTTCGTTTTTTATACATCAAAAGCTTTCAGATTATAACTTACGTCAATTTATTAGATACAAAAGCGGCGGCAACCTTTCGATTGCCACCGCCCATATCTTGTTATCATATTACCTGCTTGCGACTTCACGCAAACACGAGTTCCTCCTTGTCAGCCTGCTTGTCGACGTGGATAGTGTCGCCCTGGTTTATCTCGCCCGAGAGTATGCGCTCGCACACTCCGTCCTCTATGTACGTCTGGATTGCACGCTTCAGCGGACGCGCCCCGAACTGGACATCGTATCCCTTGTTTGCGACAAACTCCTTGGCACTGTCGGAAACCTCGATATTGTAACCGAGATCGACAATACGCTTGTACAGTCCGCCCAACTCTATGTCTATAATCTTCTTGATAGCGTCGAGGTCGAGCTGGTCGAACGTGACAATCTCGTCAAGACGGTTCAGGAATTCCGGCGCGAACTGCTTGCTAAGGCTCTTTTGGATTATACTCCTCGCATATTCCTTGTCCTTGTCGTCATGCGACAGCGCATTGGTATTGCCGGCAGTGAAGCCGACTCCGCGTCCAAACTCCTTCAATTGCCGCGTTCCGGCATTCGATGTCATGATGATTACCGTATTGCGGAAGTCGACCAACCGCCCGTTGCCGTCGGTCAACCGTCCCTCGTCCAAGACTTGGAGCAGAAGGTTGAATACGTTGCCGTGCGCCTTCTCTATCTCGTCAAGCAACACTATCGAATACGGGTGGCGGCGTACCTGCTCCGTCAACTGTCCGCCCTCCTCGTAGCCCACGTATCCCGGAGGCGCACCAATAAGTCGCGAAGTGTTGAAGCTTTCCGTATATTCGCTCATGTCTATGCGTATCAACGCGTCGGTCGAGCCGAACATATATTCCGCCAACTTCTTCGCAAGGTAGGTCTTGCCTACACCTGTCGGACCGAGGAACATAAACGCCCCAATCGGATGGTTAGGATCGCGCAGCCCCACGCGATTGCGCTGTATGGCTTTCACCATCTTGTCTATAGCCGGGTCTTGCGCGATTACAGCCTTCTTCAGTTCGGAAGCCATGTTGCGCAAGCGTATTCCCTCGGCTTGCTGCATTCTCTGTACGGGCACTCCCGTCATCATCGACACGACGTCAGCCACTTGGTTGTCGTCAATTTCCGTACGCGTACTGTTCTCTCCCTTCTCCCATTGCTCCTGAAGCTCTGCCAGCGTGTGCTCCAATTCAGCCTGACGGTCACGATAGCTTGCGGCAAGTTCGAAGTTCTGGTGGGAAACGGCAGTCACCTTCTTGCTCTTTACGTCTTCTATCTCCTTTTCCGTGGCTATAACGTCCTGCGGCACCTCGTTGTGCTGCAAGTGCACGCGCGAGCCCACCTCGTCCATAGCGTCGATAGCCTTGTCCGGGAAATACCTGTCGGTAATGTACCTGTCGGTCAGCTTGACACACGCCTCTATCGCGGCATCGGTGTACCTGACATGGTGGTGATCCTCGTACCGTCCCTTTATATTCTGCAATATCTGAAGCGTCTCCTCGACCGTAGTCGGCTCGACGAGCACCTTCTGGAACCTGCGTTCGAGCGCGCCGTCCTTCTCTATCGAGTTGCGGTATTCGTCAAGAGTGGTCGCTCCGATGCACTGAATGGTTCCCCGTGCGAGAGCCGGCTTCAATATATTGGCAGCGTCCATCGACCCAGGGGTGCTCCCCGCGCCGATTATGGTGTGAATCTCGTCAATGAAGATGATGATGTCCGGATTCTTCTCCAATTCCTGCAACAATCCGCGTATGCGTTCCTCGAACTGTCCGCGATACTTCGTACCGGCTACTATGGCAGTCATGTCAAGGCTCACCACACGCTTGTTGAACAATGCCGGACTCGTGCTGTGGCTTACGATGAGCTGCGCCAGTCCTTCGACAATCGCGCTCTTGCCCACTCCCGGCTCGCCTATAAGTATCGGGTTGTTCTTCTTGCGCCGTCCGAGTATCTCGCACACGCGCTGTATCTCCTTCTCCCTTCCTACGACGGGATCAAGCTTGCTTTCAGCGGCAGCCTGCGTAAGATCGGTGCTGAAGTTGTCAAGTATCGGGGTCTTCGACTTCGCCCCACGCTGCCGCGCCGTCGTAGTAGACCCGCCCTGACGGCTCTGCGAGTTCTGTGCGCCCTGCGCGTTGCCCATCATCGGGTCGTCCTCCTCGTCCTCATCAGCCATACCCACTCCGTCTACGGGCTTGTTCGCCTTCTTTTGAAGGGCGGATACAGCCAGCTCGTAGTTCAAGTCGTTGTCCTCAAGCACGAGTTTCGCGCCATTGTCAACGTTGTCATGCAGTATCGCGAGGAAAAGATGTGGAATGTCGACGGTCTGCGACCTCTGGAGGCGCGCCTCCAAGACTGCAAGACGCAGTATATTGTTCGCCTGGTCGTTCAGAAGCATCTCCGACGTTACCAGCATACGCCCACTGTTGCCCTGCCTTACCCTGTCTTCAAGCTCGTGCTTTATGGCATCGGCGTTAAGGTGAAGGCGGGCGAACAGGTCTTTCACCGGACCTTGTTTTTCACGTAGTATACCTAAGAGTATGTGCTCGGGACCGACGGACGTACTTGCGAGGCGTTCCGCCTCCTCCCTGCTGAAAGACAGTACTTCCGATACCTTAGGTGAAAACTGATTAATCATAAATATCCTCCTAAATAAACTTCCCTAATCTGGTTGATTCACTCGTATTGTATTCACTCCTTAACAAAAGGCGTGCCAAAGTACCGGCTTTTCCGCCCAAGGACTATAAAGCCTCGTCGTCGGGTCGCTCCAAACGGCGCTTTACCTTGCCCGCGCCGGGATGCCGCTTCTTCAGAATCCACCTCTGCTTGCGCATCTCGTAGTCCTCACGGTGACGTTCCAAGAAGTTGTCAGCCATATATATAATTAATGTGTAGCGTTGAACTTGCTGTATATGACCGTCACCTTGAGCGCGTCGGGATTGTCGCTGCCTCCGAGAAGGCGTGTGGAAGTGAGCGACATATTGTTCGACAGGTTCACGAGTGTAGACGAACCGCTCGAACTCGTCGTCGTTTCAAGCGTCACCGGCACCAATACAGCCTTGTTCCAGTTCGGCGACGTATTGCCGTTCATGCGGCTGCGGTACATGGCGTTCACCAATCCCGATATGTTTCCGAACACGTAGCTGTTCGACGAGCTCGAATACGTGCTCACATACGACGTGACATAGTCCGGCAACTGCCCGTTGGCGAAGAAGCTGTGCACGCTGTCGAGCGGAATCATCAGCACGCTCTGCGGAATGTCAATCGGATACTGCGTAGCCACCTGGTTGACGAGCCGCGGTATGTTCACGCGCGCCGTGTTTATGGTGTCGTTCTCGTGTCCCGACATTATTTCCGTCACGGGAAGCGTCAGCTCCGTGTACAGTCCTGCCGGCGACTTGAGGTAGGTACACGAGTTATCGGCGGCAAGGGCTTCCAAACGGTCCCTGTCGTTGGTGAACGTAGTCGTCTGGAGTACTTCCTCCGTGCCCGCGAACGACGAGCTTGCGGCTACCGTCGAGTCGCTCGTGACGTTGTATTTGAAATAGAATACCAGCAACGGGGTGTTAATGTACGCCATGTTGCCCACTCCCCCGGTGGTCTTGAAGTAGAATCCGGGCACTATGTCGTGCACGAAGTCGTAGTTGTTGCGGAACTTCTCAGGGTCCTTGTAGTAGCTCCTGAGTATGTATGTGCCGTAGTTGTTGTATGTCACGCCGTCCTTGGTGAACGGCTTGTCGAGCTTTATCCTTATGTTCTTTATATATGTTGACGTAGAGCGCAGCGAGTCGCTCACGTTCAGGTCAGCCACCGTATACGTGCGGTCACGGTAGTATCCGGTGTTCACCTTTCCGTCCGCCATCGGATCGTAGTCGGTGGTATAGCCCACGCGTTCGTCCATAGGCTCGCTCAGGGCGTACGTCCTTGTCTTCATCTGCGCCAGCGAGTCGCCGTAGAACCCGTTGAGCGTCAGCTCGATCTCGCACGAATCGGCGACGATTCCGCCGTTATCGTCGCGACTTACCACCGAAGTGTCGTCAGGCAGGTAGAATCCCTCGAGGGTGTGGAACTGCGTCATAAAGTTGGCAGTTATGACGTCGCCCGTTTCCGGGTCTTTCACGCGTCCGAGATAGCCCGTCGTGTTGCGTGCCGCCACGGAGTCGGCGGTGATTGTCCTCGAAGTTATGTTAAACGTGTCCGCCTGTACGTTCAGCCGGTCTATGGTCGGCGTGAGCGACGCTCCGATGTTGTCCGTCGTGTCGTCACATGCCGTCAACGTCATCACTGTTACGGCAACGAGTGTCGCCAGTTGTCTGATGTTCATGATTTGATGAGCCTTAATATGTGTTATCCTGAATGTCCTCTCCGGCGTTACTCCGCCAGAATCTTCTCGTAGAAATCCTTGTATGCGTCCACCACTCCGTCCTGGGGGTGCACCAGCATGGGCTTGTTTTCAGCCTCGGCGTAGTCTATGATTTCCTTCTTCGCCCCGGGACCGGTCTTCACTATGCCGTCGGAATAGTCGACTGCGAGCTTGCCCAGTTCGAGGAAGTCGAAATTGTCGCCGTACTTCTCCAGCATGTCCGCCTTGGCGTTCTTGAATTCAAGGCTTTTCTTGAACTTGCTGCCGAAGTTCCCGCGCGGCTGGTCGCTGAATACTGACGTGATTATCTTCGTATTTGCGAACTGCGGTTCGTCCTTGTATGCCGTGCGGGCGTAGAACGGCACCACCGCGCTCATCCATCCCTGGCAGTGGATTATGTCTGGCGTCCAGCGGAGCTTCTTCACCGTCTCGAGCACGCCTCGGGCGAAAAAGATGGCACGCTCACCGTTGTCAGGATAGTCGTTGCCCATGTCGTCCTGCGTCATCTTCCGCTTCTGGAAGTAGTCCTCGTTGTCGATGAAGTAGACTTGTATGCGCGTTTGCGGAATCGAAGCCACCTTAATAATAAGCGGGTGGTCCATGTCGTCGATAACCAGGTTGAGCCCCGACAGGCGTATCACCTCGTGGAGCTGGCCGCGGCGTTCGTTGATGTTGCCCCACTTGGGCATGAACGAGCGTATCTCGTAGCCCGCAGTCTGCATACCGCACGGCAAGTCGTAGCCGAACGCCGACATTTCTGACTCCGGAACGTACGGCTTTATCTCCTGATTGACAAACAATACTTTCTTTCCCATTTATCTCTTTTATTCGTTTTGGACCGCAAAGTCCTATTTATTCAAGGTGCAAAGGTACTAAAAAATCCCGATTTATTTGCCTTTCTCGTAAAAATGTTGTTACTTTGCACGCCGAAAAACAAAAAACAGGCTATGAAAGTATACGAAAAGATTGTAGATCTTCAGAACGAACTCTTTTCTATTCGCAAAGAAGGCAAGACTGTCGGCCTGGTTCCTACGATGGGAGCCCTCCACGAGGGGCACGCGTCGCTCATCCGCCGCAGTGTAGAGGAAAACGACGTGACGGTAGTGTCGGTCTTCCTCAACCCAACACAGTTCAATGACAAGGGCGACCTCGCCCGCTACCCGCGCACGCTCAAGGCCGACTGCCGCGTGGTCGAGGATTGCGGCGCGCAGTACGTCTTCGCGCCGTCGGTCGACGAGATGTATCCGCAACCCGACCGCCGCCACTTTGAATTCCCGCCGCAGTCGACGGTCATGGAGGGCGCGAAACGCCCCGGACACTTCAACGGAGTGTGCCAAGTTGTCAGCCGTCTGTTCTATATCGTGCGCCCCGACCGCGCCTATTTCGGCGAGAAGGACTGGCAGCAGATAGCCGTCGTCAAGAGGCTCGTCAGCTACATCGGCATGGAAAAGACGCTGAAGATAGTCGAATGCCCAATAGTACGCGACGAGGACGGACTGGCGAAGAGCTCGCGCAACTCGCTCCTCACCAAGGACGAGCGCGCCATCGCGCCGAACATATACCGCGTGCTCAAGGACAGCGTCAGCTACGCCAAGAGCCACACCGTACAGGAGACACACGACCACGTAGTCGCCGAGATAAACGCCGTTGACGGGCTCGAAGTCGAGTACTTCGAGATTGTAGACGGCAACACCCTCGAGGACGTCGCCGACTGGAACGCCTCGCCCTACGTCGTAGGCTGCATAACGGTGTACTGCGGCAAGACCCCGATACGCCTCATAGACCACATAAAGTACAAGGAATAAGCCATGCAAATAGAAGTACTCAAGTCGAAGCTGCACTGCGTCACCGTCACGGAGGCGAACCTCAACTACATGGGCAGCATCACTATCGACGAAGACCTCATGGACGCAGCCCAGCTCATAGCCGGAGAGAAAGTCCAGATTGTGGACAACAACAACGGCGAGCGGTTCGAGACGTACATAATCAAGGGCGAGCGCGGCAGCGGCTGCGTCTGCCTCAACGGTGCCGCGGCGCGAAAGGTGCAAGTCGGCGACACGGTCATCATCATCGCCTACGCCCTCATGGACTTTGACGAGGCCCGTTCGTTCAAACCCACGGTCGTATTCCCCAAGGAGGGCAACAAGCTTTAATCACGCCCCACCCCTTCCCATACGGTAGAGGGGACAACAGACAGGACACAACCATCATAAAACTACAAAGCGGAAGCCTCCCGGCTCCCGCTTTTTCATGTCCGCCCACGTATGAGACTCCCGAAAACTTCAAAACTTTAAAACTTCAAAATATCACAGTTTTATAATATTGAGTTTTTTGAGTTAGGAATTAGAAGTTAGGAGTTGGGAGTTGGGAGTGTGAAAGGGGTGGTTTTTCGACTGCGGAACCATGCTTTTGAGTGGCGAGACGGCTGTTTTGAGCGACGGAACGCTGTTTTTCGGTACAAGGAAGTGTTAAAACGAGGGATAGGAGAAATAAAGATATATTACAAGTATATATACTAATAATATATATATTATATATAATAATATACTATATATAGTATATTTATATTATATATCAGTACATAATACTATTATCAATTATATTTACATCAAGTCGGAAAATTCCGTCTCGATATTATTAAACTGTGATTTTTTGAAGTTTTGAAGTTTTAAACTTTTGAAGTTTTGGGGAAATTCCAGTGCGTCGAAGACGTACAACTCTTTGGTAACCCACACTAAGCGAACGCTGGTGAGTGCAGTGTGGAGGCTTCAGCACTACCAACACGGCAGGAGGCAGCCTTATTAAAGGCATCATGAAAGGGAAAATTGGTGAACAGCAGGAGGTACAGAAAGCAAAAGGGCTGGCAACCATGATGGTCTCCAGCCCTTGTTTGATAGTCGATATTACGTAGTCCGTGTGGCGATAACGCCTGTGTGGGTAGTGATGGATTCGAACCACCGAAGCAAGAAGCAGCAGATTTACAGTCTGCCCCATTTGGCCACTCTGGAAACTACCCCCGCATTGGGCTAAGCCCGCTTGCGTTTTTGCGAGTGCAAAGGTAATATAAATTACGGTAGCCGCCAAATTTTCGGGCAACAAATATCGGATTAATGTCCGCCAGGGGGTCATTCGCCGTCATCGATGAACGACGGCGCGGCATCGACGACGTGATCGAGGTCGACGAACTTGCCATGGCAGCGGCGTTCGTCCACGAGGCGGTCGAAGTTGCGCCGGCTCTTGCGGTCGAGGAGCGTGCGCGCGAAGACGTTGGGTATGTCTACGCCGACGGCAATCATTATCAATATGAGGCTGCCGCGTATGGCGTTGTTGGTAGCCATGGTGACTTCGCCGACCACACCCTGCATTCCGATGAATCCGTACAGGGCGCGGTACATGAACACGCCGGGAACCATCGGTATGACGGCTGGAATGGTGATGCACTGGTGCGGGGTGTGTATGACGTGGCACATCTTTATATTGATGATAGAAATGAGCGCGGAGCCGCAGAGCGTGCCTATGACGGGACCGTAGTCGAGTCCGACGTTGCCCGTGGAGGGACCGAGGTTGACGAAGTTGCGGAAGCAGACGGCTATGATGCCGCCGCAGGCCACCCAGGGCATGAGTTTCGGCGGGGTGTTGAATATCGTGGCGAATCCCATGGCGGAGATGGCGGCGGCTATGGCGTACTCAAGGAACGTATGGTGGGGGGTCATGCTGAGGTCGGTGACGAAGTTGTCGATGCCGCACACCTTTATGGCGACGGCGATTCCGAACGACATCGCCATAATCATCAGGAGCGTGTTGGTGGCGCGTACTATGCCCGTCTCTATGTGGTTGTCGAGCATATCGCTGACAAAGTTTATCAGCGGTACGCCGGGGACTATGAACAGGGCGCACGCCATGAGCGGATGCCAGGGCGTGGCGGAACGGAGTACGGGGGCGTATTCGCCGACGATGGCGGACAGCGCGTTGCCAGGCAGGCTGATGTATGCCGAGAGCCAGGCAATGATGGTGGAAACGAAGGCTGCCACTGCTATGTCGAAGTAGGTGTTGGAGCCACGGGAGTTGAGCCACATGCGCAGGCGGTTGCCCACAATGGCGGCAACCGAGGCGTAGAAGAACGCAGCCCAGTCGCAGCCGAACTGTACGCAGAAGCCGCCACAGGCAAACCCGGCGCAGATGGCGACAGCCCAGTCGGAGTAGGTGCGGCGGCGGTGCCCCACCCAGTCGAGGGCGCGCTCGTAGTCGTCGAGGCTGTAGTCGCGCTTGATTGCGCGCCACGTCAGTTTCGACACGTCCTGAATGGCAGCCATGTCGATGCCGTGCTTGTAGCAGCGGCGCATCTGCACAAAGGAGTGGTGCTCGTCGCTCAGGCAGAGGGTGAGCATGTAGTAGTCTACATAGATGTGTAGGTAGCCCTCGGAGAATCCGAGGAACGCCGCCGCCCGTTTCATGTTGCGGAGTATGCGGCTCGTGTCCGCCGAGCTGTCAACGAGTATCTGCCCTGTGCGCAACAGCAGGTCCATACGCCGGCGAAGGTCGTCGACCGACTCCAGACGGCACTTGGCACCGCCGTCCTTATTCGTGCTTTCGTGTAAGTCAACCATGATGTTTCGTCATTAATCGGGTGCAAAGTTACAATATTTAAGGACTATCTGGAGAGAAAAACGGGAAATTCCTTTGTCATCTCGCTCTTTTACAATACCTTTGCACCGCAATTTCGGATCGTCCGATGCATTCGACACCGCGATGCGTTGTGATTAATGGCGCACGTGCGGCGGAAGGATGTAAATGCAAACAACAAATTAATCATCTCAAAATGTATTTAGACAAAGAGAAGAAGGCAGAAATCTTCAGCCAGTACGGCATTCAGAAGAAGGCTGCCGACACGGGTTCCGCAGAGAGCCAGATCGCATTGTTCACTTACCGTATCAAGCACCTGACCGAGCACGTCAAGACTCACCACAAGGACTTCGTCACCACACGTTCGCTGACAAAGCTCGTTGCCAAGCGCCGTCACTTGCTCGACTACCTCTACAAGCACGACGTAGAGCGTTACCGTGCGATCATCAAGGTTCTGGGTCTGCGTAAGTAAGCCCTAACAAGACAACACCCCTACGCAAAGAGGGGAACGGAAATGCAGCCAATATGGTTCGATTCCGTTCCCCTCTTTCTTTATACTTTCTAACTTTTCTATCTCCCTGACTTTTCAGCTTTAACCTGTCATTCCTTCATTCTTCATTAAAGTCCTTCCACACTCAACATTCAACATTCCTCATTCGGCTTTATGCCCTAAGAAAGAATTTCCTTGAGTGGGCGCATGACGAAATCGCGCTCGCGCATATGCGGATGCGGTATCTTCAAGTCGGGTTCGTCCACCGTGATGTCGTCATATAGGAGTATGTCGATGTCTATCAGGCGGTCATGGTAGATACCGCCGCAGCTCTTTTCTGTGCGTCCGAGGCTGCGCTCAATCTCTTGCGTCATCTCCAAGACCCCGCGCGGCTCCAGGTCTGTCGAGACGCAGACGCAGCCGTTGAGGAACTCGTTGTCGCTGTCGAATCCCCACGGCTCCGTAACGATGAGAGTTGACTGGCGTACTACGTCGCCAACCAACTCTCCTATCTTCTGTATAGCCCTGGCTATGTTCTTCCTCTTGTCGCCAAGATTGCTGCCGAGGGCAAGGTATACCGTATGAAGCATCAGTCGTCAAGTATCAACATGCCGTCGCCGAAACAACCGAACTTGTATCCGTTCTTGACAGCAAGGTCATAAGCCTGCATCACGAGGTCGTAGCCTCCAAAGGCGCACGCCGACATCATGAGCGTTGACTCGGGGTGGTAGAAATTAGCCATCATCGTGTCGGCAAGCCCGAACTCATACGGCGGGAATATGAACTTGTTTGTCCAGCCCTCGTACTCCTTCAGCAGTCCGTCGGTACCTACGGCTGTCTCTGTAGCCTTTGCCACGCTCGTACCTACGGCGCAGATGTGGTGTCCCTCGACCTTGGCCTTGTTCACGGTATCGCACGCAGCCTTGCCGACAAACATCTGTTCTGACTCCATCTTGTGCTTTGTCAGGTCCTCAACCTCTATGCGGTTGAAATTGCCAAGCCCGCAATGAAGGGTTATGAACGCCGTATTGATGCCCTTTATCTCCAACATCTTCATCATCTCGCGCGAGAAGTGGAGCCCGGTAGCAGGAGCTGTCACCGCGCCTTCGTTCTGCGCAAACACGGTCTGGAAGTCTTCAAGGTCTTCCTGGCGGTAGGGACGGTCATACACCATCTCCGTCTTGACGGCCTTGGGGTTGTCGGCGGTAGGAGCCGGCGTGGTCTCGGCATGGGCGTGGTCTATTATATAATGTGGAAGCGGAGCCTGCCCCAATGCGAACAGCTCGCGCTTGAACTCGTCGTGCGGACAGTCGTAAAGGAACCGCAGGGTGCGCCCGCGGCTCGTGGTGTTGTCGATAACCTCTGCCACCATCGTACCTGTCTCGTCGAAGAACAGCTTGTTGCCTATGCGTATCTTGCGTGCGGGTTCGACCAACACGTCCCAAAGGCGCATCTCCTCGTTCAACTCGCGCAGCAGGAACACCTCAATCTTGGCATCGGTCTTCTCCTTAGTACCGTACAGGCGTGCCGGGAACACCTTGGTATCGTTGAAGATGAACGTGTCACCCTCGTCAAAGTAGCCGGCAACGTCCTTGAACTTGATATAGTCGTCTTCCTTTGCCTTGCCCTTCACCTTCTTGTTATACATGTCAATGGTCTGCGACTTGCGGTGCAATACCATCATGCGGGCTTCGTCACGGCGTGTCACCTGGAAGGTCTGCTTCGTTCCGTCGCTGCGCTTTATCGTCTTTTCGGAGACATGCGGATAAAGGGCTACCCCGTCCTCGGGCATATTGAAGTTAAATTGGGAAAGTTTCATATATAAAGCTAATTATAATATTCGTATGTATGTGATAATCAGGTTCAGTCCTCTATGTCCTGCGCGTTGAGCCATTCGTCAAAATGGTCGTAGGATATGCAATCCTCCACACGCACGTCGCCAACCCGCGTACGGCGCAGAGCCGTCAGATACGCACCACTGCCGAGGGCGCGCCCGATGTCGCGCGCAAGTGCGCGGATATACGTTCCCTTGCCACAAACGACACGTATAGATGCCTGCATCTTCTCCTTGTCGAAATCGGTAAGCTCTATCGTATCTATGTGTATGCGCTTCGGTTTAAGCTGTACGCTCTCTCCGTTGCGGCGGTAGTTGAACGCGCGCTCGCCATTAACCTTCACGGCACTGTATGTCGGAGGCACTTGATCAATGTCGCCTATGAACTGTGACAACGCTTCCCGCACATTTTCCCCGGTTATATGACCGGTAGGGTAAGTAGCGTTGACCTCATGCTCCATGTCATAGCTGTCGGTAGTGGCTCCGAGTTGTAGCGTGGCAGTATATTCCTTGGTGTGAGCTTGGAGGCTCTCTATCTGTTTCGTCATGCGACCGGTGACGAGTATAAGCACGCCCGTCGCCAACGGGTCGAGTGTTCCGGCGTGTCCCATCTTCACCTTCGAGCCATTGGCCTGCGTGCATAGGTAACGGATATGCGCCAACGCCTTGAAACTCGTAATGCGATAGGGCTTGTCTATCGGGATAAGTACTCCTTCCTTGAAGTTCATCAGCGGCTTTATATTACAGACTTAAAGCAATAGTAGCTGCGCCAACAACGGCACAGTATATGGCGAAGTATATAAGCTTGCCGCGTTTCACGATGTCTACCATCCAGCGACATGCTATACAGCCAAAGACAAAAGCCGTTATAAAGCCTATGATGATGGACGATACGGGTATGTCGCCCATGACGGAGGACACTCCGCCGCTATACATCTTGATAGCGTCCAGCAACGCCTCGCCAAGAATGGGAGGTATAACCATTAGGAACGAGAATTGCGCCAGGCTTTCCTTCTTGTCGCCCAACAGCAAACCTGTGGCAATAGTGGAGCCTGAACGCGACAGTCCCGGCATAACGGCACACGCCTGCGCGATTCCTATCACCAACGCGTCAAGAATGCTTATCTTCTCCTTCTGCCTCGGACGGGCAAAGTATGAGAAAGCGAGCAACACGGCTGTAAGCAGCAGCATACAGCCTACGATGAACGTGCCCGAACCGAATATTTCCTCAACATAGTCCTTGAAGAACACGCCGACGATGCCGACTGGTATCATGGACACAACTATCAACAACGCATACCGCGTGCCTTCGTTCCATTGGAACTTGAACAAGTCCTTGAATATCCAAACCACCTGCTTCCAGAATATAACGAGCGTGCTCAACACTGTGGCTACATGGACGGCTATCGTAAACGCGAGATTCTCTGAACCGGCTATACCGAACAGTGACGAAGCTATCGTAAGATGTCCGCTACTGCTAACCGGCAGGTATTCAGTCAGTCCCTGTATAAGCCCAAGGACAAATGCTTCTATTTCACCCATAGCCTATCAAGCCTCCTTGTTTGCGGACTTAGGCATGGCATCGCCGCCTTCCTTTGGCTTTACCATTATTGCGAATATGATAGACACGAATCCGATCAGCGTTACGACCGGGGCTACCTTGATACGCGTCGTACTGAAGATTGACTGGTCGAAGACCGTACCCTCGGAATGCCCGCCTGCCATCATGAACAGTCCTACGAGCACCACGACCACCCCGGCTGCCAGCAATACGAAGTTCGTCTTGCCGAAAGCGAACGCATGGTTGCCGCCAGACGCGGTATGCGCCTGTTTCTTTTCTAATTTCTTCTCATCCATTATTGACGTAATGTGTTATGTTTTAATATATGGTTAAATCTTATACAAGTCGCCAGCCTTCATCTTCAGGAACTTGTTGACGCTCAAATAGGCGCACAGCAAGGTTATGATGACTCCGAACAACACCACGATAACGCCCGTAGTCACCATGACTTGACCGTCCAGTACTGTGGTGATGTCCGGTTCGTAGTTCCACAGGAAGTACATGCCCACGCCCAAGACGACGAGAGCTATAAACGCGGACAACAGTCCCAACAATACGGACTGCCGCAAGAAAGGCCTGCGGATAAAACCCCACGAGGCTCCGACGAGCTTCATGGTGTGTATGGAGAATCGGCGGGCATACACGCTCAACCGTATCGAATTGTTGATAAGCGAGAATGAAATGACGGTCAACAACGCCGCAAGTATGATGAGCACGATGCTGATCTTGCCCAAAGTGTTATTCACCGTGTCTATAAGTTCCTGCTTATAGTCTATGTCGGTAACGCCGTCATAGCCCTTCAGCTGCGTAGCTATCTTCTTTATCGAGTCAACATTGGCGTAGTCGTCCTTCAACTGGAGGTCTATCTGTGCCGTAAAAGGGTTCTCACCGACGAACTCCGAGGGGTCTGCTCCAAGGTCTTTCGTGCCTTCCTTGAGCACTTCCTCCTTGCTGATGAAGTTACTTTTGACTATATATGGCTGGCGTTCCACTATCTGGCTGAGCCTCTGCGCCTCCTGGTCTGACATATCCGGGCTTAGTACCATGGTGACGGTAAGGTTCTCCTTGACATACCTTGACAGGTTTCTGCCTGTAAAAACAGTAAGTACGACCATGCCGAGAAGCACAAGCACCATTGCCGTACTAAGGCATAACGTTACAACTTGCAACCTCTGGTGCTGCTTTCCAGCCTTATTTCGTTTCTTATTCATTGCAAAATAGGTATTTGAAGCCAAATTTCTTGCAAAGTTACTTTAATTTAAAGGAAGGGCAAAATAAATTATACATTATTTGCAAATGACCGAAAAAAGGCGACAAGCCGCGTCTGCATACGGCTTCTTTTACTTACCTTTGCAACCGCATGGCGGCTCCGAACGCCTGTGGCAAGTCTGTTCCTATCAGGCAATCCAACAGCGGCAAGCCGCCAGCAAAGACATTTCAAACTGAAAGAAAACATTATGAGCACTGTCATTTATCCCTCTCCCATATTCGGACCTATACACAGCCGCCGCCTCGGAGTATCGCTTGGTGTCAACCTTATGCCCTCCGACGGCAAGATATGCACGTTTAACTGCATATACTGCGAATGCGGATTCAACGAAGACCACCGCCCAAAGACACGCCGACCGACACGCGCCGAGGTTGCCGAAGGACTGGAAGCGAAGCTGAAGGAGATGAATTCCGACGGCGTACGCCCCGACGTGCTGACATTTGCGGGCAACGGCGAACCTTGCGGACACCCGGATTTCGACGGAATAATAGACGACACCATAGCGTTGCGCGACAAGTACTGCCCGGCCGCCAAGGTGTCGGTGCTTAGCAATTCGACATATATCCTCCGGCAGAAGGTGCACGACGCGCTCATGAAAGTTGACAACAACATACTGAAACTCGACACCGTCAGCCCTGAATACATACGCAACGTAGACAGACCGACGTACCCTACATACGACGTAAGGAAGATCATCGAGGGCATGCGGGCGTTCAACGGCCATGCGATAATACAGACAATGTTCATGCACGGAAGCTTCAACGCCGCCGATCCGCAAGGAGACGACAACGCGGAAGGACTGCCAATAGATGTCAGCAACACCTCCGAGGAGTTCGTAGAGCCGTGGCTCGATGCCGTGAAGCACATACAACCGCAGGAAGTCATGGTGTATACCATCGACCGGGAAACTCCCGACCACAACTTGAAGAAAGCCACGAGGGAGGAACTCGACGCTATCCGCGACCGTGTTCTGGCATTGGGTATTCCATGCACCGCGTCATACTAAACTACAGATGAAACGGATTTTAGTAACGATACTGTTATCCAGCCTGTTGGCTATTGCCGTTCCAGCACAACAGAAGGACAATATCCACAATGGAGACCTGCTGTTCGCAGTAGCTGGTAATGCCAATGCCATAACGCAGTCTACGGCAAGGCACGGTATGCCGCAGGTCGACCACGTCGCCATTGCATACATTACCGACAGCTGCTCATGCGTCATCGACGCTACGCCACGGCACGGAGTGGCGGTCAGAACTATCAGCGACTTCCTCAAAGAGAACCCGGGCTATATCGTCGGAGAAGTGAAAAGAGCCGACATTATAGCCTCTATCGACAACGCGCTGAAGTACGTCGGACTGCCCTACGACTCACTTTTCGAAGCCGACGACAGTGCCTTCTATTGCAGCGAGCTGGTGCAAAAGAGTTTCGTCGACTCCACCGGACGGCGTATCTTCACCACCATTCCCATGTCATTCCACGATTCAACGGGACGCACGCTGCCGTATTGGACTGCCTTTTACCTACGTCACGGGCGCAATGTACCCGAAGGCGAGCCGGGAACCAACCCCGCACAAATAGCCACAAGCCCGGAAGTGACTATACGGACTGTCACACACTGATTCCGAAACAGCACATTCTCCACTATAATACAGTCTGTTTCACATCTTGAAACAGCTCGTTTCACATCGCAATACAATATGCCTATAGAAAGCAAAAATATGCTTTTTATTTTGTATTGTCTTTGGTTTGAGTTACCTTTGCATAAGATTTAGCTGCACTCGGCAACTTAAGAAAACTTCTTGTTGCACTC
>CAZGAT010000002.1:0-53636 GCA_964523825.1 uncultured Prevotella sp. | reverse complement strand
TAAGATTTAGCTGCACTCGGCAACTTAAGAAAACTTCTTGTTGCACTCGTTGGCAAAATCTTTGCATAAGATTTAGCTGCACTCGGCAACTTAAGAAAACTTCTTGTTGCACTCGTTGGCATAATCTTTGCATAAAACTTACGACCATGACAAAGGTAACCGACAAAATACGCGACCTGATTGACCCCAAGCACGAGGGATTCCGCCACACAGTATGGTTCAAGATACTGTTAGGACTACTGCTCCTCATACTGCTCGGAGTGGTGTACAGCGTGTTCATACGTCCCAACAAGCAGGAACAGGCACCCACCGACGAACGCGATTCTGAAGCCGCCCGCGAGGCGGAACTGGACACTTTCGACATTGTCGGCGACTATCTTTGGCCAAATGTCAAGGGAAGCAAGGACACCATAGAAGGTAAAAAAGACGACAGGGCAAACGACACCAAACCCGTAGAACACGCGCAGGCGGCTCCGGAAGCAGAGGCTGCTACCGACGAAGACATAGAAGAGGCAACGGGACAGAAGCCGGAAGCCGGAAGCAACGATGCCGCTACGACTCCAAAGGAAGCCAAGCCCGTCGCGCCGAAAGTCGAGAACATGGACAAGCCGACGGTCGAAAAGATTGACTGAACGCGACCTTGCGCGCTTCAAGGCAAGGTCAACGATATAGACAAATAGGAGGAACTACTATGAGAAAGACATTCTGTTTGTGCGTCGCGGCAGCTTTGTTTGCCGCTTGCAGTACCACGCCGACGGTGTTCGGCACCGACGGCAAGCCCCTGTCAAAGGCTGAAAGCGAGCGTATAGTCAGGAATACCATCAAGAGCAGGGTTGACAATCGCGACTTCAGAATACTCGTAAAGGAGATGCAACCACTCCACGGTCCGTTCATATACATAAACGACGACTGGGCACTGGAGGTACATGGCGACTCGATAGGCTCTATCCTACCCTACTTCGGACGTGCATACCACGTGCCATACGGCGGCGGTCTCGGCTTGCACTTTATCACACGTATCGACGAATACAATGCCGTGGAACCGAAATCGGGACTGAAGGAGATTACAATAAAATGCCACACCGACGAGGAGTCTTATATATATAATGTGGAAGTGTACGCCGACGGCACGTCATACATAACCGTACAAACGCCCTACCGTGACCTTATACGCTTCTCGGGCGACATAGACGTTAACGACCTTTACCTAAAACGTATCAAATAACAGACATGAAACAAAGGCTGGTTTCCATTCTTTTACTTTTCGCCGGAGGCTGTATGGCTGCCTCCGCGCAATCGCAAGCCAACATCATAAAGTACATACAGGAGAACAAACTGTACCGGCATGGCAACACCGTGACCGTTACCAATATCAATTTGGAATGGCCAGTGGCTCTCGAAGGCAACGGAATGCCGGCACTACAAGCCGAACTGTGCCGCGACGCGCTCGGAATCGAAGCGTCAGACTTGCAAGACGGTTGGACGAAACTACACCGCTCGCTCGGCACAGAGCTACGACAGATGCCCGATTCGGTAGAACGTCACTACGTCACAGCCACCCTTGAGGAATTGTGGAATGCCCCAGGCATGTACATATCATTCTATCTGTCTCGACAGGAGACCGACGGGCAAGGTCAGCAGACTGCGGGCACGAAGCGGTTTATAACCTATGACCTTGTCAACAACAGGATACTTGATTCCGACGCGGTATTCACCGTTGCGTCGGAAGACTTCTATACGCGCGTTCCTTTTGAGACACTGTTGGAACAAAACGCTGTCTGCGCAGACGAAGACAAGCCGTCCATAGACCTGACTAAGGTTCCACAGGACTTCGCACTTATGGGTGGCGCGATGGCTTTCGGGCTCGGCGGCAACGCCACGCACCGCAATTTCTCCGCCATATCGGTAAACAGCCTGTACCAATTAGGTATGCTCCGCCGTTCGTTCGTAAAGTGGATAAGCGGCAAACAACGGAAGAAGAAGCAAGAAGTGAGCACCGTCGCGCCCGTAGACTTCGATTTGTCACTGTCAGCCGACACCATTTCCAACAGTATTTCAGCCATACCGCAGTTCCCCGGAGGCTCCGATTCGCTACGGACTTATATGCGCCACAACATCAACTACCCCGAAACCGACATGGAACGCAAGGTACAGGGACGCGTAGTGGTATCGTTCGTGGTGGAGAAAGACGGCAGCCTGTCCAACGTAACGGTCACAAGCCCACTGTCGCCAAGCCTCGACCGCGAGGCAGTACGGGTTGTAAGGAGTATGCCCCGTTGGACTCCCGCGACGTTGAACGGCAACACTGTCCGTACGCGTATGTCACTACCTGTTTCCTATCGGATTGAAAACAAATTGTAATAGTTTGATAGATGTTTTCTCGTTTCATTACAATTAATCATTAACTTAACTCTTGATTGTGTAAAACTGTGTGCGATAACACAGTCTTTCTGTATCATAAAACATCTATTTCGTTATCACTTTGCTTCTATTTTAGCCTATAACTGCCTATATTTGACTTACCGTTTGACAGAATGATAGTTTTAATGACATTTTGTTAAGGTTTCAAATTGAAACCAAACAAGTTTATTTCAAAGCAAAAGCTGTGAAATTTTTATTATAAAATAGTGTTAAAAAGCTTGGAACTTACAAATCCATGCACTAAATTTGCACTCAGAAAGATAACAAATAGAAACAAGAACAACAATCAAAAGCTTTACTATCATGAAGAAGTTACTTATCATCGCAGTTTTATCTATGGTTTCAGTTTGTGGCTTCGCACGTAAGAATGTAACCACAACAGTAGTATCCCAAGATACAGTTTACTACAACGGACAGTTGCAGAAAGTAGCTAACCGCGAAGATGCAGAGTACTATCGTCTCTTCGCCAAGGAAAACTACGAAGGTCAGCAGCGCGAAGTCTTCCAGGATTTCTACCTCAACGGCAATCTGCGTATGCAGGCAGGATATAGTTTTCTCGACTTGAGCAACGACAAGAACACCGTCCTCGACGGCACGGTTACTACATATTATCCAAACGGAAAGGAGAAATGGCAGTGCAACTACCAGAACGGCAAGCGTCACGGATACCTGTCGCTGATGCTTCGCGACGGCAGTATCGTCACCGCACAGTACAACCACGGCAACCTGGTCAATAACTATCTCGTCGTGACCCATGCCGACGGAACGATGGAAAAGGTTCCTGTAAGCAACTACAAGCACCTGATCCAGTAAACGCCACACGCCATACCACCGGGCAAGCGGCATCATTACCACCCGCCAGGCGATCATACCAAACGACGAAAGACACACAGCGAGTCCGACCAGGACCTTACTTCTTAATACTATAGCAACATTATGTACGTGAAAGTTTTTTGATTCAATATACAGTAATGATTATAAACCTCAAGTGAAAGTGAATCCCCGAAAGCTCAGCGGAGCCTCTTCGGGGATTTTTTATACCCTGTCAACAATAGGAAACGAACACTACAAACCTTTATAAGGTATGTTATAAAGGTATACACACAGTTATTCAGACGATATATTTACTTACGGTCAAAGAAAGTATTCGCCTTAGCTGAGTAATCATATGTTCAGTTGGGGAAGTGAAAGATGTTGTTTGGGGGAGTGGAAATAATACCGCGCGGACGTTATTGCCACCCAGTAATCTGGCGTATGAACGGTATGAGTTCGGAAGCCATTTGCTCATGCTGACGACGGGACGGATGATGTCCGTAGCCATAGCCGAGCGAGCCGTCGGCAGGAGTGAAGTCGAACCGATAGACGGCTCTGTCGCCACGCCGTTGCGCGTCGGCAATGGCCTGGCGCTGCGCCTCTTGTACTGCCTGAAGGCGTTTACCGCGTATCATGGTGCCAGTAAGGAGCACTATACTGGCATTGGGATAGTGCGAACGGAGCGTGCGCACAAACTGCTTGAACGCGTCTTGAAGCTTCGTATCGTCCCATCGCGGACTGGTAGTGTCGTTGGTACCGAGGTTAACGCACACCACGTCGGGTTGATAGCGGCTGAAATCCCACGCGGAACCGCCTATCCGGACGTTGGCATAGGGATAAATGGCGGGCATGACGGCACGGTCGCCACTGACGTTGCCACACGTATTGCGGTATATTCCAATGCCCGAACGAGCCACGACCTGCCATTGCGAGTGGAGCGCACGGGCGGTTATAGCCTCGTAGGACCAGTATATGTTCTGCATACTGGAGTCGTACGATTTCGCCACTCCGTCCCATTCGTTGCCAAGAGCGCACGTAATGGAATTGCCGATGAACTCCATTTTCCTTTCGGGCAGGGCTGGTCTTGCGCCAAGCCGTGCGCCACTGTCGAGCAGGAAGCCGTAGAGTACGGGGTGGCGCACGGCTCCTTCGACGGCATATACCAACTCCAACGTATGTGCGCCTGGGCGAAGGCTTGTGGCGAGAGTCACCGTTCCATCAGTCCCTTTAGCCGAATGCACCTTGAAAGGCGCGCCTCCGTCTATCCTGGCGACAAAGTAACTGCTGCCCGGTTTGGTCTTCATCTTGATAGAAGTCCCAGTGAACGAGCAATAGAACTGCGCCCCGGGCCACGTCCAATCGGCTGATCCGTCGGCATTGAAGTTGATGCGTCCTGTGGCGGCAATTGCCGGATCGGTGGCTTTTACGAACGTCTGCGCTACGGCAGCGGTATTGACTGACAGCAAGAAAAGCGCCACTGGAAGGCGTAGGATATATTTCATTTGTTTCATAAACTTACGGTATTGTTGTGTAAAAGAGACCGTTTTGCGTGGTAAAACAACCTATTTCGTCATGCAAAACAAACTGTTTCGTCAGAACTGGGTGTATATGAATGGTTGCACGTCGGCTTGCCTGAAGCTGATGACGAGCTGGATTACCACGGCAAATGCGACGAGCTTGAACAGCCACGGAGATGCTACGAACTTCTCCTCAAGCCAGTGATAGTCGGCGGAACGTATGCTGTGAAGTTCCAATCCGAGCAGTACGAACGCGAGCCACATGGGGCGTGCCTTGAGGAAAGGCATGAAATAGTCGGGGCTGAAGTCCGCAAAGATATGGTTGATGAGGGCGAACGCCGTGTCGATGTCGCGTGCACGGAAGAATATCCACGACACACTCACGAACGAGAACATCAGCGTCCAACTGACGATTTTGACTGGAACGGTGTCCGGTATGCGGTCGAGGAACAGGCGGCGGCATATTTTGTGGACTACGAGGGCGGCACCATGGATTGCTCCCCACAGCAAGAACATGAGCGAAGCGCCATGCCACAATCCTGCGACAAGCATTGTAAAGAAGTTGTTGAAGTACGTGCGCAGGAGCCCGTGGCGGTTGCCTCCGAGCGGTATATACAGGTAATCGCGGAACCATGTAGACAGTGCCATGTGCCACCTGCGCCAGAACTCCTGCGGATTGAGGCTCTGATACGGGAAGTTGAAGTTCTCGCGGAGACGGAATCCCATAAGCGCGGCAAGTCCGATAGCCATGTCGCTATACCCGGAAAAGTCACAATATATCTGCAACGTATATCCGAGTACGCCCATGAAGTCCTCGAAACCCGAGTAGGCGGTGGGGTCGTCGAATATCCAATTGTTGTATCCTGCTATGTAGTCGGCTATGAGTCCCTTCTTGACCAAGCCCACCATGACGAGCCACAGGCCGTGGTATGCAAGCGCGGGCTGTACGTTCCGCACGCCGGTCCGAGCCTGTGGAAGCAACACTTCGGCACGTGTTATGGGACCAGCCATAAGGAGCGGGAAGAAGGTAAGGTAGAAAAGGTAGTCGAGCAGTGGCGTAGTTGGCGGAAATTTGCCCTTATAGACATCGACGGAATAGCTTATGGCTTGGAACGTATAGAACGATATGCCGACGGGGAGCAGTATCTGCAACGGCGCGAAATTGCTGTGGACGATGTCGTTGAAGATAGTTATGAGGAAGTTGGTGTACTTGAAATATACCAACGGAACAAGGTCTACGATGATTATAAGCGCGAGCCTCAACCGGCGCCAATGGCGTTTACGCATCATACGGCGCGTAGCCCACCATGAGAACAAGGCGGTAGCTGGCAACAAGAGCATGAGTATGCCGTTGGCTTTCCATGCGAAAAAGAGGCTGAAGGCTATGACATAGGACAGCGTTGCGGCACGCCGCGTCCTTGCTATGGCAAGGTATACGGCATAGAACAGCACGAACGAGACGAGGAAAGGGAACGTACACAGCGACCATTCCTTGTCGGGCGTGACGAGGAACGAGGCAAGCGATTGCAATATGGTGTCGATGCAAGTCTCCATTCTGGCGGTGTCAATAGTTGTAATGGCGGTGGCGTTCGGGCGAATCGCCTGTGGAAAAGCCAGTGAAGTCAGTACCGTAGATGTCGTAGTAGCGCGAATAGTACGGACGGCGGGGCTTGTTCATGAGTATGGGGTGGTCGTTCTGCCTCGGGTCGGCTATCCACGCGGCTATCAAGTCCATCCATTTCGCGGCTCCTTTCGCCGTAGGGTGAATATGGTCGGAGCCGCGCTCAAGTGTCAAATGGGTGGAATCGAAGTAACGTCCGCGTCCGACACACTTGCGAATGAGGGCATTCATGCCTGTGTCGGGCTTCCAGTTGGGCGGACTTATCCATACGAATGGACGGCCGCCGAGCTTGTTGACGACGCCACGCACGTACTGCTCGCGCCCCGCAACGTCGTGGACGAACAGCTCGTTGCTGCCGAGGCATATAATAATATATGTGGGGTGATAAAGCCGGATGTACGTGTCGATGATGTTGGATTCGGCATATTTCTTCGTCGACGAGCTGTTCCATGTGACGCAATACAGGCTGTGCCCGTTCTCATGGCAATAGTCGTCGAGACGGAGCGACAGTCCGCTGGTCATGGAATCGCCGAAAAACAGAACCACATGGCGCGTAGTGTCAACGCCGCCAACATATCCCGTTCTGTCAACACCAGGCATTTCGTCCGGCTGCGGTTTGGCTTTTGTGGTATCGGACGATGCCTGACGTATACTATATAATAATGTGTCGGGCGACAGGTTGCCCAAGTTCAGCTTGCGAAGCATGAAGTTGCCGTCGGTGATATACTGCGGTACAGCCGCATAGACGACTATCGCCACAGTGACGATGAGCATAATCAGCAGTACCTTTGACCTGTCGTTCATCATCGGCACAGTCTGTTATTTAAGGTCAAGCTCTACCGGACAGTGGTCGCTACCCATTACATCGGTAAGTATCCGCGCGTCTGCTATACGGTCGCGCAGGCGGTCGCTGACAAGGAAATAGTCGATACGCCAGCCTGCATTCTTCTCCCTCGCGTGGAAACGGTAGGACCACCAGCTGTAGGTTACCTGCTCTGGATAGAGCGAACGGAACGTATCGGTGAATCCGTTGGACAACAGTTCCGTCATCTTCTGGCGTTCGGCATCTGTGAAACCAGCACTCTTGTGGTTGCTCTGCGGGTTCTTTATGTCAATCTCCTCGTGCGCCACGTTCAAGTCGCCACATACTATGACGGGCTTCTTGGCATCAAGTGCGTGCAAATATGCCTGGAAATCCGCCTCCCAACGCATACGGTAGCCGAGCCGTCGTGGCAGTCCGCCACGCTCCTCGGCATTCTGCGAGTTCGGAGTATAGACGCAGACGAGATAGAAGTCGTCCATTTCAAGCGTTATCACACGCCCCTCGTGGTCGTGTTCGTCAATGCCTATGCCGTAGCTTACGGCTATCGGGTGATGCTTTGTATATACCGCCGTACCGGAATATCCCTTGCGGTCGGCATAATTCCAGTAGGACTCATAGCCCGGAAATTGCAAGTCAAGCTGCCCTTGCTGCATCTTCGTCTCCTGAATACAGAAGAAGTCTGCGTCAATATCAAGGAAATAGCTTTCAAAGCCCTTGCTTACGACATTGCCGTCATCGTCGGTCTTGGGCTTCACACACGCCCGTAGACCGTTGACGTTCCATGAAATGAACTTCATATAGTTGCTGCTTTTAGATTCGTTTGCTTTCTCCACGGAGGAGGTTCATAAACTCATTGCGCGTCTTTAGCGACTCGAACACACCACTGTACGCACTCGTCGTCGTTATGGAATTCTGCTTTTCGACTCCACGCATCTGCATACACATGTGCTTTGCCTCTATGACTACCATCACGCCCTGTGGCTTAAGCGTGTCGTTTATGCACTGCATTATCTGCTCGGTGAGGCGTTCCTGTACCTGCAAACGGTGGGAGAAGATGTCTACGACACGCGCTATCTTGCTCAATCCCGTTATGTAGCCATTGGGAATATACGCCACATGAACCTTCCCATAGAACGGCAGCATATGGTGCTCGCACATGGAGAAGAAGTCTATATCCTTGACTATGACCATTTGATTATACTTCTCCTCGAACAAGGCGTCGGTGAGTACCTTCTCAGGATCTTGCGTATAGCCACGGGTAAGTATCTGCATCGCCTTGGCAACACGCATCGGCGTTTTCAAGAGACCCTCGCGTCCGGGGTCTTCCCCAAGTAGTTCAAGTATGCTTTTGTAGTGTGATGCGAGGTCGTCGAGACCGTCGCGGAATTCTGTTTCTGGATTCATTAATATGATTTATAATTCAAGATGCGAGATTAATGGCTATGCTTTAGTCGATATACCTCACGTCACGTATGGTGATGTTGGAGCGGATGACTACCGCGTTCTTGTATCCGAGTTTGCGAATCTGCCGCAACACTCCGAGAGCCGACTGGTATGACGTGAAGTTGCCGACACGGCAACTCCACCGCGGACAATAGAAATGTACGTAAACGGGCTGGTTGGGCAATACCGACTTGACTCGTTGACCCGCACGTTCTGCCTCCTGGCGCGCCACACGGGTATTGCCGCCGGAATAGACTTGCACGCGGAAGCCGCGGGCATGATGCACTCCCGTGGTAATCTTCACACGTTCGTCGCCGTCGGACGGCTTCTTACGTACCTTTATCTTGCGAAGAACCATCTTCATGGGACGTTCCGACGACTCGTCCACAGACGTTCCGCCCGACGAGCCATGCGCTCCGGCATTCTGCCGTGGTTGCTCCGCCGTTTGCTTCTTGGCTGGTTTTCCACTCCGGCTGCCATTTATCTGAGCGTCGATGTCGGCACCATGACCGACCGACTGTGCCTGTGCGGTGAGCACGGAACAGATGACGAAAATCGCAGTTGCTATTATTTGTTTCATAAGAACACTAAAAACTCATGCCCGATAACGACAAATATACCCCTGCCCACAACGCGTGCGGACAGGGGGTAGGAACAATATTACTTCTTCCAAGCGTCGATAATGCCCTTGAAGTCGGCAGCCTTCAATGACGCGCCGCCGATAAGCCCACCGTCGATGTCGGGTTTTGCGAACAGTTCCGCGGCATTCGACGGCTTGCAGCTGCCGCCGTAGAGGATTGTCGTATCCTCGGCTGCGTCCTTGCCGTACTTGTCGGCTACGATGGAACGGATATATGCAAGCATCTCTTCTGCCTGATCGGCGGTAGCGGTCTTGCCAGTGCCGATGGCCCAGATAGGCTCGTAGGCGAGGATAATGTTCTTCCACTCGTCGGCAGAAAGATTGAAGACGCTGCCGTCGAGTTCTGCTTTGACGACCTCGTTCTGCTTGTTTGCCTCGCGCTCGTCGAGCGTCTCGCCACAGCAAAAGATAACCTTCAAGCCGCTCTTCAGCGCAAGCTGCACCTTGTCTTTGAGAATATCGGCAGTCTCATGATAGTACTGGCGACGCTCCGAGTGACCGAGTATGACGTATTGTGCGCCTGTCGACTTCACCATTTCGGCACTTACCTCGCCGGTATACGCACCCTTTTCCTTGTCGGCGCAGTTCTCGGCACCGAGACCGACGACTTCCTTGTCGAGCACTCCGGCAACACTTGCGAGATGAATGAACGGCGTGCAGATGATGACTCCGCAGTTCGGCTTGTCTGCCTTAAGCGTCTCATTGATTTCCTTGGCGAGCGCTACGCCGTCTTGCAGGTTCATGTTCATTTTCCAGTTGCCTGCTACGATTTTCTTTCTCATGTCCTTCTTTTTTATTAGTTGATATAACTTGTTAGACTTTTCCTTCCGCTTCACCCACTTTGACCACGCCCACAGCCTGTCGGCGACGATAAGCAACACCAGCGGCAGCACGAACCACAACAGCACCCCTGCCACCTTTCGTGGAACAGAGTCGGGCTGCATCTGGCCTATTCCGCCTTTTTCCAACCTGACGGACAGTTCCTCGTCCGTCGGGAGGTCGTTGTGGCTCCATTTGCGGATTATCGTTCCGTCCTTCAGCAGGAGCATTCCTGGATTGCTGCGGATAATTGTCTCAAGCGTCGTCGCGTCGGTCATATAGAACGGATATTCCGCGCCGGTTATGTCACGCCAACGCTCTATGCCCTCACCGCCACTTGCTGTAAGTCCGACGAAATGGTAGCCGTTCTCCTCGGCATATCCATATATGCGGTCGATGTCGCCGAAGTCGGAGTCGTCAGCCTTCTCCAGATATGGCGCGACAAGCATGAACGTATAGCCTGGAGCCGTCAGTACGGAGTCGGTAACGTCGCCACCAGTGGCATTATTGGTTATCGAGAAGTCGTGGATCGGAGGCTCGTAGCCCTTCTCCACTTCGACGGTCTTCACGTCGCGGTCCGGGTCTTTTAGCACCCACGTAGTATCGTCGAACGGATAGTTGCTTTCGTCGAACTCACGTCTCACTCCGTCCTTCTCAAGCGTGTACGTGGTCTTGAACTTCGGCTGCCTGGCTCCCGGGGGAATCTCCATAGCCTTCTTTATGTTCACTCCGACGTGGTACGGGCGGAAGTCGAACTGCGGCAGGTGGTAGAGGCTCCACAGCGAGCTGATGACTATGAACAGCACGGTAAAGTTTATGGCTATCCACTGGTTGGACTTCGACACGAACCGCACCATGCGCAACGGATACCGCGCGACAACGGCTGACGCGGCGAGCAGTACGACGTTCTTTCCCAAAGTCTGCCAGTTGGTCAGGTGTATGGCGTCACCGAAACAGCCACAGTCCTTTATCGGGTCAAAGAGCGCGAGCCAGACGGTGATAATCGTCATGACGACCATGAAGGCGAGCATGAGCTTCGACACCTGCCGGCGGCGTATGGCGAGAAGCATCAGTATGCCGAGCGTAAACTCCAACGCGGCAAGCCCGACGGCGACAGCTACGGCAACGTAGTCGGGCAACGCGCCCGCCAGACCTGCGGCCTCGAGATAGTCGCCTATCTTGTAGGACGTGCCAAGCGGATCTATAGCCTTGACGTAGCCGGAAAGCACGAACGTCAGTCCGAGCAACACGCGCGCCGCATTCACCACCACGCCAATTAATTTCTCTATTTTCACTCCCAACCCTTAATCTTTCGATTCTCCTGTCCTTATCGCGCCGAACACTGCATAGTTGATGATGTCCATATAGTTGGACGCGATGCCCTCGCTGACCTTGGTCTGCCCGCCGTTGTCCTCAATCTCCTTCACACGCTCGATTTTCGTGAGTATGAAGTCGGTGTACGAGCTGATGCGCATGTCGCGCCACGCCTCGCCGTAGTCATGGTTCTTGCGGGTCATAAGCTCGTAGGACTCGCCGGCATACGTGTCGTAAAGCGTCATGGCCTCCTTGACGGAGATGTCGACAGTGTCGGAAAATCCACGCTCAAGCTGTATGAGTCCGACGATGCCGTAGTTTATCAGCGCGACGAAGTCGGAATGCAGGCTGTCGCCCACGCGGCTCTCGTGCGTAATCTCGTAAGTGCGTATGTTCTTTGCCTTGATGAACAGCTGGTCGGTGAGCGACGTGGGGCGCAGTATGCGCCATGACGCGCCATAGTCGTGGAGCTTGCTCTCAAACAGCGAGCGGCATTCCGCCATGGTCTCCTTGAACTGGCTGTTGGTGGTTGATGTTTCTTGTGGCATCGTTAGTTTTAGTTGTGCGTGGGTTTGGTTTAATTTGCTGCAAAAATACTCATTTCCATTGAATTGGGGAAACGAACCAACCTATTTTATGTTAAACGGAAAGAAACATATTGACAAACACCCTCGTGAGAATCGCGTATTTGCAAGCGAGCCGATCCGTTTCCGTAAAACCCGCGATTCCTGATGAAGTTTGTATTACATTGAAATACAGATAGTTCCAAAACACACACGTCACGAACTGCAAAACCTGCGGTGAAGGGACGCTGAGAGTTCACCAAAAACAATTTAAAAGTCCACGGACTTTTGAAATTTCACCATGGACTTTTTGGAAAATGACGGTGGACTTTTTGAAATTCACCATGGACTTTTAAAAAATGACCATGGACTTTTTTGAAACTCACCATGGTGAAAATGAAAATCACCGTGGTCAGTCTGGCAAAAGTCCGTGGAAAAATCCTATTTCACCTCCGCCAGAAGTGTTAAATTCCGACAATAAGTTTTTACACCACAGAGGACGCGCCACCCGATTGTTTCCATGTTAGAAAGAAAATCCGTAACTTTGCAGACAGTTTCCACACCCCACCCTGCCGGCAAAAAGATACAGCCGTAGGACTTCAAGCGTCCCGCAACAATGATCGCGGTGACTTTCGGGGAAAATGGGACGGCAAGGATTTTTTAAGAAAAGACTACGAGAAACATCATACCGAAATTATATGAGAGACTTATCCGACGAGCAACTGGCACAGTTGCTTGACAAAGAGATTTTCCACCTTATAGGCGATTCCGCCGACACGCTCGGACTCGAATGCTACGTCGTCGGCGGCTACGTGCGCGACCTCTTCCTGCAACGTCCGTCCAACGACATCGACGTGGTGGTCGTCGGCAGCGGCATACAGGTGGCTTCGGAGCTGAAGAAGCGGCTCGGAAAGAAAGCCCACCTGTCGGTGTTCCGCAACTTCGGCACGGCGCAGGTCAAATACCACAAGCACGAGATAGAGTTCGTCGGCGCACGGCGCGAGAGCTACAGCCACGACAGCCGCAAGCCGGTGGTCGAGGACGGAACCCTCGAAGACGACCAGAACCGCCGCGACTTCACGATAAACGCCCTCGCCGTGTGCCTAAACAAGGAGCGGTTCGGCGAGCTTGTAGACCCGTTCGACGGCGTAGCCGACCTGTGGGACGGGATTATCCGCACGCCGCTCGACCCCGACATAACGTTCTCCGACGACCCGCTGCGCATGATGCGCTGCATACGCTTCGCCACGCAGCTCAACTTCTTCATCGACGACGAGACGTTCGACGCACTCATACGCAACGCCGGGCGCATCGAAATCGTCAGCAAGGAGCGCATCATCGACGAGCTTGACAAGATAATGCTCACCGACCATCCGAGCAAGGGGTTCGTCGACCTCCAGCGCGCCGGACTACTCCAGCGCATAATTCCCGAGCTGTCAGCACTCGACATCGTGGAAACCAAGAACGGACGCGCCCACAAAAACAACTTCTACCACACCCTCGAAGTCCTCGACAACGTCTGCAAGGCATCGTCCTCAACGCCCAACCTGTGGCTCCGCTGGGCGGCACTGTTCCACGACATAGGCAAGACCAAGAGCAAGCGGTGGGACCCAGTGGCGGGCTGGACGTTCCACAACCACAACATCATCGGAGCCAAGATGATTCCCGGCATATTCCGCAGGATGAAGATGCCCATGGGAGCCGAGATGAAGTACGTGCAGAAGCTCGTCAACCTGCATATGCGCCCCATCGCCATCGCCGACGACGAGGTGACCGACTCCGCCGTGCGCAGGCTCATGAACGATGCCGGCGACGACATCGACGACCTCATGACGCTCTGCGAGGCAGACATCACGAGCAAGAACAAGGTGCGCAAGCAGCGATTCCTCGACAACTTCCGCATCGTCCGCGAGAAGCTCGCCGACCTCAAGGCGAAAGACTACAAGCGCCTGCTCCAGCCGTGCATCGACGGCAACGAGATAATGGAGATGTTCCACCTCAAGCCGTCGCGCGAGGTAGGCACGCTGAAGCAGACACTAAAGGACGCCGTACTCGACAACAAGGTGCCGAACGAGCGCGAGCCGCTCATGAAATTGCTCCTTGAGAAAGCCAAGAGCATGGGACTTGCCGAATGAAGCACGTTACTAAAGGCGCATAATTTATGTTAAATGTTTCAACAAACAAATATAGTCTGGAGAAATAATGACTAATTTTGCACCTGTAAAAACTCGAACCAAGGCTTGAAGTTTTCATAATCGCTCATGGCGCGAGCCGCCAAAGTATTCAGGAACCCAAAGAAAGCGAAGGCGAAGCCAGATTTGCCGCAGGCACGATTCGCCAGACTTTCCATTAAGAAGTAAATAACACTATTATATTAATTAAAGGTATGAAGAAAAATTTTTCTATCTTGATCGCAGCTGTCGCAGCAGCAGTTCTAACAAGCTGTGGCGGCGGCCAACAGGGATTGCCAACCAGCAATGAATTTCCCGTGATGACCATCGGGGCATCCAACGCCCAGCTGAGTACAACCTACCCCGCCACCATCAAGGGCGTGCAGGACGTTCAAGTGCGTCCGAAGGTTTCGGGATTCATCACGAAACTTAATGTACACGAGGGTCAGCGGGTCAGCGCAGGTCAAGTGTTGTTCGTAATCGACAACGCCACCTACCAGGCTGCCGTACGCCAGGCACAGGCTGCCGTCAATTCGGCACGCGCGCAGGTCGAGACCGCCAACGCTGGAGTGAACTCAGCAATTGCCCAGCGCAATACCGCACGCCTCACCTACACCAACAGCAAGCAGCTGTACAAGAACAAGGTAATCGGCAGCTACGAGCTTGAGACTGCCAAGAACACATACGAGACTTCAGAGGCTTCGCTGAACTCCGCACGCACCCAGGTCGAGGCTGCACGCGCGGCTGTCAAACAGGCAGAGGCATCACTGGCTTCAGCCAAGGAGAACCTGAGCTTCTGCTACGTCAAGAGCCCGGCAAACGGCTATGTCGGCAGCCTCCCATACAAGGTCGGCGCACTCGTCAGCCCATCGTCGGCAGAGGCTGTCACCACAGTCTCCGACAACAATACTGTAGAAGTCTATTTCTCGATGACCGAGACCGACATTCTTAAGATGACACGCACAAGCGGCAACGTACAATCCGCTCTCCAGAACTTCCCTGCCGTACAGCTCAAGCTCGCCGACGGTTCCATCTACAACCACGAGGGCACGGTCGTAAAAGCAAGCGGAGTCATCGACCCGACGACGGGAACGGTAAGCGTCATCGCACGCTTCGCAAATCCCGACCACCTGCTGAAGAGCGGCGGTTCTGGCCAGATTGTCGTAGCACAAAGCAACAACAACGCCATTGTCATTCCACAAGACGCAACAACGCAGGTTCAGGACAAGATATTCGTCTACAAGGTAGATGGCAACAACAAGGTTCACTACACCGAGATTACCGTCAATCCGCAGAACGACGGAAAGAGCTACATTGTCACCGGTGGACTTAAAATGGGTGACAAGATTGTCACCAAGGGTCTCACCAGCCTTACCGACGGCGCGGAGATAAAGGCAGTCACCGAGGCACAGTATGAGGAGAACATCAAGAAAGCCGAAAAGCTTGGCGAAAAGCAGAGCACGGCTGGCGGTTTCCTCGACGCCATGACAGGCAAGGATGATGAGGATAAGTAAAATTAAAAATGTAAAATTAAAAATTAAAAGTTATATGAACGTCGAACGACTAATTTTTAATTTTTAATTCTTAATTTGAAATTAGAATTATGTCATTTACCAATTTCATAAAAAGACCGGTGCTCTCGACGGTTGTCTCAATCTTCTTCGTGCTTCTCGGTACGATTGGACTTGTGAGCCTGCCTATCGAGCAGTATCCAGACATTGCCCCACCTACGATCATGGTGTGGACGACATACACCGGAGCTGACGCGCAGACTGTGCTTAACTCCGTAATCACGCCGCTTGAGGAAAGCATCAACGGTGTTGAGAACATGACATACATGACGTCAACCGCCACCAACTCTGGTTCGGCAAGTATCACGGTGTACTTCAAGCAGGGCGCAGACCCTGACATGGCCGCCGTCAACGTGCAGAACCGAGTGCAACAGGCGCAGGCACTTCTGCCTGCCGAGGTGACGAAGGTCGGTGTCACAGTCTCCAAGAGACAGACATCAAACGTCATCATGTACTCGCTGACAACCGAGGACGGTCGTTACGACTCGAAGTTCCTCACCAACTACAACAACATCAACATCGTTCCGCTTCTGAAGCGTATCAACGGTGTCGGCGACGTGCAAAGCCCGTCAACGTCCGACTACTCTATGCGTATCTGGCTCGACCCGGCAAAGATGAAGCAGTACGGTCTTGTTCCGTCAGACATTTCCAACGCGCTGTCAGAGCAGAACATCGAGGCTGCGCCTGGTTCGTTCGGTGAGAACTCCGACATGTCCTACGAGTACGTCATGCGCTACAAAGGTCGACTGAAGACCCCCGAGGAATACGGTGACATTATAATAACAAGCAACACCGACGGTCAGACACTCCACCTGCGTGACGTGGCAAAGATTGAGCAGGGAATGCTCCAGTACAACGTAGCACTGAAGAACAACGGCCAGCCAGCCGTTATGGGTATGGTGCAGCAGATTGCCGGTTCAAACGCTACGGAGATAGCCACCAACGTAAAGGCGGCTCTTGCAGAAGCGCAGAAGAGTATGCCTCCAGGCATGGAATACACCATAGAGCAGGACGTTACGGAGTTCCTGTTCGCATCTATAGCCGAAGTAGTGCGCACGCTTATCATCACGCTCGTGCTGGTGTTCTTCGTCGTGTACATCTTCTTGCAGGACTTCCGTTCTACGCTTATCCCTATGATAGCCGTTCCTGTGGCATTGATAGGAACGTTCTTCTTCCTGTGGATATTCGGATTCTCGATCAACCTGCTGACGCTTTCGGCACTTCTGCTGGCTATCGCCATCGTGGTCGATGATGCCATCGTGGTCGTCGAGGCTGTTCACGCAAAACTCGACCAAGGCTACAAAAGCGCGGTCACGGCAGCTGTCGATGCCATGAACGAGATTTCTGGAGCCATCATCTCCATAACACTCGTTATGTCAGCCGTGTTCGTGCCAGTATCATTCATCGGTGGAACATCTGGAACATTCTACCGCGAGTTCGGTGTAACAATGGCTGTATCCATTATCATTTCCGCAGTCAACGCACTGACGCTGTCGCCGGCATTGTGCGCCGCATTCCTGAAGCCTGAGAGCGGAGAGGAAGGCGAGAAGAAAAAGAGCTTCATCGACCGTTTCCACGATGCTTTCAACGTACAATACGACAAGGTTCAGAACAAGTACCGCAAGGGTGTAGAGAAAATCATCAACCGCCCGCTGATACCGGCAATCGCAGTCGTTATCGGAATAATAGGTCTTGTCGTCCTTATGGCTACCACTAAGACGGGTCTTGTGCCTGACGAGGATACTGGTACGTTGTTCACTACCGTATCACTGCCTCCTGGAACATCGCAGCATGACACGCAGAAAGTTATCGACCAAATCGACGCGATGCTGGGTTCCAACCCGTACATCGAACGCCGCGAGCAGATTGTCGGCTATAACTTCATAGCCGGACAAGGTTCCGACCAGGCCACGTTCATTATCAAGCTGAAGCCGTTTGCCGATCGTGAATACGGACTATTCGACCGAATAAAGAGCGTGTTCACTGGCGCAGGCATCGCAGGTCTGTTCATAGACCCGACGACATCGACATCGGTTCTCGGAATGATTTACAAGCAGACATCGACCCTAAAGGGAGCGCAAGTTCTCGCATTCGCACCGCCAATGGTGCCGGGATTCTCCTCAACCAACGGTCTTACGTTCTCACTCCAGGACAAGACGGGCGGAAGCCTCGACAAGTTCTTCCAAGTGACGCAAGACTATCTGAAGGCATTGAACGCGCGCCCAGAGGTTTCCAACGCCATGACGTCATACAATCCAGACTATCCACAGTACATGGTTGACGTTGACGTGGCAAAGGCAAAGCAGGCTGGCACTACTCCGTCGGCAATCCTCGCTGTCATGCAGGGATACTACGGCGGACTCTACTCCAGCAACTACAACGCCTACGGAAAACTATTCCGCGTGATGATTCAAGGCACCGTTGACAGCCGTATGAACGAGAACGGGCTGAACGACATCTACGTGAAGACTTCCAACGGCATGTCGCCTGTCGGAGAGTTCGTGACGCTGCGCCGTGTCTACGGTCCGTCAAACATCGCACGCTTCAACCTGTTCACCTCAATCACCGTCAACGCGTCGGCTGCCGACGGCTATTCTTCCGGTGACGCTATCAAGGCCGTACAGGAAGTAGCCGAACAGACACTGCCTGACGGCTACAGCTACGAGTTCTCCGGACTGACACGTTCGGAGCAGGAGTCCAGCAACTCTACGGCACTCATCTTCGCGCTCTGTATCGTATTCGTATACTTGATTCTCAGCGCACAGTACGAGAGCTACCTGCTGCCGTTCGCCGTAATCTTGTCGCTGCCGTTCGGACTTGCCGGAGCATTCCTGTTCACGACAATCTTCGGGCACTCCAACGACATATACATGCAGATTTCGCTCATCATGCTTATCGGACTTCTGTCGAAGAACGCCATACTTATCGTACAGTACGCACTCGAACGCCGCCGCACAGGTATGGCTATCAAGTACGCCGCAATACTCGGTTCGGCAGCCCGTCTGCGCGCTATCCTCATGACATCGCTCGCAATGATTATCGGTCTGTTGCCTCTGATGTTCGCATCTGGCGTAGGACGCAACGGTAACCAGACCCTCGGAGCGGCTGCCGTAGGAGGTATGCTCATCGGTACGCTCTGCCAGATATTCGTCGTACCTGCACTGTACACGTTCTTCCAGTACTTGCAGGAGAAGATCAAGCCTATTGACTTCGGCGACGAGACCGACCATGACGTACAGCGCGAGCTCGCACAGTATGTACACACTCCCGCAACCGAAACGTCAAACGACGAGAAATAAGGAGGACTAACGAAATGAAGAAAAGCTATATAATCATATCAGCACTCGCAGCTCTCACAATGAGCAGCTGCGGGAGCGTCAAGAAGTGGAGCGACTCGCTCTACGGGAAATACGAGCGTCCCGACAGCGTGATCACCGACGGAATTGTCCGCGACCCTGTCAACGACAACGCCACACTCGCCGGAGCCAATGACTTCGGCAACCTGCCGTGGCGCAGCGTGTTCACCGACCCGCAGCTACAGACGCTCATTCAGAAGGCACTCGACAACAACCCCAACCTGCTCAACGCGATGCTCAACGTAGACATCGCCGAGGCACAGTTGAAGACGGCGAAGTTGTCGTTCCTGCCGACGGTGGCAATATCGCCGCAAGGAACAATCTCGCACTTCGGCACCCACACCGAAGCAACAAAGGCATACACACTGCCCGTCGTAGCAAGCTGGGACGTAGACCTCTGGGGCAACATCAAGGCCCAGAAGCGTGCCGCGCAAGTGTCGCTGCTTCAAAGCCAGGACTACCAGACGGCTGTCAAGACTCAGCTCATCTGCAACGTAGCGAACTATTACTACACGTTGCTGATGCTCGACCGGCAGATAGAAATCGTAACCGATATGCAGAAGCTCACCAAGGACACGTGGGACATGATGAAGCTGCAAATGGAGTACGGCTCGGCACGTTCTACAAGCGTACAGAGCGCGGAGGCAGCCTATTACAGCGTTCTGACACAGAGCACCGACCTCAAGCGTCAGATACGTGAGGCGGAGAACTCGCTCAGCCTGCTGCTCGGCGAACCCGCCCACGCCATTCCACGCGGACGGCTCGACGACCAGTCACTGCCGACGGACTTCTCCGGCGGCGTAGGCGTGGAGATTCTTTCCAACCGCCCCGACGTTCACGCCAACGAGATGGCTCTCGCCTCCTGCTTCTACGGCATAGAGAGCGCACGCTCGAAGTTCTACCCGTCGCTGACCATTACCGGCACCGGCGGCTGGAGCAACAACAGCGGACTCGTCAACCCGGGCAAGCTACTGCTATCGGCAGTGGGCAGCCTCGTACAGCCGATATTCCAGCAGGGCAAGCTCCGCGCCAACCTGCGCGTGCAGAAAGACCAGTACCAGCAGGCACTGAACACGTGGCAGCAGAGCGTGCTCTCGGCAGGCTCGGAAGTGAGCAACGCGCTCGTCTCCTACAACGCTGCCGACGAGAACGACAAGCTCGAGCGCAAGCAAATCGAGGTGCTGAAGAAGAACGTCGAACAGACGCAGATGCTCTACAAGCAAAGCTCGAGCACGTACCTTGAGGTGATAACCGCCGAACAGAACCTACTCAACGCGCAAATATCGCAGGTTCAGGACCAGTTCTCCAAGATGCAGTCCGTCGTCAACCTCTACTACGCACTGGGTGGAGGACGCGACTGACGAATGATATATGTAAAATGTTGGATGTTGAATGAATTTCATGCATAATGAGGAATTATCAATTGCCCAATATCGATGCAGCCTCCGCTTAAGACGGACTTAAAAATCATTCAACATTCGGCATTCAACAATCATTCAACTATCAACATTCAACAATTAACATTTCTATTATGTCAAGTGAAATAAGTCCAAAAGCTTACGTCTCGCCAAAGGCGAAGATTGGAGACGGATGCAAGATATTCCCGTTCGCATACATAGAGGACGACGTGGTGATAGGCGACAACTGCCTCATCTTCCCGTTCGTGTCAATCCTTGACGGAACCCGCATGGGCAACGGCAACAAGGTCCACCAGGGCACCGTCATAGCCGCCATACCGCAGGACTTCGAGTTCCGTGGCGAGCCGTCGGAATGCATCATCGGCGACGACAACACGTTCCGCGAGAACGTCGTCGTCAACCGCGCCACGCACACCGGCGGGCAGACTGTCATCGGCAACAAGAACTTCCTCATGGAGGGCGTACACATATCCCACGACACCAAGGTCGGCGACTCGTGCGTCTTCGGCTACGGAACCAAGATTGCCGGCGACTGCGAGATACGCAACGGAGCCATATTCTCGTCGAGCGTCATCGAGAACGGCGGCACGCGCGTCGGCGAGGGCGCGCTGATAAAGGCCGGCACGACGTTCTCCAAGGACGTGCCGCCATACGTCATCATCGGCGACCACCCAGTGAAGTACCGCGGAGTGAACACCACCCTCGGCAAGGTCTACGGCGTGGACGACAAGGTGCTCAAGCACATTGCCAACGCCTACCGCCTGCTGTTCCACGGTCAGACATCGGTCTTCGACGCCACGCTGCAAATAGACCAGCAGGTGCCCGACGGTCCGGAGATACGCAACATCGTCGAGTTCCTGCGCTCCAGCAAGGCGGGAATTGTAACGAAACTATCATGACGGCAAATTATTCATACCTTTAGATTTTTTGCTCATATCAGGGCGGATTGGCAGCGATGCCGACCCGCCTTTTTTCGTGCCTTATCCCACCGTCCGCCCATAAGCTTCGCCCTACCGTGGAGGACATCGGCGATAATGCCGCATAACCATTCCTAATACCACGAGAAAACGCCAAGATTCCATCGACTTTTTATAGAATGACAAAAGTCAAATATAAAAATGACTTTTGTGAATCAAACAAATGACAAAAGTCACTGAAATGAATGACTTTTGTGAAATGAAACAGTGATAAAAGTCAAATCATTGAATGACAAAAGTCAAATTAAATAATGACTTTTGTGAAAACATAAATCACAAAAGTCAATTGAAACAATCACTTTTATCAAAACAAAATTCACAAAAGTCAGATAAAATAATTACTTTTGTGACCTGAACAAATGGCAATAGCCACAATAAAAGTGACTTACGACAGTTATACAGAATATAATCGGAAAATCATAAACGACAACGGAATATGGAAAAGACAACCCTGAAAGTCAAGACGCTGAAGTTCAAGAACCAGCAGACCAAGGAGGACGGCTACATCAGCCGCGCCGTAACCAACGGAGTAGTCGGCTTCGACGACCTGTGCGAGCGCGCCTCGCAGAACACGACCATGCACCCGCGCGAAATATCGCTCGCCTTCGGGCTGATGCTCGACGCCGTGCGCGACGCGCTGCTCGAGGGCAACACCGTCGTGCTCGACCAGATAGGGAGGCTGTCGCCGTCGATAACGTCGAAATGGACCAAGAAAGAAAAAGACCAGAAAATCGCCGACATGACGACCAGCGTCAGGTTCCGCCCCACACAGCTCATAAAGTCAACCATAGCGCGGACGAGGCTCACGTGGGCTGACGGCAAAGGCGACGGCAAGTAGGAGCAAAAAATAAAGCGGCTTGACATCACGTGATGTCAAGCCGCCTGAGCTATAAGACTATGTCGGGATGACTGGACTCGAACCAGCGACCACTGGTCCCCCAGACCAGCATTCTAAACCTACTGAACTACATCCCGTCCGATTTAGCGAATGCAAAAGTACGAATAACCACCGTAATCTCCAAATATTAATCCGCTTTTTTACTTTTTTTGGACTATTAAGCCTTTCGCTTTGGAGGTTCAGTGCAAAATCATTACTTTTGCATACAATCAAAACCAGACCAGGAATGAAGCACATACACACTATAATCACCGTCTTTGCGGCACTGCTCATCGCGTCGTGCGGCAAGGACGAGACCCTTCCACAAGAGTCAATCGACATAACCACACAGGACGACGACCGCACCACAGCCACACTCGACAGCACGTACACGTACAAGCTGCCAGTAATCTTCCACGTCCTCTACACCGAGGACAACGACTCCGTGCGCGCGCTGTCACGACAGCTCACTGGCATACTGTCCTATGTCAACGAACTTTACAAAGGCAACGTCTACGGGTGGAGCAGCACGTACAGCGAGGACATCAACGTAGACTTCCAGCCGGCAACAAGCGACGAGAAGGGCAACGTACTGTCCACGCCAGGCGTGGAGTTCGTCAAGTGGAACGGCACATTCCCCATAGAGGCAAGCTCGTTCATGTCCAAGGGGCACACCGACCTGCTCTGGGAACCCAACGAGTACATCAACGTCATGGTATACCCCTTCGAGCAGAACACCGAGGGCAGCGTCATACTCGGCATAAGCCACATGCCATACACGCTCAACGACAGCACGCTGCTCGACGGACTTGAGACCACCAAGTCGCACTACATATCGAAGAACAACCTCTCATTCCCCTACTGCGTGTCGATAAACAGCCAGTACGTCCACACGATGTCAACCCGATACTTCGACTCCAACCACGGTTCCAAGGGCTACCAGTACTTCTCCGCCGACATCGTGGCGACACTCGCCCACGAGCTGGGACACTATCTCGGACTCCACCACGTGTTCACCGAGGAGAAGAAGAGCAGCGGCGGGCACTCGTCGTGGTCGGAGGTCAACGACTGCTACGATTCCGACTTCTGCGACGACACGCCGTCGTACAACAAAGTGGAATACGACGACTCGCTCGACTACTACACCGACACCCGCCGCGAGAACTACGTGACCCCGACCATGACGACGCTCACCCGGCGGCACTCGTGCGACGGCACGCTGTTCCACTCGTACAACATCATGGACTACTCCGTAGGCTACGCCTTCCGCTTCACCCCGGAGCAGAAGGCACGTATGCGCCACGTGCTCTACTACAGCCCGCTCATTCCAGGTCCGAAGCGCAACCATGTCAACACGATGACCCGTGCAGCCGAAGTCACCGACAGCATCATCGACCTGCCAATAGTAATAACCCAGTAACCCCATGGCATACATAATAAAAGCACCAGAACGCATCAACACCACCATAGCCCTGCCAGCGTCGAAAAGCATCAGCAACAGGGCACTCATCATGCACAGCCTCGCCGGAGGCAAGGTTCTGCCTACGAATCTGTCCGACTGCGACGACACCGACGTAATCGTCAGCGCGCTACGCACCATGCCGCAGGTAATCGACATAAAGGCCGCGGGTACAGCCATGCGGTTTCTCACAGCCTACCTCAGCGTCACGCCCGGTGAGCACGTCATCACCGGCACCGACCGCATGAAGCACCGCCCGATAAAGGTGCTCGTCGACGCGTTGCGGCTACTCGGAGCCGACATATCATACGAAGAAAGCGAGGGCTATCCCCCACTCCGTATCCGCGGGCATGCGCTCGACGGCGGAATGCTCGAGATTCCCGGCGACGTGAGCAGCCAGTATATCTCGGCGCTGCTCATGATTGGTCCGACGATGAAGAACGGGCTGACCCTGTGGCTCAAGGGAAATATCGTCAGCCGACCGTACATCGACCTCACAATTCACATAATGCACGAGTTCGGCATCTCCGTAGACTGGACCAACGTCGACACAATCCACGTTGACCATCAGGAATACGACGAACGCAGCTACACCATCGAGAACGACTGGAGCGCGGCTTCATATTGGTATGAGATGCTTGCCCTGACCGACGACCGTGAGTCACAGGTCACCCTGCCCGGACTTCTCGACGGCTCGCGCCAAGGCGACTCCGCCGTACGCTACCTATACAGTATGCTCGGTGTGAAGACCTCGTTTGCCGGCGACAATGTCATGCTGACCCGCCACCGGCGCACGCTGCCCCGCCTCGACTACGACTTCATCAACCAGCCCGACCTCGCGCAGACGCTCATCGTCACCTGCTCCATTCTCGGCATACCGTTCCACTTCACCGGACTTGGCAGCCTGCGCATAAAGGAGACAGACCGCATCGAGGCCATGAAGGCCGAGATGCGCAAGTTCGGCTACGTCATCACCGACAAGGACGACACAGAACTGTCGTGGAATGGCGAGCGGTGTGAGCCCGACAGCCAGCCCGTCATCGACACATACGAAGACCACCGTATGGCCATGGCGTTCGCCCCGGCAGCCATAAAGCTCGGCGAGATACGCATCAACAATCCCGAAGTCGTTTCCAAGTCTTATCCGAATTATTGGAATGATTTGCGCACAGCGGGCTTTACCATTACCGAAGTATAGACAGATGCTCATAGCCTTTGCCAATGGGTAGACAACGACACCATAACTTCATCACACTACTGCTCTTAGCCGCCGTTACCATGGTGGTTACGGGCTGCTCTACCCAAAAGAACACTCCGGGCAGCCGCTTCTGGCACGCCTTCAATGCGAAATACAACATTTACTTCAATGGCTCGCAAGCTTACATCGACGGTTCGCTTGAAAAGGAGAACGGCAACAAGGACAACTATACTGAGATTATCCCGTTGTACACCGTCGCCAACAAGAACAGCCGTGAACTTGGCAAGGCGAACTTCGACCGCGCCATAGAGAAAGCCGAGAAAGCCATTGCCCGCCACAGCATAAAGAAACGTCCCGTATGGACTAAGGACAGGCGCAAGACCCAGCGTGACATCGAGTGGCTCAACCGCAGGGAATACAATCCTTTCTTGTGGAAGGCGTGGATGCTCATGGGGCGTTCGCAGTTTCACCAAGGCAAATTCGACGAAGCAGCGGCAACGTTCTCATACATGAGCCGGCTCTACCGCACGCAACCCGCCATTTACGGCAAGGCACGCGCATGGCTTGCCAAATGCTACGTGGAGCAGGATTGGCTCTACGATGCCGAAGACGTTATCCGCAACATGCAACGCGACTCCATCGACTGGCGCGCGCAAAAGGAATGGGACTACACCCTCGCCGACTACTATATCCACACTGGTGATTTCAAGAAAGCCATTCCTTATCTCCGCAAAGTCATCAAACACGAGATGCGCCGGAAGCAGAAAGCCCGTGAGTGGTTCCTCATGGGTCAGCTGCAAGCCGCCATTGGCAACAATGCCGAAGCCTACAAGGCTTTCCGCCATGTCATAAGGCAGAATCCGCCATACGAGCTTGAGTTCAACGCCCGCATAGCCATGACCGAGGTAATGGCTGGCGGACGCTCGCGGCAGATGATAAGCCGCCTGCGCCGTATGGCAGCATCGGACAACAACAAGGAATACCTCGACCAGGTCTATTACGCCATGGGCAACATCTATCTTGCCGAAAAGGATACGGCACAGGCAATACGTGCCTATGAGCAAGGAAACCACAAGGCTACGCGCAGTGGCATCGAGAAAGGAGTGCTGCTACTTCACCTCGGTGACCTGTACTGGCAACAGGAAAAGTACTCCGATGCCAAACGCTGCTATGGCGAGGCTATTGGTCTTCTCGACCAAGACCGTTCCGACTATCAGCAACTCGCAGAACGATCAAAGGTTCTTGACGAGCTTGTGCCGTACACCGATGCCGTACACCTCCAAGACTCCTTGCAATATCTTGCACGTTGCTCTGAAACCGAGCGAAATGCCGCCATTGACAGGGTAATAGACCAATTGAAGAAAAAGGAAAGGGCAGAACGAGACCAGCGTGCCGAACAAGATGCCACGTCCCAACAGACACAAAACGCCGGAACAGCCAGCATGAACCAAAACAACAGCCAGCGGCAGGCTGCCAACGGCTCCAACCAACAGTCCGGCACGTGGTACTTCTACAACCAGCTCGCCGTCAACCAAGGCAAGACTACATTCCAACGGTTGTGGGGCAAGCGTGAGAACGCCGACAACTGGCAACGCTCCAACAAGACCGTGGTCGGCAACCTGGACGATGGCAACAATCCGGAAGACCTGTCGGACGAACAGCGCGACTCGATTATAAACGCCGAACAAATACAGGACTCGCTCCAACATATAGCGGACAGCGCGCAAAACAATCCACACAAGCGCGAGTATTATCTTGCACAGATACCATTCACTGCCGAACAACTCTCGGCAAGCAACCAGATAATAGAAGACGGACTGCACCACAGCGGAGTTATTTTCAAGGACAAGCTCGACAACCTCGAACTGTCGGAAAAGGCATTGCGCCGACTTGCCGACAACTACCATGACTACGAAAGTATGGACGACGTGTTCTATCACCTCTACCTTTTATATATGAGGAAGGGCGACCCGACCACAGCCAACAACTATATCGACAGCCTGACACAACGATTCCCGGAAAGCAAGTGGACTGCGCTTCTGACCGACCCCAACTTCGTAGAGAACTCAAAATTCGGTGTTCAACTGGAAGACTCGCTGTATGCGGCAACGTACGAAGCCTTCAAGGACGGACGCTACGACGAAGTAGCAGCCAACGCACGGTTGTCCGCATCACGATTCCCACTGGGAGCCAACCGCGACAGGTTCCTGTTTGTCGGCGGACTTGGCAAGTTGAATAGCGGCGACACCAATGGCTGTGTGAATGACATGAAGGAAGTCGTATCGAAATATCCACAAAGCCGCATCAGCGAAATGGCAGGTATGATAGTCAACGGGGTGAATGCCGGACGAAGGCTCCGTGGAGGGAGGTTCGACTTGGGCAACGTATGGAACAGACGAACGGAAGTGCTTAACGACAGCGACTCTATCCGCAACGTACAATTCACCACAGAACGCAATACAGACTTCAAGGTCATACTCGCCTACGCTCCCGACTCCCTCGACGAGAACAAGCTGCTGTTCGAAGTGGCGAAGTTCAACTTCACCCACTTTGTCGTACGAAACTTCGACATAGACATAACCGATGACGGCGGGCTGCACCGTATGCAGTTAAGCGGGTTCCGCAGTTTTGACGAAGCTTACCAGTACGCACGCGAGCTGGCAAAGACAAAGGCCGTGGTACAACACATGAACAAAAGCACAAGGATCATTGTCATAAGTGACAAGAACTTGCAAATGCTCGGCACGCAGTTCAGCTATGACGACTACGCAAGGTTCTATGCCAAGAGCTTCTCCCCCGTACTTGTCACAAAGCGGTACCTACTTTCCGAGCCTGCCGAAGTTGCCGTACCACGCGATAGCGACCAAAAGGACGAGATTGAAAGCAAGACGCCCACACTGGACGGCACCACTGACGGTCAGCAGAACGACGAGCCTGCAGACGACGGCATCACCATTCCTTTAGAAGAGCCAAGGCAAACACAGGCAACACCCGAGAATCAAAAGCAGGCTGACGATCCTCAAACACTTGTGATACAACAACCAACAGACGAGCAGCCTGTTGAAAATCCGCAACAGCAAGAAGAACCACAACCGACAAGCGACGAGCCTGTCATAATATTCGACGACGACACGCCCGTTGACACCAATACCAACCAGCCGACGGACAACGGCCTTGAGGACGAATATTATGATCTCGACGGATTCTAACAAAGGACTATAAACGAAAGGACACAAACAATGAGCAACGGACTTCTATTATGGGTTGACGACGAGATAGAGCTTCTCAAGGCACACATCATATTCCTCGAGAAGAAAGGCTATGAGGTCGTAACTGTCAGCAACGGTTCCGACGCTATCGACCAATGCAGCCAGCAGACATTCGACCTCGTACTCCTCGACGAGCAGATGCCAGGACTGTCTGGACTCGAAACGCTGCAAAAGATAAAGGAGATACAGCCGGCGACACCCGTCGTCATGGTAACCAAGAGCGAGGAGGAAAACATCATGGACCAGGCTATCGGCTCAAAGATAGCCGACTATCTGATAAAGCCCGTCAACCCGAACCAGATCCTGCTGACGCTGAAAAAGAACATACACCGCCGGGAGATTGTCACCGAAGTAACCCAGAACAGCTACCAACAGCAATACCAACAGATAGCGATGCAGATAATGGACTGCCGCACGTTCGACGACTGGAAGGAAGTCTACAAGCGGCTCGTGCGCTGGGAGCTGGAACTATCGGGCACCGACGGCAGCATGGCGGACATGCTGAAGATGCAGAAGGAGGAAGCCAACAACGGATTCGGCAAGTTCGTAGCCAAGCACTACATCGACTGGATAGAACACAAGACCGACGACAGACCTCTCATATCGCCCGAAATATTCAAGACCAAGGTATTCCCCACCATCGATGCGGGGCACAAGGTATTCCTAATCGTCATCGACAACTTCCGCTACGACCAGTGGCGTATGCTGTCACAAGACATCGGCGACATGTTCGACATCGATGAAGACCTCTATATGTCAATCCTTCCGACCTCGACGCAGTATGCGCGCAATGCGATCTTCAGCGGCCTGATGCCATTGCAAATAGCCAAGACATTCCCCGACCTGTGGGTCGACGAGGACGAGGAAGAAGGCAAGAACCTCAACGAGGCACCACTCATACAGACACAGATAGACCGATACCGCCGCCACGACAAGTTCTCCTACCACAAGATAAACGACTCCGCCGCCGCAGAAAGGCTGCTAAAGGAGTTCAACAACCTGAGCCACAACGACCTTAACGTGGTCGTCATAAACTTCATCGACATGCTTTCTCACGCCAGGACGGAAATGAAAATGGTGCGCGAGCTGGCAAACAACGAGAGCGCGTACCGCAGCATAACGCTCAGCTGGTTCCGCCATTCGGTGCTGTCAGAACTGTTCCGGCTACTGACGCAGACCGATTATACCGTCGTAATAACCACCGACCACGGCTCGATACGCGCCACCAAGCCGGTGAAGATTATCGGCGACCGCAACGTCAACACCAACCTCCGATACAAGCTCGGCAAGAACCTGAGCTACAATCCGAAGGAAGTGTTCTCAATCCACGACCCGGCAAAGGCACAGCTGCCCTCCCCCAACCTGTCGACAAGCTATGTCTTCGCCATGGGAGATTCATTCTTCGCCTACCCGAACAACTACAACTACTACGTAAGCTACTACAAGGACACGTTCCAACATGGCGGAATATCCATGGAGGAGATGATAATACCGCTCATAACCATGAAGGCGAGAAAGCGGTAAACCTATACTATGCTTGCAACAAATAAAGGAAACACAAAAATCAACATACAATGGAGATAAAGATAAAGGACCTCGCGCACATTCACGAGGCGGCAAGGCAATTCATCGACAACATGGGCGACGGCAACGTATTCGCCTTCTACGGAGGCATGGGAGCTGGAAAGACCACGTTCATCAAGGCCATATGCGAGGAACTTGGCGTACGGGACGTGATCACGTCGCCAACGTTCGCAATCGTCAACGAGTACACCGACGGCAAGGGCAACCCCGTCTACCACTTCGACTTCTACCGCATAAAGAAGGTTGAGGAAGTCTACGACATGGGTTATGAGGACTATGTTGACAGCGGCAACCTCTGCCTCATGGAGTGGCCGGAGCTGATAGAGGACATCTTGCCAGAAGACGCTACGAAGGTGACTATCTCTGTCGATGAGAGCGGGACAAGGACAATAAACTTCTAACCATAAGGGACGCTTTCCGAGAAAGGCTCTCTTACATTCTGGGAAAGCCTTTCTTGCGCCCTGCCAAAGCCTCTCTTACATTCTGGGAAAGCCTCTCCCACACCCTAAGAAAGGCTTTCTTGCACTCTGGCAAAGGCTCTCCTGCACTCCAAGAAAGGCTTTCTTGCACCCCGGCAAAGCCTCTCCCACACCCTAAGAAAGGCTTTCTTGCACCCCGGCAAAGCCTCTCCTGCACTCCAAGAAAGGCTTTATCAGAAACAAGAATCCCCACCAAGACAAGCTTGATGGGGATAAATCTCAATTTGCGTCAGCATTCGAACCGCTTACAGCAGAGCCTTGAACTTCTCGTCGAGTACAGGCTTCGGAGCCGCACCGACGAACTTGTCTACCAACTCGCCGTTCTTGAAGAACAGTATTGTAGGTATGTTGCGGATACCGAACTGCGCGGCAATGTCCTCGTTGTCCTCCACGTCGCACTTTCCAACGGTTATCTTCCCGTCATAGTCCTTTGCCAACTCCGAAACGACCGGTCCGACCATGCGGCAAGGACCGCACCATGTGGCCCAGAAGTCAACCACAAGCGGCTGGTCTCCATTCTTATACTGCTCAAAATTCTCTGTCGTGATTTCTACTTCCATTGTTGTTTCTCCTTTTCTTTATTGTGATATGATTATGATTTGTTCTCCCCTACAGGCAAACCGTATGCCAAAGCCGCCAAGCCTCTGCCACATTGCCCTGCCGTGTCAGTTTATCTTGTAGTCCATGGCGGCATTTCCCTTGATGTAGTCAAGCAACTTGTTGCTCACGTCGACCGTCCGACCCTGGCTTTGAAGCATTATGTCGCCGTCGTCACCCTTAAGGCACAAGAACAGCTGCGTGCCTCCCTCACTCTCCTCCACAATCTCTATAAGGTCGCTGACCATGGTGCTGTCAAGCTGCTTGGTATCAATGTTGATGGTGAGCCTCTCCAGGCTACGCTCCTTCACGTCGTAGAGCTGCTCGACGTTCTGTATCTTTATGCTATAGGATTTGGAATCGCGGAAGCGCTGTACGCTCTTGGCTGTGACGTAGACCGAATATCCCTTCTTCAGCTTGCTGTTCCATTGCGCCCAGTCCTCACCGAATATTCCAAGCTCGCCAGACGTGTTGAAGTCCTCGATAGTCACAAGTCCGAAAGGCTTGCCACTTTTGTTGGAGAAACGCTCGTCTACGTTTGTCACCATGCCGCCGAATGTCAGCTCGTCACGTTTGGAAAGTTTCTCCTTGTCAGAGTCGCGCCCTATCTCCTCACAACTGGTGTTGCACATGTCTTCAAGTATCACGCGGTACTCGTCAAGCGGGTGCGCCGACAGGTAGATACCTACGAGTTCGCGCTCCTTGTTCAGCTTTTCAATGGTTGCCCACTTCTCCACCTTTGGAGGCACAGGGCGGCGTATCTCTACATCATCGCCTCCAAAGAGCGAGTTCTGCTGCTCCAACTGCTCGCGCTGGTACTCCTGTCCGTAGTGGACGAGGGTGTCGAGGAACGTCCCACCCTTGCCATTGTCGCCGAGATACTGCTCGCGCTGGAGTCCGAAACTGTCGAACCCGCCACTATAGGCAAGCGACTCTAAAGCCTTGCGGTTCACCTTCGTGAAGTCAACACGCTCGACAAAGTCGTAAATATCCTTATACTGTCCGTTCTTCTCGCGCTCCTCTACGATGGCAATAGCCACAGGCTTGCCGATGCCGGAGATTGCCGACATGCCAAAACGTATCTCTCCTTTCTTGTTGACGGCAAACCCGCTGCGGCTCTCATTAACGTCAGGACCGAGCGTAGCGATTCCCAACGACTTGCATTCCTCCATGAGTTTGGAGATTTCCGACTTCTGGTCATTACGCCGCGTCATAAGGGCTGCCATGTATTCGGCAGGATAATGCGCCTTGAGATATGCCGTCTGGTATGCCACCCACGAGTAGCACGTAGCGTGAGACTTGTTGAACGCATAGCTGGCAAACTTCTCCCAGTCGCCCCAAATCTTCTCAAGCACTTTCGGATCGTGACCGTTCTCCGTCCCCTGCTTGATGAACTTGGGCTTCATCGCGTCTACAATGTCCTTCTTCTTCTTACCCATCGCCTTACGGAGGGCATCACTCTCGCCACGCGTGAAGTTCGCAAGCTGGCGGCTTAGAAGCATCACCTGCTCCTGATAGACGGTTATACCATACGTGTCCTTGAGGTATTTCTCCATGCAGGGAATGTCGTACTTGATTTCCTCCTGCCCGTTCTTGCGCCTGATGAACGACGGAATATAATCCATAGGTCCCGGACGGTATAGCGCGTTCATTGCTATCAGGTCCTCGAACACCGTCGGCTTCAGCTCGCGCAGGTACTTCTGCATTCCGGCAGACTCGAACTGGAACGTGCCGACAGTCCGTCCTTCCTGGTAAAGCTTGTAAGTAAGCTCGTCGTCGATTGGTATATTGTCGAGGTCTATGACATCTCCCGTAGTCTCCTTGATTACCTTGACGGCTTCCTTAAGCTCCGACAGGGTCTTCAACCCGAGGAAGTCCATCTTGATAAGTCCGGTCGACTCGATGACATGACCGTCGTATTGCGTCAGGTTGCACTTCAATCCCTTGAAATCAGGGTCGTCAGCCGTACTCACCGGCACCCAGTCGCTTATCGGGTCACGGCAGATGATGAATCCACAGGCGTGTATTCCAATTCCACGGATAGTCCCCTCAAGCATCTTGGCGTACTTGATGGTGTTGCGTTCACGCACGTCCGTGCTCACCTCCGCGTCCTGCAACGCCGGCGTGCACTTGATAGCGTTGGGCAAATTCATCTTCATTCCCTCTGGCAGACGGTCGGGAATAGCCTTGCACAAGGCGTTCGAAACTTCAATTGGCAATCCCTCTACACGTGCGACATCCTTTATTGAGTTCTTGGTTGCCATGGTAGAGTATGTGATGATGTGCGCGCAATTCGCCTCGCCGTACTTGTCCATGACCCAGCGGAGCACCTTTCCACGTCCGTCATCGTCGAAGTCTGTATCAATATCAGGCAGGTTCACGCGGTCGGGATTCAGGAAACGCTCGAACAGCAAGTCATATTTCAGAGGGTCTATCTTGGTTATCCCGAGGCAATAAGCCACGACCGAGCCTGCGGCGGAGCCACGTCCGGGACCGACCATGACCCCCAGCTCGTTGCGGGCGGCATTGATGAAGTCCTGGACTATAAGGAAATAACCAGGGAAACCCATAGTCTTCATGACGTGAAGCTCAAAGTTTATATGCTCCCTTACGTCCTCCGGCAGAGGGTCGCCGTAATGCTCTTTGGCTCCCTTGTAAGCCAGATAGCTCAAGTATTCCGCCTCGAACTTTATACGGTACACCTTGTCCCAGCCTCCAAGAGACTCTATTTTCTTAATCCCCTCGTCCTCCGGCAGCGTGTTGTTGCCGTTCTCGTCGGACGAGAATTCCTTTAAAAGGTCTTCCTTGCTGAACTTCTTGCGGATGTCTTCCTCGGTTCCGAACGATTCCGGAATGGGGAAATTAGGCATTATAGGTCCGTGGTCGATACTGTAAATCTCCACTTTGTCGAGCACTTCCAGGGTATTCGACAATGCTTCTGGAATATCGGCGAACACCTCGTTCATCTCCTCCCGCGTCTTGAACCACTCCTGCTTGGTGTACCGCATACGGTCGGGATCGTGCAATTCCTTCTTCGTCGACAGGCAAAGGAGGCGGTCGTGAGCCTCGGCAGTCTCCTGATCCTCGAAGTGGCAGTCATTGGTGCATACGAGCTTGATGCCGTATTCACGGGCAAACTTTATAAGTGTCGCGTTGGCTTTCTGCTGGAGCGGGAAAGTCTCGCGGTTCGCCTCTATACCAGGGTCGGTGACTTCGTGACGCTGAAGCTCCAGATAATAGTCGTCGCCAAACAAGTTGTGATACCATTCACAAGCCTCTCTCGCACCGGGAATGTCGCCGGATATTATCTTCGAAGGCACCTCGCCGGCTATACAGGCGGAGCAGACGATGAGTCCCTCGTGGTACTTCTCAAGTTCCGAGCGGTCGGTTCGCGGCTTGTAGTAATAGCCGTCAACCCACGAATGGCTGACAAGCTTGATGAGGTTCTTGTATCCCTTGTAGTTCTTTGCAAGCACTATGAGGTGATAGCCACTGTTGTCCCCGTGCTCCTTCACCTTGTCTTGCATCTTGTGACGGGCTACATACATCTCGCAACCGAATATCGGCTTGAACGGTTCAAGCCCCTCCTTCTTCCGGGCTTTGTTTATTTTGTTGCAATAATCGGCAAGTTCCTTCACCCCATACATGACACCGTGGTCGGTAATCGCCATACCCTTCATTCCGTCCTTTATAGCCTTGTCTACGAGGTGCGTGACCTTTGACTGTCCGTCGAGTATAGAATAGTGGGTGTGTACGTGCAGGTGTATGAAATCTTCCATTTCTCTTGATAATTTTGAACCGCTAAGTTACGGCTAAAATCCGACTCCTCCAAAAGAACAAATCAAAAATTTGCCCGTGCAACATAAATTCTGTACCTTTGCATTTAGAACAATTTTACAACGTAACAATATCGAACTTAACAAACCGTCATGGGTGATAAAATAAAGAAACTAAAGAAAATCAGACTCCATAGCGAGGGACGCGACACTTTGTTTTATAGCGCAATAGCATTAATCCTCGTAGCTCTCATTCTTTGGTTCGCATTCTCCACGAAGATTCCTTTTATCATTTTCCTCATCGTTTTCGGCACCGCCTACGGCATAGTGGTCAACTTCTACCGCTGCCCGATACGTTATTTCCCCTCTGAAGACACCGAGAACATAGTTGTAGCGCCGGCAGACGGCAAGGTGGTAGTCATAGAGGAAGTCGATGAAAACGAGTATTTCCACGACCGCAGGCTCATGATCTCGATATTCATGAGCCTCACCAACGTCCACGCCAACTGGTTCCCGGTGGACGGAAAGGTAAAGTTCGTACATCATCAGGACGGCAACTTCCACAAGGCATGGCTTCCGAAAGCCAGCGAGGAGAACGAACGTGCCGACGTAATGATAACTACCCCCGGCGGAACCGACATATTATGCCGCCAGATAGCAGGTGCAGTGGCGCGAAGGATTGTCACTTACGCAAAGGAGGGGGAGGAATGTTTCATCGACGAACACCTCGGCTTCATCAAGCTTGGAAGCCGTGTTGACATCTTCCTTCCACTCGGCAGCGAGGTGTGCGTTACGCTTGGACAGCCTACAACGGGCGACCAGACGGTAATAGCCAAGTTGAAATGAAGAAACACATACCAAACACCATAACGTGCTGCAACCTCGTTTCGGGTTGCATAGCCACATTTTTCGCCTTCAGCGGCGACCTTACATGGGCTTTGACATGGATCATCATCGGAGCGGTGTTCGACTTCTTCGACGGAATGAGCGCACGATTGTTGCACGTAAGTTCCCCTATCGGCAAGGAACTCGACTCGCTTGCCGACGACATAACGTTTGGAGTTGCGCCGGCGACAATGGTTTTCGCGGAATTGGGAGTCATGAACTACCCCGCCCCACTTGAGCCCCTGCGCATGGTACTGCCCTTCACAGCCTACATAATGGCTGCATTCTCGGCATTGCGACTTGCCAAATTCAACCTCGACACACGCCAGACACTCGGCTTTATAGGTCTGCCGACACCTGCCAACGCCCTATTTTGGGGTGGATTCCTTATCGCGGCGCAATCAGTATTGGACACTCACGCATGGACGATGCCCATGATTCTTATTGGAATATGCCTCAGCAGTTGGCTCATGATAAGCGAGCTTCCGATGTTCGCGCTCAAGTTCAAGCACTGGAACTGGCGTGGTAACGAACTTCGTTACAGCTTTGTCGCATTCTCGGCAGTAGTATTCATGCTCGCAATAATAGCCCACGGGTGGACTGGTTTCCTTGAAGCATGGGCGCCGGTCATCGCCGTTTACCTCGTCATCTGCGTAGTTCTGTATTTCAAGAACAAACCTACGGCGGCAGAGCAATAACCTTCCCACATTCTGAAAGAGCCTGTATTGCGTTGCAATACAGTATGTTTTACTTCGTAAAAGGGCTTGCCGCATATCGTGGTTCCGCCGCCCACATATTATATAATGTATATGACCTTGCGGTGAAAGCGTATTATAAAGCTTTTCAAAGTTTTATTTGGCGTTGTTTCCCGTTTGCCTTACCTTTGCACTCTGATTATGGATTGCAAGTTGAACATAGAGATTGACGAGGGCAGCGGCTTCTGCTTCGGCGTTACTACAGCCATAAAGAAGGCGGAAGAGGAACTCGCCAAAGGCGGAAAACTGTACTGCCTTGGCGACATAGTGCACAACGGCATGGAGGTGAAGAGGCTTGAAGGCAAGGGGCTGACAACCATTGACCACGAGCAAATGAAAGGTCTGCACGGAGTAAAGGTATTGCTGCGCGCCCATGGCGAGCCACCGTCAACATACGAAATCGCCAAACGGAACGGCATCGAGATAATAGACGCTACATGCCCCGTGGTGCTCGCGCTCCAAAAAAGGATAAAGAAACTGTATATCCGCTCGCGCCAGACGGCGAACGGCAAAGACGACAAAGATGCATACGCCATAGCAGGTCGTGACAGCAACGAGTCCGCGACAGGGCGGCACCAGCAGATAGTCATTTTCGGCAAGAACGGTCATGCCGAAGTACTCGGACTTGTCGGACAGACCGAGGGTACAGCCATAGTAATCGAGAACCTCGACGACGCAAAGACGAAACTTGACTTCTCACACGACATCTATCTGTACAGCCAGACGACAAAGAACCTTGACGAGTTTCACAGCATTATAGAATACATAAAGGGGCATATCGCCGACGGAGCCACGTTCCGCAGCTTCGACACCATATGCCGGCAGGTAGCCAACCGTATGCCGAACATAGCGGCATTCGCGTCACAACACGACGTAGTACTGTTCGTTGCCGGACGCAAAAGTTCCAATGGAAGGGTGTTGTTCAGGGAGTGCCAACGCGTAAACGCGCGCAGCTACCAAATAGAAAGCCCCTCCGAAATCGACACAGAGTGGTTTCGCGGGGCTTCCTCCGTAGGCATTTGTGGGGCTACAAGCACCCCCAAATGGCTAATGGAAAAGTGTAGGGAATATATTACTTCTGCTCTTCAGCCACGTCAAGCGCGTCAACAATAGGCAGCGGACGGTCTATAACGGCGTTGAACGAGATTATGGTCTCGCTGCGGCTCAACCCTAATGGCTGGAGCTTATCATGTATAATGTTCAACAAGTGGTGGTTGTTTATGGCATATATCTTGATGAACAAGTCATAGCCTCCGGTGGTATAGTGGCATTCCACGACCTCCGGTATCTTCTTCAAAGCCTCAACCACGTCGTCGAAATCCTCCGGATTCTTAAGGTAAAGACCTACATAGGCGCAGGTTTCATAACCGATTTTCTCCGGGTCGATGACGAACTGTGAACCTTTAAGTATACCAAGGTTCGTGAGTTTCTGTATGCGCTGGTGGATAGCTGCGCCACTAACGTTACAGGCCCGTGCCACTTCAAGGAAAGGTACGCGGGCATCCTCCGATATGAGACGGAGGATTTTCTTGTCTAACTTGTCTAAACTTCTATGTGCCATTTCTTTTAATTGATTTTCGTTTTTGCAAAATTACGCAAAGATTTGGTAAAAGCAAAGCTTTCGTTCGGTTTTCTTTTAAATTGAAAGCAAATTTACCTATTTTGCATTACTATTATCACGTTCCGATGTAGCAGAATAATTTATTTTCAACACGTTGGCTCTACGTAATGCTTGTTTTATATCCGTTATGATTCCCATCTTGGTGTTTCTGTCGGCTTTCAGCGATACTTCCATTTTATCCCGGTCCTCATCACCAAGCGATTTGCGCTGGTCTTTCATGTAGGCTTCAAGCTCTTGCACCGAAACAAGCTTGTCATTAAGCTGTATTTGTGGCGCGGCATCACGTGAGCCGTCCATAGGCGTGCCTACATAAAGGTATGTAGTAGCCGACTTTTTGGTAAGTCTTGTAAGCTCGGTTCCTGCCGGAACCTTGTACCTTACAAGCACATTGGCATTGCGCATATGCGTTACTATCATGAAGAAGAACAGCACCGTAAATATCAAATCGGGCAGCGAGCTGGTATTTAGCCCTGGTACCTCGTGGCTGTGGTGGCGGTACATACTCATCGTATGCCCCCTTCCTCTACGTATGTTTCCGATATTCGCTGCGGCACAGCCTTGACTATGCCCTGCTTTTGTTCCTCGTTCAATTCTTCATACGGTTCCCCATAGACTTGGACGGACTTTTGGTTACGCAGTTCATTGTACGCCGCCACTATGCGGTTCTGTACATGGAAGTAAGCGTCATAAGGAGTTTCGCGCTCCGCACGTAGCTGTATCACATGATCCTTGCCACCGCGTCGTACGACAGCCTCAACACTGTCCTTGAGCGTTCCCAAGTCCATAGGACGGTCGTCGCAGAACAACCGTCCGTCAGCATCTATACGCAGTCGCAACGTCTTGTCTTGCGATACGTTTGTAGGAGCATTCTCTGTCTTCTTGTCGATAGGCGGAAGCTCGCGGGTAATGCCCTTGTCAACGTCCATAGACGTGGTGACAAGGAAGAAAATGAGCAGCATGAATGATATGTCGGCTGTCGAGGTAGTGTTAAGCCCCGGCACCTTGTGGTCTCTCTTTCTGCCGAACATAGACGAGCCAAGCATAGTTCCGATTACTCCTTTCCTTTCCTTATATACCTTGTATAGCCGAATATAGCCGCAACGACCGCCAACGCTATCATTACAATCGACGATATGACGAACATATCGGTTACCTTCAACGCTACAACATCTGTAAATTGGTGCCCATTGATAGTCATCGACTGCGTGGAACCGAATATGAATGTAACTAAAAGAAGCAATAAGGTCACACCAAACGTAATGTTCGATATGCGCGCGGCAGGCACTCCGTTCACCACTTTGTCGTTGGGGTCGCGCTTCCGCATTCCTATCACTACGGCTCCGACACCTATTATAATGGCTATGACAAGGAGTGCCGCCATGAGTATGAGCAACGCGTCTGTCAGAAGCGGCGCATTGAAACTGGGATTGTCAGCCGACTGCATATTGTATCCGACAAGGTAGAACAACGCAAACACCAATGCCGAAATAGCGACAATGACGTACAACACCGTCTGCGAGATACGTTCAGTCTCCCATTTGCCTATGTTCTTCAATTTATACATACCCTTGTGTCGTTCACTTGTCACCCTTGTATTTGGCTATCGAGTCAAGCAACGTTATCGCGCTCTCCTCCATTTGCGCGGTTATATGCTCTATCTTGGACAATATATAATTATAGAATATTTGCAGTATCAACGCAACTATGATACCGAATATAGTCGTTATAAGTGCCACTTTCATACCAGCAGCGACAATGGTAGGACTGATGTCGCCAGCAGCCTGTATCTGGTCGAACGCCATTACCATTCCTATCACAGTACCAAGGAATCCGAGCGACGGAGCCATCGCTATGAACAATGTAATCCACGAACAACCTTTTTCCAAATTGGCAGACTGTACGGAGCCATAGCTTACCACCGAACGCTCTATATCATCAAGCGTTTCTCCTATACGGGTCAGTCCTTGGTAACATATAGACGCTACCGGTCCGCGGGTATTACGGCACAAATCCTTGGCTCCGTCTATATCCCTCGAAGAAATCTTACCATCGAGGTTTTCCATAAACTTCTTCGCGTTTATCTCCGAAAGGCTAAGGTATATGATGCGCTCTATACAAAAGGCAAGACCTATTACCAGAGCCAATGCGACCAAAGACATAAACCCGGCATTACCCTCTATAAACTTTGTCTTCAACGACTTGTACAGTCCGACATCCTCATTGTCTTGCCGTGCGCCAGGAGCGGCTACAGGTTTGCCCTCGTCAGTAGCACCATCAGTAGCTGCGTCCTGCAACATATTGTCCGTCATGGTATCGGCAGCGGTTCCAGCCCCGTCTTCATTAGCAGCCTTGTCCGCAGCCTCTTCTTCTTTTGAAGCCTCTGCGTCAGCCTTTGCCATAGCAGGGTCTACAGGTTCTGCTTTAGGCTGCTGCATAGGAACTTCCTTCATCTCATTGCTTGGTTGTGGCACGCCCGCAGCAGACATCGGCATAAGCACCATGCCTGCCAAAGCCAAGCATATCATGTATTTCTTCATGACAGTTTTAAATATTTCTGCTTGTTTTTATTTGGTTCGAACTCTTTTCGCCATGCAAAGTTACAAAAATAATGGCTACTGCGATTAAGCCCCCTCCTTTTTTAATACACATTAAAACAATAGTGGACTCCACACCTTACGGTCTGAAGTCCACTATTATGCGGAAAGAACGGGAGTCTCGCGTCTGTGGCGTTGGCTCGCAGCGGGCATCATCATCGGCATGCTGTTGTCGATAGTGTGGAAGTACCGCAGGAAGCTGCGGGCGGTCGTCAAGGCTGTGTCGAGGCGCATAAGTTAGATTATAGTTAGTTTTAAGTCAGATATAAGTTAGTTATTAGGTTTGAAAGCCAGCGGGCGGCGGACGTGAATTGTGGTTAAATGTAATTGTAACGTTTTAGTATTTAGGTTTAAGTTTTTAGTAATGTTTGGTTGTTCCCCGTCGGCTGCGAAGCTGGTGGGGATTTTTCTTTTCTTTCTTTTCTTTTCCGTAATCCACTGAAACACAGTGTGAAAGTTGAAAGAAAGTTGCTGCAAAGTTTCTTTCTTTTCCGTTTTCTTTTCGTTTTTGCCACTGTTTGTTCCAGCATAAAAAAGCTTTAATTTTAGCACATTTTTGCGTGGGATTTATGTCGCTGTATCAGTGTAGTATACTAATATACAGTACTTTGTGCAAAATTAAACTTACTGTGGAATATGGTTTAGAGCCGGCAGAATTTCTTTCCAGTCTTTACAGAATTGGAAAGGATTGGAACGTTATTCAAAGTTTTGCGCCGAAATTAAAATAGCGGTGCGGCTTGTTCAAAGTTTTAGGGGAAAATTAAAATAAGAAAAGCCGCGCCTATCCTCTCGGACGGGTGCGCTTTTTCATCTGTAATCAAAATAGTTAAAAATCGTCAGAGGACTGAAAATAACAGTTCATAATGTTGCGCATTATGGAAACATTGGCTACCTTTGCGCTATCAAAGCACAGCCACTATGCAAGAAGGAGAAAAGTTCAACGTTGCGTTCATGGACGAGGCGGACGAGTTCCTGCGCTCCCTGCAACCGCAAGCGAGGAAGAAGGTGTACTTCAACATCCGCAAGGTCGCAGACGGAGTGGTAGACAGGGATTTGTTAAAGAAGCTGGACGGGAGTACGGACATTTGGGAGTTCCGCACGAAGTATAACGGCATGGAGTACCGCCTGCTCGCCTTTTGGGACGCAACTGCAAGAAAGTTGGTGGTCGCCACGCACGGCTTTGTCAAGAAGGGCTGGAAAGTTCCGGCAAAGGAAATTGCGAGGGCGGAAGCTTTGAGGAAGAAGTATTACGAAGAAAAGTCAGGAGGCAAGTTATGAAGCTGCACACGATGGAAGAGTTGCTTGACAGAGACCTCGGTCCGGTCGGCACCAAGGAGAGAGACCAGTTCGAGGGCGAGGTGGCGGACGCTGTACAGGCGTACCGTGTAGGCGAGGCTATCAAGAAAGCCCGCATCGCAAGGAAAATGACCCAGGAGCAGCTTGGGAAGATGATGGGCGTACAGAGGTCGCAGGTGTCAAGGCTTGAGAAAGGTAAGAACCTCAATTTTGGAAGTCTGTTGCGGGCGTTCCACGCCCTCCGGGTATCAGCGTCCCTCAACATGAAGGGGGTAGGCAGCGTCGCCCTCTGCTGAGGTCACCGCCAGCCAGCACAATACAGTATGTGCGCTTTCTCCAGTGGAGGAGGCGCATATTTTTTGTTCAAATTATTTACAGTCATTTCAAAGCTGCAAAGAGTTTATCCAAGAGACCAATTTAGTTTCGCTTAACGCTGTTAAAGTCCAGTTAAGTTAATTTTCCGCCCAAAACGGATTCTAAAGTCTTCTGCCAGTATCTATTTTCTCGCTTAATAACTTACACATATTTTATAAAATAACGTATTACAGCGAAAATCCGCCTTTTTCTTATAACGTTACAAAATCTTGTAGAAATATTTTACTCCCCATACAGTACGTAGTCCATAACTTTGCGGTTGGCGTCGTCCACAAGCCTTGAATCAAAATTGATGTACGTGCTCGTGACCCTCGCCCCTGTTGAGAACGAATGCCCCAACGCACGGCTTATTACGTCTATGGATATTCCGATGCTGTTGGCTATCGTAGCCCACGAATGCCTTGCCCAGTATGAGGTGAACGGCAGGTTGCGATTAAAGGCTATCGTAAACGTATGGACGTTCTTGTAGCGGTCGAGAACATCAAGCAGAAACTCCTTGCCTCTGTGTGCGTTGATGATAGCAAGGGCTTCCGGCTCAACCTTTATGTCATACAGCTTGCCTGTCTTCTGGCGTTTGTACCTTATGCGTCCGTTCTTAATCTCTTTCAAGTGGCAAAGGTCTGTGATGTTAATGCCGATGAGGAAGAAAGACAATTTGAAAAGGTCGTCGAAATATCCCTCCTTTGCGAATTGTTCCCTAAGCTCGTTTATTGAGAGAGAACGTTTCTCCGTTTCCTCTGCAACAATCTTGAACTTGCGGAACGGGTAGAACGTGGTGATGTCGTTGTCGATAGCATCGTTGAACACCGAGCGGATATTGCGGAAGTGTATGTTGCGCCCGTTCTTGGACGGATTGGATTTCATAAGAAAACTATCAAATCCATGCAGCCAGTCAAGAGTTATATCCTCAAAGGATTTTGATTTAAGTTGGCTGTCATATTCAAGCATGTGCTTCATTGTTTGTGAATACTTGTCTTTTGTGCTTGGTGCATTATGAGCCTCCCCAAACCGCAGAAACCGCAAATAGAAAGTATCTTTGTTGTTTATTGGGTCGAGAATTTCGAGAACCCTGTTTTTTATCTGCGTTGCTGTAAGTCCAGCAAGCTCCCCTTCGTTAGTGAGGCGCATGATGATTTCCTGCACCTTCGCTTTTCGAGAGTCTATGAACGATTGTAGTGATGCTTTCTGCTGGTGTTCCCTTATTTTCTCCCTTGAAGAATCCCATTGAGTAGGTAGCAGGCGGACACCTAACTTAATATAGGCAGAGCGACCATGCTTGTTAATACCGATTTTCAGCGGTGCTTCCTCTCCTGGCTTAACGGAACGTTTGTCGAGGTAAAGATGTATAGTTGCCATTATCACTTGCGGTTTATTTGCGGTTTATTTTACCCAAAAGTACTCAAAAGTACTCAAAAATACCCAAAAAGGTTCCAAAGTCCTGCCGTCTGCAAGTCCCTTGAAACCCTTTGTTTATGCGGAAAGAACGGGATTCGAACCCGTGAGACCCTTTAGGGGTCTACACGCTTTCCAGGCCTACATCTTTTAATTAGAAAACGCTCTGTGTCAGAGAATTATGAACAAGCATGTTGAAGTTTGCAAGTCATTTGCAAGTTTTTCCTATTTTAACATTTGTTGTCGAGAGTTTTTGAACGATGCCAAGTCAAGTGCTTGCACTACAAGATTCTTCATTTTCATTATATCATCAGAGGTGTTAAAAATATGCCATTCACATTGTTTGTAAAAGTTCACAGGAAAACCTATCTGCTTCTTTGTTTTTTGTATTTTGATACGAGCGACCCACCGGTATGGATTACCATATTTGCATAATAGCAAGAAGTCTTTTCTTCTGACCGTACCAAACACGCTTGGGTCAACTAAATCTGATACAGATTTTTCCAACGTCAAAATTACATCACGTTCTTCTGCTGATAGCGTTTCTTCTGCATGATGTTCTTTCCCAAGTTCTTTTGATATGACATCATAACACAGTTGCATATCAGCGACGCCAGTACTCTCTGAAACAAAGCGCACGAATTTCTCTGACGGAGCAAATGATTCGCTAAGGAAGTCTTTGATTTTGCCCGAGAAGTAGATTCTTGCGAAATCTCTTGCTAACACGAACCTGTCAAACTTGTCTTGACTGAACCTTTCAAGCAATCCTAATCCTGCGTCTGTATAATCGGTGATGTCAAACTCAAAGAACGGATTAGCGTCCATGATATTTGACTTGTCAAAGTCAGCATAGAACAGCCAATTTAATCCGTTTGTGAGAATCGCATACTTAGCAGAAGTCGCTACATAGTATTTAGCGAGCTGCCCCTTTGAAAGTCTTATGTTCTTGTCCGCTTGTTTGCACTCTACAATGAATATAGGTTTATCATCCTTGAAAACGGCATAGTCTACCCTATCGCCTTTACCAGAAATATCACAAGGCATTTCCGGCATTACTTCTTTTGGATTGCTCGCATCATAACCTAAGGCAGAAAGCATAGGAATGACAAATGCGTTCTTTGTTGCTTCTTCCGAAAGATGCGTATCTTTCAGAGCTTTCGTTTTCGCTGAAAGTTTCTGTACGTCTGCTTTTATACTCATTATCCTATTAAGAAACATCGCTTATTTGGCATCTCTTTTGAATCACAATCGATTTCCCACCCACGCCTTACAACTATACCACCCAAGTAATTTTAGCGGTTTATTTGAAAGACAAATAGATATAAACACAGTATCGTTAAACAATTTAAATATACAGATATTTTTCTGTGTTATTACTACGGAATTCAGAAATTTTATATAACTTTGCATTGTAACTTCAATACAAAGGTAGTAAAAGCCCTAAGAATGGCAAAATGTTTTAGAGGCTTTTCAAGCACCAAGAGCAATGAATTAATAAAAAGAAACGATTATGAAAAAGACAACGAAAGAACTTATCAGCATTCTCTGTGGAGTCCAGTACAAAAGACTTAGCTTGCGTCAAAAGCTGAATTGTTTAGGCTTTGGCTTGTCATTTGCATTAGTGATAATTGCAGGTGCCAGTTGGCTAACACTCCCTGCACTCATTTCGTTAATGTATTTCTCTGTACAGGTTCAAGATATAAATATCAAAGAATGATAACACAGGACGAACCAGTAGTAAAACCTGCAAGTAGGTACAGCATTAATCAGACTTGCGTTTTACTTGCCGTAAGCCGTAATACATTGGCGAAATACACCAAGGCAGGTTACATTCAATACGGAATGCACAAGAGCACGTTGAGAAAGTTCTATCTCGGACGTGAAATAATGAAATTTTGGAGAGCGACTGTATAGCGACAATCCCTGCAACTAAATGTTGTGGGGATTGTTATTGAACATCGTTCCATTTCCTGTTAACAGCCAATCAGCAGAAACACCGAAATCTCTTACAAGGTATGTAAGACACCCTGCCTTTAACAACCTTTTATCCGGCTCTTTCTTTATCGTTGTCATGTTCCAATAGTTAAGCCCGTACTTACGTGTAAATGTCTGCAAGCCGTGGATGCGCTTCTCGTCTTTCAATGCTGCAAGTGCCTCGAAGAAACGCTTTGTAATGGCTACATCTTCATCTGAAAGTTTTAGAATCATACGATATAGTATTTACCGTGAATGTATATCAAACAGATTTTCTTGCCTCCAACTTGCCGTTAGCTAATCGCTCAAAACACTCCACAAGGTGTTCGTACTGAAGTCTGAGTTCATGCAGTTCAGCGTCCTTTTGCGCGTTGATTTCAATAAGGCGGTTAATGGTTCTCAGCGGAGTGTCCTCTGCATACCTTTCCTTTACCTGCGAAACGTCAACGTCCTCACCCAGCAGCCACTTTATTGTGTACTTAGGATAAGCCTTGTTGATTAGTGCTGCCATTTTCTTACTTATCCGCATTGTCTTTCCACTAAGAATGTCATAGATAGCCTGCGGACGGTCGAGTCCGAGTTGCTTCCCCAGTGCTGCCGCCGTTATTTTCTCGTTTTCGAGAATAGCTTTAATTGTCTCTGCTCCACGCATAAGTTAAACTTAATTAAAGCAAAGATATTTTCCTTAGTTCTGTACCGAAATACAGAAAATATTTACTATCTTTGCATTGTAACTTCAATATATTCAGTACAAAAATAGTAAAAAGTAACGAAATGGCAAGCAGAAATGAAGAAAAAAGGCAGAAAATAACCTTGAAGGACTATTATGAAGGTTTGCCTGCCGCCTCTTATCCTAAGACGGAGTTTTTAAACCGATTGTCAACTCTCTGCAATACCTCCACGGCTACCGTAAGGAACTGGATTAGAGGAGTGGCAAAACCACACAAGAATAAGTGTATTGAAATTCTCGCAAGAGAGACAGGAATCCCTAAGGAGTGTTTATGGAACGATTAGAGTTTTATGTCTTTGAGAGCGAATTATGGTGTAAGTCTGCAAGTGGCAAGAACTTCATTATTACAGAATGCGATACAGAAATTATAGACTATCTCTTTCTGCTAATTAGAGAACATTATCCAAAGGCTTTTGAGGCTTTGCAGAAATGTTATCAGAAATCTGCATCGAACATTCCGTATTACCAGTTCTTAATAGTGCGAAGATTCTGCAAGTGCAATTTTGGTAATTTGGATTCAACTGCTATTGATGTCGACGAATTGGGAAGATTCAACTTCGAGAAAGTCAACTGTCCGTTGCGTGGAGAGTGCCAGTTCGAGGGGGTTATCTGTAAACCAACATTCAATTCCAAATTGTCGGCTGCCGAATTAAGGGTTATGAAACTACTTTATGAAGGAGCGACAAAAGAAGAAATTGCAGAAAGGCTTTACCTCTCCCCTTACACTGTTAAGAATCATGTCAAATCGGCTTATTGTAAACTCGGCGTTCATGAGAAGTCAGAGTTTATTCAATATGCGAATAGAAATCATTTGTTTGTTTAACATTTTAAATATTAAGAGCAATGTCATTAATCAAGAAAGCAACAGAGTTGCAAATTAGCAAGACCGTAAAAATGATGATTTACGGGCAGGCTGGTATGGGCAAGACCACCCTCGCATTATCAGCACCGAGACCTTTATTGCTTGACTTCGACAACGGAGTGAAGCGAGTGAACAACGCACAACTGTCAGATGTAGGCATAGTGCCAATAACAAGTTGGCTTGATGTTCAAAATGTTCTACGTGAGGATTTATCTTCATTTGACACTATCGTCGTAGATACTATTGGAAAGATGATGGATTTCATCATCGCTTATCGCTGCGGTCAAAGAAACCCAAGAATACAAGATTGGGGGAATATCAACAATGATTTTAAGCAGTTCGTTCAATCTGTGAACATGCTCAACAAGAACGTTGTTTTTGTCGCACATAGAGACATCCAAACTGACGGCGATAACCGCGTATTTGTTCCTGCATTGCGTCCGAAAAACTACAATTCGATAGTTACCGAACTTGACCTATTAGGTTACGTCCAGATGCGCAATGAGAATGGGATTCAAAAAAGGACTATCACGTTTGACCCAACTGAATTCAGTGACGGAAAGAACACCTGCAATATGCCCGGTATAATGAATATTCCGACTATCAATGATTCTAATGGTAACGCAATTGCTAAGAATGACTTTATTGCTAAGGAAGTCCTCGGAAGATACGGACAAATGATTGATGTTAAGGAACAAGCAGCAAAGCAATATAATGAAATACTTTCCGAGATTGAGAATGGTGTGGAGCAGATAACAGATGCCAATGGTGCGAATAACTTTCTCGCACATATTGGAGAGTACCAACAACACGGTAGTTCTGTTATCATCAAAGCAAGAGACCTGTTTTCGAAGAAAGTAAACTCTCTTAAACTTGTCTATGACAAATCTACCAAGAAGTATTCCGACCCAACAGAAAAGACAGCGTAATTATGGCAGAAGTGGCTTATAAATTCTATGCCACGCTATTTGATAAATTCAACGACTATCAGAATAGCGATACTCTTTGGGAGCGTTATTGGGGCTTTGCCGAAAATCCCTCAAAAACTCCCGAAGAATTCCATGAGGAGCAGTATCAAAGTCTGATTGATTCTATTAATCGAGTTCCGTTTCAGAATATAGATGCCGACCGTGGTACAGCCTTTAACGAAGTAATAGACTGCATGGTGCTCGGTCAGAATTCAGACAAAATGAAGATAGTCCGTTGGAAAGACGAGAATGGGGCACTGGTAGGAGTAAAAGCTACATATAATGGCAACGAATTCTATTATCCCCTCTCTCTAATTCAAGAAGTGGCACAATGGTATAAAGGCGGACTTCCACAGCAGTACCTACAAGCTGCATTGCCGACTTGTTTCGGGGACGTGCTTGTCTATGGCTACATAGATTATGTCATGCCATTCAAGACCTGCGACCTAAAGACAACGAAGTCTTATTGGTTTGGCAAGTTCAAACACCATTTCCAACATATCGTCTATCCGTATGCGCTTGCACAGAACGGAGCAGACGTGAGGGATTTTGAGTACAATGTCGTTCAGTGGAAAACCAAAGGTTTTGAGACATTTACCGAATACTATCTCTACCGCCCAGAAAGAGATATACCCTTGCTGACAGAAACAGCAGAAGACTTAGTAAGGTTTATCCAAGACAACAGAGACAAGATAACTAACAGAAAGATTTTCGCATTAGAATGAAAGAACCAAAATCAGATAAATTATGCCGAATACTATAATTGGAAGAATATTACAGATTGGTGCCATTCAAGACTTTCAATCAAGAAGTGGCAATCAATTCAGAAAGCGAGAACTGGTATTGGACTCCAGCACCTATGACCAGTACACAGGTGAGAAACGTGAGAACTACCCATCGTTCACTCTCATGCAGAAGCATGTTGATGATGTCAACACGTTTAAGCAAGGAGATTTGGTTATTGTCAGCTTCTTCATTTCCGGCAAGGCGTGGACTAAGGACGGAGTTAGGAGGTACATCAATGACATCGTAGCCTATAAGGTTGAGACATTTAGCCCAAATAACGGCTCACAACCGTCTCAAAATGCTTCGCCCTCACAGCAATCCACCCAAGTACAAACAACGTCACAACAAGGCAGCAATGGTGGCCAGCAAGGATATTCTGCTGCGCCACCATTTCCACCACAAGCACAAGGAGACACAGATGATTTACCATTCTGACCTATGAAAGAAGACAAATTAACACAGAAAGGAATGATACTCGCGCATCTTAAGATGTTTGGTAGCATAGAGCCGTTGACCGCCCTGCGCGAATACGGCTGCTACCGACTTGGTGCCTGTATCTTTGACTTGCGGCACGACGGTTACGACATCGTAACAGAACCCATGACCTCGTACAGCAAGATTACAGGCAAACCTGTACGGTATGCGAACTATAGGCTAAGAAACACTGAACATGGCATTGTACAATCTCAAAAATCCATATGACGTAGAGAAGTTCAAGGAGAAAGCCGACCAAATGGTACGTGAAAAGGCTTATGTCGAGTTGAAGAACAAACTCACACAACGTACGCTGGCGCAAAACTCCTATCTGCATGTACTCCTGGGATATTTCGGCAGCGAGTTTGGAATGACTATCGAACAGGTTAAGTTTGATATTTTCAAGAAGATATGCAACAAGGACATCTTCATTCGCAGACGGACGAACAAGCGCGGCTTTGAGATAGAGTACGTTAGGAGTACCACGGAATTGGATAAGGGGGAAATGACAACAGCCATTGAGCGGTTTAGAAACTATTCAAGTGCGGAGTGCGGATTATATTTACCTGCCCCACACGAGGGAGAGATGCTGTTCTATGCTCAACAGCAAATGGAAGCAATGAAAGATTATCTTTAACAATATCATTTTACCATTATGTTAACAGACTTACAGAATTATCGTCCCGAGAAAATAGATTTCGTTCTCGACGACAAAGTAAAGGAAATCTTCAAGGACGTTCTTGTCCTTTTTGAAGGAGCAAAAAGTTCCAAAGAGGCTATCAAAGTGTTCAAGGGTAAGTTTAATTCTCTTTTCCCGGACAAGGAAGTCGCAATCAGAATGTACGACCAACACGAAATCGACATGATTCGTGAGGAGTACTGTATCAAACAGGAGAACGACGTGCCAAAACGTAAAGCTGAATTAGAACAAACCCTTGCCGACATTAAACAGATGAAAAAAGATGCCGAAGATGCTTACAACTCAATTCTTTTGGAGATAGCAGATTTGGCAGCAAGGGTAAAACAAGGGACAACTGATTTCAAGCTACCGCCAACAGAGACCGTGCGCATTGCGCTTAACGGTTATTTCCTTTTCTACTCATGGGTAGACGGAGAGATGCAGCTTGTCAAGGCTGAAAAGATACCAGATTGGGACAAACAAGGATTATGGTCGCAGGAAGATGTCAACCGCACCGCAATGAAAGAAGTCTTTGGCGTTGATTTCCCAGAAGTAGAAGAACCTGCACCTGCCGAGGAAGATAAGGTTGAGGATAATCTACCATTTGGCGACGATGAAGACGAAGATGATTATTGAAATTTACGAGGTGTGTAAAATCTACACACCTCTACTTTAACCACTATCAGTAATGAAATACACGTTACGAGACTACCAGAGAAATGCGTCCGAGGCTGCTGTTATGGCATTTAAAAGCAAGAAGAAAGAGAATGGACTTCTTGTATTGCCCACTGGCAGCGGAAAATCTTTAATCATCGCTGACATTGCAAGCAAGATTGATGCGCCGCTGCTTGTATTCTGCCCGAGCAAGGAGATATTGGAACAGAACGTAGCCAAGTTCTCCAATTACGGAATACTCGACTTTGGCGTTTATTCTGCGTCTGCCGGTTGCAAGGACATCAACCGCATTACCTTTGCCACGATTGGAAGCGTAATGAACCACATGGACGATTTCAAGCAGTTCAAGTATGTAATGATTGACGAGGCTCATGTAGTAAATTCGAAAGGAGGTATGTACTATGACTTCATCAACGCAGCTGACAGACAGGTTATAGGATTGACTGCTACACCATATCGCCTTAACTCGTATATGGGCGGAAGTATGCTTAAATTCCTCACTCGTACCCGTCCAAGAGTATTCACAAAAGTTTTGTATGCTTGCCAAGTATCTGACTTGTTGGCAAAGGGATTCCTTGCGCATCTAAGGTATTTCGACTTGACGAACATAGACATGAGCAGAGTCAGAAGTAACTCCACAGGAGCAGACTATGACGAGAAATCATTGCAACAAGAATACGAAAGAAGCGGCTTTTACGACAAGTTGGCACAAACTACATTCCGTGTCTTGCACCCCAAGAACGGAATACCGAGGAAAGGTATTCTTGTTTTCACACGGTTTGTAAGAGAAGCAAAAGAACTATCTGGCAAAATGGAAGCGAAAGGTTTCCCCTCTGCAATCGTGACGGGAGAGACCCCCAAGAGAGAACGTGAAGAAATTTTAGCCAAGTTTAAGAAAGGCATTATCAAGGTAGTTGCTAATGTTGGAACTCTCACTACTGGCTTTGACTATCCAGAGCTCGATACCGTTATCATGGCACGTCCAACCAAAAGCCTTGCTTTGTGGTATCAGTGCGTTGGTCGTGCTATACGCCCATGCAATGGCAAAGACGGTTGGATTATAGACTTAGGTCAGAATTACAGGAGATTTGGCAAAGTTGAAGATTTGAAAATGTTAGATACAGGGAAAGGTAAATGGATAGTCAATTCTAACGGCAAACAACTGACAAATGTTTTGATGCAATAAATCAAGATACAATGAACAGAAAAGTAAAAATCACAGCAAAAGTCTATCCCGTTACATGGAGCAACGGAAAGATTACAAAGTATCGTGCTCACATAGAGTGCACGAATGGTATCAGCATCTACGGTAACCCCATGCCTACCGTAGAAGATGCTAAGAAAGATTTGGAGTCAATGGCGCAGAAGTTCTTGGACGCTGCATCTCTGCTGCTACAATCAGAAAGCGAAATCATATACACAGAGCTTAAATAAAAGAGCCACTATCGATTAAAATCACTCAAATGCCTTACTATATCAAACGCAAGAAGAAAACGTCTCAAAACGAACGCAAACGGTCAAAAACGAAGTCTCAACAAACCCTCATACGCAAACTGGATAAAGTGTTTGCACTCTACATCAGATTGAGAGATGCAATGCCTAACGGTTATGTGCGCTGCATATCGTGCGGACAGATAAAGCGTTTCAAGGATGTGGATTGCGGACATTTCCACTCTCGCATCCACATGGCTACAAGGTTTGACGAAGATAATTGCCACGGAGAATGCGCTTTCTGCAACAGGTTCAGAAGCGACCACTTGATAGACTATCAACGTAACCTGATACGCTTAATCGGTCAGTCAAGATTTGACTTGTTGAACGTTAAGGCTCATTCTGCCAAACACTATCTTTCATGCGAATTGGAGGATATGATTAAGCACTACACGCAGGAAGTGAAGCGTTTGAGTACGTTAAAGGGCATCAAGGTCAATTTGTAAAAACAGTTAAATTAAGCGTTAATCCTCGAACAAGTATTTGTTATTCAAATACTTTTGTCTAAATTCGCATCAATTAAAAGATTTCATACAATAAATGGGGATAGTCGGAGGTTGCAGCCCGGCGAAAGGGACTTACCCTACCTTTCCCCTTTTCAATAGGGTACAAAAGAAGGGGTATTATGAAACAAGAAGATTACATACAGATAAACCGCAGCATCTTAACTGACACGGTTTGGGATTTGCACCAAGTGCCAAATGGGACACCGAGTGTGTTTCTTTTTATGGCAATGCACCTAATTGGCAAAGATAGAGTGCCTTTTATAGATTTAGACAAATTGGCTATGATAAAAGATAGGTCTATGCCCGTAAAAGAATTTAAAAAGGCTTTTAACTGGCTACGCTTTAATGGCTACATAAATGCGGAGCAGATAGGTCGGACAGCACGCTTTAAAGTCTCTCTTACAGAAAAGGGAAACAGCTTTTTTATAGAAGATTGATTATGAGCAATTATGAAGGGCATATCAATCTAAGTAGACGCTTGCCCGAGCATTGGGTTTGGGAAGATGCGACAACTCTGAAACACTGGCTCGACCTACTCTACATGGCTGCATGGAAAAAGCATAAAGTTCGTGTCAGCAAGTACAAGCCATTTGACTTGGAGGAAGGTGAAATGGTTGCTTCTGTGCCTATGTTACAAAAACGTTGGAAACAAAGCAAGCCTACTGTCATTAAGTTCTTAAAGATGTTAGAGGACGACGGTATGATAAAGCGGCATACTGTTTACAACGTGATAGGTATCATAACTATCTGTAACTATGTTAAATATCAAGGCAAAATTGACCCCCTCGTTGACCCCCTCGTTGACCCCCTCGTTGACCCCCTCGTTGACCCCCTCGTTGACCCCCTCGTTGACCCCCTCGTTGACCC
>CAZGAT010000001.1:43626-194990 GCA_964523825.1 uncultured Prevotella sp. | reverse complement strand
ACTCCACATGACAAGGGCATCATCGACGAGGTGAACAAGGTGAAGGTGTCTGATGTCAAGTTCGAGCCGAAGAAGGAGCTGATACAGATTATCGGCGAAGACGTTGACAAGATATACCTCGACAAGGTTCATACGCTGAGCATCGACCCGGAGGTGATTAAACGCCAGCACGACCTTTGCATAGTATATACCCCTCTGCATGGAACAGGCATGACCATTATCCCGCGCTCTCTGAAGTTGTGGGGCTTTGACAATGTACACTGTGTAAAGGAGCAGATGGTCAAAGACGGCAATTTCCCAACCGTGGAGCGTCCTAATCCGGAGTTCGCAGAAGCTCTTACCCTTGGATTGCGTGACGCCAAGGATCTCGATGCCGACATACTTATGGCGAGCGATCCTGATGCCGACCGTATAGGTATGGCGTGTAAGAATGACAAGGGCGAGTGGGTGCTCATCAATGGTAACCAGACCGCGCTTATATTCCTGTGGTACATAATAACCAACCGTGAGGCTACCGGCAAGATGAAGCCTACAGACTTCATAGTCAAGACCATTGTGACGACAGAGGTCATAAAGAAGATTGCCGACAAGCATCATATCGAGATGCGTGACTGCTACACTGGCTTCAAGTGGATCGCACGTGAGATACGCATATCAGAAGGCAAGCAGCAGTACATAGGCGGAGGTGAGGAAAGCTATGGATTCCTTGCAGCGGACTTCGTGCGCGACAAGGATTCTGTCAGCGCATGTTCGTTGTTGGCAGAGATATGCGCCTATGCCAAAGACAAGGGCAAGACCTTGTACGATATTCTTATGGATATTTACATGGAGTACGGATTCTCCAAGGAGTTCACTATCAACGTGGAACGTCCTGGAAAGAGTGGCGCGGACGAGATTCAGCAGATGATGAAAGACTTCCGTGCCAATCCGCCTAAGGAACTCGGTGGAAGCAAGGTCGTATTGTGGAAAGACTACCAGACGCTTGAGACTACCGATGCCGACGGCAACAAGGGCAAGCTCGATATGCCCGAGACAAGCAACGTGCTTCAGTGGTTCTGCGACGACGATACGAAGGTAAGCGTACGTCCTTCCGGTACAGAGCCCAAGATTAAGTTCTATATAGAAGTAAAGGACACAATGAAGAGCCCTGCCGACTATGTGGCTTGTGACGAGCGCGGCGTTAAGAAGATAGATGCTATAAAGAAGAGCCTCGGACTTGACTGATAGCTATTCGTCTCATATTTAATAACAAGTCCCGCAAACTGCGCATGTTGGTTTGTGGGACTTTTTGTTTATAAAAGAAAGGACACCTTTGGGGATTTTCAACTAAAATACTTACCTTTGTCCGTGTTATGAGAATAGTTATGATAGGTTCCGGCAATCTTGCCACTAATCTCGGCAAGGCCTTGCACAATGCCGGTCACGATATTATACAGGTGTACAGCCGCACGTGGAATCACGCACAGCAACTGGCTACGCTCGTAGGCGGTGCCGCTACTGACGATTTAGACAAGATAGTCGACAATGGCGACGTGTACATATTTTCATTGAAGGACAGTGTGCTCGGCGACGTTATACCACGTGTGGTCAAAGGGCGGGCGGACAGACTTATGTTGCATACCGCCGGGTCTATGCCGTTGAACTGCTTTGAGGGAATGGTCCTACACTATGGAGTGCTGTATCCCATGCAGACATTCTCCAAACAGCGGGAGGTGGATTTTCACACTATACCGTGCTTTATAGAAGCGAACGACGATTATGCGTCAAGGCTGTTGCACGACATTGCGGAATCCATAAGTGGCAAGGTGTATGAGCTTTCTTCCGATAACCGCAAGTATCTGCATTTGTCGGCAGTATGGGCATGTAACTTCGTGAACCATTGTTATGAGGTGAGTGCGGAGATATTGAAACAACATGGCATACCGTTCGATGTCATGCTTCCGTTGATAGACGAGACAGCCGCGAAAGTCCACGACTTGAGTCCGATTGAGGCACAGACTGGACCGGCAGTGCGGTTTGATGAGAATGTGATACGCTCGCAGTCTGTGATGATGCGTGAAAGTCCGTTGTTGAAAGACCTTTATGAGCGTATGTCAATATCCATACATAATACGGCTCTTGCGCATGAGCGAAACCATTGACAGGGATGATAAACTACGATTTAAAGAAGATAAAGGCTATCGTGTTCGATGTGGACGGCGTGCTGTCGGCTTCGACGATACAGATGGATTCAGAAGGAGAGCCCATACGAACCATTAACATAAAGGATGGTTATGCCATACAGTTGGCTGTAAAAATGGGTATCCGTATCGCCATTATGACTGGCGGGCACAATGATGACATTCGGAAGCGTTACAGCTATCTCGGAGTTGGAGACATATACCTGAATTGCTCGGTTAAGATTAAGACATGGGAGGAGTTCCTTTACAAGTACGGTTTGCATGAAGGCGAAGTCATATATATGGGCGACGACATTCCCGACTATCAGATTATGAAGCGTGCCGGTTGCCCGTGTTGTCCCAAGGACGCTGCACCAGAGATAAAGGAAGTGTCGTGTTATGTAAGTAACGTTGAAGGAGGCTATGGCTGCGCACGTGATGTGGTGGAACAAGTACTGCGAGCGCAAGGCAAGTGGCTTTCTGATGCAAAGGCCTTTGGCTGGTAGGCAGTCATGTGAATAATCAATAATGAATATGGCAAGTATAAGTGATTATCATATTATATTGGCAAGCAATTCGCCACGTCGCCGCGAGTTGATGCGTGGGCTTGACATAGACTTCGACGTGAGGGTCTTGCCTGATGTTGCCGAGAGCTATCCTGCGGATATGGCAGCCGAAGACATACCGCGGTATATAAGCACTGAAAAGGCAGAGGCGTACAAGGAGATGTTGGAAGACGGGCAATTGTTGATTACTGCCGACACGATGGTGATACTTGGCGGCGTTGCGTTGGGCAAGCCAAAGGACGATGCCGGCGCACGCCGTATGCTGCGTATGTTAAGTGGCAAGACACACAAGGTCGTAACAGGCGTGACACTTACAACGACTGATAGGCAGAGGAGCTTTTCCGTTTCGACAGATGTCAGTTTCAAGCAACTTGATGACAGCGAGATAGATTATTATGTGGACAGGTACCACCCCCTCGACAAGGCTGGTGCTTATGGTATACAGGAATGGATAGGCTACATAGGAGTTACCGGCATTAATGGAAGCTATTTCAATGTAATGGGATTGCCTGTGCAGAGAATTTGGGACGAGATGCAGCGTTTTTGCGAATGACAGATGGCAAAGGACAGCTACAAGATAGACATAATAAGGAAAGAAGATAAACTGCCGGATCTCGTGTCCCCGGACTTCTTCCATAGTCCTGCGCTTTTCCATATATTGGAAAAGGTGCCGGGTTGTACGCCTTATATGATTGTGGCAAGAGATTCTGTCGGAGTTGTCCATGCACATCTGTTGGCGATACTTTGGAGGCGCGGTTCCTATCTTCCGCCGTATATATTCTCGCAGGGACGGGTATATGGCGAGGGCGTATATCTTTATGATAATGAGAAGGCTGCGATATTCCCATTGATGCTTAAAGCTATAAGGCGTGCGTTCCACCACAAGTTGTGCCTTTATATCGAGTTCTCGGATTTGTCGTCAAAGATGTTTGGTTATCGTGCGTTCCGCGAACACGGCTTCTTTCCAGTCACGTGGATGCACATACACAATTCCTTGCATAGCTTGAAACCAGAGGAGCGCCTGTCAGAACAGACGTGCCGTTTTGTGGAACGTGGCTATAAGGCGGGAATTGTGACGAGGGAGGCTGAAGACGACGCGGAGATATTGGCATTCTATAAATTGCTGAGGAATTATTATCGTTACAAGTATCACCGCTATATACCGTCGCTCCAGTTCTTCCTTGAACTATCGCATAGCCGGAGCGGGCGCGTTTTCGTAACCTTGCGGCATGACAAGGTTATAGGCGGCAGTATGGTGGTGTATTCCAAGAATAATGCCTATTTGTGGTTCATGGCATCGCGTAAGAAGTCGTATCCGGTATTGCATCCAGAGGTACTTACAGCCTGGTATGCGGTCAAGTCGTCGTATGACTTGCACAAGGAGCATATCTGTTTTATGAACGTGGGACTGCCTTTCCGCGCCAACCGTTATCGTGACTTTATATTGCGCTTTGGAGGCAAGCCTATAAGTACATACCGTTGGTTCCACTTTACCATATCGTGGGTAAACCGACTGTTGTCATGGATATGCAGGGAATAGTAATCAGGAGACAAAGGCGGTCTCACAGCATGGAATTTCTTAATTCTAAAAAAATATTAAAATAGAATATTTGCATTATGTGTTGTTTTGCTAATTCGTTGGAAATTAGTAATTTTGCACCCTGTTTGGAATAGGTATCAATTAACGAATAACAAAACGAAAGATAGAAATGTCTAAGATTTGTCAGATTACAGGCAAGAAGGCACAGATAGGTTGCAATGTGTCTCACTCAAAGCACCGCACCAAGAGAAGCTTTGACGTTAACCTCTTCAGCAAGAAGTTCTACTATGTAGAGGAAGGATGCTGGATTAGCCTGAAGATTAGTGCCGCTGGTCTTCGGTTGATTAACAAGATAGGCTTGGATGCCGCTTTGAAGCAGGCAGTCCAGAAGGGTTATGTAGATTGGAAGGACATTAAAGTTGTAGGAGAATAATCACCATGGCAAAGAAAGCAAAGGGTAACAGAGTTCAGGTCATTCTCGAATGCACAGAGATGAAGAACAGTGGTCTGCCAGGCACAAGCCGTTACGTGACCACAAAGAATCGTAAGAATACTCCGGAGCGTCTTGAGCTCATGAAGTATAATCCTATTCTGAAGAAGATGACTCTTCACAAGGAAATCAAGTAAATAGAACAACAAGGTTTAAATTAAAGCAATATGGCAAAGAAAGCGGTCGCTACCCTCCATGAAGGTTCTACGGATGGTCGCGCTTATTCCAAGGTTATCAAGATGGTAAAGAGTCCGAAGACCGGTGCTTACATCTTCGATGAGCAGATGGTTCCAAATGAAGCCGTCAAGGATTTCTTTAAATAAGAACTATAAGAATCATACATAATGAAGGAGGGTTGAAGCCGTACGGTTTCAACCCTCCTTTGTTTTCAGAATACAGGAATGCCGATTCGACAGGAAGTTGGCTGAATACCTGTGGGCTAAAATATAAGCCTATATCAGGCAGTTCTCGCTAAAAATTATTATCTTTGTGCCAAAATATACATTATGGGATTATTCGGACTATTCAATAAGAGCAAGAAAGAGACCCTTGACAAGGGATTGGAGAAAACCAAGCAGAGCGTGTTTTCGAAACTTGCGCGTGCCGTAGCTGGCAAGTCAAAGGTCGATGACGATGTTTTGGATAATTTGGAAGAGATACTTATATCGTCAGATGTGGGTGTCGATACTACTATAAAGATTATAGACCGTATAGAGGAGCGTGTGGCGCGTGACAAGTATGTGTCGACGGCGGAGCTTAACGGAATACTCCGCAGTACCATAGCACAACTCCTGACGGAAAACAATACGGGAGATAACAGCAACTGGGACTTGCCCGTAGACCATAAGCCGTATGTTATATTGGTGGTGGGTGTCAACGGCGTGGGTAAGACCACGACGATAGGTAAACTCGCCTATCAGTTCAAGAAGGCTGGAAAGAAAGTCTATCTTGGCGCAGCAGATACATTCCGTGCCGCAGCTGTTGAGCAGATACAGATATGGGGAGACCGTGTCGGCGTGCCCGTCGTGAAGCAACAGATGGGTTCAGATCCTGCAAGTGTGGCATTTGATACACTTCAGAGTGCCAGGGCTAATGATGCTGATGTAGTGCTTATTGATACGGCGGGTCGCCTTCATAACAAGGTAGGACTTATGAATGAGCTTAAAAAGATAAAGGACGTGATGAAGAAGGTCGTGCCTACCGCTCCAGACGAAGTCCTTTTGGTTCTTGACGGCAGTACTGGACAGAACGCTTTTGAGCAAGCCAAGCAGTTCTCGGCAGTGACTAACATAACGTCTCTGGCCATTACAAAACTTGATGGAACGGCTAAAGGCGGTGTGGTGATCGGCATTAGCGATCAGTTGAAAGTGCCTGTAAAATATATAGGGCTTGGCGAAGGCATGGAAGACCTACAGCTGTTTGACAAGGAGCAGTTCGTAGACTCATTGTTTAAAGGAGAATAAGCGTCGCCATGCGTAAGAATCAGATAGATTTCATTACTATGGGCTGCTCCAAGAACCTTGTCGATACTGAAAGGCTCTTGCGGAAGTTCGAGGATAAAGGCTATCGTTGTGTGCACGATGCCGACAATCCACAAGGAGAGATTGCCGTTATAAACACTTGTGGCTTTATAGAAAGCGCGAAGGAAGAAAGCATCAATACGATACTTGAGTTCGTCGAACGTAAGAAACACAAGCAATTGAAGAGGCTGTACGTTATGGGCTGCCTCTCGCAGCGGTATCAGAAAGAGCTTGAAGAAAGCATACCAGAGGTGGACAAGTACTATGGCAAGTTTAATTATAGCAAGTTGCTTGACGACCTCGGACCTGCTGACAAGCCACAAAACTCAGTGCGCAAGCTGGAAACGGACAGCTCGATAGTGCGGCAGCGTTCACGCCGCGTGCTGACTACGCCCCGTCATTACGCATACATAAAGATCGCCGAGGGCTGCGACCGCCATTGCGCATATTGCGCCATACCCTTAATAACGGGAAAGCATCACAGCCGCAAGATAGAGGACATACTCGACGAAGTGCGTGAACTGGTCTCTGAAGGAGTAAAGGAGTTCCAGGTCATTGAGCAGGAACTGACTTACTATGGTGTAGACTTATACGGAAAGACCAAGATAGCCGAACTCATATCGCAGATGGCTGACATCAAGGGCGTGAAATGGATAAGGTTGCATTATGCCTATCCTAACCAATTTCCGTTGGAATTGCTTGATGTCATACGCGAGAAGCCAAACGTGTGCAAGTATCTCGACATAGCGTTGCAGCATATAAGCGACCATATGCTCCGGCGTATGCATCGCCACGTTACGAAAGAGCAGACGATAGACCTTATTAATAGCATACGCGAGCGCGTTCCTGGCATAAACATAAGGACAACGCTTATGGTCGGTTTCCCAGGCGAGACAGAAGAAGACTTCGACGAGCTAATGGACTTCGTGCGTACCATGCGGTTTGAGCGTATGGGCGCTTTCGCCTATTCGGAGGAAGAAGGCACTTACAGTGCGGAACACTATAAAGACGATGTCAGCCCTGAGGTCAAACAAGACCGCCTTAACCGCCTTATGGCCTTGCAGGAGGAGATAAGTTCCGATGTAGAGGCGTCAAAGGTAGGCAAGACGATGAAGGTAGTCATAGACCGGAAGGAGGGTGATTATTACGTAGGGCGTACAGAATACTGCTCGCCGGAAGTCGATCCAGAGGTGCTTATACCCGTTTCCGAACGACGTTTGCGTACAGGCTGCTTCTATAACGCGCTTATCACGGGCAGTGACGATTATGACTTATATGCTACAACAATTACGAAAAAGTAAATGAACAACAGGGAATTCATAGCAAAACTGGCTGATGCTGCCGACACTTCGGTCGTTGAGGCACAGCGTATTGCCGATACTATTGTTGCGGCAATGGGGCATATGTTTGAGAATGGCGATACCGTTCAGATACCGTCGTTTGGGTCTTTCGAGGTGAAGAAGCACAATGAGCGTATTATGACTAACCCGACTTCAGGACAAAGAATGCTCGTCCCGCCAAAGTTGGTGCTCGGATTCAAGCCTGCTTCGGCTGTCAGAGGTCAATTGAATAGGGGAGGAGAGGCATAATGGCACGCAATTCAATAGCAGATATAGCGGCATCGGTGGCACGCAAGCACAAGCTTGGCAAGAAAGAGGCTGTCGATATAGTCTCTGCCTTCTTCCGTATAGTATCGGAAGGACTGCGTGACGAACGCCTCGTAAAGGTTCGCGGACTTGGCACTTTCAAGGTTATGGCAGTCAAGGCACGCGAGAGTGTCAACGTGAATACAGGTGAACGCGTAGTTATCGAAGGGCATGACAAGGTATCGTTCGTACCTGACGCTACGATGAAAGAACTTGTCAACAAGCCTTTTGCGCAGTTTACGACAGTCGTAGTCAACGATGGCGTAAACTTCGACAGCATAGATGCCGCTTCCGAAGCAGAACGACAAAAGAATGAAACAGCGACGGCTGAAGTACCAGCGGAACCTGTCGAAGAAGATGCCCCTGTTGATACGGAGCACGAACCGGCAGTGGAAATACTACAAGCAGATAGCGAAGTAAATGCAGAAGGAAATGGTCCAGCAAGTGAGGCTCATACTGTGCCTGTAGCGGCCAAGCCCGCCAATAGCAACATACTTCCTGAGAAAGAGGAGGAAACAGATACGCCGCCGGTTCATGATGCTCCCGCAAGCAAGGAGAAAGGAGCGAAAAATACTGTCACTGAAAGCGAGACCGTGAGGCAGAAGGTCGTAGAAAAGGAGATAGTACGCCAACAGATAGTGGAGCAGAAGGTGATAAGGCAAGACGGTCACGGGTGTTCCGAAACCGGGAAAGGAAGCGACGATAGTGTGCCACGGGATTATTTCGACGAGCAAGTGGATATATACGAACGCCGTTGGAAGCGCGGGCGGATTATCGCTTGCGTACTTGTAGTCGTGGGCTTGGCTGTAGGCTTCTTCGTAGGACAATATAGCAAGGGATTGACGGACGGAAGCAAGACAGTAGAACAAACGCCTGCATCTGTAAAACAAGACAGTGTGCAAAAGGCAGTCACGCCTGCCCAGCCTGTAAAGGAGGCTAACGCGCCTGCCGAGAGCGGTCAAACACCGGCTGCGGAGGCTGCAAAGAAAGAAGTTGTAGAAAGTAGTCCGGCGCATGGAGGGGTTGACTTGGAGGCTGCGAATGCCGACCGCCGGCTGAAGTATGGAGCCTACGAGATAACAGGAATAGACAAGACAGTCGTACTGAAGAAGGGGCAGACCATGGAGAATTATGCCCGCAAACACTTCGGAAGTGATGAAATGAAAGTCTATATCCAAGCCATTAATGGCGTTGATGATATGGCAGAAGGCGACACTATGCTTGTGCCTAAAATCCGCCTGCGCCAGCAATACCGTAGATAACGGGCGGCATGACATTGTGAAACCTATTGTTTCTGAACGAGAAACAATAGGTTTCATGCTTTAAAACAAGCCCTTTCGTTATGTGGTATAGCGTGTGCCTGACTGATGTAAAGAATATTCACGGCGTAAAACCACCAGATTGCAATGCTTAAAAACTCCAAAACTTATATACTTGCAATCTTTTTTAATATTATTTAGATACGCGTTTTTGCCCCAATCCCATTATTGTTGTACTTTTGCGAGGTTTAAAAAGTGTAACAATATAAACATAAATATAGGCATTATGGCAGAAGCTATTGACATTCGGGAACTGAATGCGTTGATAGAGCAACAAAGTGCTTTCGTCACCGACCTTACAACAGGTATGAACAGGGTCATAGTCGGACAGAAACATCTTATAGACGCCCTGCTAATAGGACTGCTTAGCGACGGTCATGTATTGCTCGAGGGCGTGCCGGGATTGGCGAAGACACTTGCAATCAAGACCCTTTCACAACTTATCGACTCGCAGTTCAGCCGCATACAGTTTACCCCTGACCTTCTTCCCGCAGACGTTATAGGCACTATGATATACTCGCAGAAAGAAGAAAACTTCCAAGTCAAGAAAGGACCGGTATTCGCCAATTTCGTATTGGCAGATGAAATAAACCGCGCGCCAGCCAAAGTGCAGAGCGCATTGCTTGAAGCCATGCAAGAACATGAGGTTACTATCGGCGACAAGACGTTCAAATTGCCAAATCCATTCCTCGTTATGGCAACGCAGAACCCTATCGAGCAGGAAGGCACGTACCAGTTGCCGGAGGCGCAGGTAGACCGTTTCTTGTTGAAAGTCGTACTTGATTATCCTACCATAGACGAGGAGAAAGAGATTATACGTGAGAATCTTGCGCCGTCGATGCCCGAGGTCAAGCCCGTGACTACGGTCGGACAGATTATCGAGGCACGCAAGGTCGTCAACAGTGTCTATCTCGACGAGAAGATAGGTCAGTACATAGCAGACATCGTTTTTGCCACGCGCTATCCGGAACGGTATCAGTTGCCGGAGTTGCAGCAGATGATAACGTTTGGCGGAAGTCCGCGTGCGAGCATCAGTCTTGCCAAGGCCAGCCGCGCATACGCGTTTATCAAGCGTCGCGGCTACGTCGTACCAGAAGATGTAAGGGCCGTCGCGCATGACGTGTTGCGCCACCGTATCGGCTTGAGCTATGAGGCAGAGGCAAGCAATGTAACCAGCGAGGCTATCATAAGTCAGATAATCAACAAGGTGCAAGTGCCATAGTCGGAATTAAAAATGGAGAATTAACAATTAAAGAATTGTTGTTGCGGTTGCCTCATGGATACTAATGACATACTGAAGAAAGTCCGAAAGATAGAGATAAAGACCCGTGGATTGAGCCAGAACATATTTGCGGGACAGTATCATTCTGCCTTCAAGGGACGTGGTATGGCATTCTCGGAAGTCCGCGAGTATCAGTACGGCGACAATATACGTGACATAGACTGGAATGTCACAGCCCGTTTCCATCGTCCGTACGTCAAGGTCTTTGAGGAAGAACGCGAATTGACGGTGATGCTCCTTATCGATGTGTCTGGTTCTTTGGACTTTGGCACGACACGCCAGTTGAAGAAAGACATGGTGACGGAGATTGCTGCGACACTTGCTTTCGCCGCAATACAGAACAATGACAAGATAGGCGTCGTCTTCTTTTCGGACAAGATAGAGAAATATATACCGCCAAAGAAAGGACGCAAGCATATACTTTACATCATAAGGGAGATGCTCGACTTCCACGCCGACAGCCATAAGACCGACGTGAAGAACGCCGTTGAGTTCCTGACACGTGTCATGCGCCGTCATTGTACGGCGTTCATTCTTAGCGACTTCTATTCCCGGCAGGATTTTGAGAATGCTCTGACGATATGCAACCACAAGCATGATGTGGGAGCGATACAGGTATATGACCCACGGGCGAGGGAACTCCCTAATATAGGACTGATGAAAGTCGTCGATGCCGAAACCGGTCATGAGATGTATATCGACACGAGCGACAAGCGGTTGCGGTATTCACACATGGCATACTGGCACCAACGCCAGGAGCGGTTAAGTGAGATATTCACCAAGAGCAATGTCGATTCCGTGTCGATAGCTACCGATGAAGACTATGTGAAGAAGCTGATGATGTTCTTCAATAAACGTAACAAACAGTGAAAAGGACTCTTTTTATAATATGTTCATTACTACTTGCGGTATTTGTAGCTGATGCCCAGGTGTCTGTCGAGGCACGTTTGGACTCTGCGCAAATACTCGTAGGCAGCCAGACGCGGCTTGTAGTTACTGCCAGGAACGTGTCCGGCAAATCGGTAGTAGAGTTCCCGTCGTATAAGGATCAGACCGAAATAGCCCATGGCATAGAGGTCGTAAGGACCGAGGACGACACTATCGACGACGAACGCCAGCGTACCTATGTCCTGACGGCATGGGATGAGGGCAAATATACGGTCCCCTCATTGCAGGTAAAGGTAGACGGCAAGACCGTAAATACCAACAGCATACCGCTTCAGGTAAATACAATAAGCATCGATACGCTTCATGCAGACAGCATACGCCCTATGCGTGGCGTTGCCGACAACCCGTATTCATGGGGCGAATGGAGCCCGCTGTTCTGGTTGGGCATATTCGCACTGTTGTTGCTGTTGGGAGCTTATTATCTGTATACGCGTCTCCGTGGCAACAAGCCGATAATTGCGAGAATGCGGTTCATACGCCGCTTGCTTCCGCACGAGAAGGCTTTGCAGCAGATAGATAAGATAAAGAAAGAACATCTGGCAGAAAGCACCGACCAAAAGGAATATTACACAGAGCTTACAGACACCCTGCGCCAGTATCTTGACGACCGTTTCGGCATCAAGGCAAGGGAAATGACAAGCTCGGAGATTATCTCCCGTCTCGAAAGGGAAGAGGACGAAAGCAAGATAAACGAGCTTCGGGAAGTCTTCGAGACCGCCGACCTCGTGAAGTTTGCCAAGTATTCGGTGCAGAACAATATCAATGACGCATATCTTGCGAGCGTGGTGAAGTTCATAGACAGTACAAAGCAAGTCGATGCTCCGACCGTAGAAAAGGTCGGGACAAAGCTTTCCGCGCAGGACAAGCGCAAGATGCAGACCCGCAAGGGCGTAAGGCTCGGCATCGCTGTGTTCGTAATTGCGGCAGTCGCGATATTCGCCTATATCATTTGGCGTTCCGTATATATGCTGATGTGAGATTATTAAAGAGTAAAAGTAGACATGGAATTTGCGAATAAGGGATATTTTCTTCTGCTCCTGTTGCTGATACCATATTTCCTGTGGTATTTCCTTTACAGGAGAAAGGGCGAACCGTCAATGCGCATGAGTGACACCCGTGCCTACGAATACGCCCCAAGAAGTCTGCGCGTCCGCATGATTCGCCTGCCGATGCTGTTGCGCTGTCTCACGTTCGTGCTTATAGTAATCTGTCTTGCACGTCCGCAAAGCTATAATGCGTGGAACAAGACGGAGACAGAAGGCATTGATATTATGTTGTGTATGGACGTGTCGTACAGTATGTTGTCAGAAGACGTGTCTCCAAACAGGCTCGAAGTAGCAAAAGATGTGGCAGCAGATTTTGTCAGCGACCGTCCGAACGACAATATAGGACTGACTATATTTGCAGGTGAGGCATTCACGCAGTGCCCGATGACCACCGACCATTCGTCATTGCTGAACTTGATGCAGAACGTTAATCCCAACCTTGTGATGAGCGGTCTCATACAGGACGGCACGGCTATAGGTATGGGGCTGTCTAACTCGATAAGCCGTTTAAAGGATTCGAAGACAAAGAGCAAGGTCATCATATTGCTTACAGATGGAAGCAACAATGTCGGTGACATATCGCCGATGACCGCGGCGCAGATGGCAAAGACATTTGGCATACGTATATATACTATTGGCTTCGGCACCAACCAGGTGGCACGCGTGCCTGTCGTTGTCAATGGTCAAAAACAGTATACACAGCAACAGGGAGAGATAGACTACAAGACGCTTCAGGACATAGCGCGGACTACAAACGGCAATTTCTATCGTGCAGAGAGCCGTTCGGAGCTTTCGCAGATATACCAGGACATAGACAAGCTGGAGAAAAGCAAGCTGAAGACATCAAGCTATGCCAGGATGTATGACGTATACCAGCCGTTTGCCGTTGCGGCATTGTTGTCGTTGATACTTGAGATGCTTCTGCGTTTGACGGTGTTCAGGCGCATACCGTAGCCAGAATGTTGTGTTGAAAGGTTATAAACAAGTAAAGAGATGTTCAGATTTGGTGACCCTACATATTTATGGCTGTTGTTGCTGGTACCTTTATTGGCAATAATCCGGCTCATCGCAATGCGGAACCGCAAGCGGAACCTGCGTAAGTTCGGTGACCCTGAACTGCTGCGTGAACTTTCGCCTAATGTTTCCAGACACAATCCTACGGTGAAGTTCTGGTTGGCAGAGGCTGCTTTGGCACTTATTGTAGTCATGGTCGCACGTCCGCAGATAGGCAAGAAGATAAGCAACGACAAGCGCGAGGGCATCGAGACTATTATCGCGCTTGACATAAGCAACTCCATGTTGGCGCAAGATGTTGTTCCTTCACGTCTCGACAAGAGCAAGATGATGGTAGAGAACCTCGTTGACCATTTCAGCAATGACAAGATAGGGCTTATAGTCTTTGCGGGCGATGCTTTCGTGCAGCTTCCTATAACGAGTGACTATGTCTCCGCAAAGATGTTCTTGCAGAGTATTGACCCATCGTTAATCCAAACACAGGGGACTGATATAGGCAAGGCAATCAACCTTGCCCAGCATAGTTTCACACAGGACGGCAAGACAGGCAAGGCCATAGTCGTAATTACCGATGGCGAAGATCATGAGGGCGGAGCCGAGGAAGCAGCCCGTGAGGCACAGAAAGCGGGTATAAATGTGTATATATTAGGTATAGGCGACCCCAAGGGCGCACCCATTCCTGTCGGGAATGGCGAATACCTCAAAGACCGAAGTGGCAACACCGTCATGACCGCACTTAACGAGAATATGTGCAAGCAGGTCGCCGCGGCAGGTAAGGGCGTATATATACATGTTGACAACAGCAGTATTGCGGAGGAACGCCTCGACAACGAGCTTGAGAAACTGCAGAAGGGAGAAATCAACAGCGTCGTGTACAGCGATTTTGACGAGCAGTTCCAGGCAGTGGCGATAATCGTCATCGTATTGTTGATAATAGAAGCATTGATGCCGGAAGGACGTAGCAATGGTTCAAGAAGGCGCAAATTGTTTTCGAAGAAAGTATGAAGAGATTTATAGTAACATTCATATTGACTATAATGGTGGTCGCAGGCGCACTTGCGCAAAGTGACCGCGACCTCATACGGCAGGGCAACCGACTGTATGGCAAGCATAAGTATGCCGAGGCCGAGGTGGCTTACCGCAAGGCAATAGCCAAGAATCCCAACAGTTCGCGCGCCTACTATAACCTTGGTTGCGCGTTGCAGATGCAAAACAGGGATAGTGACGCAGTGAAGCAATACAACCGGGCTGTGGAGTTGGAGCCTAATGACTCGGTACGTGCACATGCCTACTACAATATGGGAATAGCCCTTCAGTCGATGAAGGACTACGGTCGGGCTATAGAGGCATATAAGGATTGCTTGCGCCTGAATCCAGGTGACAACGCCGCCCGGTACAATTATGTAGAATGCAAGCGTCAACAGAAACAACAACAGCAACAAAACAATTCCAACAACCAGAAGCAGAACAACAAGAATAACGATAAGAAAGATAATAATAAGGAGCAGAACGACAAGAAGGAGGACAAGAACCGCAACACTGATAAGAAGCAGGGCGATGGGCAGGAACAGAAAGGCGATATGAGCCGTGACAATGCAGAGCAATTGCTTCAAGCTGCGATGAATCAGGAAAAACAAACTGAGGCAAGGATAAAAAAAGCCATGCAGCAGCCGTCAACACGTCCTTTGGACAAGAACTGGTGAGGCTTTTGCTCCAGGTCGGTTACTTGACGAAATCACTTTGTCAATGCTTTGACATTATATATAAATAAGGATAAGGGTATGAAAAGGACACTCTATATATTGGTATTCCTTCTGATGGTACTCACGGTAAGGGCACAGCATGTCAGGTGCAGTGCTCCGAAGAGTGTCGAAGTCGGAAGTAAGTTCCAGATAGAATATACCATTGAGGCTTCCGATGTGTCAGCATTTGAAATGGGACGCATACCGGCTGGTGTGGAAGTCCTTTATGGACCGAGCCATTCAGAGATGTCAAACTATCAGTTTGTCAACGGGCACATGAGTGGTTCGACTACGGTATCTATATCTTATATAGTAATGGCTACGCGTGGAGGCAACATCACTTTTCCTCCGGCACATATTGTGGCTAATGGACGGCGTATAAGTACGGAAAGCCTGCACGTACACGTAACCGGCGGTACTCCGGCGCAACAGACCACCCAGCCCAAAGAACCAAGCCGTTCGGAACGTACGGTTGGCAATCCGGGAAAGAGCGACTTGTTCATACTTGTCTGCGCAAGCAAGACCCACGTACACGAGCAGGAACCCGTAATGCTCACCTATAAAGTATACACCACAGCCAACCTTACTCAGCTTAACGGCGCAATGCCTGACTTGAAAGGCTTTCACACTCAGGAAGTAAAACTGCCGCAGCAAAAGACTTTCCACACCGAGACGTTGAAGGGGCGTACATATAATACCGTTACGTGGAGCCAGTACGTTATGTATCCGCAGATGACGGGCAAGCTGACCGTGCCGCCTATTACTTTCCGTGGAGTCGTAATGGAGGAAAACCGTAATGAAGACCCTGTAGAGGCGTTTCTTAGTGGCGGTGGCTACAAGGAAGTGCGTCGTGACGTAACTGCTCCAGGCATAACCATACAAGTAGACCCGCTCCCGGCAAAACCTAAGAACTTCTCGGGTGGGGTAGGACATTTCAACATATCGGCACAACTTGCAAAAAGCGATGTCCGTGCTGGCGACCCTATCAACCTGCGTGTAGTTATAAGTGGAACGGGCAACCTCAAGCTTATCAAGGAACCGGCTGTGCAGTTGCCGCAGGACTTTGACAAGTATGACACCAAGATTACCGATAAGACCAAACTTTCAGAGACTGGTGTCGAGGGCAACATGGTTTACGATTATCTTTTTGTAGCACGCAAGGAGGGCGACTATACATTGCCTGCCATAAAGTTCACGTATTACGATACGGGCAGCAACGGCTATAAGACCATAACAACGCAGCCTTTCACCATTCATGTGGCTAAAGGCAATGGAACTGCGGACATGAGTTCCTTTGACGACGCGAAGAACAAGGACATACGTCCTCTCAAGACGGGCAATGCCGCAGTACATCCTGTTGATGATTTCTTCTTCGGTTCTGCCGTGTATTGGATAATCATCGTATTGTTGCTTGTATTCTTCGGCCTGCTGCTATACAATTTCCGCAAGATGGCGTTGCAACGTGCCGATATTGTTGGTTCCCGTCGCAATAATGCCAACAAGGTCGCCACGAAGCGTCTGCGGCGTGCCGACGAACTGATGCTTAAAGGCAACAACAATGAGTTCTACGATGAAGTGATGCGCGCCCTTTGGGGATATGTTAGTGACAAGCTGAATATAGCGGTAGTGCACCTTAATATCGACAATATAAGCGAAAAGCTTTCCACCCTCGGTGTTGATGATGACACAATAGGACGTTTCACGAGCGCGTTGCATGAATGTGAGTTCGAACGCTATGCCCCAGGCGACGCCAAGGGCAACATGAACCGGACTATGGAGAGTGCAATGACAGCCATAATGAGGATAGAAGACGCTTTGGAGATGAAAAAGAACAAGGCTAAAACAGATAAGGGGAAGTCGGGCATCGGCGGCACAATGACTGTGCTGCTGACTGTTGCCATGATGTCATTGCCATTGTCGGCATCAGCCGTGACAAAGCAGAATGCCGATGCGGAATACCAAAAGAAGAACTACCAGCAGGCAATAGCTGACTATCAGGAACTGCTTAAGAAAGGTGTTTCTGCCGATATCTACTATAATCTCGGCAATGCCTACTACCGTACTGACAATATAACGCAGGCTGTATTGGCTTATGAGCGTGCGCTTATGCTTTCTCCTGGCGACGGAGACATTCGTTTCAATCTTGAAATGGCACGTTCCAAGACCATAGACAAGATAACGCCGCGGTCGGAAATGTTCTTTGTCACGTGGTACAAGGCAGTAGTCAACTTCATGAGCGTTGACGGCTGGGCTTATTGTGCCATAGTCTGCCTCGTGCTTGCGATAATCTCCGCCCTGCTTTATCTTTTCTCCGACAAGATGATACTGCGCAAGGGAGGATTCTATGGAGGGCTGTTCTTCTTGTTGGTATTTGTGTTGGCTAACGTCTTTGCCTTTAATCAGCACTATTTGTTAATCAACCGTACGGGCGCAATCATTATGTCTCCGTCCGTTACGGTGAAGAAAGGTCCTTCGGCAGACAGTGGCGACAGTTTCGTGTTACATGAGGGCACGCGTGTCGATATTGTCGACAAGTCGCTGGGCGAATGGCGTTCCATACGCCTTGCCGATGGTCGTGAGGGCTGGATTACGTCAAAACAGATAGAAGAGATCTAAGCTTGCCCATGCTCCAAACCATAGATGCATTCGACAAATTGCTGCTTCATTCGCTTAACGGCAGCGGTTCGGTATTTATCGACCATGTGGCGATTATGCTCACCAATGGTCTGACGTGGATACCGCTTTATGCCGTATTGCTCATACTTGTTGTGCGGAACAGTGTCAGGCGTTCGCAAGTATTCTTGATCTTGGCAATGGTTGCAGTTGCGTTATTGTTGTCTGAGGGCGTAGCCGACGGCATAGTCAAGCCGCTTGTCATGCGTCCGCGTCCTGTTGCCGATTCGTCAATGCGTGGTGTCGTGGCAGTAATCAACGGCTACGTGCCTGGTGGTTACAGCTTCTTCTCCGCCCATGCCGCCAATACGTTCACCATTGCGACATTCCTCTCGCTGGTTTTGCGTAACAGGCAGTTCTCCTACATTATGGTTTTGTGGGCACTCGTCAATTGTTGGACCCGACTTTACCTTGGAGCGCATTATCCTTCCGACATTCTTGTTGGCATATTGTGGGGCATAGCCTCCGGTTCAATGGCATTTGCCCTCTACCGTTATCGTTTCCTGAAGGCAACACGCAGACAATTCGGCAAGCTATCTAATTATGTTGGCAACGGCTTCGGACTCGTCGGCACAGGTATGGTGACAGGTGCCTTTATCCTTACGGTAGCCGTGGTTGTCGCCGTCGCACTCTACCAGACCTTTTATACTTGAACATTATAAAACTACGATGAATACAAAGAATATACACATTTCTGATTACAATTACGATTTACCCGACGACAGGATAGCCAAGTTCCCACTTAAGGAACGTGACCATTCCAAGTTGCTCGTCTATAATCACGGCACGGTCAGCGACGACGTGTTCTATAATCTCCCGAAGTATCTGCCCAAAGGAGCGTTGATGGTGTTCAACAACACCCGCGTCATACAGGCGCGCATTCATTTCCGCAAGGCAACGGGCGCGCTTATAGAGGTGTTCCTCATGGAGCCGGCAGAGCCTACCGACTACGAGCTTATGTTCATGACAACTGGGCACTGCTCGTGGCTATGCATGGTGGGCAACTTGAAGAAATGGAAGGAAGGCTCTATTGAACGTGACTTCGAAATCAACGGGCACAAGCTCACCCTTAAGGCGACTATGGATAGAAGCAAGACAGCCGAAGTGTCCGGCGGTACGAACTACTGGGTGGATTTCGACTGGGACAACGCCAACGTTTCCTTTGCCGAGATACTCGACGCAGTAGGCGAGCTGCCCATTCCGCCATATCTGAACCGCAAGACAGAGGAGAGCGACAAGGTTACTTATCAGACGGTGTATTCCAAGATGAAAGGTTCCGTGGCTGCTCCTACGGCAGGGTTGCATTTCACCGACAAGGTGCTTAGAGCCATTGACGAGAGCGGCATACAGCGTGATGAGCTGACCCTTCATGTCGGTGCCGGAACGTTCAAGCCCGTAAAGAGCGAGGAGATTTCCGGGCATAATATGCACACCGAGTATATATTGGTTCATCGCCACACTTTCGAGCGTCTGCTCTCTCATGGTTGCAAGGCTATAGCCGTCGGTACGACGAGCGTACGCACATTGGAAAGCCTCTATTATATAGGTGTGAAACTCGCCATAAACCCCGAGGCAAGCGAGGAGGAACTCCATGTGACGCAGTGGGAGCCGTACGACCTGCCGCATAATGACGAAGGACTGGTGCTTGTCAACGGCAGCCCGGTCACAGTCGAGCAGAGCTTACGTAACATTCTCGACTATTTCGAGAGGGACGGACTTGAAGTCTTACACGGCAGTACGCAGATCATCATAGCTCCAGGCTACAAGTACAAGATTGTCAAGATGCTGGTGACCAACTTCCACCAACCGCAATCCACGCTCCTGCTGCTCGTAAGCGCGTTTGTCAACGGCGACTGGCACACTATCTACGACTATGCGCTCAGCCACGACTTCCGTTTCCTTAGTTATGGCGACAGCAGCCTGCTCATTCCTTGAAGCCGTGTGCCAGAGCCGGCACGTGGCTTTATGATTCAAACCAAAGATACAATTAAACCAAGACCAAGCGATTATGAAGATAGGTGACAAAGTCCGTTTCCTGAGTGAGACCGGTGGCGGTCGCATCTCGGGTTTCCAGGGAAATAACATAGTATTGGTGGAAGATGAGGACGGGTTCGAGATACCGACTCCGGTAAACGATGTCGTCGTAGTCAAGGACGATGATTATAGCAGCTCTCATTTCGTAAATGCCCTGAAGGCATCGGAAGGAGGAAAGTCCGATTCTGCCGACAACCGCAGTATCCGCCAGCGTCTTGCCGATACAGGCGGCGATGCCGAGGACTATTCCGCGCCAGCCATTTCCACAGAGCCTGACGCTTCCGAAGATCCTTCTGTCGGGTTCGTAGAGAAGCCCCACGAGCGCAAGGACGGCGACAAGCTCTCGGTATTTGTCGCGTTCGTGCCGCAGGATATAAAGAAGATACCCAACACGAAGTATGAGGCTTACATCGTCAACGATTCAAACTACTTCGTAGCATATACCCTCCTTTCTGCCGAAGGCAATAACTGGACGCTGCGTTCCGCGGGCGAGATAGAGCCGAACACCAAGGTGTACCTCGGCGATCTGGCAGCCGAGCAGCTCAACGGCATAGAGCATTCCGCCGTACAGTTGCTCGCCTACAAGCGTGACAAGGCGTTCTTGCTGAAGCCGACTATCGATGTGCAGCTGCGTATCGACGCTACAAAGTTCTTCAAGCTGCACGCCTTCGCTGACAATGACTTCTTCGATTCGGAGGCTCTGCTGTTCAATGTCGTCGAGAACGACAAGGCTGCGCGTCCCCTCGTCGTCGATGCCGACGAACTGAAGAAGGAGATGTATGCTCCCGCAAAGCCGAAGGCTGGCGACACCATGCCTGCACGTGAGGGAGGGAAGCCGAAAGACAGCCGCCAGCAAGGCGGCAAGCTCGTGCGCCGTTACGACGGCGACCAAAGCAAGAGCCGCAAGGTGAAGCAGGTGTTGCGCGACGACAAGATAGTCATCGACCTTCATGCCGACCAATTGCTTGACACTACCGCCGGCATGGGCAGTGCAGACATATTGGAATACCAGCTTGACGTGTTCCGCAAGACCCTCGACCAGTACAAGGACAACAAGGGACAGAAACTAATCTTCATTCACGGCAAGGGCGAGGGCGTGCTCCGCCACGCCTTGATACACGAGCTGAACTACCGTTACAAGAAATACCCCTACCAGGACGCAAGCTTCCAGGAGTATGGCTATGGAGCGACGCAGGTCACTATAAGGTAGTGTGGAGCCAATGCGTTGGCAGTCCCTTTCAATCAATACAAAACAAACAAACCTAACGATGAAATACGGTTATCTGACTGTTGCCGCCTCCGTCCCGTCGGTACGTGTGGGCGATGTCACGTTCAACCTGACACAGATAGAGTCCGCCATAGCTGAGGCTGACGGCAAGGGTGTCGATGTCATAGTATTCCCGGAGCTTTCCATTACGGGCTACACGTGCCAGGACTTGTTCCGGCAGCGCGCCTTGCTCGACGGCGCGGAAGAAAGTGTGTTGAGGCTGTTGGAGTTTACCCGCAGCCTCGACATCATATCTATTGTCGGCGCGCCCATAACTGTGGGACCGCTGTTGCTCAATTGCGCCATCGTAGTCCAGCAGGGCGAGATCCTCGGCATAGTCCCCAAGACGTTCCTCCCCAACTACAGCGAGTTCTACGAGAAGCGGTGGTTCGCGTCCTCTAACGACCTTCACCCGACGACTATCCGCTATGCTGGCAAGAACGTGCTCGTCACGCCGCAGCCGCAGTTGTTCCAGATGAGCCGTGGCGTGAAGTTCGGAGTCGAGATATGCGAGGACGTATGGGCGCCGGCTCCTCCGAGCAACCGCCTTGCGCTGTGTGGCGCTGACATAATCTTCAACCTTTCCGCAAGCGACGAGCTGATAGGCAAGCACGCCTATCTCCGCCAGCTGCTCTCACAGCAGAGCGCGCGCACCATCAGCGGATACGTTTACAGCGGTTGCGGATTCGGCGAGAGCACGCAGGACGTAGTCTACGGCGGCAACGCCCTCATATATGAAAATGGAAAGCTAATAGCCGCGTCCGGGCGGTTCAGCCTCGATGCGCAGCTTGTCGTCAGCCAGATAGACATTGAGAAGCTGCGCAGCGAACGCCGCACCAACTCTACATACGTCAGCGCGCAGAACCCGCAGGAGAATGCAGCCGACGCCATCGTGGTCGACCCGCGTCCGCTGCAGAACCCCGAGAAGGAGTGGCATCTCCTGCGCGACGTTGACCCGCACCCGTTCATACCTTCAGCCGACGACATGGAAGCGTCGTGCGAGGAGATATTCTCCATACAGGTCATGGGGCTTGCCAAGCGGCTCGCCCACACGCGTTCCAAGCACGTCGTCATAGGCATCAGCGGCGGGCTTGACTCTACGCTGGCACTGCTCGTGTGCGTCCGCACGTTCGACAAGCTCGGACTCGACCGCCGCGGCATCGTGGGAGTAACCATGCCGGGCTTCGGCACTACCGACCGCACGTACAACAACGCCCTGTCGCTGATGAAGGACCTCGGGATTACCGTCCGCGAGATAAGCATCGCCGCCGCGGTCACCCAGCACTTCGATGACATCGGACACGACGCCTCCGTACACGACGTGACCTACGAGAACTCGCAGGCACGGGAGCGCACGCAGATACTAATGGACTTGAGCAACCAGGTGGGCGGACTCGTCATCGGTACGGGCGACCTGAGCGAGCTCGCACTCGGCTGGTGCACCTACAACGGCGACCACATGTCGATGTACGGGGTGAACGTCAGCATTCCGAAGACGCTCATACGGCACCTCGTCCGCTACGTCGCGTCCACGGGAATGCTATCGCCGTCGGCAACCACGCCGTCCGACGTCCGCGACCGCATCAAGGCGGTACTGCTCGACGTTATCGACACGCCCATATCTCCAGAGCTCACGCCAGCCGCCGACAATGGCGAAATCGCGCAGAAGACCGAAGACCTCGTGGGACCTTACGAGCTGCACGACTTCTTCCTGTACTACTTCCTGCGCTTCGGATTCCGTCCGGCGAAGATAATGATGCTCGCCCGTGCCGCATTCCACGGCGAATACCCCGACGGGGTGATAAAGCACTGGCTGCACACGTTCTTCTACCGCTTCTTCTCCCAGCAGTTCAAGCGCAGCTGCCTGCCCGACGGACCGAAGGTGGGCAGCGTCAGCCTCTCGCCGCGCGGCGACTGGCGTATGCCGTCCGACGCGGTAGCACGGCTCTGGATAGAGGAGTGCGACGCGCTCTGACGCACCACACACGCAACCAATAATGAACACCACCACCGATTATGAAAAAGATAAAACTTGACTGGAAGCGCACGCTGTTCTTCTTCCTACTGATGGGCGGCATATACTTCCTGACCGAGTCCTTCACTATGTCGCTCGGCATCATGCTGCTGCTGTTCGTAGTAGACTATTTCCTGCAAATCCTCGACGAAAGGCTGAGGCAGCGCAACGAGACCCGCGGCAAACAGGAACTGGAACAATGAAGCAACTGATAGAACTATACACCCGCTGGAGCGGACACCGCCCCAAGGACATCGAACGCCTGCCGGGGCAGGGCAGCAACCGCGTATACTACCGCCTGTGGGACGACGACGGACGGCCCGTCGTCGGCGTAGTCGGCACGAGCCGCGACGAGAACCACGCCTTCGTCTACCTCGCCCGGCACTTCACGCAGCGCAAGCTGCCAGTGCCGCGAATACTCGCAGTGAGCGACGATGAGACCCGCTACCTCCAGACCGACCTCGGAACGGTGTCGCTATTCGACGCGATACGGGGCGGGCGCGAGGCGGGCGGACGATACAACCTCCGCGAGCAGGAACTGCTGAAGAAAGCCATACGCGAGCTGCCGAACATACAGATACGCGGAGCGCGCGGGCTGGACTGGGCGAACTGCTATCCGCAGCCCGTGTTCGACGAGGAGGGAGTGCTCTTCGACCTCAACTACTTCAAGTACTGCTTCCTCAAGGCCACCGAGCTGGACTTCCACGAGCTGAAGCTCGAGGCGAACTTCAGAATGTTCGCCCGCGACCTTACGTCGGAACCCATGGAGGCGTTCCTCTACCGCGACTTCCAGGCGCGCAACGTCATGGTCGACCGTGAGGGCAATCCGTACTTCATCGACTTCCAGGGCGGGCGCAAGGGACCGTTCTACTACGACGTGGCGTCGTTCCTGTGGCAGGCGAGCGCGAAGTATTCCTTCAAGCTCCGGCGCGAGCTCGTCTACGAGTACTACCAGGCTCTCGGACAGTACACCGAGATTCCGAGCGTGCGCCACTTCGCCTCACGCCTCGCACTGTTCGTACTCTTCCGCACCATGCAGGTGTTCGGCGCCTACGGGTTCCGCGGGTACTTCGAGCGCAAGAAGCACTTTATCAATTCCATACCTCCGGCGATACAGAACCTCCGCGACCTGTTGAAGATGGACGAGGGCATATTCCCCTATCCATACATGATGGACATGCTCCGCAGGCTGACGGAGCTGCCGCAGTTCGCCGTCATAGAGCAGCCGGCGAGGTCGAGGGCCGACGGGTTCCGCGTCGCCGACAGCGACGTATACGAGTCCAACCCTCTCGACGGTCCGGCGACATTCTCCAAGTACGACGGCAAGGGACCGCTCGTCGTGCGCGTCTTCAGCTTCTCCTACCGCAAGGGAATCCCCGCCGACGAGAGCGGCAACGGCGGCGGCTACGTGTTCGACTGCCGCAGCACACACAATCCGGGGCGTTACGAGCCGTACAAGAAGATTACGGGTCTGGACGAGCCTGTGATCCGATTCCTCGAGGACGACGGCGAGATCGTGGAGTTCCTCCGCCCCGTCTACCAGCTTGCCGACCACCACGTCGAACGCTACATACAGCGCGGCTTCACCTCGCTGATGTTCTCCTTCGGCTGCACCGGCGGGCAGCACCGCTCCGTATACTGCGCCCAGCACCTGGCAGAGCACATCAACGCCAAGTACGGGGTGCGCGTGGAGATATGCCACCGCGAGCAGGGCATACGCCAGACGCTCGAGGCGCACGCCGTGGGATAGTACGTGCCCAGGCGCGGCTCCGCGCCCGACTATTCGCCGCCGGCGGAGGGGAAGTACGTCGGGTGGCGGTCGGAACCGTCCTTGACGAGCCGCCCGTCGGCGGTGAAGAGGGCGAGCCACTTGGCTGCCATGTACTTCGTCAGGTGGAAGGTGGCGCGCATCGACGAGGCGGTTATGTAGCGGTTGCGCGTGAAATAGTCCTGGAGCAACGCCCACAGCTCGCCTTCCCCGTATTTCTTCGAGCGGCTCGTGAACGCCGACTTCGTGAACCTCACGCCGCGGTCTATCTCCTTCATCAGCTTCTTCTCGGGCTGGAACCGCAGTCCGTGCAGCCGTATGTCCTTGCCCGTTATCTTGCCATACGGCAGTTCATCGGGCGGCAGGCACCTCGCGTCGAGCGAGAAGTACCCTATCTCGGGCAGGTGGAAGCGGTGCCCGCCCGTCAGTTGGCTGACCATGAACTCCCGCAGCGCAGCCCACACCGCCTTCACGTCGGCGCGGTTCAGCGTGCAGGTCTTCTCTATCTCCTGTGCCAGTTGCTCGTCGCTTATAGGCGGCTGGCAGTGCAGTCGCACGAATTGGCGGCTCTTTCCCGTCTTGTTCACATTGTCGATTGAGTGAACCTCATAATGGATTTCCATAAGCCTCTTGTGTCTTTTAAGTCCTGCTAACCTGTGTTCCCATTTCAAATAGTGCCCACGTCGAAGCGCGGTACCGCCCATGCCGGATCATACTGATGCCTGCATTCGCGGAGAATAGCGCCTTCCCGTGGTGTGGGCAAAGGTAAGAAATAATCTTGGAACAGACTTCTTTTGACCCAGGAATTAACTTCTTGTGAACGTCCGTCACGTGTCAGACGTATGGCTGACAGGTGACGGACTTGTGGCTGACACGTGTGGGACTTTCGTCTGACACGTGTCAGACGTTCATAAAACGTCACTTCCCGACCCACAACAACCCACTTCCCGACCCACAAGAAGTGGCTTCCCGGGTCACGAATAGAGCCTAAACTCGTCGTGAACAGTGCCTTCCCACGCCGAATCTCTCGCGCGGGCTGTCGCAATCCGCGCGCGGGGCAGGGTGGAATGACGGGCGCGCCGTCGTCCGCGTTGGCGCAAAATGTGAAAGATTAACCTTGTTTTTGGAAACGACCGGACGGGCGGTTCGATGTAACTTTGCACCCGTAAGGCAAACAAAACATGAAAGGAAAGAATTATGGCAGCAGTCGCTGGCAACCCCGCAAGGGTCATCAGGAAGATAGACGACTGACTTTTTAATATTCAACAATCCTAATTATACATTACGACTATGACTTACATCACACTTAACGACGGCAACAAGATTCCGCAGCTCGGGTTCGGAGTCTACATGATCAACGGCGACCAGGCGACCGAGGAGGCCTGCGCGGAGGCGTTGAAGATAGGATACCGGCACATCGACACCGCCCACGCCTACCAGAACGAGCGCGGAGTCGGCGCGGCGGTACGCAAGAGCGGCATCGACCGCAAGGACGTATGGATCACGACCAAGCTGTGGCCCTCGGAGTATGGAGAGGGAAAGACCGCCGCGGCTATCGACCGTATGCTCGAAAGGCTCGGCACGGACTACATCGACCTGCTGCTCCTGCACCAGCAGTTCGGCGACTACCTCGGCGCGTGGAAGGACATGGAGAAGGCGGTGCGCGGGGGAAAGGTGCGCTCCATCGGCATCTCCAACTTCGAGAGCGAGCGTCTTGAGGAGATATGCGGGGCGGCTGAGATCAAGCCCGCCGTGCTGCAGGTGGAGTGCCACCCGTACTATGCGCAGCACGAGTTGAAGAAGAGGATAGAGAAATATGGAACCGTGATCGAGAGCTGGTACCCCATAGGGCACGGCGACAAGAACCTTATAAACGAGCCGGTATTCACACGCCTTGCCCAAAAATACGGCAAGACGAACGTGCAGATTATACTCCGCTGGCAGATTCAGGAGGGGAACGTCATCTTCCCGAAGACCACCAACCCGGAGCACATGAGGGGCAATTTCGACATATTCGACTTCTCGCTGACGGACGGGGAGATGTCGGAGATAGCAAGTCTAAACCAAGGCAAGCGGTTCTTCAATATGAGCCTGGAGGAACAGGAGCGCATGCTCGGCAGCTGGAAGCCGGCTGACTGACGGCTCCCCTGCCAATGGACGTACATGAATATAACCCTATCAGTCGCGCATACGCTCGAGCATATCCACCTCGACTATGCGCAACTCTACTTTTCCGCGGGCGGTGGCTACGCTGTCCATGTCGGAAGCCTTGCCGCCGGCAAGCTCCTTGGTGTCGCCGGCGGGCTTCCTGGTCGTCGCGGGCGCGGTCATGACTATCCTCACGTCCCTGCTCCTCACTGGATTGGGAATGCGTATGTGGACGTAGCCGAGCGACGGTTCGGTCGTGCCTTCCCACACCTTGCGCCCTCCCTCGTAGACGGCGAGCGGATAGCACTTCGTGCGCCAGCCCGTGAGCTTTAGGGTAATCTCGCCGACCAGTGCCTTGCGTGCGAGGCGGTAGCTTATCCACGCGTTCTTGCGCCTGCCGTCGCTGCGCCACTCCGTACGCTCGTTGTCGTCGAAGGAGTTTGCGGCATTGGCTTCGTCGGAACCAGCCTTCGCCGAGACGATTGCCACCTCCCTTTTAACGTCGCGGTACGACGGGGTCGGCGGTGTCCCGCCACGGTCGAGGCGGCACGGGAGCAGCCGGCTGGCTGCGTATTCCTCGATGTCTGTATCACTGGTGGTCAAATCCATGCTGGCTTCGGGCAGGCTGTCGGCGCGCGCCGTAAGGTGGATCGCGCCGGGCGTGGTGGTGGATCGTACGAATACGCGCGCCACTCCGCACTCCACGGGCAGCGACTTGGAGCCGATGTAGTTGTCGGACGTGTTGTCGTTGTCGCCGGCATCGAGCAGTCCCTCCTGCTGCCGCGCCCTGCCGCTGCCGCTGGCTGTGGGCGTCGCCGTGGCTGCGGTCGCGCGCTTTCCTATGCCGCCTATCCATTCGCCGTTGCCGCTGATGTCGAACGTAACCATTCGGTCGTCGAGCGGACAACGCCGTTCTTGCTTGTCTACGACCTCGACCTGTACCAGTGCCACGTCCGCGCCGTCGGCCTTGAAGCCGAGCGGATTCTCGATAGTGGTGAGCTTCAGGTGGTCGGGAACGCCCGCGGTCTCGATGCTGTAACGGCTCACGGCGCGCCCGTTCACGTAAGACACCGCCTCTATCACGCCGCTCTCGAACCTGACCTGCGGGAACGTATACAGGAACGTGTGGCTGCGCGTGCCGCCTTCCTGCAACCGACCGTTGACGGTGAGGCTCACGCTGTCGGCTGACGAGACGACATAGACGGGCTTCACCGTGCCTTCTGGATAGTTCCAGTGCCCCATTATATACGTATGTGGAGCGTCCGGACCGACCCACCCGTCCCACATGACGCGGTGGGTGTAGAACCCGTCCTTGGGTATCCGCATCGCATCGACGACGCCGCTCGTGCGGTAGTTCATCTCGCCGCGGTGGTGGGTGTTGGTGTCGGAAAACACTATCTTCACGCCTCCGCTGCTCACCCGCGTGCCCGTTCCGGGGCGTTCCTGCCAATACTCGTCCCAGCGGCGCACGAGTTCCTTCGCCATCTCGTCCATGTTGTGGTTGTACTCCTGGGCTGGCTTGCCGCGGTACAGCGGGCCGTCGCCCTCGCGGTGGTACGGGTATGAGTACTCGTCCCAGTACTTCCTCAGCCCCTCGTCGCGGCAGTATTCCATTGACCACATCGGCTTCCGCGCGCTCTTGTTGACGTACAACATCTCGCCGCCGTACTCCGCCTCGTCTATATCGAGCATCTCGCGGCTGCCTATCGCGCGTCCGCCGTGGGGATCGAACTCGTCGCGCACCGCCTTCATCTCCGCCATGTGGTCGCGGCTCACTCCCTTGTTGCCGCTCTCATAGAAGATGATTGACGGATTGTTTCGGTTGTATATTATCGCGTCGCGCATCAGCTCCACGCGCTGCTCCCACCGCCTGCCCGCGGCATCCTTCTCGGCATCGCCCGCCGGCATCGCCTGCGGAAGCCCCACGCGGTCGCAGCTCTCGATGTCCTGCTTGGAGGGGCAGACGTGCATCCACCTCACCATGTTGCCCCCGGATTCCACCATGAGGTGGTTGGAGAAGTCGGAAAGCCACGCGGGAACGTCGATGCCCAGTGCCGGCCATTCGTTGCTCGTGCGCTGCGCGTAGCCGTGAACCATCATCACGCGGTCGTTCAGCCACACCTTGCCTTCGCCGAAGCGGGTCTTGCGGAAGCCCGTGCGTACCGTGTTGTCGTCGACGGTTCCGCCGTCGTCGCCTATGAGCCGTGTCCTTACGGTGTACAAATATCCATATCCCCACGACCAGAATCGCACGCCGCTTATACGTCCGGCAGCCTTTGCCGTGACGGTCGCGCCGGCGTTGACCGAGCAGGTGTCGCCCGTGAACCGCCCGACCTCGCGCCCTTCTGCGTCATATATGGTGCTGACGACGTGGAACCGCCTGGCGGCATCGCCGTCGTTCCTGACCTCTGCCTCGACGTTCACCGTCACGGACTTGCCGGCTATGTCGTAGTCGGAACCGTAGACATACGTGCCGACAGTGCCGAGCGACGAGTACAGGGGCAGCGTCTGGTACACGTCGCCCGTGACGTGCAGCCACACGTTCTTGACCAGCCCTCCGTAGTTGGCGTTGAAGTTCTTGTCGTTCCACTGGTACGTCGAGCCCGTGGAACGCTCGCGGTACCGCCAGCTGTTGTCGCAGCGCACGGCGATGACGTTCGCGCCGTTGGTGATGTAGGGCGTGATGTCTACGCCGAAGGCCATGACTCCGTTGTCGGAATATCCAGCCTTCCGCCCGTTGACCCACACGTCGGCTCCGAAGCGCGCGCCCTCGAACTCGAGTATGAACTTCCTGCCTTCTGCCGCCGCCACGTCGAAGTGCTTGCGGTACCAGACTATGGTGTCGGTCAGGTTCTCGATGCTTACACGGAACGCCTCGCTCTCGTTGAACGCCCGGGGAAGCGTAACCCGCTGCCAGCCTTCGTCGTCATAGTCCGCCGCACCGGCACCTGCAATGTCGCCGACGCGCATGGTCCAGCCGCCGTTGAAGTTCAGCTTCTGCCTGCCGTCGGCACGCGCGGGCAGTGCCGCGTTGATGCATAGCAGCGCGACAAGTAAGGTGAGGATTCGGTTCATCGTTTGTCTTGTGTGATGTGTGATTAGTATTTAGCGTTGTTTGATTCAGGTTGCAAATGTAGCAATAAAAAACCGGTCGTGGAAACGAAACGCGTATTGTTTCCATCCGACCGGACTATGTGCGTGTGTTCCGCCACCGCGCGGCTATGGTTCCGGATGCCACTGGCACCGCGCCATGTCTACGTGCCCGTTGGGCTTGAAGCGTACTCCCTCGCGCTCGAGCATCTCCCGCTGCTGCGCCCACCCGGGGACGGTGCGCCCGAGGCTGTTGACAACCCTGTGGCACGGATAGACCGGCGGCGCGCCCGAGAGCACGTGACCTACAAGGCGGGCGTGTCCTGGCGCGTCTATGATGTCGGCTATCTGCCCGTAGCTCATCACCTTGCCGCTCGGTATCTGCGCCACGACGCTGTATACCGCGTCGCGGAAGTCCGCCGTAGAGCTTATGTCGGGATTGCGGAGCATCTGCCTACTTGTACGACTGGCGCAGAATGTCCACTATCTCGTCGTGGGTCAGCGGCTGGCGGTCGCATGCCACGAGCCCGCCCATGACCTCTATGGCGTTGGAAGCCATGTCGTCGAACTCGTCGGGCGTGATTCCGTAGTCGCTCATCTTCAGGTCGGCAACGCCGCATGCCTCCTGCAATCGCACGAGGGCGGTGATGAAGTCCTCGGGCTTCGTGGCACTGTCGTTGCCGAGGAACTTCGCCATGTTGACGAATCGGTCGTCGCACACGTGCTTGGCTATGACGGCGGAGAAGTAAGCCTTCGAGATCATTATCAGTCCCGCGCCGTGGGGCAGCCGCTCGTGGTACGCGCTCATGGCGTGCTCTATGGAGTGTTCGGCGGTACATGCGCTGGTGTCCATGGAGTATCCGCTCATGGTGTTGGCGAATGCCATGCGCGCGCGGGCTTCCTTGTCGCCGCCGTCGCGGTATGCTATCGGCAGGTACTTGCCCACGTTGCGTATGGCTGCTTCCTGCACCATGTCGGAGAACAGGTTCGCCTGGTTGCTGACGTAGCCCTCAAGCGAGTGGAACAGAGCGTCGAAACCCTGGTAGGCTGTGAACTTCGGCGGTACGGACATCATGAGGTCGGGGTCGACTATGGCGTATACGGCGAAGTCGCGCGGGTCGCCGATTCCGAGTTTCTCGTTGGTCGCGCCGTTGGTTATAACGCCCGCACAGTCCACCTCCGAGCCCGTGCCCGCCGTAGTCGTTATGGCAATCCACGGCAGCGGGGCGTTCTCACCGCGCTTGCCCTCGCCTGTGCGTCCGCCGGCATACTGCCAGAGGTCGCCGGGATTGGCGGCGTTGATTGCGATTACCTTGGCTGCGTCCATGACAGAGCCGCCTCCGAGTGCCACGATGAAGTCGCAGCCTTCGGCGTTGGCTACGTGCGCGCCTTCCTCGACGCTCTCCTTGGTCGGGTTTGCCTGCACCTTGTCGTAGACGACGCTCTCCGCGCCGGCGGTCTTGAGTTGTGCCAGCGTGCGGTCGAGGTATCCGTTGGCACGGGTCGACTTTCCGTTGGAGATGACCACCAGTGCCTTGTGTCCCGGCATCGGGAGGGTGTGAAGGTTGTCGAGTTGTCCCGCTCCGAAGAACACGGCTGTGTGTCCGGGGAATGTAAAGCTGAGTCTTGTTTCCATAACGTTCTGTGTTTAAAGTTTCGTTTCCGACGGCAAAGTTACGTCAAATCCGCCTGTCGCCAGTTGGCAAAAGGGCGCAGATATTTTCCCAAATTACGGTTGCCGTACCGCGGTGTGGCGCACGGACACGGGGAAAACAACCGTCAGACACGATGTGAACAGCCACAAGACCCGACGTAAACAGGCGCTATTCGTGATGTGGGAAGCGGCTTCTTGTGACGCGGGAACCGACCTCTTGTGACTCGAAAACGCACTTCTTGTGAACGTCCGTCAATTGTCAGCCACTTGTCTGTCATTTGACGGACTTATGTCTGACATTTGTCAGCCATGTGGCTGACAAATGTCAGACGTTCATAAAACGTCACTTCCTGACCCACAAGAAGCCACTTCCCACATCACAAGAAGTGGCTTCCCGACCCACGAATTGCGCCTAAACTCAAAGAGAGTAGAGCCTTAATCCGGCACGTCTCGGACTTAAAGCCTTCGGAACAGATGCCGGCGTATCGTCTTTTTTATTATCTTTGCAGGGACAAAACAAGGAGAAAACATTATGAAGGTACTATTAGTTAGCGCGAGTCCGCGCAGGGACGGCAACACGTTCACGGCATTATCGGAAGTCGCAAGGACATTGGAAAAGGACGGCATTGGGACGGAGCTGGTACAGATAGGCGCGAAGCCCATACGCGGCTGCATAGCCTGCAACTGGTGCAAGAGCCACCCGGAGGAGCGGCGGTGCGTGTTCGACGACGACATTACGAACAAGATTTCGGCGAAGGCGCGGGAAGCCGACGCGTTCGTGTTCGGCGCGCCGGTGTATTACGGCGTTCCCAACGCCAGCGCGATAGCCCTCGTCCAGCGGTTACTGTACAGCAACCTACTGGCGTTCCAGTACAAGCCCGTCGCCAACGTGTGCGTATGCCGCCGCGGCGGAGCCGACGTTTCGTACCAGACGATGAACATGATGTTCGAGATGTGCAACATGCCCATAGTCACGTCGCAATACTGGAACATCGCCTACGGGCGCGAGAAGGGGCAGGCATCGCAGGACATCGAGGGAATGCAGACCATGCGCACGCTGGCTCACAACATGTCGTGGATGCTGAAGAAGTTCCACGGCGAGCCGGCTGACGCGCTGCCCGAGCGCGAGCTCCCGTGGACTCCGATGCACTTCATCAGGTGAGGCGTGCGAGTATTCAAACTCCGCCGTTCGTTTATGGAAACGGGGCGTTCGTGGAAATTAGTTGCGAACAAAGCGACCCGTGCGTAACTTTGCCGCCAGTTACATCAATATATAATGAAAGGGCAAGGCTATGGGTAAATACCTTTTTGCAGCATTATTGGCATTGACCGCAATGACGGCTTGCGGAAGTTCTAACGACGTAGTGGGTGACGACGATTCCGACAGCGGGACTGCCACCACCGACCAGCCCGGAGGCAGCGGCGGACAAGGGCAGCCCGGCGGTCAGGGCGGCAATGGCGGAGGTGGAACCACCGCGTCTTCGCCGAGCGGGGCGGCGTACTCGCTTGCCGACGGTTCGACGGTGACGCTCGACAACAGCACGTATTCCACCACTACGGCCGACTACAACGTCATACAGGTTACCAACGGCACGCTCAACCTCAACAACGCTACGCTCACCAAGACGGGCGACGCTACCAGCGAGGACGGCAGCAGCTTCTACGGAACCAACTCTACGGTATACGTCAACGGCACCAACGCCGTCGTCAACATGGACGGAGGCTCCATAACGTCGGCGTGCAAGGGAGCCAACGGCGGATTCGCCTATGGCAGCGGAATACTAAACATCAGCAACGTGACGATACACAATACCGGCAACCTCTCGCGCGGCATTCACGCCACGGGCGGCGGAACCATCGTCGCCAACAACCTCGACATAACCACCGAGGGAGCCAACTCCAGCGTCGTGGCTACCGACCGCGGGGGTGGAACGGTCACCGTCACAGGCGGCTCGTACAAGACCACCGGGCAGGACTGCGCCATACTATACTCGACGGGCAACATCACCGCCAACAACGCCACGGGCTCGTCGTCGCAGGGCGAAGTGGGAGTTATCGAGGGAGACAACGCCATAACGATAAACGACTGCGACTTCACCTCCGGCTCGTCGTCGCGCGGGCTGATGATACTCCAGTCGGGTTCTGGCGACTCGCAGGGCTACAACGGCAAGATAACCATCAACGGCGGAAAGGTGACGCTGACTGATTCCAGTGCGCCACTGTGCGAGATACCGACCAACATAACCGGAACGCTGACGCTGAAGGACGTGACCCTCACCGTTCCGAGCAACGTACTCATGAAGGTGGATTACAATACCCGTTGGACGACCAACGGCGGAACAGGCAACCTCGTGCTGGAGACCGGCTCCACGTGGGCGGTGAGCGGAACTGTAGCCAAGGACTCGTATGCCAAGGCTTTGAACGTGACCGTGGGCAGCGGCGTAACGTGGACGCTGACAGCCGACACCGATGTGGACGCGCTCGTAAACAACGGTACCATTGTCAAGAACGGACACACGCTGACATACTCCTCCATTTCCGGCAGCGGAACGGTGAAGTGATAAAACATCGGAAGATGTTTGCCGGAGCCGGCGCGAAGTAGTACTTTTGCATTCCGGCAGTACTGCCGCAACGGCTGTGCCGTAAAGGAACGCACGATGAGACAGGAAGATATTGGAATTTGTGGAAGGGATTGCAGGATATATGAATCCGGCAATCCCTTTGCCTTGCTCATACAGCCCACTGCAAGGCACGAGGCGGGCGGCATCGACGGCGAGGTGGAGATGATAGCCAACGGCAGCGGAGTGCCATTCGCCATGGCGATGTTCGAGGTGAAGGACTGGAGCCTTGAGCTTACACCGTGGCACGATCCTGCAATATCACGCAAGGAGGAAGTGGGAAGTCACGCCGCCGACACGCTCGGATATGTAACAAGCGGACTGCTGCCGTGGCTACGGCAACGCTATGGAGACCTGCCTTACGTCATGGGCGGATACTCGCTCGGCGCGCTGTTCTCGTTGTGGGCGGCGTGCGAGACCAATCATTTTACCGGTGTGGCGGCAGCTTCGCCGTCGGTATGGATTCACGGTTGGGTGGACTACGCGCTCAAGCATCATGCCAACGCGCGGCAGGTATACATGAGCCTCGGCGACAAGGAAGAAATGGCTAAGAACAAGGCTATGGCCACCGTCGGCGACAACATACGGAAGTATCACTCGATGCTGCGGTCGCAGTTGGGCGACGGGAGGACTATATTGGAATGGAACGAGGGCGGGCACTTCCACAATGAGGCAGAACGCACCGCCCGCGCGTTCGCGTGGAACCTGAAGAACATTCGGTAAATACCGGTGCCTCGCCCCGTGCCCGTCAGCCGAAGACAGTCTGGACAAGGATCATATAAGCGGCAGTGCCGCCAAGTATGGAGACGAGCATCTGGCGTTTCCACGCGTGGAGCGACGCAGTGACGGCAATGCCTATAAGTTCCGGAACGCCGAAGTTACCCGACGTGAACCGTACGTCCTTCAGGCAGTAGATGACGAGCATTCCGAATACCGCCGAAGGCAGCACCTTGCCCAAATACTGTATGTAGCGCGGGGTGGTCTTCCCGCGGAAGATTATGAAAGGTACGAAGCGTGTCAGTGCCGTAGCGAGTACCATTACGGCAATGGTTGTTATTTGTTGTGCGGTAGTCATAGTCTTTGTTCCAGTTTGCAGCGTATTCCGAAAAACAACAGGAGCATCGACACCATGGCTGGTATGACGAAGTGCTCGGCTCCAAAGATAAATAGGCACGCTGCCGACAGAATGATGCCGGCTACCGATGCCACGTGGTTGCGCTCCTTTATCCACTGTTCCATGAATATGGTTACGAACATCGCCGTCATCACGAAGTCGAGCCCACGGGTGTTGAATGTGAGCAGGTCGCCGAATAGTCCGCCGAGCGTCGCTCCCGTGACCCAATATGCATAGTCCAGCACAGTCACCCACAGCATGAACCAGCCGCGGTCGATGCCTTCTGGTATCTTCGCCGTATAGTTTATGGAGAACGTCTCGTCGCACATGCCATAGATAAGTGGAAACTTCTTCCAACCGACTCCCTTGAACTTGTCGAGCATCGATATTCCGTAGAACAAATGTCGCGCGCAGATAAGCAAAGCCACCATGAACGACTGCAACGGGTGGAATTGTCCGAGCAGCATCTTGACCGCTACGAACTCCACCGAGCCGGAGAATATCGTCATAGCCATGAGCATTGGCCAATAGAACGCGAAGCCCGACTTGTTCATCAGCAGTCCGTAAGCCAGTCCGAGAAACCAGAATCCCGCGAATATAGGTATAGTGTTCGGAAACGCCGCCTTCAATGCTGGCAGGCTTTTCCCACTGTTGTGTTTGTATTCCATTCTTTGTGTATAGTGTAGTCTATGTTGTTCCAACCATATATTATAAGCCTTCAGCCCGCAAAGTTACTCAATTTATTGCCATAATAAAAATAAAGGTGTACATTTGCAATGTCTAATGTAACCGCAAGTTAAAAACAATTACACCATGGAATTAAATATAGAGGACGTGCGTGACTATGCGATGTCGCTGCCAGGAGTCACGGAGGATCAGGCTTATGGTGCCGACTGGGTGCTGTTCAGAATCGAGGGCAAGATATTCCTCCACATCTGGCTTGACGCTCCAGAGCCGACATGTGCCGTCAAGTTGCCACCTGACCAGGGACGAGACTTGCGGGACTCTAACGACGGCGTGCGCCCTGCGTATCATCTGAACAAGACGCATTGGAACGACCTCTATCTAAACCTGCTTGACGAAGACATGGTGAAGCGGCTGATAACCGAGTCATACCAACTTGTCTTAAGCAAGTTGCCGGCAAGCCTTAAGGAGAAGTACCAAAAGCCTTAAGATAAGCAGTTCCAAGTACTTTATTATATTTTTTCTCTACCTTTGCACCAGATAATTAGCTCACACTACAAGACATACAAGGTCATGAAGACTTACGACGAGGAACAACAAAGGGCGATAGAGGCTGCTGGTGGATATTACCTTGTGCTCGCGCCGCCGGGTTGCGGCAAGACGGACATTCTTTCGGAACGCATAGCCAACGCCCACGAGAGGGGAGTGGCGTATGAGGATATGCTTTGCCTCACATTCACCAACCGTGCCGCACGCGGTATGTTCAGCCGTATCGCCGGCAGGGTCGGCGACGATGCCGGCGCGGTCTTCGTGGGCAACGTACACCGTTTCTGTTCTAACTTCCTGTTCGCCAATGCCGTCGTGCAGGAGAATGCTTGTATCATCGATGCCGACGACGTGGCGGACATATTGCTTACACAGGACGAGCAGTTCTTCAAATACAGCCGCGGCACGGTTGACAAGAACAAGATTAACGAGGTGGGCAACATCGCAAGCTACATACTTCAACGCCAGTTGGAGCAGCCCCGCGAGGCAGTGTTCCTCCCTGAAGAATATGAGGAATACTACCTCCTGGCCAAGACTTGCGGATTCGAAGAATGGAAAGTCCCGCAAGGCAACAACCTACTGCGGTATGCCCTGTTCTATATGGAGTACAAGCGGCAGCGTGGGTATATCGACTTCAACGACATACTGATACTCGCATACGAGGCGTTGCGCAAGGACAAGCAACGGTTGTACCGCCGCTATCCGTGGATACAGGTTGACGAGGTACAGGACTTGAACGCGCTGCAAATGGCAATCGTAGACGAGCTGACCGACGACCAACGTCCATTCACCGTAATGTATCTTGGTGACGGTCAGCAGGCAATATTCTCCTTCCTTGGCGCGAAGCTCGAGCAATTGTCGATGCTCAGGTCACGTTGCGCGGGGCATATATTGCACTTGGGACGCAACTACCGTTCTCCGGGATACCTGCTTGACGTGTTCAATACCTACGCCGAACGCGAACTTCATGTAGACCCGTCGTTGCTTCCACAGCCGACGCATGAGGTCAAACATGACAACTGGGACTTGATACTCGCCCATTCGCGGTCGTCGCTGGAACAGGACAACCGCATAACAGGCATGGTCAACTACTATATGCAGTTCGACAATGAGCGGCTGGCGATACTCGTTCCGACGAATGCAGCAGCCGACCGCATCAGCGAGGAACTGGCATCGCGCAACATTCCGAACTTCAAGATTTCCGGGCGCGACATCTTCGACAGCAAGTCGTACAAGACCCTGTCGTCGTTCTTCTGCTGCATGACCAACGAGTTCAACGCCATGGCGTGGGTGCGGCTGCTCTACGGCATCAATGCCTTCCGCAGCCAGGCAGACGCAAGGGCGTTCGTCGCACGGCTGAAGGAATTGATGATGACTCCGATGGACTTGCTGCCCGAGCGCAGCTACATCGACCGTTTCTGCTCCATGTACGAGGATAGCGAGATGGTGTATTTTGATACGGAGACTACGGGACTTGACGTAGAGGAGGACGACATAGTGCAGATAGCGGCGTTCAAGGTGCGTGGCGGAGAGAAGGTGGACGGTTCCGACTTCATAATCTTTATGCATACCGACCGCGAGATACCGCAGAAGCTTGGCGAGCTCGACAATCCGCTCATAAAGGCGTATGCCGATAATCCCCACTACTCACGGCAGGAGGGATTGTCGATGTTCCTCGATTACATAGGCGGCGACGCAGTATTAGGGCACAACGTCATGTATGACTACCGCATATTGCAATGCAATGTACGGAGGGAACTCCACCGCGAGGTGACGCTCGACGTGTATGATTCCTTGCGGCTGGCGAAGTGCGTGGCACCAAACTTGAGGCGTTACAAGCTTGAATACCTCATAGCGACGTTGCATCTTGAAGGCAAGAATTCCCACCTTGCCAACGAGGACGTGGACGCAACAAAGAAGCTTGTCGATTATTGCTATGGCAAGGCGCGTCACGTCATTCCGCAGCAACGGCAGCTCATCTCGCAAGTCAAGGTGCAGAACGTACGCCGGCAGTTGCTTAAGATAGTCCCGCTGTTCGAGCGGTTCAATGGCGAGACCGTCAATGGCGTGGAGCAATCGTGCCGTACTATAGCCAGCGCAATCCGCACCGTGTACGACAGTATGCTGTCGATGCGGCTTATAACTCCACTTGGCTCCAAGTTCGATATATTCCTGAAGTACGCTGAAAGCGAATGGGCTGGCACGGAAAGCGGCACGAGCCTCATGGAACAGATATATGCACACATCAACGACATGACTTATTCAATGAGTGAGGGCGACCTCATCAATTCGCCTGAACTCGTGCATGACCGCGTGTTCATCATGACTGTACACAAGGGTAAGGGACTGGAGTTCGACAATGTCGTTGTGCTCGAAGCCAACGATGGTACTTATCCATTCTATACCGTCAACCGCATACTTGATAGCTACGGCAGCACTCCGGAACAAAAGGCGAAGGCGATGGCGGAACGCATGGAGGACGCACGCAAGTTCTATGTCGCAATATCAAGGGCTAAGAAACGCCTCTGCGTCAGCTATACCGACAGCAACAGCTATGGAATGCCCACGCGCATGACACCGTTTATGAACAGCATAGCCAAATACTTCTATGCTGGAAAGAACAAATCTTAAAACTTTGCCGTCACTACATAAATAAAATGTCTTTCACTGCGTGGTTTTTCCGCCGCCATCATATAGGTCGGTGTGCGTAGCTCCAGGTACTGTGACGAAGAACTTGTTGTCGCCTTTCAGCTTGGCGAATGTATCTTCGACACTTTAAAGGTGGAAAAATATAAAGTATTGAATTAGGCGATACATACTATTGCGTTGGCTGATACATACTAATGTATTACCCGATGCATAGTAATGCGTTGCATGAATCAATAGGTTTGATGAAGATAATGCATCAGATAAAGTATATAGACAAAAGATGGCGCAACTCCCGTTGCGCCATCTTTTTGCTTTTCCTTTTCATTTTTGCCGATTTTAATGACTTTCGGCAAGTCAAAGCTTTACGCTTGACTAATTACTTTTCAGGAACCCTTGCGGGTCAATGATGCTGACCTATAGGAATCAGCTCCTGTGATCCTTTGTATCACACTGCAAATATACATCAGCCCATAGATAAATGCAAGCTTTTTCCAAACTTTTTTCACTCTGGCTTTCACTTTTAACATTGTTGGCGCACACAGCACCTGTTGTGCTATAGGCAGGCAGTCTATTACGTTGAAAGAGTGCGCTACTTGCACGAAGATTTGTAACTTTGCATATCGAAAATGAAAATCCGCAAGATTATACACATCGACATGGATGCCTTTTTTGCCTCGGTGGAGCAAAGGGACAATCCACAGTTGCGTGGTAAGCCCGTAGTCGTAGGCTACGATATTCCGCGTGGCGTCGTGTCTACGGCAAGCTATGAGGCACGCCCTTACGGTGTGCATTCTGCAATGCCTATTGGTATGGCGAAGCGGCGATGTCCACAGTTGATAATCGTCGAGCCGCATCTTGAGAAGTACAAGGCGGTGAGCGCGCAGGTAGATGCCATATTCCACGAATATACCGACATGGTCGAGCCTATATCCATAGACGAGGCGTTCCTTGATGTGACGGAGAACAAGCCGGAAATATGCCTTGCCGTGAGCATAGCTCGGGAAATCAAACAAAAGATACGTGAGCGTACGGGATTGACGGCTTCTGCAGGTGTGTCGTATAATAAGTTTCTGGCTAAGATAGCGTCGGACTACCGCAAGCCCGACGGTATATGTACGATACATCCCGATCGTGCGCTGGACTTTATTGCCAAGTTGCCTGTTGAGGACTTCTGGGGCGTTGGACCGAAAACAGCCGAAAGAATGCACTCAATGGGGATATTCAATGGCGCGCAACTCAGGGCGGTGCCGCTCACTCATCTGCGCGAGGTTTTCGGAAAGTCTGGAGTCATATACTATAATTTTGCGCGCGGCATTGACGATAGGCAGGTCGTTACGGTACATGATCGCAAGAGTGTCGGTTGCGAGCACACGTTTCTTGAGGACATAAGGCAGCGTTCCAAAGTCGTAATAGAGCTATATCATACGGTGCTGGAACTGGTAGGGCGTATCAAACGGAACTATTTCCGTGGGCGTACGCTGACGCTGAAGGTGAAGTTTCACGACTTCACACAGATAACGCGTTCTATGACTGTCGACCACGTACTTACAGAGAAGAAGGACATACTACCGTTGGCAAAACGGCTTCTTAACGGTATCGATTATGAGCGGAATCCTATACGCCTGCTCGGTCTGTCGGTTTCGCGTACTGACAATGACTACGACATAGCCGACAGCCATCCCCGCTGGGTCGAGGGCGAACTGTTCTGAAGACAATTCATTTCCTGTACGGTCTGCATAGAAGGCAACGTATTCATAACAATAAGGAAAAGGTTTAACTAAATTTGTGTAATTGGATAAAAAGCCGTAATATTGCAACCCGAAAGGCTGTCATCATATGGCAGAGGAAGTGTCAGTGAGAAATAATTAATATAGTATTGTTTATGAGACGCATGATGTGGATACATAATAAGATGTTGCTTTCGTTGCTTGCCGCCGTGGTATCGCTGGCTACAAGTGCGCAGACGGTTGGAGAATTGTTCGTGTCAATGCCTGACTCCATTATTCCGTATTTGAATTCTGGCGACCGCAGCGGACTCGTCGTTGGTTATGAGGCTGGTAATGCCGATGGTGCGGTAAAGGTCAACGCACTTGGCGATACCACGCGGATAGAATCGCTTTCTCAGAATTTTATGCAGTTGCGGTGTAATGGCGCAAGGCAGATGCAGGTGGCTCTACTGGCAGGCAGGACAGCCGCCGATACGGTCGTATGTGTGGTGAACAGCTATTATGCTCCGTCGGCAGAGAGTACGGTGTCGCTATATAATATAAGGTGGGAGAGATATAACTCCATGGCGATGCCCAAGGTTACTATTGCCGAGCTTGTGCATAGGCCTGACAGTATCGGAGACGACGAATACGGGGCACTGCTCGATATGATAGACCCGCAATTGGTAAAGTATACGTTGGAGCCTGGTGGAGTGCTGGCAGTCAGCCTTTCTCTTCCTTTGGTTCCATGCGATAAAGAAAAACAACTATCAAGTATGATAGTGCAAAGAAAACTTAAATGGAACGGAATAAGCTTTAATTGAAGTTAACTATTGGTTAAAATTTCAAGAATAGTTTGCTGGAATGGAAATATTAGTATACTTTTGCACCGTGTTTTTCATGGTATTAGATTATTAAGGTTAATAAAAGGATTGATTGTCGTGAGACAATCAATTTTTTTATCTATATGTAGGTGATGTTGTATTTATATAATTAGGTGGAGAACACGCGAAATAAAATATGTTTTTAGGTTTTCTTTTGTGCGTTTAATCGGATATTATTACCTTTGCACAGCAATAAATCAAACCTAAGACTGCATTTTATGAATTTGAAAATACGGCTAATAGTGATGAACTTCCTCGAGTTTGCCGTTTGGGGAGCTTATCTTACTTGTATGGGCAACTATCTGGCAAAGTCAGGAATGGCTGCGCAGATATCATGGTTCTATGCCATTCAGGGTATTGTTTCAATCTTTATGCCCACACTCATTGGCATTGTAGCCGACAAGTGGGTGCAACCGCAACGCCTGTTGGGTTTGTGTCATCTTGTAGCCGGTATATGTATGATGTGCCTTTGCTATTTGGGCTATACGGTCGGATACGGCAATGAGGTACATGACAAGGCGTTGTTCATAGGTTTGTACACGTTGAGCGTCGCTTTTTACATGCCTACGCTGGCCCTTGCCAATACAACTGCGTTCACATTGCTCAAGAATCACGGGCTAAGTACGGTTACGGACTTTCCTCCTATAAGGGTGTTTGGCACCGTTGGCTTCATTGCTACAATGTGGTTTGTCAATTGTGCGGCCATAGACGACGGACACTTCGCATTTACATTTGCTCAAAACGATTTGAAGTTCCAGTACACGTATATGCAGTTCTTCGTCTCGGGGCTGTTGAGCATAGTCCTTTTCTTCTATGCTATGACGCTTCCAGAATGCAAACTTGAGAAAAAGCCGGCGCAGAGCCTGTCGCAAAGGCTTGGGCTTGATGCGTTCAAATTGTTCAAGACCAAGCGTATGGCATTGTTCTTCATATTCTCTGCATTGCTTGGAATGTCGCTGCAAGTAACCAACGGCTATGCGGGACCTTTCATAACGAGTTTCAAGGCAAGCTCCGATGCAATAGTGGCTAATTCGTTCGCAGCCAACAATGCCACATTGCTTACTTCCATTTCTCAGGTGAGCGAGGCTCTTTGCATACTGCTGATACCATTCTTCATGAAACGTTACGGCATCAAGACGGTTATGCTCATAGCCATGGCTGCGTGGGTATTGCGGTTCGGCTTCTTCGGTATCGGCAATCCGACTATGCCGGGGGTTATATTCTTCATACTCTCCTGCATTGTCTATGGTGTGGCATTCGATTTCTTCAATGTTTCTGGTGGAATATTTGTAGACCAGGAGTGCGACCCGAGCATCAAGGCTTCGGCACAAGGATTGTTCATGCTTATGACCAACGGAATAGGTGCCACAGTCGGCACATTGTCTGCTGGTGCGATAATAAACCATTTCTGTACGAACGTTGACGGATATATACTCGGCGACTGGCAGTCATGCTGGTTCATATTCTCTGGATTTGCGTTCGCGGTTCTGCTGGCATTTTGGATAGTATTCAAGTCAAACCAACGTGCTGAAGCGAAAGATATTACAACGAAAGGATAAGTTTTGAAGAAAATACAGCTGACGTTCCAAGGTGTTTCAGAGATACTTGAAGGTCCCGAACTTGCATTGATAGTGCTTACCGACCAAATGAAGGAGCGGCAAGTGACTATTGTATGCGATAAGAATATGGAATACCAGTTCGGGTTGCGTATGAGCGGGCAGGTAAGTACCAACTTGATGTTGCCGGAGGTACTTACCAATGTCGTCAAAGTGCAAGGCGGAATGCGTTTTGAAGTCCTTATAAGTGACGTTATTGATGGCGAATACAAGTGTATGCTTGTCAATGAGACCACATTTGAGTCTTTGCCGATGCGTGCGAGCGACGCTATTCTCTTTGCCATTGTCAGTAACTCGCCTATATATATGGAATACAACCTTATGATGAGGCAGAGCGTCCGCTATAGTGCCGACCCTCACGGTATGGCAATTCCAATTAATGCCTTGAGCGGCGTAATGCTTCAGAAGGCACTTGACAAGGCTGTGGCTGACGAAGACTACGAACTCGCATCAAGCATACGCGACGAGATGAATAAGCGCAAAAAGGACAAGGACGCTGACAGTGACGTTAAAGGACAATGAAGGAAGTACGCTTTTTCTATGTTCCCGATGCCGTCTCTGGCAAAGAACTTCCAGAGGAAGAATCACGTCATGCGCTGCGTGTGTTGAGGCTTCATGAGGGTGACGAGATGTTCTTGCAAGACGGCAAGGGTGCATTCTATCGTGCCAAAGTGGTAATGACTGGTGGCAGCAAGCATTGCTATTATGATATAGTGGAGGCACTTCCACAATCACGTGAGTGGCATGGGCGCATACACCTTGCAATAGCTCCTACAAAGATGATGGAGCGTATAGAGTGGTTGGCGGAAAAGGCGACCGAGATTGGTTTTGACGAATTGTCCTTCCTTGATTGCAAATTTTCCGAACGCAAGGTGATACGTCGTGACAGGATAGAGAAGATAGTCGTTTCCGCATTCAAGCAAAGTCGTAAGGCATGGCTGCCGAACGTCAATGAGATGATGACTTTCAAGGATTTTATATCGCAAGAGCGTATGGGGCGCAAGTTTATCTGCCACTGTTATGGCGAGATAGGACGCAAGGACTTTTTTACAGAAATACAACAGCGTTCCGTAGATGCGTTGGGTGCTGATTCGTCTGATGACATAACCGTGCTTGTAGGACCAGAAGGAGATTTCTCTATCGACGAAGTAAGGCTTGCCGTAGCTAATGGTTATGAGTCTGTGACACTTGGCACAAGCCGTCTCCGCACTGAGACTGCAGGACTGTCTGCGGTGATGATGAGTCAATTGGCTCGGCGCATATAAGATTATCACATTGTTGTTCTGTGTGTTGCGAATCTGTCTTTTTTTAACCTTGTGTTTATTTTTTCATACGTTTGTAACACAAGTTTAAAATTATTTAGCTAATTTTGTGGTCGCAAACAGATATGAACACATCACACATTATTAATTATTATATCTTTTTTATGCAAAAGAGGCTATTATTATTGATGACATTGCTGTTTGTAATGGCATCATCAGTTATGGCTCAGGTAACAACTTCAGGTATTAGCGGACTGGTTTCATCTAACGATGAGGCAGTAATTGGTGCTACAGTGACGGCAACCCATCAGCCTTCGGGTACGGTGTACCGTGCTGTAACCAACATCGACGGTCGTTTCTCCATTCAGGGTATGCGTGTCGGTGGTCCTTACAAGGTTGAGATTACCTATATAGGTAATCAGCCAAAAGTGTTTAACAATGTAAACCTTCGCCTTGGAGAGACCGAAGATTTGTCCTGCTCGCTACAGGAGAACGCGCGTGAGCTGCAAGAAGTTGTGGTGACTGGCAATGCAGGTATCAACGGTACAAAGAACGGAGCTGCCCAGAGCATCAGCTCACAGCAGATAAACGACATGCCGACTATCAGCCATAGTATTGCCGATATAGCTAGGCTCAATCCCCAGCTTACCACTACCAACAGTGGCGTGATGTCGTTTACGGGTACCAACAACCGTTACAACCAGTTGCTTATTGATGGTGCTGCCAACAACGACGTGTTCGGACTGTCAAGCACGGGTTCTAACGGCGGTCAGGCTGGAACACAGCCTGTTTCACTTGAGACGATAGAGCAGATACAGGTCAACATAGCTCCTTTTGATGTCCGCCAGAGTGGTTTCACAGGCGGTTCGGTAAACGCAATCACAAAGAGCGGAACCAACCAGTTCCACGGCAGCGTTTATGGTTACGGCTACAACCAGAACCTTATGGGGCATCACTATTCGCTCGCCGACGGTTCTGGCTATGCACCTAAATATAATAAGGAGAAGGATTATAACTGGGGCATAACTCTTGGTGGTCCTATCATCAAGGACAAACTCTTCTTCTTTGCCAACTATGAGATGAACGACAAGTCATATCCTAACCTCTATGCCTTCGGTTCCTCGGAATCACGCGTAGACATGGATCTGGCAAGCGACATTCTTTCAAAGATTCAGAATATAGCTCAGAAGCAAGGTGTCACATATCCGGGAGCATTCTCTACAGAGGACATCTATACCAAGAGTCAGAAAGCTGGAGTCAAACTCGACTGGAACATCAACGAGGACAACAAGTTCACCATTCGCTGGAGCCTTGTCAATGCAAAGCAGCTTAACAATGGTGGCAGCCGTAGCTCGCTCAACGACAACCTTTATTCTTATCCTTTCAAGAGCGTGACAAACTCGTTCATCGCAGAGCTTCAGAGCCGTATCTCCCCTTCGATAAGCAATGAGGCACGTGTCAGCTATGTCCGTGTGCGCGACAAGCGTGATGTCGGCGCGGCTTTCCCGTCAATAACCATTGCCGGCGTAGGTAGTGGCACTGTGAACCTTGGTAATGAGCGTTCCTCTATGGCTAACTCGCTCGACCAGGACATTTGGACTATCGAGGACAACCTCTCTTGGTATCTTGGCAAGCACACCCTTACTTTCGGTACACACAACGAGATTTATAACTTCTCAAACCTCTTCATACAAGATCTCTACGGTACATACAACTTCCAGACTGTAGACGACTTCAACAATTACTATAACGACTATATGGATGACGGTCAGCTTGACCCGACCAAGAGCTATCTCAACTACTACCGTTATGGTCATGCGAATGTGGACGTTACCGGTGATCCTCGTTGGGAGGCAAGTTTCGGTGCCGCACAGCTTGGCTTCTATGTTCAAGACAAGTGGGACGCTACTCCAAACTTCCAGCTCACCTACGGATTGCGTATGGATATTCCAATATTCTTCGACACCCCGGCTGCCAATGAGCCGTTCAACGAGTATGCGCAGACCCGTGGTTGGAATGTCCGTACAGACCAGAAGCTGTCAAGCACGCCTCTGTGGAGCCCGCGTGTAGGATTCCGTTGGGATATAAATGGCGACCGCCGTTTCATTCTTCGTGGTGGTGCAGGAGTGTTCACAGGGCGTATACCGTTCGTGTGGATTTCAAACAACTTCTCCAATACGGGTATACAGATGTCGCAATATTACCTCAACAAGCCTAAGGGCATCGAGCTTATCCTCGATCCTAATGGTCAGGAGGCGAATGTGGCAAATGCCACTGCATCGTCGGGAAGTCAGACGGTCAATGTATACGACAAGAACTTCAAGTTCGCACAGAACCTTCGTTTCAATCTCGGTTTCGACTTCAAGGCTCTTGGTATCGACTGGACGGCAGAGGCTATCTATTCAAAGACACTGAACGACATCCTGTATAAGAACCTCGCCATAGAGGAAACGGGTGTTACCTATGGTCAGACATATTATACAGGCACTGACATGGTGGCTGACAGCCGTCCGATGTTCCAGAATATTACCAGTGGAACTCCGTTCAGCAACATCTACGCACTGTATAACACCAACAAGGGATATACGGTCAACCTATCGCTGAAGGCTGAAAAGCACTTTGACTTCGGACTTGACCTTATGGCAAGCTACACGTGGACAAAGTCTAAGAGTGTGAACAATGGAGGTAGCTCCGTAGCAGAGAGCAACTGGCGCTACAACTATACTTATCTGAATCCGAACGATCCGGAACTCGGGAACTCTGCTTACAATGTTCCCCACCGCATACAGGCAAGCGCATACTACCATATCAAGTATGGTGCGCAGAAGCAGTGGCAGACAACGCTTGGAGTCATCTACACGGCAAAGAGCGGCTCTCCATACACCCTTTATACCTATGGCGACATGAACGGCGACGGTGCCAGTGGCAACGATCTGTTGTTCATACCTACAAAGGACCAACTCGACCGTATGCAGTTCGAGGAGACCAACTACAACACCAATGCGTTGACAAACTACCTGTTCGGTGCCGACTACGTATCAGAATATAAGGCAGCTCACAACGGTCAGTCTCCCAAGCTTACTGCCGATATGCAGCGCCAGCTCATGAACGCATGGATTGAGGGTGACTCTTATTTGAGCAAGCACCGTGGCGAGTACTATAAGCGTTATGCCGACAATCTCGCGTTCGAACAGCATTTCGACGTACACTTCGGTCAGAAGTATTCGTTCAAGGTTGCAGGTCAGGTAAATTCTATCGAACTGACATTCGACATTCTCAATATAGGCAACATGCTCAACAAGAAGTGGGGTCATACCTATGGCGACGGATTCGGCGTTTACTATAGTCCGCTCACATACCGTGGCAATGGCACATACCAGTTCACTGGCGGTTATGCAAACCGTGATTACAGTGACTTGTACAGCCGCTGGCGTGGTCAGATTGGTCTGAAGTACACATTCTAATATGCCTTTACAGATAGTAAAGGCTATGATACAAAACAATCCCGCAGTACTTTTAGTGCTGCGGGATTGTTGTTTTTACCAAGTGGTAGAATTAAAATTAGTGGCTGTTCATCATTGGAATATCCCCTTAGAACTCGTCGCTGTCGTCAGCCACGTCGGCTGCCTCTATGTCGAGTTCCTCAGGTGTGGTATCAACAGTTGTGCGATAGCTTTCTTCGGTCAGTTTGTCGTCGTCGAACTCGTCGTCGTCATCGTCCGAATTGTATTCGTCAGTGACTTCCGGCAGGTCTTCATCGTTCTCGGCAGCCTCTTCGAGTCTGCGTTTCTCCTCGTCTTCCTTGTCTGGGTCGAATACCGTATGTACCTTTTCAATGTGTGGCTTTTCTTTGGCAAAGATGGCTTCAGTCCATGCGCCCTTTGGTATCTCGAGTACTTCATAGCCGTCGGCTACTTTCTTGTCATACATACTACCCTTCTTCTTCAGTACAGATGTAGGCAGTGTGGTGGTCGAGATGTCGAATCCGTGTTCTATAATGTCCTGAATGCTCTGCGAGAGGCTTTCCCAACCTCCACCGAAGTTGCGGTCTATCACTTCGAGGAGCTTTGCCGCGCTTATATGGTTTATGTTTTCATAAGTAAGGTCGGTTACTCTCTGTATGGGTCTTTTCTTTATCGCGATGCGCTTTTTCTCCGTTCCGTCAGCCTTGACAAGCGCGGTCTTGAAGCCACGTGCCTCATATTTCTTTACTACTTCCGGCTTGTCAATCTTTACGTCTTCAACGTCGAATGCGCTCTTGATGATTTCACGGTAGTGGTTGGCGTTGTCTTTAAGGTCGTTGTCACGAGAGGCTGCCTCCCACATACGTATCACGTCGTTCTCCTGAATATCCCATACATTGCTTTTATTTAAATTCTTAAGTGTAAGTGTTTTCTTGTTGTTCAAACTCATAATTTTTGTTCGGTTTCAGTATCCTAAAAAAGTTCTTTTTATAGTTGATTGGGTGCAAAAGTAAGTACTTTATATAAAATCCCCAAACTTTTCAAAGAAAAAACTTTGCCCGTTTGAGTATTCTTTGTATTTTTGTAGGACAATATTCTAACGACAGAAAAATAGTAATAAGACATAGACATGAAATTCAATCTATCTAGTACTGCGCTTAGCAGTCGGCTCCTTACGCTGTCACGCGTTCCGAATGCCAAAAACACAATTTCAATACTTGATTGCTTCCGCTTCGGAGTACATAACAACCAACTGACGATTACAGCTTCCGACAACGAGAATGTTATGTGGACAGTCCTCAATCTCGATGGTTGTGATGGTGAGGCGGACTTCTGCGTTTCGAGCAAGACCATAATAAACGCTGTGCGTGAATTGCCCGAGCAGCCACTTACAATCGAGGTTAATCTCGACGAACAAAAGATATTCATCAACTACCAAAACGGAAATTACGATTTCCCAATACACAACGCGGAGGAATGGCCTGCGCTGACACCGCTTGACGACAATGCAACGACTGTCACAATTGGTGCGGACGTCCTTCTCGACAGTATTTCACGTTCGCTTTTTGCCACTGCGCAAGAGGAGTTGCGTCCGGTTATGAACGGTATATACTTCGACCTCACTCCCGATTGTCTTGCCATAGTCGCAAGTGACGGGCACAAACTTGTACGCAACCAGATATTGAGTATTAAGAGCGAACAGCCCGCATCATTCATATTGCCTAAAAAACCAGCTACGCTCCTGAAGAACGTACTCTCAAAAGAGGGTGGCGACGTGGTTGTAAAGTTTGACGGTCGTGCCGCAGAGGTCAATTATGGCGACGGCGTCTTGTACTGCCGTCTCATCGAAGGACGTTATCCGAATTATAACAGCGTAATACCGTCCGATAATCCGAACTTGCTCACCATAGACCGCCGTGTACTGTTGTCGGCAGTACGCCGTATGTTGCCGTTTGCGAGCGATACGTCCGAACTCATACGCTTCCATCTTGAGAGCGGCAAGTTGGAACTGTCGGCACAGGACATCGACTTCTCGACTAATGCCAAGGAAAGCATCACATGCGACTACACCGGCATGACGATGAGTATCGGCTTTAAGGGCAGCAGTATCGTCGAGGTACTTAACAATCTGGATAGTGACAGCATCACGTTGCAACTCGCAGACCCTTCACGTCCAGGTGTCATAGTCCCTGACGAGCAGCCTGAAAACGAGAACATAACAATGCTCGCCATGCCAATGCTCTTGGAGAACTAATCATTAGACAAACAATGAAACTCAATCTTACAAAGCCCTTGGTAGTCTTCGATTTGGAGACTACCGGGCTTGATTTGGTTAAAGACCGTATCATACAAATTTCATATATCAAGGTTTCACCTGACGGTACAGAGACCCGTGGGAACCTGCTGATAAATCCAGGACGTGCCATACCCAGCGAGGTCGTGGCACTTACTGGTATTACTGACGACATGGTGAAGGACGCACCTACGTTCAAGCAAAAGGCTGCCGACTTGGAAAAGGAATTTCAGGGTTGTGACTTTTGCGGTTACAACAGCAACCGCTTCGATGTGCCTATGCTTGCGGAGGAGTTCCTGCGTGCCGGTATAGACTTCGATTTCTCGAAATGCCGCCTTATAGACGCGCAGACCATATTCATGAAGGAAGAGAAGCGCACGCTTGCCGCGGCATACAAGTTCTATACAGGGCATAGGATGGAAGATGACTTCCGTGCGCATCGTGCCGATCAAGATACCGCAGCCACTTATGAAGTGCTGAAAGGGGAACTTGATATGTATGCTCCTGGCAAGCTTGACGACCCTGACCGTGTGCCGTTGCACAATGATATGGACGAGCTTGCGGAGTTCTCCCGCCACAACGACAATGTGGATTTCGCAGGCCGTATAGTGTGGAAGGACGTTGTAGGTGCTGACGGCAAGGTAGCAGTAGACTCCAATGGCAAGCCATGCCGTCAGGAGGTATTCAATTTTGGCAAGTACAAGGGCAAGGCGGTGGTCGATGTGCTGCACAGCGATCCTGGTTATTATAGCTGGATGCTGACGAGCGACTTCACCCTTAACACCAAGCAGATACTCACCCGCATACGTTTGCGGGAGTTCAACAAGGGACAGGCGAGAGTATGATCAAGGGTAAGAAGATAGTTCTCGGTATAACGGGCAGCATTGCTGCATACAAGTCTTGTCTCATTATCCGTGGGCTTGTCAAGCGTGGTGCCGAGGTGCAGGTGGTTATCACTCCGGCAGGCAAGGAATTCATAACCCCTATAACGCTAAGCACTCTGACCCACAAGCCTGTCATTAGTGAGTTCTTCTCACAGCGTGACGGTACGTGGAACTCGCACGTCGATTTGGGACTATGGGCTGACGCTATGCTCATAGCCCCGTGTACGGCAAGCAGTATTGGAAAGATGGCCAATGGCATTGCCGACAATATGCTGATAACTACTTATCTGTCGATGAAGGCACCGGTGTTCATAGCTCCGGCTATGGATTTGGATATGTACCGCCATCCATCGACACGACGCAATCTTAACACCTTGCGCAGTTATGGCAACCATGTCATAGAGCCTGCAAGCGGCTTCCTTGCTTCTGGACTGGAAGGTAAGGGACGTATGGAGGAACCTGAAAGGATAATAGACTGTCTTGACAAGTTTTTCGATAGTCAGGAGTCCTATAGTCTCAGCGGAAAGAAGATTCTTATAACCGCAGGACCAACCTATGAGCGTATCGACCCTGTACGTTTCATAGGCAACTATTCGAGTGGGAAGATGGGCTTTGCCATTGCGGAAGAATGCCTGCGCCGTGGTGCTTCTGTTACGCTTGTCGCAGGCCCTGTTGCCATGGAGTGCTCGCAGGGTATAAAGAGGATTGACGTAGAGAGTTGTGCCGAGATGTATGATGCCGCGGTTAGAGAATTTGCTGACTGTGATGCTGCGATTCTTAGTGCCGCCGTTGCCGACTTCCGCCCTTCAGTTGTTGCCGACAAGAAGATAAAGCGTGGCAAGGACGGACTGACACTCGAGCTTGCGCCTACTAACGACATTGCCAGTGCGTTAGGCAATATGAAGCGTGACGGGCAACGGCTGGTAGCCTTTGCCTTGGAGACAAATGACGAGGAGCAGAACGCTCTGGCTAAACTGCAAAAGAAGAACGCCGACTTCATAGTGCTCAACTCTACACGCATACCGGGAACAACGTTCGGCACCGACGACAACCAGATAGCCATTATCTCCTGTGAGGGCAAGCATACGTATGACAAGAAACCGAAGGCAGAGGTGGCGCGGGACATTATCAACGAACTTGAAAAGATATTATGATGCCCCGCCGTCTATACCGATATGCTTGTTCCGTGGCCTGCCTCGTGGCTGTGTTCGCAATTCCCCCTGTTCCAGTGGCGGCGCAGGAGTTACAGGCACGCGTAACTATAAACCACAGCCAGATACAGGGTACCGACGCATCGGTGTTCGACAACCTCCAACAGACTTTGGAACAATTCATCAACGACCGCCAGTGGACTAATCTCCATTTCCAAAAGAACGAGCGCATACAGTGCAACTTCAATATTACGGTGAAGAAATACGACCCGTCGACAAACACGTTTACGTGTACCGCCCTTATACAGGCGAACCGTCCCGTATATAATTCGTCATATACTTCGACACTCTACAACAATAGTGACGGAGATTTCAATTTCACATTCGCACAGTTCGACCAGTTGGAGTTCAACGACGAGACCGTAGACAACCAGCTGACAGCCCTTGTGGCTTATTACGCATACCTGATAATAGGGCTTGACCTCGACTCGTTCGCCCCAATGGGCGGAGAAGACGTATTGCAGTTGTGCATGAACCTTGCAAACAATGCGCAGAACCTTAGCTTCTCTGGTTGGAAGTCGTTTGACAGCGACCGCAACCGCTTTGCCATAATCAATGACTATCTTGATGGCGCGATGCGTTCGTTCCGCCAGTTGCAGTATGATTACTATCGTCAGGGACTTGACGAGATGGCGGAGAATGTTGAGCGTGGCAGGGCTAATATAACAACGGCACTGGAGACAGAACTTAAGAAATGCCACGAAGACCGTCCGTTGAGCAGTCTTCCACGTATATGGACGGACTACAAGAAAGATGAGTTGGCAAGCATATACCAGGGACACGGCACTGCGAAGGAAAAGCAGGCGGTATACGACATACTGTTTGGAATCAATGCCAGCCAGAATACGGCTTGGGAGAAGATAAAGCAGTAGGTCGTGTATAATGTTCTATTATATAATGTACCCGTACATATATATTATATTTGAGAGGAAACAATGCTGAAACACCTATTTATAAAGAATTACGCACTTATAGACGAGCTTGATATTGACTTTCCCGAAGGCTTCAGCGTCATTACGGGCGAGACAGGTGCCGGCAAGAGCATCATACTCGGTGCCATAGGCTTGCTGTTGGGCAACCGTGCCGACATCAAGGCTATCAAGCCAGGAGCGAAGAAGTGTGTCATCGAGGCTTCTTTTGATATTGACGGCTATGGATTGCGGCAGTTCTTCGACGACAATGAAATAGACTATGAGGCTGACGACTGCATAGTCCGTCGGGAGTTGAGCGCGTCGGGCAAGTCGCGTGCCTTTATCAATGACACCCCCGTACAGCTAAGCCAGCTGCGGCAGTTGGGCGAACATCTTGTAGACATTCATTCGCAGCATCAGAACCTGCTGTTGCAAAGCGAGGATTTCCAGCTCAACGTACTTGATGTAGTCGCTGCCGACAGCGATGCGAAAGATGATTTTGCCAATGATTTTGCCAGATATAGGGAAGCATCACGCAAGCTTGCCGAACTGCGTAAGAAGATAGCGGATGCCAAGGCTAACGAGGAGTTTATACGGTTTCAATACGAGGAACTTGAAAACGCGCAGCTGACCGAAAACGTGCAAGAAGAACTTGAGAGCGAGAGCGCCGCGCTTTCACATTCGGAAGATATAAAGTCTGCCTTGTTTACGGCTGACAATATGCTCAACGACGATACTTCTGGAGTCGTCTCGCGTACATCTCAGGCTGCCGATGCGCTGCATGGTATCGAAAGCGTTTATCCTAAGGTCGGAGAGCTTGCCGAACGGCTGTCATCAGCCAAAATAGAATTGGAGGATATAGCGTCGGACATCAGTTCCATGTCAGCGGACATAGACTTCGACCCGGCACGTCTTGATGCCATAAATGCCAAACTCGATACTATCTATGCCCTTGAGCACAAGCACCATGTCGATACCGTCGTGGAGTTGATAGCGTTGCGTGACGACTTGAAGCTGCAACTCGGCGGTATTGAGGACGGCGACGGTACGATAGGGGATCTTGAGGCAAGTGTAGCCAAGTACAAGGCTGTATGCGACAAGAAAGCAGGTCATCTGACGGCACTGCGTAAGAAGGCGGCAAAAGACGTCGAACGGGAAATGGGTGAGAGGCTCGTCTCGTTGGGAATGCCGAGCGTACGCTTTACGGTTGACATACGTTCGAAGGAACTTTCCTATGATGGTGCCGACAGGGTGGTGTTCCTGTTCTCTGCCAACAAGAGTATGCCTCCGATGCCAGTAGCAGAGGTGGCTTCGGGTGGAGAGATTGCCCGTGTCATGCTTTCGTTGAAGGCGATGATTAGCGGTAAGGTGAACCTGCCTACCATAATATTCGACGAGATTGACACCGGTGTCAGCGGACAGACTGCGTCGAAGATGGCACAGGTCATGTCCGACATGGCTAAGGCCGGACGGCAAGTCGTCTCGATAACCCATCTTCCACAGATTGCCGCGGCAGGCACGGCGCATTACAAGGTCGAGAAACGTGAGACCGACAGTGGGACGACAAGCCATATGCGCCGCCTAACAGACGATGAGAGGGTAGGGGAGATAGCCGCAATGCTGTCGGGCAACAACGTTACCGATGCGGCATTGGAGAACGCACGTGAACTATTGAAAAGGAAATAAACGTAACCAGATAATGACAATGATGAAACATACAAGACTGGCAGCCGCTTTGGCATTATGCCTCATGGCTGCAATAGGTGCGTTTGCGCAACCAGCATCGAGCCGCAAGGCACTGTTGACACTTCGCACGTATAAGAGTGGTGGCACACCCGTAGCTACTGCCTATGGCTGCCTGCTAAGTGCCGACGGTACTGCCGTCAGCTCATGGTCGCCATTCGACGGTGCCGACAGTGCGGTAGTCGTCGATGCAGCTGGACGCAGCCACAGGGTTGAGAAGATATATGGAGCCAGCGAGCTGTACGACATAGCCAAGTTCCAAGTTGCCAATGCATCAGGCATCGCGGTTATGCCGAAGGCAAAGTCTGTGCCTCCTGCTTCAGCCAAGTTGTGGGTCATTACCGACAATCCGCAGCAGGTGGTCCTTTCGCGTGCCGAGAAGTTCATGACGAAGTACAACTACTACGTCCTTGGCGACAAGATGGAACTGAAGAACGACAAGGAAAAGTATCCCAATGGCTCGCCAGTGGTAGACGCACAAGGCAACCTCGTCGGAATATACAACAACGGCAGCAGCGTGCTTAGCGCGACCGACTATCGTTATTGCGAAGAGTTGCAGCCTTCGGGATTTTCCAATCTCGACGCTACATTGCGCCGTACTACCATTCGCAAGGCTTTGCCTGGGGATTTGAAGAACGCGCGTATCGCACTCATGTCGTCAGCCAACGGTATTCCAGAAGACTATGCCGCAGCCGCGCGTGATTTCATGCGTTTGTTTCCGAAAGAGAACGACGGCTACTTTGCGTTGGCTGGTGTGCTCATAAACCAGGGCAGGCTCGACGAAGCCGACAAGGTATTGAAAGATGCCGTAGCTAAAGCCACCGACAAGGCAGAAGCGCACTACAACTACTCGCGACTCATGTGGCGCAAGACGGCGGTAGGCACCGAACCTTTGTATCCAGCATGGACGTTCGACAAGGCTATGGCGGAGGCAGACGCCGCATATAAGGCAAATCCACAGCCATTGTATGACGAGATGCGTGGCAAGATACTCTTCAGCCAGAAGAAGTATGGCGAGGCCTACGACAAGTTTATAGCCCTTACCAAGTCTGCACTGCGCAATCCGGAACTGTTCTATGAGGCGGCACAGTGCCGACAGCAGCTTGGAGCGAAAGACGAGGAAGTGCTTGCGCTGCTCGACAGTGCCGTCAATGCCTGCGATACTCCCTACACGTCGATAGCCGCTCCTTACTTTGAGGCTCGCGGTATGCAGTACAGCCGTATGGGGAAGTATCGTGATGCAATGCTCGACCTGTACCGCTACGAGATTCTTGCGCCGTCGCAGCCTTCGGCAGCGTTCTATTATGAGCGTGAGCAGATAGAGATGAAGGGACGCGTGTTCCAGTCGGCGTTGAATGACATAGCGCGTGCCATTATCCTTGATCCCAAGAACGCCACATTGTGGGCAGAAAAGGCAAACGTACACCTGCGTGTCAGCCAGTTGGACGATGCTATAAAGTCCGCCGACATAGCGTTGAAGTATGACGACTCGTTCGCTTCGGCATATCTGATAAAGGGCATAGCCCAATGTCAGAACGGCAACAAGGCTGAAGGCATTGCCAATCTTGAGAAAGCCAGGGAACTTGGCGACACCCAGGCAGCCACGTTCATAGAGAAGTACAAGTAGGTGGCTGATAGCTTAACGTATAGTAATAGCCCTGGAGATATAAAATAGGGGAGAAAATTAAAAGCCCTGTGCCTTGTGGGAAAATCCGCATGGCATTGGGCTTTCAATATACTGGCTTCACTACTTCAACCCTCATACCAAGCGCGTCGATGATTCTGTAGAATGCGCCGACACTTGGGGTGATTATGCCATTTTCTATCTTTGAAATGTATGACTTGGTAGTGTTGGTGCGCTTTGCAAGTTCGGCTTGAGTTACATTTGCTTCCTTTCGTGCGTCATGAAGAATTTGCCCTGAGTAGAAAGAATATGCTTTTTCTTCAGCTTGAGCACGTTCTGGAGTACCTTCTTTACCGAACTTCCTGTCTAAAACTATATCGTAATCAACGATTCTGTGATTGTTTGTCTGCATAATATGCCTCCTTTATCTTGATTGCTTTTTCAATTTCTGAATTCGGTGTCTTTTGGGTCTTCTTTTGGAAACCATTGAACAGAACTACTATCTTTCCTTCGTCAAATATGAAGAAAATGCGGAATATGTTACTGTTGAACTCCGTCCTCAATTCATAAATGCCACTTCTAATTAGCTTGACGAACTTCTTGGGCAGTCGCTCTTGGGTCTTCAACAAGAGAAGCCCATATTGTATCTTTTCCTGTTCTTTTGCCGTAAGCGTTTCCATGAAAGCCTCATAGTAGCCACCGTATGTAACTATCTTTCGCTTAATTTTGCAAATTTATAAAAAGTTTCAATATAATACAACTTTCAAATGGTTTTTCTTTTTGTTCTGGCGATATACAATTAAGGCGCATTCAGGAATATAGTCTTTGCAGCCGGGGACTGTATCTGTTACGGTTTAACGGCTGTATTTCTTGCATTCTACCGACTGTATTCCTTAGGTTGTAAGAAATGTATTCCTTAGAGCGTAACGAATACAATCGTTAGACTCTAAGGAATACATTCGTTAGATTCTTGCGCCTGCAAGCGGAAAATTCCTTGTACATTCCGCCTCCAGTCAATCCACAGTCAATCTCGTTCCGCAATACAGTTCATACTATAGGACTTTCCTCCATTATATTATTTCATTTCATGCTTTCCTCAACCCAAGCCTTGAGTTCTGTGTCACTCATGCGGTTTACACGTGTGGCAGGCTTCCAGTTCACATCATAAGCGATAGACTTATGCAGGTGAGCGTCTGTCTCGCCAGGACCGCTACTGTAGGAAGTGAAGAACGGAATGATGGTCTTGCCCTTGAAGTCTTGTGTCTCAAGGAACGTGTTGATGATGTTCGGCTCGATATACCACCAGATTGGGAATCCGAGGAAGACCACGTCGTAGTCCTGCAGGTTGTCCACCTTCTTGGCTATCTCCGGACGTATGCTCGTGTCCTTCTTCATTTCGATGTTAACACGAGAGTTGTCGTTTGTCCAGTCTACATCGGCATCGGTATAAGGCTTCGCTGCCTGAATCTCAAAGAGCTCGGCACCTGCAATCTTTGCTATTTTCTCGGCATAACCCTTGGTAGTGCCGGAATAAGAGAAGTAGGCCACAAGTACCTTGCTTCCGTTAGTTTCATTGTCCTGCATATTGTTCTCCTTTGCATTGCCCTTGCAGCCTGCCATTACGAGCAGTGCGGCAAGGATTGTTAAAAATTTTCTCATTTTGTTATTTATTGGATTAAACTTAGAATCCTAATCTGCCAAGCCATTCGTCGACAGTGCTTGAAGTACTTGCCGAGACATTGCTTGCCCGAACAGCCAATCCATTTGTTGAAATTATGGCGTTAGGCTCTGCTGATTGTATGTCCTGAATGTTCCTGCCGAGCCCGCTTCCAGCGTGTGTGGTAGCCACAAAGACGTGCTTGCCGCTCAAGTCGTACGTGTCGAGGAAACTTGCTACTGGCATTGGAATAGTGCCCCACCAGACAGGAGCAGACATGAAGATGTTGTCGTAATTGGACATATCGACAGTGCGGGAGGTCAGAACCGGATGAGTGCCATTGTTAAGTTCTGTACGGGCGAAATCGGTAAGTTCATTATACGTGCTGGGATAATAACCACTTGCAACCGTCAGTTGGAGAGTGTCGGCGTTCGTCTTACGCGCTATCATCAAAGCAAGGTATTGGTTCGCACCATACTGGTTGCCGTCCTCCCTTACTATATCCGTGGCACCAGTCGTGCCGTCCACACCGTCTGGGAGTTTCTGTGAGTAATATACAACTAACGTGCGTCCAGTACTGTCTGCTTTTACATTATTATCTTCAGTATTGTAAGCATTGTTATCATCATCACTGCTGCATGCAGTGAAAGCAAATGCCGCAAATAGCGATATAAGAATGCTAAACTTAATCTTTTTCATAATCGTATAAGTTTTATCACTTGTCTATCAAGTCCTCACTCGCCTTGTTGTATCGGTCGCCTGAGAGCTGTATGCCCTTAAGGTGCTCGTCAATTGATTTCAACTCTTCCGTAGTGAATGCAATCTCTGTGCTGTCGGTATTTTCCTTGATGCGTTTTAGCTTGCGCATACCTGGGATAGGAACTATCCAAGGCTTTTGGGCAAGCAGCCATGCGAGGGCAATCTGGGCAGGCGTAGCATTCTTCTGCTTTGCTATCTCACCGACATAATCGGCAAGTCGGACATTCTTCGCAAGGTTCTCCGAATTGAAACGGGGAACGGTGCTGCGGAAGTCGTTGCTTGCAAATTTGTCGGTAGCCTTTACCGTTCCCGTAAGTATCCCCTTGCCAAGAGGCGAGAATGGTACGAAGCCGATACCGAGTTCTTCGAGTGTGTCAAGAAGTCCGTTTTCCTCCGGTTCACGCCAGAACATCGAATACTCGCTCTCAACGGCTGTAACTGGATAAACTTTATGCGCACGGCGGATAGTTGCTGGTGATGCCTCAGACAAGCCATAGTGCAGAATCTTTCCCTCCTTGATAAGATCGGCGAGAGTATCTGCCACGTCTTCAATAGGCACTTCTGGGTCTACACGATGCTGATAGTATAGGTCGATATGGTCTGTGCGCAGACGTTTCAATGAGCCTTCCACAGCCTCACGGATATGTTCCGGACGGCTGTTCAGCACGGAGTTGTCCATAGGCTTGCCTGTGTTTGTAAAGTTAGTGTCTGATACATTGAATCCAAACTTAGTGGCTATTACCACCTTGTCTCGGCAAGGCTGCAATGCCTCGCCGACAAGCCGCTCGTTCTCGAACTTGCCATAAATCTCAGCCGTGTCGAAGAATGTGATACCATTGTCGATAGCCTGATGTATGGTGTTGATACTATCTTCCTTTGACGGGAACGGAGGATATGCCTGGTTGAAGCCCATGCAACCCATTCCTATGGCGGACACTTCCAATCCGCTATTGCCCAATAGTCTGTATTTCATAATTACGATTTGTAAATTTTGAATTACGAATTGGTCGCAATTGCCGATTACAAATTAATAATTGCCAATTGATAATTATTCATCGCGAAGCGACTAATTCGCAATTCGATATTCAACATTAAAAATTATAAATTGTGTTGCTTAAGCCAATCCGCAATCAAGTCGGCTATCTGACCGTTGTTCATTTCCTGGAACATAAAATGGCTGTTGCCATGAATGCCCTCGTCGGGAAGATAGACAACCTTTGCGTCGCCGCCGTCCTTATTATATTGGGAGGTGAAGTCACGACACATCTTCAACACTGCCTGCCAGAAGCCTGTCGATTGAATATCTTTAGGACCGTTCTCTATGTTGTCGCCAAAGATAAATAGTATTGGAACTTTGGCATCAAGAAACTTCTTGTATTCATCAGAACCAACCTGTGGAGCACCACCCGGTTCAACAGCTACAATAGCCGCAATATTGTCGGCATCTGTCTGCCAACCTACACGTCCGCCCTGCGAGTGAGTGACATAAACGACCTTTTTGCCAGTCATCTTATATACATCAGCAAGTACTGTGCTCAATGCCTGACCAAACAGCTTCTCATCATAGTTGCCCGTGTTGGGCGTCATCTGGCAGAAGAACTGGGTCTGTGCCTCATCGCCAGCGGGGAACTGCGAACCTTCATAACGCTCAGGGGCAACGCGACCAATGCGGAAGTGGGTGTACCACGCCTGCTCGCCGACCTTAAACGTGCCATTGCTGAAAACATCTCCTGGGTCAGTAACAATCTTCTCTGTCGCTCCTGCAGCACCACGCCGTGGTTGGTCAACGAGGAATACAGAATAGCCTTTCCTAAGGAAAATGTCCGACCATCCCTCACGCCCGTCAGGTGTAGACTGCCAGCCCGTGCGTGTCTGTCCGTAGCCATGTAGGAAAACCATTGGTATGCCGCTGCCTTCAGCAGGAATCTGATAAAACGTGTTGGCGTGGTCTACATGTGTAGTAGTGCCTTTCCTGCTCATATCAAGCCAGTTCTTGGTCGCGTCATAAATACCTGGTACTGGGTCGGTAACACGTCCGCCCGATGAGAATACTCCCTGTTTCTTAATCACAAGGTTGCCTGTCTGGTTACTCGTCTGGCTGTAACCGAATGCGATGCCACTTATCATGGCAATGGTACATAAAATAATCTTCTTCATATCAGTTCCTTTCATTGTCCGGGTTGTCATTCCAAGAAACTTGGCTTTCCGCCCTGAAACTTACTGAAAGTCCATGGCGGTGTACGCATTCTGTTTGTTCTTTATTTCTCAGCTTCGACGAGCTTTTCTTTCGCCCACTTTGCTATCTCTGATTCTATCTGCCTAACTTGCGAGCCACGCCAGCCGATGCCTTCAAGGACTCGTGCTTCTTTGTAACGGTCACGTAGTTCCTTATCAGTTTTCAACTTGCCACTGCCCTCGCTGGTGTTGAACGGGATAAGCGTCTTGCCCTTCAGGGCGTAGTGGTCGAGAAAGGTGTTGATGATTGGCGGATAGGTACCCCACCAAAGGGGATAGCCGACATAGATTATGTCGTAGTTCTCAAGATTGTCAAGCCACTTTTTCGGCTGTACCTTCTCGCCATTCTGCATTTCCTCCTTAGCCTCATAGATCATCTTCATATGGTCGGGGTTGTACTTCTTAGTTGTCTCAATCTCGAAAATGTCACCACCGACAGCCTTCTGAATGTACTTGGCGGCTACTGCGGTGTTACCCTCTTTCAAGTCCTTGATAGCCCAGCCGCTCCATATTGTCTGACCCTTCATAGAAAAATAGATGGTCAGTATCTTCTTGTCGTTTGCCATGTTGTTGTATTGCGCCTTAGCCCCTGCATCGATGCCAAAAGGAGCAGCGATGCAGGGGGTGTCAAAATCTTGTTACTTTTACTTTGTTGCATATTCGGTCTTGTCGACCTCCTTGCTGGCAGTGTAGACGAAATGCTGCTCACGCTCGGCTATCCACCAACGACCGTCAATCTTGACATACTTGTCGTAGTAACGGACGGTGTGGAAGGTGAGGATATCCTTGCCGTCAACATTGTTGACGAGGGTTGCAAGTGCGTAAGCAGTGCCTGTGGCATGTGTATCGTCTTGGAAGTCGATGACGTGCTGCCCGTTCTGATGGAAGCTTGCCCTGGCAGCCCCGAAAGCCTTGTACTGTTTAATCATCGAATCCACATCGTCTGCCTGCATGCCCAGTTCGCCGTAGAAATAGACGCGGAGTTTGATATTCTTTACAAACAACTCGCTGTAATAGTCCTGGTTGTTCTTGTCACTCTCTGTCGCGTACCTCTCTTGAAGGTCGCGGATTGCGAATTTGTCTTCTAATGTTGCCATAGTTGAATGTTTATAGTTGATATACTTTCATAGACTAGAACCATCGACGAGCCTTACTCTTTTACCTTCAATATGTGCTTGCCTCAGCCTTTGTCATCTTCCACTCGCCGTTCTCCTTTTCTAAGATTATCCTCAGCTGTAGCGGCCACGTATGCTTTCCTACTCCGAACACTGCCGCAAGGACACGCGTCTGACCTCTGATGACAACTTTGTTTTCCAATATAGTATCGAAGATGATATTGTCGGTCTCCGAAGTGTAGTAGTTCAGCGTACCGTTGGCTATAGACCTCAGATAGACGACCTTGGGCTGGTGCATGCCTGTCATGTGGACAAGTTCAAAGCCGCTGGAGAGAATTTCTTCAAGACCTTCAACGTCTTTGGCTATCATCAGGCGGTACATCCGCTCATATAGCATCGTTATCCGTTGTCTTACATCCTGTTCTTTCATTCTGTGGCTTGAAAGTGTTAATTCAGTTTCTTTATTACCCTTGCTGGAACGCCTGCTACGAGTGTGTGTGGTTCTACATCGTGTGTCACCACTGCTCCAGATGCAACAATTGCGCCCTCGCCTATGGTTACTCCCGGCATGATGTTGACCCTTGCGCCTATCCAGGCGTTCTTCTTGATAGTGATCTCACTGGTATAGATGACACGGACGTTCTGCGGCTCGTGGTTGACGGTGAACAGTCCTACTTCTGGTCCCATCATCACACCGTCCTCTATTGTCACCGTACCGACCGACATGACTGTCAGCCCGTGGTTGGCAAAGGCATTCTTGCCAAGATGGACACAATTTGCGCAGTCTATCTGGAAAGGTGGAGTGAGGAATGCTCCCTCCTGCATATCGGCTATAAGCTCATGATCCTTCTTGTTGATTTCTATTTTCTCATCAGGGTCGAGAGAGTTTATCTCCCAGCATAGGTGGCGACAGCGGTCTATCTCATCGTGTACCTCTTTCTGATACTTTGCGTCGCGTATGTCATAATGCTGACCCTTTCGCAGCTCTTCAAATACTGTTGCCATAATTTTTGTTCTTTTTAGTTTTCTGATGCAAAGTTAGGACAGATTTGTCGATACGCTGTTGTCTGTTTTACCTATTCACTTACCATTATAACGGAAAATAAAAGATTATAAATGGCTATTTTTCTTGCATTCTACCGACGGTATTCCTTAGATTTCGACACTTGTTGTCAGAAAATTCTGTGTACAGTCTTCCGTATTCCGCAATGCTGCTTTCTTTTTAAATGCCATTTAATAGTTGTTCGGTATAGAAATAAAGTCGTATCTTTGCAATCGGACAGATGAAGCCGCACGTTTGCGACAGATATATGAACTAAACAATTGGAATAATATGAAAAAGTCAATCATTAGAATCGCCTACCTTGCGTCAGTTATGTGTGCCACTTCATGCAGTGCGCAGAGTACGGTACAGTTGTCAAAGCCGTCAACCACCAATGGAACCACGCTTATGGTGGCACTTCAAAACCGTCATTCATCACGTGAGTTTGCCGACAAGGACATACCCGACGACGTGCTTTCCACGATACTCTGGGCTGCCTGTGGCGTCAACCGACCAGAGTCAGGACGTATAACCGCTCCGTCGGCAATCAACGCACAGGACATCATCGTATATGTTGTGAGAAAGGGTGGGGCATACCGCTATGAACCGAAAGACAACAGCCTCGTCAAGGTTAGCGACAAGGACTTGCGCCAGCTTGTGGCAGGTCGCCAGTCATTCGCAGCCGAGGCACCCGTCTCACTTGTGCTTGTAAGCAATCACGGCAAGTTCCCTGCTCAGATGCCGTCGGAGGCAAAGACTCGCATGGGACTTATCGATGCCGGCTATGTCTCTGAGAATATCTGCCTTGCGTGCAGTGCCCTCGGTCTGAATACCGTGCCACGTATGACCATGGACTCCGACGGTCTAAAGCACGCCCTCGGTCTTGACGATACCTTCGACCTTATACTCAACAGCCAGATAGGGTATCCAAAAGAATAAATGCGTTCCCTAATATTTGTGATTATTTAATTTAACGAAATAAAGCCAAGTAACTTATTATTAGTTGCTTGGCTTTGTTTTTCGTGTCGACACTTGGATTCGGACCAAGGACCCCCACCATGTCAAGGTGATACTCTAACCAACTGAGCTATGCCGACGGTCTTGCTTTTAAAAGCGGTGCAAAGGTAGTTGTTTTAGTCCATACAATCAAGTAACAGGTATGTATATTAAGTTATATTAACGATACTGCCTCGTGGGTGTATACTTCTGATGCTCCAGAGGCTTGTTTTTGCAGTTATTTTCCTACCTTTGTCACGAAAAAGCATGATTATAACTACAAGAAGCGACACGAAACTGATATGGCAACAACTACTTTAAAGCCGTCGGACTACCATGGACGCACGGATTATCGCATGTCGATAGTCAAGGCTCTGGGCATAATACTTGTGGTGGAGGCGCACGTGGACGGTCGTCCGCTGCTCGGTTCAATCATCTATGAGTTCCACATGCCGTTGTTCTTTATCTGCGCGGGATATTTCTTTTCGCTCAAATATCTCAACCGCGAGGGGCAGTTCATAGGGAAACGGGTAAAGGGGCTGTACGTGCCGTTCGTGAAGTGGTCGGTGTTCTTCCTTTTGATACACAACCTGATGTTCCGCATCGGTATACTCAACGAGCAGTACGGCAACTATTCGGGCGGAGTTACTCACCCGTATACGTGGCACATAGCCCAGCAGCGGTTGTGGAACATATTTTTCTCAATGGGAGGTTATGACGAGTTCCTTGCCGGTGCTTTCTGGTTCTTCCGTGGGCTGTTCGTAGCGTCGATACTATATCTTGCGCTCTACAAGGTGGGCGTAATGGTTGCCGGCAGGTTCAGCCGTCATGACATACGGGCTATGCAACGTCATGGACGGTTGCTGGAGCGTACGCGTCTGGCGTATATAATCGGCGTATGCCTGTGTGTGCTGCTGTTGGGATTGTCGATATGGAAATGTGCCGCAGGACTGACTATCAGTACTCTCGTGCAAGGGGGCTACCGTGATCTCATGGGGTGTTTCTTCTTCGGTATCGGCTTCTTGCTGAAGCCAATACTCACACGTATGCCACGCAACCTCGCCATTGATGCCTTGCTCCTCGGAATAGTGATTGCGTTCTCGCAGTTGAGCCCGTCCAACATGTCGTTCAACGCCACGCTGACGAAGTGCCTGGCACTACCCATTCCCGCCGTGTGCGGATTCTTGTTTACGTATGATGTAAGTTGCCGTCTCGAACGGCTCTCGGTGGCGATTCCGGTCAGGCGTTTCCTTATCTATTGTGGCAACAACACGTTGATAGTCTTCGTGCTGCATATATGTGCCTACAAGCTCGTAACGCCGTTCAAGATCATGTACTATGGGCTGCCTTGGGGTGAGATTGGTTGCCATATGACTGTGCACGAACATGCCGACGACCTGTTCTGGATACCGTATACTGTTGTAGGCGTGGCGGCTCCGCTGCTATTCAAATATGCCTGTGGACGCATTGCCACAAAAGTTAGCAGGAGATAATACGCAATAAGGGCGCACGGAGAACTTGTCCCATGCGCCCTTGTCTTGTTTAGCAAGCTGTTTATGCTTCAGCAGGAGCGGTCTCCTCAGCAGGAGCGGCTTCTGTTGTCTCTGCGGCAGCTGCTTCCTCGGCAGCCTTTGCAGCTTCTGCCTCAGCCTTTGCTTTTGCCTCGGCAGCCTTCTTGTCGGCTATCTTCTTCGCAATTGCCTCGTTTGTCTTCTTCTCCTGTTCGAGGAGCTTCTGTGCGTTAGCCTTCTTGTCGTCGGCAGTCTTCTTGGCTACAGCCTCGAGCTTCTGCTCCTTGGCCTGCTTCCAGGCTTCGAACTTCTGCTGACATGCAGCCTCGTCGAATGCGCCCTTCTTGACACCACCACGAAGGTGCTTCATCATGTACACGCCCTCGCCCTTGAGGATATTGCGTGCAGTGTCGGTAGGCTGTGCGCCTGTCTCGACCCAATAAAGGGCACGGTCAAAATTCAAATCTACTGTGGCTGGATTGGTGTTTGGATTATAAGTTCCAAGCTTCTCAGTAAATTTACCATCTCGTGGTGCGTTAACGTCAGCTACGACAATGCGGTATACTGCATATCCTTTGCGACCGCCGCGCTGCAATCTGATTTTTGTTGCCATAAATCTTTTAAATAATTAATTAAAGGTTTGAATTTCATGCTGCCATCTCGTGACAGCGGCTGCAAAATTAGTGAAAATCAGAGACATGGCAAAGGAAAATATGAAATATTTTGCTGTCGCATACCCCGCATAACGTACATGAAAGACACCATGTGTAGCATAAATTGACCAAACTTAACAATAATAAACGCCAATAAAGCTGTAACTTTACATTTCAAAAAAAGATGATTTATGGCTATATCAGAGTAAGTAGTGACAAGCAGACCGTTGAGAATCAGCGGTTTGAGATTCGTCGGTTCTGTGTCAAGAACAAGATAAAGATTGAGGGTTGGATAGAGGAGACCATAAGCGGTACGAAACACTACGACAAGCGGTCTCTCGGACGGCTCCTTCGAAAGGTGAAGAAGAATGACATAATCATTTGCAGCGAGTTGTCGCGTCTCGGGCGAAACCTGTTCATGATAATGGAGATTCTCAGCATATGCATGAAGAAGGAGTGCCGTGTCTGGACGATAAAGGATCACTATCGGCTTGGCGAGGACATACAGAGCAAGGTGCTGGCGTTCGCCTTCGGACTGTCGGCAGAGATAGAGCGCAACCTCATATCGCAGCGTACGAAGGAGGCTATGGCACGCCGCCGTGCCGAGGGAACCGTACTCGGTCGTCCGCGTGGAAAGCATACCTCAGCCACCAAGCACAAACTGTCACATAAGAAAGAGTACATACGCAAGCAGTTGAACAAAAACACGTCAATTTCGGAGATAGCGCGCAGGTGCAAGGTTCACCGTACGACCATGCGCAGGTATATAGACAAGTACTTCACCCGGCAAGGCGACGAATGGAGCTACTATGAAGCCCCCTCAGAACAAGAGTGATGACCAACCGATGAGTATGCGGTATACAAACGGGAAAAGAGAACCTTTATAGAGGTCCTCTTTTCTGTTGGGTGGAGCTGGTGGGATTCGAACCCACGTCCGCACAAGGAAATCATGTGCTTTCTACACGCTTATTCCGGACTTCATTTTCGTGCCATGGCAAGACCCGGACCACCAACCATGACCTTATCCCCTAAACGTTCACTTGCAGAGCGGGGCATCAGCAAGCTATTTCCGATTTAACCTGCACCGCTTGATCTTCAGATTCGGAACAACATCTTCGGAGCAGTGTCTCGTCACACTACCTTGTAGCGCGATAAAGCCAGTAACCTACTGTACTTCGGTTAGGCAGCGAGAGCGTAATTGTTTTCGCCAATTAATTTTTTGTTCGCTAAGATTATGGAGCCAGCCAACGAAGCTCCGCGTGCTTACACACCATCTCGTCTTGCCGTCAAATCCAGTCAACCCCTTTTGTCTTTATATCAAGATTGCCAAATCCGTTATACTAATGTATGCGGCATTCTCGTCAGAGTGTGGACTGCAAAAGTAGCCATTAAAACATAGCCATGCAAGTTTTTCCCACACTTTTTCTGTAAAAGTATGTTTTTTTGCCAGTTTGTTGGCTGATATGCAAGTGTGGGGATTAGTAGTTCTTTATGATTTCGTCGTGTTTTTCCTTCTCCTTGTGGTTGAGTCCCTGCCTCTTGTGGAAAAGCGAGAAGAAATCAAATGTAAAGCCGCCTACGGGTGGCGTGTAATAGTCGCGGGCATCACGTGTGGCACGCTTACTGTCAAACGTCATCTTGCGCTTGCCATATACCACCACCTCGTCGATGGAATGGAATTTCGGCAACAGCTCTATGGTGTCCCCCATTTCATAGAGGTTCAGCGTCAGGCTGACGTAGTCCTTGTGGGTGATAGTGACGCTGGTAAAATAGTTCTTTATGGAATACTCGCCACGCCAATTGGTCGTAGCTACCTTGTTGGTGTTGGTGAATATCTTGACATCGCGCACAGGCACTCCGTCAGTCATGCTGACGATTACACCTTTCTTTTGTGCAAGGGCGGTGGTAGCGCTTGCGAGCATGAACAACAAAAGAAAGAAATGCCTCATATATATGCGTGAAATGTTATCCTATACAATAAATAATAGCAAGAAAAGCCTTTATTCGAGAATTATAGTCGTCGCGCCTATATTGATAGACGTGCCGCTTTCTATGTTGCGACGCTCCTTTGGACTCATACGCATACCATTTATGAACGTACCATTGTTGCTTGGACCGTCACGCAGCACATATTTCAGTTTGCCGCCATTCTTGCTTACGGTTATCACGCAGTGGCTCAAGTCCATTGTCAGGTCGCCTGTGTCTATCGGACAGTTTATCTTGTTGCCCCTCATCATGCGTCCGATGACATTGTCACCCAACTGCAATGGTATCTGCTGGCGGAAAGAGTACTTGTTCTCTATCGAAACGATAGATCCGTACGGCGCATTGCCAGCGCGTGTCTCCTCCTCGGCATCTGTCGTGTTGTCCTTGAGCCTTGACAATCCGAAGCGTATGCCGAACTTGCGTCCGCAATCGCCACAGACGAAGAGTATCTTCTGACCTGCGACAAACTGGGTCTCGTCAAAAGTCATTATGGCACCGCAATCCGGGCATTTCAATCGTTTCATTGCTTGACCTCCAACAACCATGCGTCTTTGAAATACTCGCTGCCTACAAGTGCATTCAGCGTTTTGTGGGCTTCCGCCTTTGTCGTATAATGACCGTACAAGACCTTTACCGCACCATTTGTACTGACACGTACGTCTTCAAATCCCTTGCCGCGCAACAAGCCCGCAAGTTCTTCAGCGTTCCTACGGCTTACGTGCGAACATACGACTATGCTCCATGGCTTGTCTTCGACCGTCGGTTTGGAACTTGTCTGTGTTGTTGCCTTGGCTGCAACTTGCGCCACAGGTTTTGCAGCTTCCTTACGTGATGACTTGTCCAATGCAATCGCAGGCTTTGCCGAACCATTATTGTGTGACGGATTGAACATCTCGTAAAAGCCGCTCTGCACGGTACCGATAGCCAGACCGCTGCGTCCTGTTGCCATTGGATATGAAGCCACAAATACGGCTGCCATTACGACTGCGGCGACGGCTACGTTGCGGATAGCCTTCAAGCTTATGTTCAGAGTCTTCTGACCGTTTTCCGTACCTATGTATATGACTTTCGGACTATGTCCTTCGTCATCGTTGCCATTGTTATCCGCAGAAGAATCTTGGGCTGCCTTTTGCAGTTTATCAGACGTATTGGCATCATTGTCGTCAAGCAAGGGCAGAGAAAAAGAACTCAAGGCATAGAACCCTGGCGAGAGTATTCCGGACTCACATGGCGCAAAGTTCAGTTTGCCTTCACCGTCATAATAAAGGCGGCCGAGATTTTCAAGTTCATAGCTGCCTTCGTCGTCCAGAGTTTCCAACAATTCGCCTACCTCGTCTTCTATCTCTCCAACAGCTTCCGGATAGCTCATGTCGTAAGCATCGACGTATGACTGCGCGAGCAACGAATCGTTCATCTTCAACTGCGGGTTGAATCCGAGCGTCTTGGTCGGTGGCAAGAACAACTCCTCGCCATTGTCATACTTCGCAACGACATGATGTGCGACGAATCCGCCAAGCCCGGGGACTATGACACATTCATTGCCCAAAAGCAGTATCTCTATATGTCTTGCAAGCTTTATCACGTTTAGAAAAACAAAATTAAACAATATATTGCGTTTGCAAATGTAGTACATTCCGACGAAACAGGCAAGTGGACGAAGTGATTTTAAGTAAATTAAATATTAATAAGCTTGGTTTGTTTTGCGTGTTAGTATAAAAATATTACCTTTGCATGAAAATATAAAATCCACTATGGAATACAAGGAAACTGCCATTGAGGGCGTATGGGTTATAGAACCAAAGGTTTTTAACGATAAAAGAGGTTATTTCTTCGAATCATGGAGGCAGTCTGACTTCGACCAGCATATCGGGCGGCATGTAGAGTTCGTCCAGGACAATGAGTCCAAAAGCTCATATGGCGTGTTGCGCGGTCTCCACTATCAGAAAGGCGGCTTCTCACAGGCAAAGCTTGTACGTGTGATAAGCGGCAAGGTAGTGGACGTAGCCGTAGACTTGCGCAAGTCAAGTCCAACGTTTGGCAAATATGTCATGGTCGAGCTTTCTGGCGAGAACAAACGCCAGTTCTTTATTCCGCGTGGCTTCGCCCATGGCTTCCTTGTCCTAAGTCCGGAAGCAGTATTCACATATAAGGTTGACAACGACTATGCCCCGCAAAGCGAGGCAAGCATACGCTGGAACGACCCCGCGATAGGTATAGAGTGGCCTATTGATGCGAAAGATGTCGTAACGTCAGAAAAGGATTTGACCAAAGGTGTCCTGCTTGCAGATGCTGAAGTGTTTGATTAACGCAAGCAACAGGGAATTCCACACAAGCCTTATGAACCGTCCGTATATACATATTATAATAATGTGCCTTGTCATGGCAGGCAGCCTTGCTGGTTGTCGTCAAGTTGGCGACACTTCGGAACACGAAGACAAGCAGGCGAAGCAGATGCTTCAAGGAATATGGGCAGACGACGGCAACGAGAATGCCGTGTTCATGGCTAAGGGTGACAGCATATTCTTTCCGGATTCTTCGAGCCAGCCTGTAAAGTTCTGGATCTACGGCGACAGCCTGTATATGAAGGGTGCCAATACAAGCCATTACCTCATTACCCAACAGGCTCCGCACATCCTCAAGTTCATCAACGACATGGGAGACGAAGTCCGCCTTGACAAGGACGAGAGCGGCACGCTGGCAGGACAGTTCAACGTCAGCCGTCCATATGCTATGAACATCTTTCGTGCGATGGACTCCGATACGCTTTTTATGGCTGACGGGAGCCGCTGGCAAGTGCGTGTAAACATAGAGCCGACATCAGACCGCATTATCAAGAGCGACTACAACGATGTCGGTATAGAGGTTGACAACCTTTATCTCGACAACAAGGCGCGCGTTACAATGCTGTTTGACGGCGTGGAGGTCTACTCACACGAGTTCCGCAAGTCAGAGTTCGAACGCTTCCTGCCGAAAGACCTGTTCGCGAAGTCAACATTAAGGGATATAGAAGTAGACCACGCTGATGCATCAAGTGTCTATTTCAATGTTACCGTCGGCATTCCCGATGCCACGTCATCGTATGTCATAGATATGCGCATACATCGTGACGGGAAAGTGGGCATGAGGCTCAAGTAACAAGCCTCGCTCATTTATCAATTTTAAAGACTAATCATTTTCATAGACTAAAACCATAAAATACAAAAGATTATGAAGATTAAAAGCACCAACATCCCCGAAGTGAAGCTTGGAATCATCGCCGTCAGCCGCGACTGTTTCCCAATAAAGCTATCGACACAACGTCGTGAGAACATCGTTAAGGAATACAAGGGTGAGATTTTCGACTGCCAGACTACCGTCGAGAACGATGCCGATATGCTGAAGGCACTTGATGAGGCCAAGGCTGCCGGTTGCAACGCGCTTGTAGTATTCCTTGGCAACTTCGGACCAGAAACGCCAGAGACATTGATAGCAGAAAAGTTTGACGGACCTTGTATGTTTGTAGCTGCTGCCGAAGGCGATGGCGATATGATTAACGGTCGTGGTGACGCATACTGCGGTATGCTCAACTGTTCCTACAACCTCGGTATGCGCCACTTGAAGGGCTATATCCCGAAGTATCCTGTCGGAACGGCTGCCGACATTGCCAAGATGATTGCCGACTTTGTGCCGGTAGCACGTGTTATCCTTGGCCTCAAGGGACTAAAGATTATCACTTTCGGTCCACGTCCACAAGACTTCTTCGCTTGTAACGCTCCTATAAAGGGACTTTATGAACTCGGTGTGGAGATAGAGGAAAACTCCGAACTCGACTTGCTCGTAAGCTACCGCCAGCATAAGGACGACAAGCGTATACCAGCCGTATGCGAGGATATGCGCAAGGAAATGGGAGAGGGCAAATACTACGAGCAACTGCTGCCACGTATGGCACAGTTCGAGCTTACACTTCTCGACTGGGCTGAAGAGCACAAGGGCAGCCGCAAGTACGTCGCATTCGCCGACAAGTGCTGGCCTGCGTTCCCAAGCGAGTTCGGATTTGAGCCATGCTATGTAAACAGCCGTCTCTGCTCACGTGGCATTCCAGTAGGCTGCGAGGTGGACATTTATGGAGCGTTGTCTGAATATATCGGCATCTGCGCTTCAGGCGACACGGTAACGTTGCTCGACATCAACAACTCAACCCCGAAGTATATCTACGACGAGGATATAGTCAAGAAGTACGGTACGAAGTACGACATCACCGACACGTTCATGGGCTTCCACTGTGGCAACACTCCAAGCTGCAAGATGTGCGCCAATCGTGCCATCAAGTATCAGCTCATACAGCACCGTCTGCTTGAAACTGGTGATCCAGACTTCACACGCGGAACACTGGAGGGCGACATCGCGGCAAGCCCAATCACGTTCTATCGCCTGCAATGCGACAGCGAAGGCAATCTTCGTTCATATATCGCACAGGGCGAGGTTCTTGACGTGCCGACACGCTCGTTCGGTGGCATAGGCATATTCGCAATACCGGAAATGGGACGCTTCTATCGCCACGTACTCATCGAGAAACGCTATCCGCATCATGGCGCGGTGGCATTCGCACACGTAGGACGCATACTGTTCGACGTATTCAAATACCTGGGCATCAAGGACGTGGCTTACAATCAGCCGAAGTCCCTTCCATATCCTACGGAGAACCCGTTTGAATAAACCTGCGAGCCACGGTTTAGAATTATCGATTATACCAATATAACAATAGCCACAATCCTGTCATAGGGTTGTGGCTATATTATTTTTATAACAGTTTCGTCAGTGCGGATAAGTCTGTTTACTGCGCACGGAAATACATATTCAGCGTAGAGGTGGTGCGTATTGGATCAGAACCGCTGTTGAGCTTGTAACCGGCAAAAGCCATACTGAACGCCAGACGGTTGTTGTCGAACGTCAGATATATGGTGTTAAACAGGAACATCGGCTGGAATGTCTGTTGCTGGTTTAGATAATCCATGGTCAACACCGAAGCTGTCGGATTAATGAAAGCGTATACGGAACCGTCGTACGACAGATAGTTGAGGCTGGCAGTTATGACTACAGATGATGGCGAAGCACCCTTTATTGCGTTGCGCAGCTCGTCATCGCCCGTGAAATACGATGCGATCACGCTGTCAGGCACGCTGTTGAAAACGACGGTGCTGTCATTGGTGAACCTCCAACTTACAGGCGTTGCCAAGGAGTCGGGACGCGAAGCACCGTCTTTCCAATAATACAGCTTCGCAATACCTGCCGAACCATTCTTGGTGAAGTTCGCATACGCCTGCGCGCGTTGGCTCGACGACGCACGTTCCCAATATGTATTGTCATCATCGTCGTTACACGACGAGAAACCTACAAGGACTGCCGTGACAGTCATGGCACCGAAAATCAAGTTTCTAATCTTCATTAGTTTTTGCTTTAAGTTTTAATACTTATTGTTTTTATTCTTCAAGCAAAGGTATGCAATAATGCCCGAACCACCAAATTAAAATCTCCATAACCTGAGCTTGCGCCACCAAAAGTGCATCAACCGTGCTCATGGCTCCCAAGCGGCTTCAGATTCTCCCGTTTTTTATTACCTACGTTTGTGAATTGTTATTTAGATATAGTCTTCACAATTCTGCTGCTATTCACAGTCTCAAATATAATAGGCGGAATACGGTTGACTGTGGATTGACTGGAGACGGACTGTACACGGAATTTTCCGCCAACTATCATTAAAATCTAACGAATACATTCCTTAGGGTCTAACGATTGTATTCGTTACGGTCTAAGGAATACATTTCTTACGACCTAAGGAATACAGTCGGTAGAATGCATGAAAAACAGTCGTTAGAATACATGAAGAGCAGTCTTTAGAATGCAAGAATAATAGTAATTGGAATACAGGCAAAACAAAAAGGCGGTAAAGCCTTATCTATGAGATAGGAGACGTTACCGCCTAAATTAGTTTTTATCATTTACTCTGCATCATTCCTCGACGGCTGCCTGGGCGGCTGCAAGGCGTGCGATTGGCACGCGGAATGGAGAACAGCTTACGTAGTCGAGACCTGCACGGTGGCAGAACTTTACAGACGATGGTTCGCCTCCGTGCTCTCCGCAGATACCGCACTTGATGTCAGGACGTGTCTTGTGACCCTTTTCAACAGCAAGCTTGACAAGCTGGCCTACACCCTCCTGGTCGAGAACTTGGAATGGGTCTACATCGAGAATCTTGTTGTCGAGGTAGCTTGGCAGGAAGCTGTTTATGTCGTCACGGCTGTAACCGAACGTCATCTGTGTCAAGTCGTTGGTTCCGAAGCTGAAGTATTCTGCGTATTCGGCAATCTTGTCAGCCGTAATGGCTGCACGTGGAATCTCTATCATCGTTCCAATCTTGAACGGGAGCTCAAGCCCTTCCTCAGCGAATATCTCCTTTGCAGCCTTTTCGATTACGCTCTTCTGGAGCTTGAGTTCCTTGTAGTTGCCTACGAGCGGAACCATAATCTCCGGTTTCGGGTCAAGTCCTTCCTTCTTAAGCTGGATTGCGGCACCGAGTATTGCCTTTGTCTGCATTGCTGTAATTTCCGGGAACTTGATACCAAGACGGCAGCCGCGAAGACCAAGCATCGGGTTGTGCTCCTCAAGGCTTGCCACGCGTTCCTTAATCTTCTCAATGCTTACGCCCATCTCTTCAGCCATTATCTGCTGACCTTTCTCATCGTGAGGTACGAACTCATGGAGTGGCGGGTCGAGCAGGCGGATGTTCACAGGCAGACCGTTCATGCACTTGAGTATTCCGTAGAAGTCCTTTCTCTGCAGTGGCAGAAGCTTTGCAAGTGCCTTCTCACGTCCTTCGGTCGTATCGGCGAGAATCATCTCACGCATAGCCTTAATCTTCTCTGCCTCGAAGAACATATGCTCCGTACGGCAAAGGCCTATGCCTACGGCTCCGAAGTTCTTGGCTACCTCTGCGTCGTGTGGCGTGTCGGCATTGGTACGTACGACGAGCTTGGTGTACTTGTCGCACAACTTCATGAGTTCTGCGAAGTAGCCGCTGACTTCTGCCGGTCGTGTCTTGACCTCGCCTTCGTATACCTGACCTGTAGAACCGTTTATGGATATGTAGTCGCCCTCGTGGAAGGTCTTTCCGTGAATCTCCACGGTGCGCTTCTTATAGTCTACGTGTATGTTTCCTGCACCGCTTACGCAGCACTTGCCCATACCACGTGCTACTACGGCGGCGTGTGATGTCATACCTCCACGAGCGGTAAGGATACCCTCGGCGGCGGACATTCCTGCAAGGTCTTCAGGCGATGTCTCTATACGTACCATTACAACCTTGTGACCGTCGTCATGCCATTTTGCAGCGTCATCGGCAAAGAATACTATCTGACCGCAAGCCGCACCAGGAGAAGCCGGCAGTCCGTGTGTCAGTACGGTAGCTTTGGATTGTGCGTCCTTGTCGAATACAGGGTGGAGTAGTTCGTCGAGCTTGTTAGGCTCGCAACGCTCGATAGCTGTCTTCTCATCAATCTCGCCTTCGTGCAGCAAGTCCATGGCAATCTTGACCATTGCAGTTCCCGTGCGCTTGCCGTTACGTGTCTGAAGGAACCAAAGCTTGCCTTCCTGTACGGTGAACTCCATGTCCTGCATGTCGTGGTAGTGCTTCTCGAGACGGTCTTGAAGCTCATTAAGCTGCTTGTAGACCTCCGGCATCGCCTCTTCGAGTGAAGGGTATTTGCTTGCGCGCTCTTCCTCGCTGACACCCTGGAGCTTTGCCCAACGGCGTGAGCCTTCTATCGTTATCTGTTGTGGTGTGCGTACGCCTGAAACGACATCTTCGCCTTGTGCGTTCTTGAGCCATTCGCCATTGAAGATGTTTTCACCAGTTGCTGCGTCACGGCTGAAGCAAACGCCCGTTGCTGATGTTTCGCCCATATTGCCGTATACCATTGCCATGACAGAAACGGCTGTTCCCCATTCCTGTGGAATGCCATTGAGCTTACGATACAGTATGGCACGGTCGTTCATCCAACTGTCGAATACGGCGCAGATGGCTCCCCACAACTGGTCAACCGGGTCTGCCGGGAAGTCCTCTCCCGTCTGTTTCTTAATAGCTTCCTTAAACAACTGGACAAGCTGTTTAAGCTCGTCGACGTTCAATTCATAGTCGAGCTTGATGCCACGCTGATCCTTTACCTGCTGGATAATAGCCTCGAACGGGTCTATGTCGTCCTTGTTGACTGGCTTCATGCCCATAACGACATCACCGTACATCTGTACGAAGCGGCGATAACTGTCCCAAGCGAAATGTGGGTTGTTGGTCTTCTTCGCCAATCCCTCGACCACTTCATCGTTAAGTCCGAGGTTCAAGATTGTGTCCATCATACCCGGCATTGATGCACGGGCACCAGAACGGACAGAAACAAGCAGGGGGTTCGAAGCGTCGCCGAACTTCTTTCCGATGGTGTCCTCAATGAGTTTCATTGAACGTTCAACGTCGTCGTGGAGCAGAGCCACTACGTCATCCTTTCCTTTTTCATAGTACTCCGTGCATACGTCGGTAGTTATCGTGAACCCTGGAGGCACCGGTACGCCTATCAGATTCATCTCCGCAAGATTGGCACCCTTGCCTCCGAGCAGGTTACGCATATCCGCCCGTCCCTCGGCTTTGCCATTGCCGAAGGTGTAAACTCTCTTTTCACTCATAGTTGGTAAACGGTATAATACAAATTTTTAATTGTGGTTTTCTTTAGAAGTTGTGTGCAAATTTAATGTTTTTTGCTCAAAACCACAAGCAGTGTGCATGAAAAAACAGTTTCGTTAAAACATTTTTAGGAATGTAACACACAAATAGTGACATAGGTCAAGGGTGTATACCGCTTTTTACATATTTTAATCATGCCTTGTTGGCTTCCAGCTCCTTGCGCATCCGACGGCCAATGACATTCCAATATGGTACGTGCTTCAGTGTACTACGGACAGGCTGGACGTGCCAGAGCATTAGAAGCAGGAGGAATACGCAGCCTCCTATACACGTAGCTCCGAACAATTGCTTTATGCCCATCATCATACTTTGAGTTGGGTCAAACGGAAGCGCGCGGGCAAGGTTGTCGGCTATGTGATAGCGGAGCAGGTATGAGTATGTGCCCGTACATATAGTGTCGACGACTCCGTTGCGTATGAACCCGGCAATGGTAAGTCCCATGAAGAAGTGTTGGAATGGCATAAGCTCTTGAAGGTACAGTGTCAGCGTTACGAAGAATATGGTATACCCGAACGAACGTATGAATGTAGGGAAATAAAGCATGTGTATCTCTATCACGGGACTTATGAGGAAATACATACAAACCTGATATACGAGCAGGAATGCGAACCCTATCGTCAGCAGACGGGTATATGGTGCGTGCAGCATCTTCATCCACCATAGGCAGAAAAGGCATCCCGTTATATTGCCGATGATGACGAACAGGTCGAACACCGACGACGTAAGATAACCGTAATGAAGTATTTGCCCGGTGAAAACGTTTTGAAGCGCCGTCGGCGTAGAGTTCATAAGCTCCGCTACGGCAAACATAAACAGTATGGGCAGCAGTGTGCGGTATTGGAATGCCTTGGGGTCGATGTACGGGTGGCGGATATGTCTCATGCGCTGGATTGCGAAATATGCCGACACTGGGAGGGCATAAAGTACGTGCCGCCAAGTCGCTCCGTCAGACCAGTTGTAGTATTCTCCATAGGTGAACAGCCATATAATCTGCAACAGGACGACCGACCACAGCAAAGCCCCCAGCCAGTCTATCGACAGGAAAGGCATAGGTTTCATGAATCGGAAATCCCGGACGCAGGTGATGAAGAACACCAGTACGAGCGCAAGTAGTACAATTATAAATTCTTGCATTGCCTGCCACGAGCCGCAATAGTAGGTCAGCTGCTTGGCGACGAAGCTTGAAAGGCTCATGTCACACAGCACTATTATGTACAGCAATGGGAAGAATATACGGAAATCCCGCTTGGGAGTCATCCAAAGTTGAATGTTAGACATGATCTCGAACGTAGCCATCAGCTTCAAGAAACAGCATACGTATGAGATTACGCAAAGCATCGGTATCCAGCGAACCCATAGTGCAAGCAGGTTGCAGACAAGCATTCCCGACACTGAAAACAGTTCGAGCTGGCGGTTGGTGAACCTGAATTTCAGTCTGAAAAGTATCGGGAACGGCATAGCTACACCCACAACGCCGCACATGAATATAAACGAAACGTCCTCGCGCATGACACTCCACTCGCCAACCATCTGCTGCATACTGCCCATGTATATGCCGTCTACCATTTGGAAAATGACGGCACAAACAACATACAGCCACGGTTGCAAGCGGCGAGGAATAAAGTCCTTCACCATAGGCATGGTGAAAGGTCCTTTCAATATAGGTGGTCCTGGCATATATTTTAGTTGAGAGTCAAGAATTTAAAAATAAGAATTGTGACTTGTAACGGACTAATATTCAACCTTGGTCTCGACGTTCAATCCAGATATGAGCCGTGCCACGTCCTTGGGGTTGTTGTCCTTTGTCAGTTCTATGCGTACGGGAACACGTTGTTCGACCTTTACGAAGTTGCCGGTGGAGTTGTCTACTGGCATATTTCCATAGGCAGAGCCGGTAGCAAGTGATATGCTTTCAACCTTTCCTTTAAACGTCACGCCAGGAATCGCGTCTGCTTCGAACTCGACATCGTTGCCAACGCTGATATTTTTCAACTGTGTCTCACGGTAGTTTGCTATAACCCACACACGGTCGGTGTTGACAATGTCAACTACAAGTTGCCCCGGCTGGATGAGTTGCCCTTCGTATATGTTCTTACGACCAATGAAACCGTCGCAAGGAGCGGTGATTACTGTGTACGAACGGCGTAGGCGTGCAAGCTCGCTACTGGAATGGGCTGCTGCTACTCCGGCACGGCTCTGGCTCAAGGCGTGCCGTTGCTGTGCCTTGACGGAGGCTGTAGACTTGGTTGCTGCATTGGCTTGCGCAAGTCGGGCGCGGGCAGCCTGCTGGTTGGCACGTGCCACATTATGCTGGGCAACAGCCTGATTGCGGCGTGCCACTGCATTGTTATACCTGCTGCGGGCTGCCTCGTAGGCAGTGCGGGCGTTGTCATACTGCTGTTGTGTGACCGCTCCCTTCTTCAGCAATGCCTCATATCGGTTGTAGTCCTTGGCGGCATTATCCATTTCAACACGCATCTCGTCGATGCCGGCTTGTGACGATTGTACGGCTGCTCCAGCCGCGCTGGTCTGTGCCGTGGCTATCTGCTCGCCAGAACCGGCAACCCTTGCGCCCTCACTTGCCGTTGTCACGTTGCGGTCTGTGGTTGTCATGCCTGCTGAAACAGCGTCTTGCCCAGACTGTGCGCCTTGTTCGCTTGCCTCTGCCTGTGCTTCCTGAAGTGCGAGTTCGGCATCTTCGAGCACTACGAGGGTGTCGCCCTTGTGTACATACTGGAATTCCTTGAAGCGGATTTCCTTTATATATCCTTGAACACGGGCGTTGACTGGTGTAAGGTCACGGTGTACCATGGCGTTATCAGTCCACTCGTTCCTACCGATATGGACGAACCGCGTGCATACGTATATGGCTCCGAGCAACAGCAGGGCTATTACTACTATATTGTAGGCTCTAAGAACTTGTTTCCTCTTATTCATTTTCGTGTATGATATTTTATGTTTGATATTATGTTTATGTCTGTATTTGTGGCGTTTACGCGCTTCGTATTACAGTTTTCCTGCAATATATTCCATGCGATAGAATGCTTCTGCCACTGCTATACGTGCGTCGGCTTCGCCTAATTCGGCATCAAGGCGGGTATTGCTTGCGTCGAGCATGTCGGTTATCAACGCCAGTTGGTTGTTGTAACGCTCGTTTATCACGTCGTAGTTCTCACGCGCCAGTTGCACGTTCTTACGCTGTGTCTCAAGCTCGACGTATGTTTGGAGGTAATCGGTATATGCCGCCTGCACCTGGTTGTCAAGGTGTTCGCGCGCGACTTCGGTCTGCTCGCGTGCCTGCCGGGTCTGCAATTTTGCCTGACTTAGTTTCTTGTTGCTTTTGAACAAAGACGAAACAGGATATGTTATGCCTATGCCGACGTACCAGACGTTGAGGTTCTTGTCGACAGGAGGCAGTTCGAACGTTATAGGTCCATTAAAGTTGTTGTTGGCGATGAGTGATATTTTCGGCATCAACTCGCTGCGGGTGAGCTTTTCCTTCTGCTTTGCCATTTGCTCGTTTATGACCGACAGTTGAAGTTCCTGGCTGCCGGCTGCGGCTGATTGCTGCCATACGGTTTCACCGTCGCGCCCAAACGACATCGCCGTAGCGTCGTCTGTTGGTTCTATACGCGTGTCTTCCGGCAGACCGAGGGTGTTGCAAAGCTGGTGGTTTAGTATCGAACGCTGGTTGCCAACCTTTGTAAGTTGGAGCCGGAGCTGCTGCATTTGCAGTCCGTAACGTGTCACGTCATTCTTCAGTGCAACACCTTCGGCATAACGGGCGTTGATGTTGTCTATCAGCTTCTGTGTCAGTTCGATGTTGGCTTCAAGCACTTTCTCTCGGTTCTGGAGCTTTTCGAGGTCGAGATATTGCATAAGTGCGTTATACCGTAGTGCCGATCTGTTGAGCGAGGTGCCAATCTTTGATGCTTCGAGACCAAGTTCTGCAATGCGCACGCCGGCATCTATTGCGCCACCTGCGTATATGGGTTGCCGTACATCGAGCGAGAAACCATTGCCCCAATGTGGCGAAGAAAGCCCGTGGGCATCGCCAAAAGAGCGGTTCGTCATGACTACGTTGCCTGCGTACGAGCCGCTAATCTGGGTGTTGACATCGGGCAAGCGCTGGCTTTTCGCAGCCCTTACGCCCTCTGCCGCAGCCTCTATGCCGGTGCGTTGCTCACGCAGCGAGCGGCTGTTGTGTTCTATTAGGGTGAAGAGACTGTCGATAGAAAGGTGGCAAACGCCTTGTGCCGATGCGAGTGAAGTAGCCGTCATGCATACCACAACGGTCATTATCCTTATTTTGTTCATGTATATAATAATGTGTATTGAATACTTGCGGTTATCCTGTCGCCTGTTTTTGCGGGTGCAAAGGTACGTAGTTCTTACATTTTATGGATTTCACAAAAAGCCACGGCTATGGACTTTTTGGGAATAAACGGGCTTTAAACCACATTATTTTAGTAATTTTGCAGCCGAAAAGGGAACATACGTATAAAGAGAAACTTCTTGTTCTTGATGGTAAAACAACCACTTTTATCGGATAAAAGAGGCTGTTCAATGCTTTAAAATGCACTGTATTACAAACAGGATATGATAACGAAGACTATGCATCGTGGGCGCGTGGCATATCAGTCGGAGCGTTCTGAATTCGTATTGGCGGACGCTTCGACTCTCGATAGTGACCGCCATGCGCTTGACTATGGCGCGGTAGTGTATTGTATATCGGGGTCTGCCGACATCGAAACAAACTTTGACCGCTGGAAACTGGACACTGACAACGTCCTTACGTTGTTTCCCGGCGACACGGTGAGCTGGAATGGAGCCGACGAAAGGTTCCGGGCAGAGGCTCTATGTTATGATGCGTCGTTGCTGCGCGAGGCGAGCCTCAACATCGAACAGGCTGTTTACAGCGGTCTGAAAGCCGACCGCGTGTGCCGTGACAGGAGTATCTCGCGGCAAGTAGGTCGAACGATGTTCGATATGCTCAAGTATTACTTCGCCGGACAGGGCTGCCAGAGCATAGACCGCATGGTTATGTTGCAGTTGAGCACGTTCTTTCTCGGTTTCTACGACCACATGACGGCGGTCAATCCTGTACTTTCAGACAAGCCGTCGAAGCGGGTAGGCGAGTTGTTCGGCATGTTCATGAAGCTTGTAGAGGAGCATTACCGTGAATGGCACGACGTTTCGACATATGCGCAGGCAATGAACATAACCCGCAAATACCTTGGAACGATTGTCGGACGCAAAACGGGACTGACACCAAAGGCTCTCATCGACGAGTACATAGTACTTCAGCTGAAGCTGCGCTTGCGTACTCCAGAGCTGACACTACAGCAGATTGCGTCAGAATTCCATTTCTCCGATATGTCGTTCTTTTCCCGTTATTTCAAGTCGCACACTGGACAGACGCCTGGAAAGGCACGTTCAATTTATAATTCGTAGATTTAATGCTTTTGATGAGCAGCCATTTGTAATCATCTAACAAACAACCGTATATTCTGATTCAAGTATGAACGACGTTGCATTCATGCGCATGGCTTTTGGCGGATTGATACTGCTGTTTATTTTTTGTGGCACTCTCCGCTACTGCAACCTGTGGTCTCAATCCGGATTAAGTATTGACGTGATTTGTCCCGCACGCCGTATAGTCGTGGCAACCTACTTCTCCGTAGTTGTGCTTGCAGCCTGTTTGCCCAATCCGCAAGCGGAAAGCTCACGGCTTTTGGCACGGTGCTTTTGGATATTGTGGATTCCTTCTGCCAGCTCTCTGGCATTGCTCCGCTCGTTCTACGGCGGCAATCACCACAGCAAACTGCGCATTGCTGTCGTCGGCGGTATTCCCGCCATCGTCCTGTTGGCATTGTCTTTGATTACGGTTATAGGCGGAAGTGCCGCAGAACCGTTGATTAGCCACGTCGCCAGCATTGCCGTCGTGATAGGGGCGTTGCTGACCGGCTATCTGATACGGGTCATTTTGTGGGTTGGTCAAATGGCTTTCGGAGACGATGATGTCGTCTTTCCTGGCGGGGGAGTGTTTCCACGGCGGTTTGCGATAGGCATGTCCTGGCTGCCACTGGCGGTGCAATGTGTGGCATGGGCGGTATTCATAGCCGATGATACGGTTGCAAATGCAGGGTTTGCGGCATGGGTAGCACTGTCGGGAGCCGCCATATTGATAGTTATTCTTCACCCGCGCACCATGCCGAACACGGCACGTCCTGCCACGAAAGGTACTATGGCAAAGACCATAGAGGCAGCCACTCCCCATGATGGCCGCAACGACTGCGGCAAACAGAGGAAGCTTCCATTACAACTCGTGGACCAGATAGAGCGCCGTGTGCGCAAGGTCGTGGAAGAGGACAAGCTATTTCTCGACCCGAACCTGACGAAATCGACCCTCGTCCCACTTATTGGCACCAACGAATTGTACTTGCACATTGTGCTGAAACAACGTTTCGGACCTTTCAACAAGTATGTCAACACATTACGGTTGAATTATTCGCAACATTACATAGAGGCACATCCTGACGCCAAACATGAGGAGGTGGCACACGAATGTGGGTTTGGAAGTGTCCGAACTTATTATCGGGCTAAAAAGCTACACAGTCATACGAATGAGTGATTTATATGGTATGACAAAACGTTAACGTGTTGTCTTTGTGATGTCTATGTAGCTTCTATTTAACGAAATGGCATGAAAGTTTATTTCGGTATTCTGCTTTTTGTCATAAAATACTCTGTTTTTGTCAGATGGAATTAACATTTTTACTTTTTCTTTTATCTCGCTTACCATAACTTTGCACACTGTGAAACAATCAGTATGTGCGACAACGATAAAAGAAAAAGTGACCTTGCTGCCAGCCGTTGCCATAGGACGTCGTGGTAGGAGAGCCTAAGCAAGGTCGTACAAAAATGTTATGGATACAATAAATCAATACGTAAGCGATTTGGAAACAAGGCTTGAAGGATTCTCACTTCAAACCATCGACAAGAAACCGGGCACCCGTTCCGAGGGTAAACGGACATGTTTGAACGGACGGCAGTTGTCGGCATTCATGAGCCATGTGCCTGCCAATGCAGGGCAAAGGCGTGCGCACGGAGTGTTCAAGTTGTGCTTTTACCTTCATGGCGCGTCGTTGATGGACATCATCTATCTTAGGAAGGACGCGCACATGGGCAGCTATGTGAAGATAAAGCGTCATACGTCGGAGTTCTCGGTAATCGTTCCCGTCGACGACAACGTTACCAAATGCATGGAAATGTTTATGAGCGAGGACGAGAATTCGCCCTATCTGTTCAACTTCCTCGACGGAATCTGTGATGAAGACCGGCAGTACAACAAGTACAGGGCGGTCGCACGGTCGGTAAACCGTGGGCTTGGCAAGATAGCAGACTCGCTCGGTCTGCCTGAGCCTTTCACTATATTTGTTGCCAGAAACACCTTTGCCTACATGATACGCAATGCCGGCAATTCCATTGATATTATCACACGTGTGCTCGGACTGTCCAATGTCTCGATGACGAGGAAGTTCCTTGCTGCGCTGCCAGAATAAAGGCGACCCTATCCGACAGCATGGTCGGGTAGGGTTATAACATTCAATAATTCGGGAAATGAAAAACATTGTCGGCATAATTGTCTGCGCATTGTCGCTTGGTATACTCTCAAGCTGTGACGATAGTGGTCCTTATGGCATTGAAAATATTATGCCTATTCACGTGCAATTACACTATACTACGGACATGATTCAGCAGGAATATCCTGTCGTCACAAGCAATAATGAAGTACGGGCAAGCAGTATTGTGCCTTCAGGGGAGATGCGCTATATAATACGACTTTATCCTCAAGACATCAAGTCTGGTGATACGGGGTACTCGTACGAGTATGTATTCACGAGAGACGTGTGTGACGGCTACGATACAGGAATCACGCTCAACGTGCCGTCAGGCGACTACAAAGTGGCAGTATGGTCGGACTTAACAGAGAATACGGGTGAGGAGCACCGCTTCTATTGTGCTGATGATTTTGCAAAGATAACGCTGCAAGGCGTGCATGAGGGCAACAATGACTATCGAGATGCGTTCTGTGGTTTTGCGAACAAGGTCATTACACGCTGTATAAGTGAGAAAAATCCTGACACGTGCCGTATAGAAATGGAGCGTCCGCTTGCCAAGTTTGAATTCGTAGCAACCGATGTCGCAGCCTTTGTCGACAAGCAGGTGAAAGCCGCCATGGCACGTGGAGAAGCTTCTACAACTGAAGAATCATTATCAAAGGCATATGACCTAAATCAATACAAGGTAGTATTCTACTATAATGGCTTTATGCCAAATGTATTCAATATGTTCTCCGACAAGCCGGCGGATTCTGCTACGGGAATTCAATTCGACGGCAAGTTGTCACGTTTGAGTGATGGCGAGGTGTCACTTGGCTTCGACTATGTGTTTGTCAACGGCGTAGAGTCTGCTGTAACAGTTCAAATTGGCATATACGACAAGCACGGCAATCAGCTGTCTATGAGTGCTCCGGTAAGCGTTCCGCTCCGTCGTGGCAGGCATACCATAATGAAAGGCAGCTACTTGACGCAAGATATGACTGGTGGGGTAGGTGTAAATCCAACATATGATGGCGACTATAATATAATGTTTTAGGCTTTGCGAAGCAAAATATATCTAACATTTTTATGTCTAACAATTTAAAGATCAAAGCAATGAGTAAAATTTTATTACACGCGGGGGGGGGTAGTAGCGACGGCTATGTTACTACTGTCTTCTTGTTCAAGTGACGATTTGACTGGACAAAGTTCCGCCGAAATGGCAACAGTGTCCTTTTCCGTCAACACAGAAAGTGCAACCGAGTCACGTGCAATCAGTGATGGTAGTGGTGCAAACAAGCTCTACTATCGTGCCTTCCGCTATGAGGGCGACAATAACGAATGGGTGTCTGCAATCAGTGAGCTTGAATCCGTCGATAACTTTGTAAGTGGTCAGACAGTAACGCTGCAACTTCCAAAGAACCAAGACGTGGTAGTGGCTTTCTTTGCAAAGAACAGTGAAGCAGATTGCTACAATGTTACCGAAGATGGAACTGGAATGGATGTTGAAATAAGCTATGATGGTTATGGCAACAATGACGAAACTCGTGACGCATTCTTCGGAAATGTATCGTTCGGCACGGCAGGCAACGAAACCAAGACTGTAACCCTGAAGCGTCCGTTTGCCCAAATCAACGTCGGTACAAGCGATTACGCTGCATTTGCCGCACACTACAACTGCAACTCTTCAGGAGTCACCATCAAAAATGCCGCTAACAAACTTAACCTTATTGACGGTTCTGTATCAGGCGATGTTGAAGTTAAATTCACAACAGCTCAAGGAGACTTATTTAAAGAAAGAGAAGGTGGTAGTGCATACTATCCGTCTGAGAAGCTTACTGTAAACGGAACAGACTACACTTGGCTCTCAATGTGCTACGTGCTTCCTCAGGAAAAGGAGCAAAGCACAACTGTCAGCGCAGAATTTACTTTCCTGAATGATAAGCAACCTATCACTCTGAAGAACGGTCTTGAGAACATGCCGATACAGCGCAACTACCGTACGAATGTCATAGGCAATATCCTTACTGGCAATGTTGACTTCACGGTTGAAATTGATGCTAATTTCGAGAAGCCCGACGAAAATGTCAGCCTTTGGAATGGTGAAACTTCGAATAGCTTGACCAAAGATGCAAATGGCTATTTTCGCATCAAGTCGGCTGCTGACTTCGCTTATTTCATGACAACATGTCAGAGTGGCAATAGCGTATATGCGGGCAAGACAATTGTTCTTGATACAGATATCAACTGCGCTAATAAGACCATTACGGGCATCGGTCATCAGAACTGCAATTTCTCTGGTACTTTCGATGGCAATGGTCACACCATCAGCAACTTTGTCATTAATAGCACAAATGATTATTACGCAGGTCTGTTCCAACAGGTTAGCCACGGTGCTACTATCAAGAATCTGACGGTTAAGAACGCAACCGTAACTGGTAACAAATTGGTTGGTGTCATTGCAAGTAGCCTGAACGAGAAAAGTACTATTGAGAACTGTCATGTGGAAAATTGCACTGTTGTAGCCAAGGTGAACAAAGTAGGTGCTATTACTGGTTATATAGCAGAAAATAGCACCGTAAAAGGCTGCTCAGTTAAGAATACAAACATTTACTGTGCAGATGCCGATAAAAACCAATCAGATAAAATTATAGGCTATGTAGACGGTTCTAACACCGTTGAAAACAACACTGCCAGTGATGACGTAACAGTTAATAGAAACGTAATCGCTGTTTCAACTGTCAAAGAATTGAGTAATGTAGGTTCTTATAACGGTACTGTGAACAACGTTGTTACATCTAAGAATATCATTCTTACTAATGATATTGATTGCTCAGGCGTACAACTGAATCCTATCCGTTTGGACGGAACATGTACTTTTGATGGTTGTGGTCATACACTTAAAAATGTAACAGTTGGTGAAATCGGTGGTCGTAGAGCCCTTTTCAATGGAGAAGTAATCCCTGGTGCTAATGTTATCATCAAAAATCTTAATATTGACAAAGTTACAGTTTCGAAAGCCAATGCAGGAGTTGGAGACCAATATGCCGCAGTTCTTTATGGCGACATGCAGAATGGTTTGACTCTCAACATTGAAAACGTCCACATTAACAATGCAATTGTAAAGAATCATAATACAGTTGGTGGTTTTGTCGGATTTATTAGCAATGCTGGTTCCAACTCTTTGTCAATTAAAAACTCTTCAATCAAAAATTCAACCATTATTGGTAAAGAAGAAGTAGGCAAGGTTGGCGCTCTTGTTGGTCGCGCTTTGGGTAACGGCTACACATGTTCAGGCGTAGAGATTCACAATGTTGTGCTTTACTTTAATGACCAACTATTGGAGACTGTAGCACACGGCGCAAAAAGTTCTAATGGTTGCAATGGTGGCTATACAATCAAATGATGCTATCATATAAATTAGAAGAAGCGTTTTCTATTCGCTAAGTCTAAAGACTTTGCGTTATTTAAAACATTGACAGGGTTACTCACAACGGAGTTACCCTGTCTTTATTTTGCCTATCTCTTCAATGCCATGGTGTAGTTGAAGTATTCGGTATCGCCGGTTATGTCTCGAACGACGCGTATGAAAGGAGGAAATTTGACTTCTTCATTGGCGGCGACTCCCTTGGTTTCGAGTATCATAAGTCCTGGATGTGGGTTTACAAACGTATCAAGCTCGAAGTATTGCCCTTTCCAGATGAAGCTGCTACGATGCTTGCGTATGGTCTGGCGGTATGGGTCTGCCTGCTGGAGTAAAGACTCGTAGACACTGTTGGTTATCTGCCGTTCTGTCTCTATCTGCTCGTGGTTGGACGTAAGGCGGCGGTTTGTAAGAACGTATACGTTCTGTCCGTTCCAATGGCGGCACCGCAGCCTTGCTTCGACGCCTGGATCGGCAGACAGATAAGTCTGAATGATGTCGCTATCGATACTGTCGCGCACGTCGCCCGTAAGCTCTACGATATATTTGCGCTCGTGTTCTACGGGCTGTGGCAGTCCGAGTACGGACGATATTTCCTTTATGACACGGTTCAGCTTATTGTCGAAATTCTCGTGATTGTTTATTACCCGGAGGTGGGGGTGACCAGTCCATGCGTCGATAATCTTCTTGTCGAGCATTCGTGCCTGCTCCAATCCCTCATGACGCTGCTGGTTGTTGGCGGTGGTATAGAACTTTTCAGCTCCGTCGGCAGCCGATACAAGGTGCAGTACGGCATCATACCTGTATTCACGCAAGTTCTCGGTGGTCGTCCCGACGGCACTCGTTATCTTGTCCCACACGTCAGGCTGCATATATGCCGATATATCCATGGCTCCACGGTCGCACACTATGACGGACGGAACGTCGCACGTCTGCGCCATCGTCATAAACTTGTCTTCAAGTGATAGTTGGATTTCGAGTGTGGCTTTCTCGCCTTCGTAAAAGAAAGAACGGTTCGGAGTAAGGTAGTCCATGCCTGCCTGGCTGAACATTGTCGGCACTTCGGGAATGGTGAACACCTTGAATCCACGGCTCGTGAAGTGGTCTATGATACGCACCAGGGCTGTTGTCTTGCCCGCACATGGTCCTCCCGTGAGTACGATTTTCTTTATATCCATAAATACTGGAGTTTGCCTGTTGTTAAAAATGTGACTGTATATGATAGTTGTTGATGTCTTTACGGTTATCCAAACAACGCCCTCAATGCTTCCTCAACCTTGCGTACGGGGTGGACTTCTATGCCCGCCTTGGCAGTGTCGAGACCTTGAAGGTTGTATTTTGGTATTATAATATGCTGGAATCCGAGTTTCGAAGCTTCGGCTATACGTTGCGATATGCGGTCGACGGGGCGTACCTCGCCACTCAATCCTACCTCGCCGCACATGCACCAGCCCTGTTCTATGGGCGTGTCTACATTGCTTGAAAGCACTGCCGCGATAACGCTCAAGTCCATAGCCATGTCCGTCACGCGCAAGCCTCCGGCTATATTGAGGAACACATCCTTTTGCATAAGCTTGAAACCGACCCTCTTTTCCAATACGGCAAGCAGCATATTGAGCCGCCGTTGGTCAAATCCCGTGGCTTGACGCTGTGGCGTTCCATAGGCTGCCGAAGACACGAGTGCCTGTGTCTCCACAAGGAACGGGCGTATGCCTTCTATCGCACTTGATATTGCTATGCCAGAGAGTCCCTCATGATCTTGCGTGAGTAATAGCTCCGAAGGGTTGCTTACCTGCCGTAGTCCTGTCGTTTGCATCTCATAGATACCCAACTCGCTCGTCGAGCCGAAACGGTTTTTTATAGAACGAAGTATGCGGTACATGTAGTGCTGGTCGCCCTCGAACTGTATGACAGTGTCTACAATGTGCTCCAGAATCTTAGGTCCCGCGAGCGTACCCTCCTTGTTTATGTGTCCGATAAGTATCACAGGGACTCCACTTGTCTTGGCAAAGCGGAGTAGGGCAGAGGCGCACTCGCGTACCTGGGTTATGCTTCCAGGCGACGATTCTGCCGCGCTCGTGGCAATGGTCTGTATGGAATCAACCACGACTATCTGCGGTCGTGCCTTGTTTATGTTGTCGAATATTTCTTCAAGCGACGTGGAACTGAGTATGAGGAGGTTCTCCGAACCGCCTTCCTTGATTCTTTCGGCACGCATCTTTATCTGATGCGGACTTTCCTCCCCACTGACATAGAGCACGCGCTCGTCCAGTCCAAGCACCGTCTGCAACACGAGCGTGCTCTTGCCTATGCCTGGCTCGCCACCTAAAAGGACTATACTGCCAGGTACAAGACCGCCACCGAGCACACGGTTTAGCTCGTCGTCATGCATATTGATACGTGATTCGTCGACCGCGGGAATCTCGTTCAAATGGTAGGGACGGTTCTTTCCCGAGCCGGCAATGGCTCCTCCGATTGTGGCAGCAGCACCCCTTGCCGCACTGGACGCACCAGTCTGGGTGCCAGTAGGGATGCGGATTTCCTTAAAAGTATTCCATTGCCCGCAATTGGGGCATTTGCCTATCCATTTCGTAGAGTCATATCCGCAGTTGTCACATACGTATGCTATTCTGTCTTTAGCCATATATGAAAGTGTCTTTAGTGGTTTGCCATACGGTATATGGCTTCCATGTCGTCAGTGTGTATGGTCATTATGCTGCCGAGGGAGATTGTTCCACCACGGCTCGCCTTGTCTACCATGTCGGCAATCTCGTCGTCCGTCACCGTCCTGCCTATCAGCTCGCTTATGCTCGTAGGCATTCCGATGTCGTGATAGAAGCGTTCCATGGCTTGGATACCACGTTCCGCCGTTGCCTTGGGGGCGGAGAAATCGTTTTCTACGCCCATTACGTTGACTGCGAAACGCACGAACCGTGGCACGTTCCGATTGTCCTTAATCACGTAGCGTGCCCACCACGGCCACAAAGCAGCCAGTCCCGCTCCATGTGTTGCGTTGAACTTCGCGCTAAGCTCGTGCTCCAGTCGGTGGGTGGCAAAGTCTTTCTCGGCTCCGCACTCCATGAGATTGTTGTGCGACAGGCTGCCTGCCCACATTATCTGCGCCCTTGCGCGATAGTCGTCTGGGTGTGCGAGCACCTCGTAGGTACACTCCTTAACCGTGCGCAACAGTGCTTCGGCAATGTTGTCGGTCAGTGTCATGTCCTGATATTTGGAGAAATAACGCTCCATGGTGTGCATCATGATGTCGGTACAGCCTGCCGCGGTCTGGTAGGGTGGCAGTGTGAACGTGCGCTCTGGGTTCATTACTGCGAACTTGCAACGGCAGATGTCGTTGTTCAGGCTTCGTTTTATAAGTCCGTCGTCCTTGGTTATGACGCACGAATCGCTCATTTCTGAACCTGCGGCGGGTATAGTAAGCACTGCTCCTACGGGTATCGTGTGCTGCGGCGTGGCTTTCGCCTCCCAGAAGTCCCAGACATCACCGTCGTAGGGAACTCCGTATGCTATGGCTTTGGCAGAGTCTATGACGGAACCGCCGCCTACGGCGAGAATGAAGTCTACGCCTTCGGTACGGCAGAGGTCTATTCCTCTGTAGACCATCGACAGAAGTGGATTAGGGACAACGCCGCCGAGGTCTACGTATGGTATCGAAGCCGAGGCGAGCAGGCGGTGGACATTGTCTATAAGTCCGCTCCTGACGGCAGATCCGCCACCATAGTGTATGAGAACCTTGGTTCCTCCGTACTGCCTTACAAGGTCTGGCAGCTGATCCTCGGAACTCCGTCCGAAGACGATACGCGTAGGAGCGTAATAGTTGAAGTCTTTAATCATGATGCGATAACCTGTTTTCCAAACGTACGTTCATCTGTTATATTGAACATACAAAGTTACGAAGAAATTATCAAAATAAGGAAATCGTCCCATTAGTTTGCCTGTTTTTAAACAAAAAACAGTAACTTTGGGCTTCAGAAACATACACTATTACAGTGTAAAACACACTGTACTATGGTGTAAAACATATCAATGGAGGCACAATATGAACTCAAGAAATATACTCTCGCGCATATTCAGGCATGAAAGGCGCAATGTAGCACTGGTACTTTCGAGTGGCGGAGCACGCGGGCTGGCACATATCGGCGCCATAGACTCGCTGCTTTCTCATGGGTTCAACATAACTTCCGTGGCGGGAACGTCGTTCGGCTCTATCGTGGCGGGTATGTATGCTACGGGACACCTTGATGATTTCAAGATGTGGATGGCGCAGATTGACAAGAAGGCTATACGCCGTTTTACGGACTATTCGCTCTCGCTCTCGTACTTTGTCAAGGGCGAGCGCATCATAGGAGAGCTTCAAAAGATATGCCCTGATAGGAATATCGAGGACTTGCCGATACCGTTTGCGTGTGTAGCTACGGACTGGAAGACTGGCAGAGAGTTCGTTTTCAAGCATGGAAGTATGTGGAACGCCATACGCGCGTCCATCTCCGTGCCAGGAATGATGGCTCCGGTGGAATTAGATGGAAACATCCTCATCGACGGAGGCATAACCAATCCGTTGCCGCTAAACCGTGTATCACGAACCAAGAACGACATTCTCATGGGGGTAAACGTCAGCGGACATGACTACGGAAGCATGTGGGAACGCCGCCATGCGGCAAAAATCCGTCACATACGCAACTCCAAACCTCTTCAGATACTAAACAAGTTCATGCCCGGAGTGACAGGGTTGGGCATGAACTACTTTACGCTTCTCGACCAGACGGTATCCATTGCCATATCCCATAATGCCCACCGCCAGATACAGTTGAGCCGTCCTGACATACTCGTCGACATACCAATGCGCCGTTTCGGAGGCGGCGATTACGACAAGTACGCGCGTATCAGCCAGGTCGGACGGCAGAAGACCGACCGCGTTCTAGATGCTTACATGAAGAAATAGGGTGGGATTACACTTCCTCGACGTGTGTGTTCGGCACGTCGTGCTCGTGCAACAGTTGGTCGATTGACTTGAACGTGTAGGCTGCCTTGTCCTTTACAGCTGTGGTTTGGAACCTTACACGCAAGTCCATGAGCTTTTGTACGGCTTCGTTGTAGGTCTCTGCCGTTATACGTGCGGCGAGTTTCTCGGCATTTGCTGGCGTAAATGCGAAATAGCGCACAAGCATCTGTCCGAACTGGCGGCGTTGCATGTCGCTCACTTGTTCCAGTTGCGTGTTCAACTGGTTGTTGGGTTTGAATATGCGGAATATTAGTTCGTCAGGCTCTCCACCCCTCTGTCCGTGGTCGTATTTCTTGTCGTAGTCGAAATAGCAGTCGCAGAAGCCCTTGTCGGCAAGTTCCTTGAGTTCCGCCTTGGCTGGTTCGAGCACGCGGCGGCAGAAGTCCGAGAACTTCTTATAGTTGTTTTCAAGCCGCAACATCTTGCGGAACTCAAGCGTCTTGATAACCACGCGCCCCTTGTCAACCCACGATTCGATGAACATATATATGCGCTGGGTGTACCGGTTCTTGCATGCGAAGACTATCTGCTTGCCCAAGCGGTGATAGCCGAAGTCGAGTGATACGAGTCGTTCTGCCACTCCGCGGTCAAGCTTCAATATCGCATACTTGTTATACGAATGGTCTTCTGGTATGTAGACATCACAGAGGTTCGTCGCCTTGGTGTATTTGCGTCCTTCGGCTGTCTTGTATGGTATCTCGATAGGTATCGAGGCAAGCATCTTTAGTGAGTTGCGTAGCTGCGGATAGTGGTTGGGGTCGACACCTAGTTCCTTGAAAGGCAGCTTCACGGGGAGCCTTCCGTCCTCGTCAAGTTCGTCGGTGTGGAAGATGCTCATTTCGTTTCTGCGCTCGTTGTTGAGTATTCCGTGCAATATGCTTTGCAGGCTTTCGACCACGCTGACAAGTATTCGAACCTGTATAAGCGAATAGTCGTGGCGCATCATGGTTACGGCTATCGGCTGTAGAAGCCATGTTTCTTCCTCGATGGGGATTAGATCGGTTGACAATCCGCGTTTTACGGGCTTCTTTTGGGCTTTCGCCCCGCGCTTTCTGGGCTTTGCCTTGGCTGCCGTCTTGGTGTCTGCGCTCTCGATAGTTTGCTTTGCCATTGTGGTTTTAGTTTTATTCCTTTGAATAATCGTGTCCTGTTTTCTCTATAAAAACGCTTGCAAAGATATAAAGAAAATATCTCACCGCAAAACAATTGCGACAGAAAAAAGTAGATTTGTCGCCTTTTCTTTTGGCATAATATTTGTACCTTTGCGCGCAAAACATACTGTGGCGCACGCAATGTGAGCCTTTCTAAAAAATATCGGAACAATGGAAAACAATGTAAAGGAAGTACCCGTACTGCTACTTACTGGCTATCTCGGCAGTGGCAAGACCACTCTTGTAAACAGGATACTGCGCAATGAGCGAGGCATAAAGTTCGCCGTAATCGTCAACGACATCGGAGAGGTGAACATAGACGAGGACCTTATAGCCGAAGGAGGCATTGTCGGCAAGGGCGACGACAGCCTCGTCCCACTGTCAAACGGTTGTATATGCTGTACGCTGAAGATGGATTTGGTACAGCAATTGAGCGACCTTGCGGAGTCGGGCAAGTTCGACTACATAGTCATTGAAGCCAGTGGAATATGTGAACCGGCACCTATCGCGCAGACAATTTCTGCCTATGCGCAATTGTACCCGCAGATGGCAAAGACGGCCAGGGCGCGGTTGGACAACATCGTTACCGTAGTTGACGCATTGCGTATGCGTGACGAGTTCGATAAAGGCAATGACCTGTTGAAAGAAAACATTGGAGAAGACGACTTGGAAAGCCTCGTCATCCAGCAGGTCGAGTTCTGCAATATGATACTCCTCAACAAAGCATCAGAAATAAGTGCAGAAGACCTTGACAAGGTGAAGGCTATTATCCGCCACATTCAGCCACAGGCAGAAATTATAGAATGCAACTATGGCGACGTAGACCTCGACCGTATACTCAATACGGGGCTGTTCGACTTCGACAAGGTGGCAACTTCTGCCGCATGGATAGAGGCAATGCAAGGCGACGATGATGATTCGCTTGAGAACGAGGATTCTGGCGAGGCACTGGAATACGGTATCGAGACGTTCGTATGGTCTGACAGACGCCCACTTGACCTTGCCAAGTTCGATGAATTCGTAGCCTCAAAGTGGCCAAAGAGCGTAATTCGTTGCAAGGGAATATGCTATTTCGAGGACGAACGCCAGACGTGCTACGTCTTCGAGCAGGCAGGACGGCAGATAGGATTGCGCAATGCCGGACAATGGTATGCCACGATGCCGAAGCCACAGCTTGACAAGTTCCTCGAAGAAAACCCCGGAGTGCGCCGCGACTGGGACGAGAAGTATGGCGACCGTATGCAGAAGCTCGTATTCATTGGGCAGAAGATGGATCGCAAGACCATCACCAGCGAGCTCGAGAAGTGCATCTACGAGGAATAAATAAGGCAATTATACGGAATACAGTTGGTAGAATGCAAGAAAAGCAGTCGTTGAACTGAAATAAACACATCTGGAATATCGTCAGAACAACAATGTTTGAACCACGCGGATAGTTGCCATTTATATGTCAAGGCTGTACCTTGATTATAAAAAACAAAAATAGGGCAAACTTTCTTCTATTGACAATAAAGATGTACCTTTGCTGTGTGAAACGTCTACTGCTTGGAATCTTATTGATATTTGCCGGACTGTCGTCGGTGGCGCAGACAAATGTGGTTGGTGACGTGATAGTCAGGCACTATACTGCCGACGACGGGCTGCCAAACGACATCGTGAACAGCGTCGTCCGCTCGTCGGACGGATTCATGTGGTTCGGCACATGGTATGGACTGGCGCGCTTCGACGGTATAGGCTTCCATAGTTTTCCGAGCGTTATGCGTGGTGCGTCAGCACAGCCTCCGCGCAAGGTGGAGACTGTGGTGGAGGACGGTCGTGGCAACTTGTGGATAAAGACGCTTGACTGGCGGTTATCGGTATTGTTCAAGCAGGAAGAACGCTTCAAGGACGTTTACAACGAGCTGAAACCATTCTCACGTAACCTTCAGATTATCAAAATACAATCTGATGGCAACGGCAACGTGTTGTTGCTCACCAAGGACAAGAACCTGTTGCTCGGCTCGACTACTGCCGACGACGATGTGTCGCTGAGGCTTTTGGCTAACAGCCGTGGTGTCGTCGACGCTTCAAGCTATAGGCTGAAGGACGACCTTGTAGACATTCGTGGCGGTTATGCCAGTTGGGTTGGACGTGATTACGGTATATTTACAGCACGCATTCCGAAAGACCATCGTCACGACTATGCCGACAAGGCTTTCTGGCGTAGTTACTTCCAACGACAGTCGCTTTCGGCTAACACACATACCGACCATGCGGGCAACCAATGGACTATCGGCAGGACATCGATAGAATACTACAATCCGCATGATGGACGACGTAAAACTTTCGCTATTGACTATGGTGGAGATATAGCCCGCCCCGCGTTCTTCGACGGAGGTTCGCACGGCGTGTTCATTCTTACTGCCGGTGGTTGGGCTTACTGTGTCAATCCGTCAACGCTACAATTGTCGGACATCGGGGACATCGCCCGTAGTGCCGATGGTACAGGTGGTCGTTACCTCGACATGCTTTTTGACAAGGATGGCATATTGTGGCTGACTACTGCCGACGACGGCTTTTACAGCCTTGTCTTTCCACCGCGGCAGTTCCATATGATTGAACTGACGGCTGGAGCGGGAGGAATACGCTCGTTGTTCCAGCTCGACAATGGCGACGTGTGGGTGGGCACGCGTTCCAAGGATTTGTTCGTACTCGACTCCGAGGGCAATCAGAAGGCACGTCTCGCCTATGCGCAGTACCATATCGGCAGTGTCTACAACATCATGACCGACAGCCGCGGGCATATATGGCTTTCGACCAAAGGCGACGGACTCGTAAAAGCTGAACGTGACGGCGCATCGCCATGTGGATACCGCTTTACCCACTACCGTCATGAGTCTGGCGACAAGTCGTCGCTTAGTGGAAACAACGTATATATGGCATACGAGGATTCCCACCACCATATATGGGTGGGCACCCTCGACGGCGGATTGAACTTGATGAACGAGGCTGGCGGACGTGTCTCGTTCCTTAACAAGTTCAACGGTATGTCGCATTATCCTGGCTATGGACAGTATATGGAAGTCCGCAATATGGCTGAGGACAGGGAAGGACGTTTGTGGATCGGAACCATTGACGGACTGATGTCGCTCGGTACTGACTTCAAGTCGCCTGCTGGAATCCGCTTTGATACCTATCGTGGGCAAGACGGCGGCACACTTGCCGGAGGCGACGTATCTTCACTATTCCGCGATTCACATGGCAATATATGGGTATGTACGTTTGGTGGTGGCGTGAGCCGTATCACTGACAGCGACAACGGATTACACCCCGTGCTTGATGCCGTCGGAGTGAGGGAAGGACTGGAGAATGACGTAATAGTCTCTATGGCTGAAGACCGTCACGGCGATATGTGGCTTGCCAATGCCGACGGCGTGGCGTGTCTTGAGCGCAGGACAAACCGTGTGCGTACGTTCGGGCGTACCGACGGACTGCCCAAGGTGCGCATGGAGGAAGCCGCTGCCATGACTGCCAGAGACGGCACGTTGTGGTTGGGCAGCCACGAGGGCATACTGACGTTCAATCCCGATGGGTTGCGTCGTAGCAAGTCTTCATTCCCCGTGCGCATAATCGGCTGCACGGTCAACAATGCCGACATCAGCACGCTTGACAACTGCCTTTCGAAAGGTTCGATAACATACGCCGACGAGTTGGAACTGCGCTACAACCAGAATATGTTTACCCTTGAGTATGCCGCGCTGAACTATGTTAATCCGCAGAACGTCACGTACCGCCACCGCCTTGAGGGGTTTGACCGTGACTGGCACTACGACGGACATCGCCGCATCGCCTCTTATACCAACGTACCACCGGGTGACTATACATTCATCGTCGAGGCGACCGACGGCTCCAATCCCGACCATCCGTCAGTGTGCCGGCTTCACATCGTCATCACACCGCCATGGTGGGCTACATGGTGGGCATATACATTATATATAATAATAGGTCTGACTGCAATACTGCTTGTCTTGCGTTACGCCAGATACCAGATAAGGTTGAAAAACGACCTGTATGTCAAGTCACAAGTAGCAGAGTTCAAGCGCACGTTCTCTATGCAGCAGGAGGACAAACTGTTTGCCGAACGGCTTGACAAGATTATCGAAGACAACCTTGCCAACGAAGACTTTGACATCGGCGTGCTGGCTGGCGAACTCGGCATGAGCCGTAGCGCGTTGTTCAAGAAGGTTAAGGCGATGACGGGCGATTCGCCGTCGGAGTATATCAAAGATTTAAAGCTCCGCACGGCTGTTGACCTGCTTAAGCATTCCAACAAGAGTATAACTGAGATTGCCTATGCGTCAGGCTTCAGCGATGCCGGTTATTTCGGCAAATGCTTCCGCAAGAAATACGGCATGAGTCCGCGTGCCTACAAGCAGCAGGAATAGCGTAGCCCATTATTTCGGGATAATGAATTAGGAAAAATGATATTTTCTTAATATTTGTTGTTACAACTTTAAGATGCGTTCGTCTTATTGGTAAAAATTAACTTTTCCGCTAAAACGTTGAGATACCTGACTACGACAGTAAAAACTGTAGCGAACGTCATTCTGATGACTCTTTTGGCACTTTCTGCCAATGCCCAAGACACGCCGTGTCGTGGGGCTGGGAAACCGTGTAGCTCTGTTTCCGAGCATTGTGTCACCAGCGTTCCACGCTACCGTATCGCGGCTTGCGACTGGATGATGCTGAAGCGTCAGAAACTCGGCGAGTTTGCCCTTGCGAGGGAGATTGGTGCTGATGGCGTAGAGATGGACATGGGTGCGCTTGGCAACCGCGTGCTTTTTGACAACCAACTCCGTGATAGCCTTCAAGCGGCCAAGTTCCGCCACTATGCCGACAGCCTCCATGTGCTTGTACCGTCTGTAGCCATGAGCGGTTTCTTCGCCCAAAGCCTTATCAAGCGGGACAACTACCGTGACCTCTTTGCCGATTGCCTTGTTACGATGAAGAAGTTTGGAAGCCGTGTGGCGTTTCTGCCGTTGGGCGGTTCGGGCAATGAGTGGAAGCATCACGGCGCAGATCATGACACGCTGGTTGCACGCCTCCGCAGAATAGGTGTGATGGCCGCTGCGGAAGGTGTGGTCGTCGGCATACGTACCCAGCTTGACGCAGAGGCTGACATACGTCTGCTTGACGAGATTGCGAGCCCTGGCATAAAGATATACTACAGTTTCCAGGACGCTGTCGACAACGGACGTGACATCTGCCATGAGCTTGAAGTCCTTGGCTGTTGCCGTATAGCGCAGATACACGCCACCAATACCGATGGCGTACTATTGCGTGACGACCCTAAGATAAATATGCCACGTATCAAGGCGACGCTCGACAAGATAGGGTGGGGCGGCTGGCTTGTAGTGGAGCGCAGCCGAGACACCACGCGCGTGCGTGATGTCCGTTACAACTATGGGCAGAACGTGGCTTATTTGAAAGAAATATTCGAATAACATATAAACAAACCAAATAATAAGTAAAACCTAAAACGTTAAATTATGAAAAGAAATCATTTCTTGACGCGAGGCGTACTTGGGCGGATAGCTGTCATGGCGATAGCTGCGGCCTTGTTCGCATCGTGTGCGGTTGACGGCTATGACGACGACGAGAGATTTGACAGTGGCGTGACTGGGCAACAGCTTGTGTCGCCAGAGCTTTCCGACTCGTGCTTCTCAACCCGCGTCAACTCTGACGGTAGCGAAAGCGTCATCGTCAGTTGGAAGGTCGTCTATGGAGCAGGGGGCTACGAGGTCAAGGTCTACAATGTGGACGACCCTAACAACCCTGTAGAGATTGCTGCCGATACGGTAGACCGTCCTTCGTTCATCTTCGAATGTACCGAGGATACGAGGTACAACGTATACGTCCGTACCCTCGGCAACGCTCAGAAGAACAACACCGAGGCTGCCGAGGCTACTCAGTACGCCTACAGCACTCTCGTACCGGCACAGGTAATCCCTGTAGGTACGGATATTGCCGACTTCATCGCTGCCAACATCAAGGATACGCAGGACGAGCAGGCTTTTGAGCTTGCAGCCGGTGGCAGCTACACTATCAACAGCAATATCGACTTCGGCGACAAGAAGGTGACGTTCCGTGGCGACAAGGTGAACCACCCGATAGTTACTTTCAATAATGGCAGCAATATCCAGACCTGTGCGCAGTTGAAGATAAAGTTCATCAACTTCGTCTGCGACTCGGCAAAGCAGAAGGGTGCCATAATACAGATGTCTGACAATCCTGTCGCAACAGCGTCAGCGTCGGCGCAAGGTATAGCTGCCGCTAAGAACAGCAACAAGCCTGCAAACGTCTATATTCTGCAAGACCCGATTCTTATTCAGGAGTGCGCGTTTAAGAATATTCCTTGCGAACTCTTCTGCGTAGGTGACCACCCGTGGGGTATCCAGGACTTGCGCATAGACAACTGCGTTATCCAGTTGAACAACGACGGTTCGGGAGTCGGCGACGGCTCACTCATCAGTGCACACAGCGCACATCACAAGCATGAAGGACAGACCCAGAGCGCAGGACCAGATGGAAATTCTTTCTGGTTTGGTTGCATCAGGAACCTGACGGTGAAGAACAGCACTATATATAATATTGTAAAGAACAGCAAAAACCGTTTCTTCCGTTGGAACAACAAGGATATAGACCGCGTGTTCCCGACTGCTGACGGTACAGCCACATTCACCAACAATACTATCTGCCGTGTGTTCACTGGCAAGGAGTTCGGTAACAATACTGCTAATCAGAATAAGTACGTCATCACGTTCCAGAACAACGTATTGCTTGACGTATTCCGCCTCCAGAAGTTCATTCAGAACAACTGTAACACTGATGCTGTTATCCAGTCCACCAACACCACTTGGGGCATAGAGTCAACGGTTGACAACACCGACAAGACTAAGTGGGCGACCGAGGAAGATCCGGGCTTCACTATCGAACAGTTGAGCCAGCCGCTCGACTTCACGCAGTCGAACTGCGGTCTTAACCTGCGTGCCAGCGGCTCAATATCAAGCACTATCGGCGACCCACGCTGGCTGCCGACGGCAGAATAATCACCTATCTAAGAAAAACGTATTATGAAGATAAAGCATATAAAGACATTAGCTTTCGGACTGGCATTCGCTTGTGCCATTCCGGCAATGGCTCAGAATACGAACACCATTTCGGGTACTGTCGTCGATGAGAACGGCGACCCCGTAATCGGTGCGTCAGTCCGCGTGCCCGGCACCAACATTGCTGTCGTCACTGACCTCGACGGACATTACAGCGTCACGGCTCCGAAGGGTTCGAGCGTCACGGTGTCGTACATCGGATACAAGGAGCTCACCACTAAGGGCGGGCGCGTATCATTGAAGGAAAACGATACCGACCTTGATGAGGTCGTCGTCGTAGGTTATGGCACGCAGAAGAAAGCCCACTTGACTGGTTCTGTTGCTTCAGTGCCTACGGAGGATATTCAAGACCTCGTTAGTGGCGGACTTGCAAGTACGCTCTCTGGTCTTGTCAATGGTTTGAGCGTGAGCGGTGGCGATGGTCGTCCTGGTGAGAACGCGCGCCTCTATATCCGTGACACCAACTCTCTTAGCGAGATAGGTTCTACGGCACAGCAACCTCTGTTTGTCATAGACGGATACATCTATCCTAACGACATAAAGGTTGGCAACACACAGCAGAACCTCGGTGCCGAGCAGTTCAACAACCTTGACCCAAGCGAGATTGAGAGTATCTCCGTATTGAAGGACGCGTCGGCTGCCGTATATGGAGCGCGTGCCGCAAACGGCGTTATCCTCGTCACGACGAAGAAAGGACAAATGGGTGAACCGCGCATAAGTTATAGCGGAACGTTCGGATTCACCGACGAGGTCGCACGCCCGAAGATGTTGAGTGCATACAACTACGGTCGCCTCTACAACGCCATTGCCGCTGCCGACCCGACCAACACGTCGCTCAACCATACCACGGCACTGTATCAGGCAGACGAGCTTGAGGCAATGAAGAACCTCAACTACGACTTGCTTGACAAGTACTGGGAAACAGGCTTCACGCAGAAGCATAGCGTCAATATCAGTGGAGCTTCTAACCGTGCCAACTACTTCGCTGGTATCAGCTACTTCGACCAGGACGGTAACCTCGGCAAGCTTGACTACAGCCGTTGGAACTATCGTGCCGGTGTGGACGTGAAGATTTCCAAATGGTTGGGCGCAGGCATAACCGTCAGCGGCGACTACGGTACGAAGAAGACTCCTAACGTCAAAGTCGGTGGTACGAACTCGGAGAAGGACTACGGTCTTCTACTCACACGCCCGCGCTACTTGCCGGAGACAGTAGGTGACTACAATATTCTCGGCTATGGAGTGTCGAACACACAGCGTTCGCAGAACCAGCTTTACGCCTTCGACGTGCTTCAGAACAATGGCGACTACAAGAAGAACATGACCTCCAACCTCAACATCAACGCCAACATCAACTATGATTTCGGTTGGAGCAAGCTCTTGAAGGGACTTACCCTGCGGTTCTCCTACAGCAAGAGTATCAATACCGACAAGGGCAACGAGTACGGTTCGGCCTATACGCTCTACTCGATGAACAACCGTTTCGGTTCGGGCCAGCACCTCTACACCCCGATAGGCAACGAGGACGACCTCGATAGCTACTATAATTCAAGCAATTTTGTGGCTTCTACCATTTCCAACGGCAATTACCTCGCACGTTCGTCAACGCGTACCGACAACTATCAGGTGAACTTCACCGCACAGTATGCGCGCGACTTCGGACTCCACCACGTACAGGCTTTGTTCTCGATAGAGAAGAGCGAGGCTGAAAGCGAGTACCAGACCACGCAGCGTGAGTCTCCTTACGAGTTCACCACTGGTCAGTACAACTCGGCAACGGGTGCTATCTCTGGTACGTTCACACGCAGTGAGTCTGGTTCGCTGTCATATATCGGACGAATCAACTACGCTTACGCCAACCGCTACCTCTTCGAGTTCTTGCTGCGTTCCGACGCATCGACGAAGTTCGCGCCTAAGAACTACTGGGGAACGTTCCCGGCAGTTAGCGCGGGCTGGGTTATCAGTGAGGAGAAATGGTGGCAGAAAGCCAAGGCTCTGAAATGGATAGACTTCTTGAAGTTCCGTGCAAGCTTCGGTCTTACCGGTCGTGACAACACCGCCGCATGGCAGTGGATGCAGGTTTACGCGCAGGATCCGAACCGTGGTGTCGTGTTTGGCGAGGGCGCAAGCAACAGCTCGAGCAACCGTATCACTATCAACAAGAACAATTCTGCCGTCAACTCTGACGTTCATTGGGATAAGGACTACAAGTTCAACTTCGGTGTAGACGCGCGTTTCCTCAACCAGCGCCTGGGCGTTACGTTCGACGCATACCACGAGTGGAACCGCGAGATGCTGATGAACCTCAAGCAGGACGTAGAATTCACTATCGGTACGCAGAGTGCGGCTGTCAACCGTGGCAAGCTCGACTCATACGGTTGGGAACTGTCGTTGACCTGGCGTGACAAGATCGGAAAGGACTTCAAGTATCACGTAGGCATCAACACCGGTTACTCCGACAACAAGGTTCTCGACATGGACTGGGCTACCGATTACGCTTATCGCCAGATACAGTACAAGGGACGCACCGACATCGGCACGTGGGGTATGCAGTGTATCGGCATGTTCCGCTCGTTCCAGGACATCGAGGAGTACTTCGACAAGTACAACATCACTTCATATATGGGCTTGACCAAGGACCAGGTTCGTCCGGGTATGCTTATATACAAGGACGTTCGTGGCGCACAGCACACCGATGAGAACGGAAACATCTACTATGACGGTCCTGACGGAATCGTTGATGCCGACAACGACCAGGTGCAGCTCTCACACCGCAACAACATCTATGGATTCACCATGAACCTCGGCGCAGAGTGGAAGGGACTGTCGCTCACCGCTCAGTTCAACGCCAACTGGGGTGGCTACACCACACTGCCAAGTGCGGCTATCAAGCCATTCGCAGCTGGTGCCAACGGCACGGTTGAGTACATCAATATGCCATCGTTCTGGAATCCGGACAATATGTATTCTTATGAGGACGTGTATGACGGCAGTGGCAACCTCGTAGTTGCGGAGAACCGCGGTGCGAAGTATCCTAATCTTGCATACTCGTCTGTCAACAGTGTGACTTCAAGCTTCTGGAGAATAAGCAACGCACGTGTGACCCTCAACCGCCTGACTATCGCATACACGGTGCCGAAGCCATGGCTAAAGAGCCTCGGCATAGGAATACAGAATGCACGATTCAACATAACGGGTCAGAACCTCATCAACTTCTACAACCCGTATCCAGACAACTTCACAAGCCCAATGGCAGGGTCATACGGAAGCTATCCTAACTTGCGCAAGTGGACAGTCGGCGTTAATCTGACATTCTAATATAATTAAAAGCAAAAAACGACAATGAAAACATATAAGTATTTGGGGCTTGGCCTCATTGCCGCAATGACTTTCGCATCATGTAGCGACCAGTTCCTTGAGGACAAGAAGAACTACGACAATGCGAACACTGACATCTACAACTATGTCAGTGGTTGCAACGGCAGATTGAACGATATATACAGCTGGTGTCTGCCAGACGTGACCGATATGACTTGGAAATACCCGTCGGCCGGCAATGCCGACATCGCCGGCAAGTCGACAGAAGAGTACAGCGGCTTCAGCAGTTTCGTCAACCCTGAGATAGAACTCACCTCGATGAGTTCGGACAATTCCGTTCCTGACTATATCATGGGCGACCAGTCGAACATTCAGTCATCGGTTTACGGACGTATCCGCAACATCAATGACGCGCTTGAGGGCATCAGCGGCGGAAGTATCGACCAAGAAGACAAGGACGTCATGCTCGGTCAGATATATTTCTTCCGCGCGTGGTGCTACTACAACCTGTTAAAGTGGTATGGAGGCGTGCCAATCGTCACGGACAAGCAAGACCCGGTGGAGGGAACTACTAATCCACGCCGTTCGGCGCGTGAGGTCAAGGACTTCATTATCTCCGATCTTGACCGTGCCGCAAGCCTTCTTGCAAGCAAGACTATGAACGGTGGCTGGAGCGGCTCCGACTACGGACGTGTAACCACGGGTACGGCACTCGCGCTCAAAGGTCGCGTACTCCTGTTGTGGGCAAGCCCACTGTTCAACCGTGCCAACGATGAAAGCCGCTGGCAGGAAGCCTACACCACGATGAAGGCAGAGCTTGACTCTATCAACGCTTGCGGTTATGCGCTGTATAATCAGGGCGGAGAAAACGCCGCCTCGTTCGCTTCTATGTTCGCAACGACATCAAAGAACCCCGAGTTCGTTTTCGGTCGCTTATATAATAATGTAGTCGGCGACGATCTTGACAACCAGAAGAACAATCCTTGGGAGAGTTCTATCCGTCCTGCCAACGCAGTCGGAAGCGGCAAGCAGCCGAGTGCGATGCTGGTTGATATGTTCCCGATGTCGGACGGCAAGATTCCGGCAGGTACCGGTACTTACACCAAGCTCGAAACATCGTCGGAGACATACGACAGCGACGTTCCTTTCGTCAACCGTGACCCGCGCTTCTACCGCACGTTCGCAATGCCAGGTTTCCGTTGGGCTTATAATGGCGACGCAACTACAAGAAACGCCAACAATCCGGCTGACGGCGCGAACTACACTCTGTGGAACTATGTCTGGTATACCAGTACCAATGACCAGGGCAACGCAGAGAGTGGCAACTCCTACGGTGCCGACAACCTGCTCAGCAGCAAGCAGGGCGTATACGTCCGCAAGAAGAGCGACGATGCTGATGTCAATTCTCCCGTATACGTGTTCTCGTTGAGCAATGAGGGTAAGGGCGCCGACCCGTATTATTCAGCCGCTCCGCTGATGGAAATCCGTTATGCCGAAGTTTTGCTCAACCTTGCCGAGGCTGCATGTGGCGCAGGTCACATGAGCGAGGCTGTTGACCTCGTAAAGCAGATACGCGAGCGCGTAGGCTACACAGGCGACTGCGGTATCACTCCGGCAGCGTCTTCCGACCAGGCAACCTGCATGAGCCAGATACTCTATGAACGTCAGATTGAGTTCGCATATGAGGGCAAGCGTTTCGACGATATGCGCCGTTGGCTGTTGTTCGACGGCGGTGCAAACTTCAGCTCGATTTCAGGCGCGCCTTCTTCATGGACGCTTACAGGCTGGGGAGGCAACACCTGCACGTGGCTTGGTTTCAAGCCGTTCAACGGTCAGCGCCGTGAGAACATGGAATTCCGCGTTGCCGACAGCTATGGCACTGGAACTACCTCATTCGACGGCGACCCGATGTACGCTTCCTATTGCAGCCAGTTGTCAGCACAGGAGGGCATTACGGTTAACGAGGTCAAGCAAAAGTACACCTACTACGAGGTTATGGCAAAGTTCCGCCCGGCTGGTGTAGACCTGCGTCAGAGCGACTTGAATTCACAGCTCTCTACACTCGCGACTTGGTACAAGGCTAACCTTGTCCGCAAGCTGAAGAAGGGTGATGGACGCGACTCCAACCATACCGACGAGTACATCAACTTCCGTCCGAACTACTATTTCCTCGGATTTACCTCTGGCGCTTCGCAGGCTGCAAAGCAACTGCCGCAGACCATAGGCTGGCAGAACTTCGCCGCAGGTGGTGCTGAGGGAACATTTGACCCGTTGGCAGACTAACTTGCATCTTCCGATATTGATATATTGGTTAATCCCACGGAGCAATCCGTGGGATTTTTCGTTTTCAGCCATGCCATAATTTAATGTAGTGTACATCTGTTTTGAAAGTAGGCTCTACATTCACTGTAAGTAGCCCCTACTTTCACTCAAAGTAGGCGTTACTTTCATCATAAGCAGGCTCTACTTTCACCCAATCCAGGGCTACTTTCATTCAAAGTAGGCACTACTTTCAGTATAAGTAGACTCTACTTTCACTCTATCCAGCACCCACTTTCATTTAATCCAGGCTCTACCTTCGCCAAATATATCCTGTTTTTGTTTTGTATTGTCTGCGAATTATAGTAACTTTGTGAACGTGAAGCATTCGATACACATTATTATATACATAATGGTCAGCGTGGCTGCGGTGGCGGTCGCGCCGGTATCGCTTGTATCGTGCGGCAACAAGGAGGAGAAGCCGAAGGCATACGTTCCGCCGACGCGTACGGTGGCGATGACTGTGCCTTCGGGCACGGCGGCTCCTGCGGCAGAGCCTGTCGATACGATACCAGGGCAGACACATGTCACGGTCACCTGCCGTTGCTTCGGCACTACGGAGGTTGACGGACTGGCTACCGTTCCACGATATGTAGAGACGGCACGCAAGGATACGTCGCTGTTACGGCGGATAAACAGTGGGGAAGTGTACGTCGTCGAGCCTGGAGAACGTGGATATATACTCGCCAAGAACGACAACAGGCTGCAAGTGCGATTCCCCGACAAGATAGTCTGGGTTATGGTGAGCGACACAAAGTGAGCTTCGCGCTCATAATTGCTTGAACATACGCGCTAACACGTTTTGGCTTACAGTCACTTACGCTTTAAGTGATATTTGGGAAGCCTTTCTTTAACATAAATAAACATATTGTCGGTGTCCCACTTTGGGATATTTTTCCTATCTTTGCAACCGTAAGAGTTATCCGGAATGGATAACTTTTGCAGCTGCGGAATTTGAAAAGTTGTCCAAAACGGAAAAGTTCCGCCACGGAAATGGCGACGAGTTTCCATAAACTACGCCACTGTCAGGCGTGCTTCCCCGTTGCTTTCAGTCCGCATGACCATGAAGAGTGTACCAATAAAACCAGAACTAATGGAGATTAAGAATTTTACAATCACTAAGCGCGACGGCTCGAAGGACCAGTTTTCCCTCGACAAAATTATGAATGCCATCGTCAAGGCGTTCGACAGTGTGAAACAACCCATTGACCTCGGTTCAATCTCGAAGATTCTGGCCCATCTCGACATTCACAATGACATCAAGGTGGAGGACATACAGAACCAGGTTGAGGTGGCATTGATGAAGGAGGGCTACTATGAGGTGGCAAAGCGGTTCATCATCTACCGCCAGGAACACAGCGAAGACCGCGAGACGCTGCAGAAGATGAAGTTCCTCACCGACTACATGGGTGCCGACAACGCCGCCACCGGCTCGAAGTTCGACGCCAATGCCAACGTGGAGCACAAGAACATCGCCACGCTGATAGGCGAGTTGCCGAAACAGGGCTTTATCCGTCTGAACCGCCGCCTGTTGACCGACCGTATAAAGAAGATGTACGGCAAGGCGTTGGCTGACGAGTACATGGACAAGCTCAACCATCACTTTATATACAAGAACGACGAGACGAACCTCGCCAACTACTGCGCCTCGATAACCATGTACCCGTGGTTGATAGGCGGAACCACAGCCATAGGCGGCAACTCTACGGCACCGACAAACCTCAAGTCATTCTGCGGCGGGTTCATCAACATGGTGTTCATCGTCAGCTCTATGCTCGCCGGCGCGTGCGCCACTCCTGAGTTCCTCATGTATATGAACTACTTTATACAGCAGGAATACGGCAAGGACTACTGGAAGCACCCGGAGCAGGTGGTAGACATGAGCCTCCGCCACCGCACGCTCGACAAGGTGATAACAGATTACTTCGAACAGATAGTATACTCGCTGAACCAGCCGACGGGGGCGCGCAACTTCCAGGCCGTGTTCTGGAACATATCGTACTACGACCGCTACTATTTCGAGAGCCTGTTCGGCAATTTCTACTTTCCTGACGGCTCGAAGCCCGACTGGGACGGACTGAGCTGGCTCCAGAAGCGGTTTATGACATGGTTCAACAAGGAACGCACGCGCACTGTCCTGACATTCCCGGTAGAGACAATGGCTCTGCTTACGGAGAATGGCGACTGCAAGGACAAGGAGTGGGGCGACTTCGCCGCCAAGATGTATGCCGAGGGACACTCGTTCTTCACATATATGAGTGACAACGCGGACTCTCTGTCGTCTTGCTGCCGTCTGCGCAACGAGATTCAGGACAACGGTTTCAGCTACACTCTCGGTGCAGGCGGCGTATCTACGGGCTCGAAGTCCGTGCTTACAATCAACCTGAACCGCTGCATACAGTATGCGGTGAACCACAAGCTGGACTATAAGGAGTATCTTTCCGGAATCATAGACCTCTGCCACAAGGTACAGCTGGCATACAACGAGAATCTGAAGGAACTTCAGAAGAACCATATGCTTCCGCTGTTTGACGCGGGTTATATAAACATAAACCGCCAGTACCTTACGATAGGCATCAACGGACTCGTGGAGGCCGCCGAGTTCATGGGGCTGAAGATCTCGCCGAATGACGACTATCTGCATTTCGTCCAGGAGATACTCGGGCTTGTGGAGAAGTACAACAAGGCTTACCGCTCGAAGGAAGTGATGTTCAACTGCGAGATGATACCCGCGGAGAACGTCGGAGTTAAGCACGCCAAGTGGGATCGTGAGGACGGGTATTTCGTTCCGCGCGACTGCTACAACTCGTACTTCTATGTGGTTGAGGACGATTCGCTGACGATTCTCGACAAGTTCAAGATGCACGGCGCGCCATATATAGAGCACCTTACGGGTGGTTCGGCACTCCACATGAACCTCGACGAGCACCTTTCCCAGGCACAGTACCGCCAGTTGCTGCGAGTCGCGGCGCAGGAAGGTTGCAACTACTTCACGTTCAACATTCCCAACACCGTATGTAACGACTGCGGGCACATAGACAAGCGTTATCTGCACGAATGCCCGGTATGCCACTCCAAGAACGTGGACTATCTGACACGTGTCATCGGCTACCTGAAGCGTGTAAGCAATTTCTCCATGGCAAGACAGGAGGAGGCTCACCGCCGCTACTATGCCACAAAGGAAAAATACACTGTCGGCACGACGCAGGCAGACCTTGACAAGGCAGAGGCAGAAGCCGCGGCGCAGGAGAAGTCGCCGGTCGTAGAAGTGGAGGCTAAGTAAGCCGTGCTTAAATTCGTAAATACAGACATCGTCTTTCAGGAAATACCGGACGAGACCACGCTCGCGATAAACATATCCGGGTGTCCGTGCCATTGTCCCGGCTGTCATAGTACGTTCCTGTGGGGCGATGTCGGTACGGTTCTTTCAACCGAAGTCGTTGACAGCCTGATAGCAGGCGAGGGCAACCGCTCGATAACCTGCGTGAGCTTTATGGGTGGCGACGGCGACCCATCGGCGGTGGACGGGCTTGCCGCCTATGTGCATGAACGCTATCCATATCTGAAGACGGCGTGGTATACGGGCAGGACGGTCATTTCTTCGGATATAGACAGGCGGAACTTCGACTACATAAAGGTGGGACCTTACATCAGGCACCTCGGTCCTTTGAAGTCGAAGACGACCAACCAGCGCATGTACAAGCGTCTGCCTTCAGGCAATTTTGAGGACGTTACGTCATGGTTTTGGCGTAAATAGCGCGTATTTCAGTCCAAACAGCTTGATATGAATCAAAAAAGCGTTTAAAAGACGTTATTTTTGATGCATATTCTTGCGTGGATAGAAATATGTGAGTACCTTTGCACCGTCAAAAGGTTAATAGATTGTTTAGGTTAGTAGTAATAGATTTAGGTTTTTAGTTTTATTTAAGGTTGAAACAATAGAGATTGTTTCGTTCATAGGATTAGTTTTTGGTTAGAGATTGATTAAATTTCAGGTTACATTCGAAGTCTGATGATGGGGAACGCCGTGAGGCGCGAACCAAAACCAGTTTCGAGGTTCTCAATGAAAGGAGAACTTAAAAGACCGCCACACTCGATTGAGCGTGGCGGTTTGTTTTATATAGCCCTATATTTCTATGACTTACATTATATATATCGCAATGCATATTCATGCATGGCGTTGATGGCTTGTGTTGTAAATGCTTGGTTTCGGAGAATAAAAAGCGGGCGGGAGGCTTTCGAAGCCTGCCCGTCCGCGCCGTATATTGGGGTACTATGAAAAATCGTCCAAGGGCTTTTGCGCCCTGTGCTTGATTGGTTTACTTGCCCAGCTCGATGTTGTTGTTCACGTGGATTGCGTTCGCAACTGCTGCGGCTACTACTGCTAAAACAAATAATGTTGTCATCATAATTCTTGTTATCCTTTCTCTATTTACTTTTTAATAGGGCTTTTCGTTATGCCGGTTGCCCTTTTTCATTACTATTGGAAGCTGCCGTCGCAGCCCCGTTATCCTGTTTCGCGATGCAAAGTTAGGCATTGTGTGCGCACACACCAAACAAACAAGGCATAAAACCAGCCTATTCGCGCTTTTCTTGGCTTATGTCAACTGTCTTGACAATAGTCAAGCGGTGTGGTAAAATATCCAGTTTAAATTTTGCTCATATTGTAAAAAGTCCGTAACTTTGGCAAAAGTTAAGCAATCAATGGCGGACAGGTGTGAATATGCACAGCCTGTTGGAGCTAATCTTATGTTAATAATAATACACGGAGGACACAGATTATGATTACACAAGAGAATTTTGACGTTCAGTATGCCGATCCTATAGAGCAAAGGCAGATAAGCAAGTTCGTATGCGATGAGATATGTAGGCAGATTCACCGTTATATAAAGGGTATGTCGGGCTCGCATAAGACGATGGTCAAGTTCGAGGAGTCCCTCAAGGGCAAATCCGTAGATGAGAAGGAGCACGACATAGCCGCGTACATCGACTTGAACCGCCACTGTCTGGACGGTCTCGACATGAAGATGGTGCTTGTACGCGCGATGGCGAACTATTGCGACACGTTTGCGTACATGATGCAGATGGTCAACGACAAGCGCAAGTGGGTCATGTACTTGAAAGCCATACGTGACACGTATTTCCGCTATCATGAGGTGTTCGAGGAGAACGGCAAATACGGAATACGCAACCACGAGGGCAAGGTTACTGTCAGTCCCAATTACGACTTCATACGCACTCCGTACGTATATGTGGACGACATACGGCAAACGCCGGTCATAGCGCAGAAAGATGGCAAGATGGGGCTTATACTTGCCGACGGCAAGGACACGGTCGTGGCTCCGTTCCTGTATGACGACATCTCGCTTCGTGACGAGGAACCATATTTCGAGGCACGCATAGGCAAACGCAAGGTGCTGCTTGACACCGCTCCGAAAGGACAGTTGGCAGAAGCCATGTAAACATCAATATCAAATATGATAATAATAACCCGAAACAGCCACGACTATGGTCCTTATGACGAGATGGTCGTGGCTCGATACGTGGAGGAGGGCAAGCTTCTCCTGCACGACAAGGCGCGCGACGCGCAAACCGGGCAGACCGGTATAGTAAAAGAGTTCCTTTTACGCCGTGGAATAAGCCCCCATATCCGTGATAACGGCTCTTTCATGCGCCAGCTTGGGCATGTGGGTACGGAGTTCCTTTTCCCAAAAGACGACATGACGCGGCACGGTATCTTGGAGGACAAACGTCTCCTGATACTTGCCATAGCGGGATTGTCTTTGTCGTTCATCATGTTGCTGCCTATCGGCGGCTACCTCGTCTTCTATATAGTATCCCTGTATTTTGCAGTGATATGGGGATTGTTCTTCGCCTATATGTTCAGTACGCGGCAGGTGACTTGGAAGACCGCTGTCTCGACTTTCTTTCTAACACAGGCAGGCGTGTTCGTAATATTCTCAGGACTGAACACGATTAACTTCTTCTACGTGTTCACCCATGCCCCGTTCCCGGTAAGCATTATCGGCTATATACTCGGTGTGGGACTTACCGAGGAGTTTGCCAAGATGATACCGCTCCTTGTCATAGAGCGACGCTCTCGCGAGCCGTTGCTGCCGCAGACTATGGTCTACTACGGACTTATGGCGGGCATAGCCTTCGGCGTTTTTGAGGGCGTGCAGTACCAGACCACGATAAACATACAGGCTGACTACACGACGGCGTTCGTACTAAACATAGCAAGGCTGACCTCGCTGCCGTTCCTCCATGCCATATGGTGTGGCATCGGCGGCTATTTCGTAGGTATGGCGGGACTTTATCCGCGTTACCGCAAGGTGCTCTACGCCCTCGCGCTGCTCATTCCAGCGACGCTGCACGGACTTTACGACTCGTTTGCGGGATTCCTATATGTCGTTTCGCTGGTTGTAGCCGTCGGCAGCGTGCTATTGCTTATGGCATATTTGCGCCGTAGTTCGAACCTGCGCGAGCGTCTGCGCAGTTAGTTCAGTGGGGACTTTGAAATAAATAGTAAAAATCTACAAACGAAATAGTATAAATCAATGAAAAAAAGTTTTTTAATTCTTGTATTGATCTTCATTTCTGAATTATCTTCTATGGCACAGAGAATCCCCGTTGAGTTTATGGGAATTCCTGTTGATGGGACAAAAACAGATATGATTAATGCCCTAAAGGAAAAAGGGTTTATGCAGTCTATTGAGGGTATGCTTGAGGGAGAATTCAATGGAATAGATGTATATCTGGTAGTTAATACTACTAAAAATAAAGTTGATAGGATTGCGTTATTTAATCGAATTCCATTGTCAGAAGAAGGTGCTAAAGTTCAGTTTAACGCTTTGTGTGACCAATTCGAGAGTAGTCCAAAATATATAAAATATGCTGATGAAGATAAAGATTTTCGAATTCCTATGGAAGAAGATGTTAGCTATCAGATATTAGTTAATCACAAAAGGTATGAAGCGAATTTTTGTCAAAAGATAGATTTAAATACAACTGAAGTTAAAGATTCTATTCAAGAAGAGGTAAAAGAGTTATTGGGCGCTACAAGCAAAGACAGTATAATTAGTGAAGAACGTATAAGAGATTGTTCGGCTGCCGTTGAAAGTTTTTTATCGACGTTTGCTACATATAAAAGGAATGTGTGGTTTTTATTAAGTCGCTTAGAAAGTGGTAAATATAATTTGTTATTATTCTATGACAACGAGTATAATCGACCTCATGGCGAAGATCTTTAATTCATATCAATATATGTTTGTTCCATGCTCATTAAGTATCGCTAAAATCAATTAAATATGGAGTGCCAAAGGCGTTATTCACGATTTTTTAGTACCTTTGCATTCCACACATTTAATATGTCAGGACGTAAAACCAATAGGAATAACACATTATTATATAATATATAACGGCTTATGAAACCAACATTGTTGCTCCTTGCTGCCGGTATGGGCAGCCGTTATGGCGGGCTTAAGCAGCTTGACGGACTGGGTCCGAATGGCGAGACCATTATGGATTATTCTATTTACGATGCCATAAAGGCAGGTTTCGGAAAGATAGTATGGGTTATACGCAAGGATTTCGAAAGTGATTTCCGGGAGAAGATACTTAGCAAGTATGAGGGACACGTGCCTTGCGAGCTTGTGTTCCAGAGCCTTGACAAGATTCCCGACGGATACAGCGTGCCCGAGGGTAGGCAGAAGCCTTGGGGTACCAACCATGCCGTTATGATGGCAAAGGACGTTGTCAAGGAACCGTTCTGCGTCATCAATTGTGACGACTTCTACAACCGCGACTGCTTCAAGGTGATTGGCAAGTTCCTTTCCGAACTGCCAGAGAACAGCCGCAATACATACGCTATGGTCGGATTCCGTGTCGGCAATACGTTGAGCGAGAACGGCAGCGTGAGCCGCGGCGTATGCTCCAAGGATGCCGACAACCACTTGACGACATGCGTAGAACGTACTGAGATAGTTCGTCAGTCTGACGGAAAAGTAGCATACAAGGACGAGGACGGGCATTGGGTCAATATACCAGATACCACACCTGTAAGCATGAACGTTTGGGGATTCACTCCCGATTATTTCGAATATAGCGACCAGTTCTTCAAGGATTTCCTCGATTCGCCTGAGACCAAGGCAAACCCGAAGGCGGAATATCTCATACCGTGGGTGGTCAACAAGCTGATAAATGACGGAACGGCAACTTGCGAGGTGCTTGACACTACAAGCAAGTGGTTCGGCGTTACGTATTCTGCCGACCGTCCGGGAGTGGTGGCAAAGATACAGTCGCTTGTCGACGATGGCGTATATCCTGCAAAACTGTTCTGATCGCAGCATATAATGGACAACAACACACCGACCAACACGCTTTTCCTGCTTTCAGACGTTCAGTGCGAGACTCTCAAAAACACGATAGGCGATGCCCGCAACATTGTCATAACAGCCCACAAGTCGCCTGATGGCGATGCGGTTGGCTCGTCGTTGGCGTTGAAGCATTATCTTGATGGTATGGGAAAGCAAGTGGCAGTGGTGCTGCCTGACGCAGACCCCGACTTCCTCCACTGGTTGCCGGGGCATAATGCTATAATAAATTACGACAAGCAAAGTGACGCTGGCAAGCGTCTTATCGCCGATGCCGACCTGATATTCTGTCTTGACTACAATGAATTGTCGCGACTTGATGATATGCAGGACGAGGTGCGGAATGCCAAAGCGAAGAAGATACTTATAGACCACCATGTCGGTCCACAGATAGATACCAGCCTTACGGTTTCGCACCCAGAGGCTTCGAGCACGTCAGAACTTGTATTCCGCGTCATTACCCAACTTGGAGGCGTGAAAAGCATCAGCCACAATATGGCAGTGTGCATATATTGCGGCATGATGACTGATACAGGCGGATTCACCTACAACAGCAACAACCCCGACATATACATTATTATATCGGAACTATTGCGCAAGGGCATCGACAAGGACGTTATATACAACCGTGTATTTCATAACTACAGTGCATGGGCTATCAATTTCAGGGCTTATGTAATCAAGGAAAAGCTCAACGTAATAGAGTCTCTCCATGCCTCATACTTTACCGTCACCAAGAAGGAGATGAAGGAACACCACTTCATCAAGGGCGACCTTGAGGGATTGGTCAACGTGCCTCTTACTATGAAGGGACACAAGCTTTCCATATCCTTGCGCGAAGACCGCGACCACGAGAACGTCGTGTTCGTAAGCCTTCGCTCCAGCTGTGGATTCCATTGCCGGCAGATGGCGGCAGAGTTCTTCAATGGCGGAGGACACGAAGATGCCGCAGGTGGCAGGCTCCATTGTTCGATAGACGAGGCAGGCTCCATAGCGTTGAAGGCGATAATGGCGTATAAGGACCAACTGGCATAGTGGCGTAACAGCCAATAATCCGATTGCGGCATAGAACAATACTAATTGATAAAATAATATCACACACACAGATATGAGGAAAATACTGACAATACTTATTACGGCTCTCGCAATGTCGGCAATGTTTGTTTCATGCAGTGACGACGAGACGTATGCCGACCAGTTGAAACGCGAGTCGGCTGCTATAAGCTCGTACATTGCCAATAAGAACATAAACGTCATAACCGAGAGGCAGTTCTACGAGAACGACACAACGACCGATACCACACGTAACGAATATGTCTATATGACAAATACCGGCGTGTATATGCAGATAGTCGAAAAGGGCTGTGGCGAGAAGATAAAGGACGGAGAGACCGTGCGCGTGCTCTGCCGTTACGACGAGTACAACCTGTTGAGCAATCCCGATACCGTGCAGTCGTCAAATAACATACTGTACTACCAGGCTATCGTAGACAAGATGACCGTTACCAACACCAGTGGAACGTTCACGGGCTATTTTGATTCCTCGTCGAGCGTTATGTACCAGATGTATGGTTCGAGCGGTGGCGGAACGGCAGTGCCCTCGGGCTGGCTCGTACCGCTTACATTCATAAACATAGGCCGCCCGTATACAGCCAGCGACCATATAGCCAAGGTGCGCCTCATAGTGCCGTCCACGCAGGGGCAGGCCAATGCCACCGCATCAGTATATCCATGCTTCTATGAGATTACATATGAGCGTGGTCGCTAAGGCTTAGGACTTTAAAGACATAAAGACACAAGATAATGACCCTAATTAAATCAATCTCCGGCATCCGCGGAACTATTGGCGGACGTGCCGGTGACACATTGAATCCATTAGACATTGTTAAGTTCACTGCTGCCTATACAACCTTCATAGGCAGGAAGAACCCGGGGAAGCGATTGAAGATTGTTGTCGGACGTGACGCGCGCATCTCTGGTCCTATGGTGAAGAATGTCGTTTGTGGAACCCTTATGGGTATGGGAGCCGATGTCGTGAACATCGGACTCGCTACAACGCCTACTACGGAACTTGCCGTGCGCATGAGTGGTGCCGACGGCGGAATCATAATAACCGCAAGCCATAATCCGCGCCATTGGAATGCGCTCAAGCTGTTGAACGAGGAAGGCGAGTTCCTTACTAATGAAGATGGCAACGAGGTTCTTTCCATAGCGGATAAGGAAGACTTCACATTTGCCGAAGTAGACAATCTCGGCTCATATACCGATGACGACTCGTTCGATATGAAGCATGTCGAAGCAGTTACGAAATTGCCGCTTGTCAACCTTACCGCCATACGCGACGCGCATTTCAACGTCGTTGTTGATTCTATCAACTCGGTAGGCGGCGTAATCCTTCCCAAACTCCTTGATGCATTGCACGTCAACTACACGTTCCTCAATGGCGAGCCTAATGGCGACTTCGCCCACAATCCTGAACCATTGGAGAAAAACATGGGTGGCATTATGGGTGAAGTAGCCAAAGGCAATTATGACCTGGGTATCGTAGTCGATCCCGATGTAGACCGTCTTGCATTCATACAGGAAGACGGAAAAATGTATGGCGAGGAATATACTCTCGTGACGGTAGCCGACTATATACTCGACCACGTGAAAGGCCCGACAGTTTCCAACCTTAGTTCTACGAGGGCTTTGCGTGACGTTACAGAGAAGCATGGCTGCAAGTATTACGCCGCTGCCGTAGGCGAGGTGAACGTTACTACGAAGATGAAGGAAGTTGGAGCCGTCATAGGTGGCGAGGGTAATGGCGGAGTCATCTATCCGAAACTCCACTACGGACGTGACGCACTTGTGGGTATAGCCCTTTTCCTTTCATCACTTGCGGAGAAAGGCATGAAGGCTTCGGAATTGAGGCATTCGTTCCCCAATTATTATATAGCCAAGAACCGCATAGACCTGACTCCTTCGACAGATGTAGATGCGATACTACTCCAGGTAAAGGAACAATACGGCTCTATGGATAATGTACAGGTAACTGACATAGACGGCGTTAAGCTCGACTTCCCCGACAAGTGGGTACATCTGCGCAAGAGCAACACCGAGCCAATTATCCGTGTGTACAGCGAAGCTCACACCATGGAGGCTGCCGACGCTCTCGGCAAGCAGTTGATGCAGATAGTTTATGACATGCAAGAAAAGGAGGCTTAGGCAATTATGGAAAAAACATGGCGTTGGTTTGGAAAGAACGATAAGATAACGCTCGCAATGCTTCGGCAGATAGGTGTCGAAGGCATAGTTACGGCATTGCACGATGTACCTTTAGGCGAAGTATGGACGCGTGAGGCTATCCATGACCTGAAGGCTTATATAGAGTCCTACGGTATGCGGTGGTCGGTAGTAGAATCGCTGCCTGTAACGGAAACGATAAAGTACGGTGGCAAGGATCGTGACGAGCAGATAGAGATATACAAGCAGAGCCTTCGCAACCTTTCGGCTGAAGGTATACATACCATTTGCTACAACTTTATGCCCGTACTCGACTGGGCGCGTACCGACCTTTTGCACCCTAACGACAACGGTACATCAAACCTTTATTTCAGTATTCCGGCATTTGCTTATTTCGATATTTACATTCTCAAGCGCGAGGGCGCACGTGAAAGTTGGGCTACCTTCCATGTACTCGGACCTGACGGCAAGCCTAACGGTCGTAACGTACTGGCAGAGGTAGAGGCTCTGCGCAAGACGATGAATCCCGAAAAGGAGCACCAGCTTGTTGAGAACATTGTGATAAAGACGCAAGGCTTCGTAAGCGGCAACTTCAAGGAGGGTGACGAGCATCCAGTAGAACTGTTCCGCCAGTTGCTGAAACGTTACGACGGTATAGGGCGTGATGAGCTAAGGGCAAACATGAAGTATTTTCTCGAAGCCATCATGCCAGTTTGCAACGAATGCGGAATGTATATGTGCGTCCATCCCGACGATCCACCATTCCAAATACTCGGACTTCCACGCATAGTCACCTGCGACGCAGATATAGAATGGTTCCTGAATGCCGTTGACGATCCTCACAACGGACTGACGTTCTGTGCCGGCAGCCTTTCTGCCGGAGCGCAGAATGATGTTGTCGCCATGGCACGCAAATATGCCGCTCGTACATGGTTCGTACACCTGCGCAGTTGCCGTGTGTTCCCCAATGGCGACTTTACCGAAGCAAGTCATCTTGGCGGTCGAGCCAATGTCGTCGAGCTTGCTCGTATCTTCGAGCGAGAGGAAAAGAACCGATGTGGCAAGCCGTTTATAGACAAGTTGCCAATGCGTGTAGATCACGGAATGACGATGCTTGGAGATGAGAACCGTGGGTATAACGCCGGATACTCGTTCCTCGGGCGTATGTTCGCCATGGGACAGGTTCAGGGAGTGTTGGCTACGGTTGACGACGAGATGGCTGAAGGTAAGAATTAACAGGGAAAGTATGAAGAACTTATTTGATATAAACGGCTACGTGGTAGCCATAACGGGTGGTACGGGAGTCCTCGGGCGCTGTATTGCCAAGTATCTTGCGCTCAATGGAGCAAAAGTTATAATCATGGGGCGCAAGGAGGAAGTAGGCAACAAGATAGTTGAGGACATCACTGCTGCCGGAGGCTCGTGCGAGTTCATGAAGACTGATGTCATGAAGCGTGACATTGTAGAGCGGAACTGTGCCGACATAGTATCTAAGTACGGACGTGTAGACACGCTGTTGAATGCTGCCGGTGGCAATATGCCTGGCGCGACGATAGGTCCGGACCAGACAGTGTTCGACCTTGATCCGGCTCAGTTCCAGACAGTACTGGAACTTAACCTCATAGGTACTGTGATTCCGACACAGACATTCCTCCACCCAATGGTGAAGCAGGGCAAGGGCAGCATCATCAACTTCTCGTCCATGGCTGCCTTCCGTCCGCTCACACGTGTTTGTGGTTATGGCGCAGCCAAAGCCGGCATATCCAATTTTACGGCATATATGGCAGCCGAGACTGCCAAGAAGTTTGGAGAGGGAATACGTGTTAACGCTATTGCTCCAGGCTTCTTCATTACGGAACAGAACCGAACGTTGCTCACCAATCCTGACGGAACGTATACCGCACGTGGCAATGACGTTATACGCCAGACACCATTCGGACGTATGGGCAGACCTGAAGAACTCTGTGGTACAATCCACTATCTGATGAGCGATGCCGCATCGTTCGTTACGGGTACTGTCGCAGTCGTCGACGGCGGTTTCAATACTTTCGCCATGTAATGATTATTCTATGGCTTCCATGATTGTGGAACGGCGAAGTCCCACGGAATGAAAGCCTCACGATACCGTTCGCCGGGTGTTGCCTTTTTGAGTAATGCCCGGCGTTCTTCATTTATGATGAGGGCCACACGCTTGTCGCACCCTTGCCTCATATGGGCTATTTGCTCCAGTCGTGCCTTTAGTTCTGCGGCATTGCGGAACTTTCTATAATAATAATCTGATTTAGAAAAGCTTGTGCTTGCCGATTGCCATTTCTCTTGAAACATCAGGCACAATCCGATACGATAGTAAATGTCACCACGTTCATTGTCGTAACAGACTTCTGCGTCCTGCCTGAAATACGTCATGGCACTATCGTAACGTTCCATTTGGAAATAGCTTTCACCAGCGGCATAGTAGTAGACGCTCAATTCATGTGGTGACAATCCGCCAAGAAAGGGTAGGGCGGTGTTGAAATATTGTACAGCCTTTTGATAATGCCATTCATAGTAATGGCACAATCCTATATATGCCTTGAACCGTGGGTTGAGGCTGTATTTCTTTTCGAGCTGTTGGAATAAGAGCAGTGATTCATGGTATTTGCCGCTTTGGAAATATTCGAGAGCCATTCCAAGCCGTTCCGTGTCCTTGTTAGACGTTTGTGCTGACAAGGTGATAGTGGCGGTGCCGAGCAACAAGGCTGCCACTACGCTACGCAGCCATGGCCACATACTTCTGCTGGCAATGCTTCCGTTTATTTCCAAATAATATCCCTTAATTTATGGTCGCCGTATTGTATCAGGTCAAGGTCTATGATAACACGACCGTCCATGTGGTTTTCATGACTGTCGCCCATGGTCTGCTCTATCTGTTTAAGCCTTGCGATAACGCTCTTTTCCGTATAGTTGAACACATGACCCTCTACCAGGCAGTTCAAGTACTTGTCCTTTCCTGGTTGTTTGCCATTCTCTCTTACGGGGTCAGTCCACTGCGGTTCGGTAAATGTAGCGTCTGGAATAATGTGGCTTAATATTTCTCGTGCACGTTGTATGTTCTCTTCTTGGTCAATGTTGGAACCAAGGGAAATAATGACTTTCATACTTGCAAAAGTAGTAATATTATTTTGTTCTTCCAATGTTTTACCGTATTTTTGCATCATCTAAACCCGAAACTCAATGAAACGGACATTAGCTTTCCTTTTAATCATAATGTTGGTGTTGCCCGTTTCGGCAAGACCCAAATACCGTTGGAATGCCAAATACCAGAACTATATAGACCAGTACAAGGACTTGGCCATAGAGGAAATGCTCTCATACGGCATTCCGGCGAGCATCACCCTTGCGCAGGGATTGCTTGAGAGTGGTGCGGGCGGAAGTGAGCTTACGCTGAAGGGCAACAACCATTTCGGCATAAAGTGTCACGGCTGGCAGGGACGCACGGTATATCAGAATGACGATGCGCTGAACGAATGTTTCCGTGCCTACGACAACGCGCGCCAGAGCTATGAAGACCACAGCCAGTTTCTCGCCAGGGGACGGCGTTACCGCAGCCTCTTCTCACTTGACCGCACAGACTACCGGGGCTGGGCTTATGGACTTAAGGCGGCAGGTTATGCTACCAATCCACAATACGCACAGCGTCTCATAGACATTATAGAGCTGTACAAACTCTACGAATATGACAAGGCGCGCAGCTACGACCGATTCATGGTTCGCCGTGCGGAGAAAGACCGTCCTGTACAGCGCGGAATGGCTCTCCATCCGATACGCCAGTACAATGACAACTATTATATAAAGGTAAGGCGTGGCGACACATTCAAGCTCATAGGAAAGGAGATTGGAATATCGGGGCGGAAGATAGCCAGGTGGAATGAGCGCGAATACAAGGACAGGCTCACTGAAGGCGAGATAATATGGCTGAAGAAGAAGCGCAGCCGTGCTCCGAAACAGTTTAAGAACCACCCCCACCGAGTGCGGATGGGCGAGAGCCTCTACAGCATAGCACAGATATACGGTGTGAAGCTAAAGAGTGTCATACGTAAGAATCTGTGGCTTGCCTCAAGGGACTACCAGGTTCGCGTAGGCGACGAGATAAGGATATATTAAAAGCACACTGTTATACAACGTGAAGCGGGCTGAATGACATTGTCGTTCAGCCCGCTTCGTGATGTGTTTCCGTATGTTCTTGAAATGATGGTGCCCGTTTCAGTACTTCAAGTTCTTTATTATCTCGTCCATCTTCTGGCGTGTCTCAATGCGTGTGGGCACCAGTGGCAGGCGGAGCACGTTTTCTATCATTCCCATGTCGCTGAGTAGAGCCTTCACACCTGCTGGGTTGCCGTCGACGAACAGCAGCTTGTACAGTTCCGTGAACTGGTGGTGAATCTTCAGCGCGGCGGCATACTCGTTGTTGAACTCCAGCCGTATCATTCTTGAGAACTCCTTTGGCAGCGCGTTGCCTATGACCGAGATAACGCCTACCGCTCCACTTGCGATCATCGGGAACGTAAGTCCGTCGTCGCCCGATATAACCTCGAAGTTCTTTGGCTTGTTCTTCACTATGTCGTCAATCTGCTCGAGTGAGCCTGAAGCCTCCTTGATAGCTACGACATTTGGGAAGTCACGTGCTATGCGTACGGTAGTGGCAGCCTTCATGTTTACGCCAGTCCGTCCGGGTACGTTGTACATGACGACGGGCAGCGGACTTGCCTCGGCTATAGCCTTGAAGTGCTGGTAGAGGCCTTCCTGTGAAGGCTTGTTGTAGTACGGGCATATGCTCAGTATGCCGTCAATGCCGTTCCAGTCCGTCGCCTTTATCTCATCGACTACGGCACGCGTGTTGTTGCCGCCGCAATACTTCAATATAGGCACGCGCCCCTTGTTCACCTTCTGTATTGTATCGGTTATCTTGTCTTTCTCATCGTGTGTCAGGCATGGTGCCTCACCCGTAGTGGCAAGTATGCAAAGAAAGTCGGCACCGTTGCTTATCTGGTATTCGACAAGCCGTTCGAGAGCCTCGTAATCGACTTCGCCATCACCTTTCATCGGGGTAATGAGGGCTATGCCAAGCCCGTGAAATATATTCTCCATTATGTTGCAATTATTATGATAATGCAGTTACCTGCGTTACAATCGGTTGCAAAAATACTATTAAAATGTCAATAACCAAAACAAATCAGTGAAAAACTGGATTGCGGAGTATAAAGAAATATTCTGCTTTTCTTTGTTGTTTCGCACGTTTGCACTAACTTTGCATCTCATTAAGTTATTGTAAGCTATATAGATGACTGTAGTCGTCGTGCGGCATATTTGATCAAACCAATAGAAAACAAACATCAACTATAATGAACACACCTGAAACCAACAGCAACGAGGAAAAGCACTCATTGAGTTTTGTAGAGCAGATTGTAGAGGGAGACCTTGCCGAGGGCAAGAATGCCGGACGCATACAGACACGCTTCCCGCCAGAGCCTAACGGCTATCTTCACATAGGACACGCCAAGGCTATATGCATGGACTTCGGCGTGGCAGAACACTACAACGGGGTGTGCAACCTCCGTTTCGACGATACCAATCCATCAAAGGAAAACACCGAATACGTCGAGAACATACTCAACGACATCAGCTGGCTCGGCTTCAAGTGGGGCAACATCTACTATGCGAGCGACTATTTCGACAAGTTGTGGGACTTCGCCGTATGGATGATTAAGAACGGTCATGCATACGTTGACGAGCAGACTTCGGAACAAATAGCAGAGCAGAAGGGAACGCCTACCGAACCAGGTACTCCAAGCCCGTACCGTGACCGTCCTGTAGAGGAAAGCCTGCGGCTGTTCGAGCATATGAATACGGCAGAAGCCGTAGAGGGGAGCATGGTTCTGCGTGCAAAGCTCGACATGGCAAACCCGAATATGCACTTCCGCGACCCTATAATCTACCGTATCATACAGACACCGCACCATCGCACCGGCACGAAGTGGCATTGCTATCCGATGTATGACTTCGCCCACGGGCAGAGCGACTATTTCGAGGGCGTGACCCATTCCATTTGCACGCTTGAGTTCGTTCCGCACCGTCCGTTGTACAACAAGTTTATCGACTACCTTAAGGAAATGGACGGTACGGCTGCAACCGGTATGGGCGACAACCGCCCTCGCCAGATAGAGTTCAACCGCCTGAACCTTACATATACGGTGATGTCAAAGCGAAAGCTTCACACTCTCGTAGACGAGGGACTGGTAAACGGTTGGGACGATCCACGTATGCCGACACTGTGCGGTATGCGCCGCCGTGGTTATTCGCCAGAGAGCATTCGTAACTTCATACGCTCTATTGGTTACACCAAGTTCGATGCCCTGAACGATGTGGCACTTCTTGAGGCTGCCGTACGCGACGACCTCAACAAGAAGGCTACCCGTGTCAGTGCCGTACTCGACCCAGTCAAGCTCGTTATAACCAACTATCCCGACGGACAGAGCGAGAAGATGACCGCTGTCAACAATCCTGAGGACGAGACAGCAGGCTCACATGAGATAACGTTTACCAAGAATCTGTGGATAGAGCGCGCCGACTTCATGGAAGACGCGCCCAAGAAGTTCTTCCGCATGACACCCGGCAAGGAGGTCAGACTTAAGAATGCGTACATAGTGAAGTGTACCGGTTGTACCAAGGACGCGGAGGGCAACATCACGGAGATACAGGCTGAATACGATCCTGACAGCCGTAGCGGAATGCCGGGAGCCAACCGTCGTGTCAAGGGCACGCTGCACTGGGTGTCTGCCGATGACTGTCTAAAGGCTGAAGTACGCGAGTACGACCGTCTTTTCAATGTAGAGAATCTGTCGGCTGACGACCGAGACTTCCGCGAACTGCTCAATCCAGAAAGCCTGCGCGTACGTCAGAACTGCTATGTCGAGGACTTCCTCAAGGACAAGAAGCCAGGCGAGTACTTGCAGTTCCAGCGTATCGGCTACTTCATGGTTGACCCCGACTCTACCCCGGAGCATCTCGTGTTCAACAAGACAGTAGGACTTAAGGACAGTTGGGCGAAGAAGAAGTAGTATTTCCATAATGGATAAATATTATAGTACAGACGAATTTAAGGAAACTCTCGCCAGATACGAGGATTTCATGCGTGGTGGAGATTCCACGCTCCTGACTTCCGACGACTTTGCCGATATAGCGCAATACTATCACGAGAAGAAGGACGACCAAAAGGCTCATGAGGCTGCCGACGCGGGTATCGAACTATACCCCGGCAGTGTCGGACCGTTGTCGTTCAAGGCTCGCTATGCCCTGCTCGTTGAGAAGGACGTGCACAAGGCGGAAACCTTTGCCGACCATATAGGCGACCTGTATGATCCCGATCACATACTGTTGAATGCCGAAATCATGATTGCCGACAACAGGATTGACGAGGCGGAGAACTATCTGGAGAAAATGTACGAGTCGCTTGCCGACGATGATTACCACGACGATATGCCGCTTGATGTCGCCTCGCTCTATACCGACTACGAGGAAATAGACATGGGAGAGCACTGGCTCGAACGTTACGACGATATGGACGACGAGTTCGCCAAGGAAGTACAGGCACGCATATATATGGGACGCGGCGAGTATGCCAAGTGCGAGAAACTGCTCAACGAGCTTATTGACAATGATCCGTATTCCACAGGATATTGGAACCAGCTTGCGACGGAGAAGATGATGAACGCCGACGTGTCGGGTTCCATAAAGTCGAGTGATTTCGCCCTCGCGATAAATCCCGACGACTCCGACGCAATCAACAACAAAGCCAACGGAATGCTCTATCTCGGCAACTATGTGGAAGCCGAGAAGTTACTTCGCCGCTATATCAAGCTGGAACCAGATGAAGATACAGGATTCATCATGCTTTCCAATGCGTTGATTGGGCAGAACCGTATAAAGGAAGCAGCCGAAGTGCTGAAACAGGCACTTGCCGTCAACATCGGGAATCCGTCCAATACGTGGCAGAACCGTGTCGAAATACTCTATCAGTTGTCCGACCTTGAGAATATGCTTGAGGACTACGACAACGTGTTCCGCCACCTCGACATGATAGAGGAGGTGCTCAAGGACAATTTCTCCGACGACATCGACTCGCTCGGAATGGCACTCGCCGACGTAGACGTGGCTCGTGGCTATACCTACCTCGAACTGGAACGCACCGAAGACGCCAAACAGTGCTTCATACAGGCTTCCATATCGTCAAACGAAGATGCCGAAGTGCTCGTGCGCATAGGTGTCTGTGCCGTCAATGCAGGCTATGTCAAGTTCGCCTATCAGATGCTTCACAAGGTAGTCTACGAATATGGCGTTGACCTGAAGCAGGGATTCCTCTATCTCGCCATTTGCTGCAACTCCCTCGGATACGACGAGGAAGAGAAGTGGGCGCGCAAGAAATATCTCGAAAAAGACCTTTCTGCAAGGAAGGAACCACGCAAGGGAGAAAACGAACACAACAATACTCACGATTAAAACCGGCGTGGACTTCCCACGCCAACCAAAACCAATGCTTACATCACTGCTCAACAACCTCACCTACGGCTCCATATTCCTGCTAATGCTTCTGGAGAGTACCGTAATACCCGTTCCGTCAGAACTCGTTGTCGCTCCAGCGGCATACCATTCCGCCGCAGGCAATCTCGATATATTCCTCGTAATACTTTTCGGTACGCTTGGAGCCGACGTAGGAGCCACTATCAACTATCTCGGAGGATACTTCCTCGGCCGCCCTATAATATACCGTTTCGCCAACAGCCGTCTCGGGCACATGTGTCTGCTCAATCAGGAGAAGGTAGAGCGCAGCGAACGCTATTTCGACGACCATGGAATGGTGGCGACAATTACCGGACGGCTCATTCCCGGCATACGCCACCTTATATCCATTCCAGCTGGACTTGCCAAGATGAAGTACTGGCAGTTCCTGCTGTATACCACTCTCGGAGCTGGCGTATGGAACTGCATACTTGCAGCGCTCGGCTGGTGGCTGCATACGTTCGTGCCCGAAGACCAACTTGAGGACAAGATAATGGAGTATGGCGAGTACATCAAGTTCACGATACTCGTGCTCGTAGCCGTGGCTTTCGTATACTTCATGGTACGCTGGTATATCCGTCGCCGTCACCGCATAGCCGCGGGCAAGAATCCCGATACCGAGGACTGATTTCCGTCTCAACGTATGAATTGAGTCAGACAATAGTATGTCTTGCCCAACGCATTAGTATGTCTTGCCCAAGACATTAGTATTTATTGAGCAAGACATTAGTATGTATTTGGGTATGGAACAGTATTCCTAATATCACAAGTTTAGAGGAAAGGTCTTTTACTGCGCATGGAATGACCAAATGCTACGCAGTGAAATGTCTTTTGCCAGGTAGAAAAAGTAAATTAATGTGAGCACCCGTCGTGATGGCAACTGCTGTCGCCATACTTGATAGTGCCGTCAAGGAATTGCTTTACGACCTCGTCTATGTCTATGGCTGGAGCACCAGCATGAAGTTCTATGCCCATCTGGGCAAGCATGTTAACCGCTCCCATGCCGAGACCACCGCAAATAATCTCGTCAGTACCATGCTGCTTGATGAACGCAACCATTGCACCGTGGGCATGCTCTGGTGCGTCAAGCACTTCTTTGTTAACAATATTATTGTCGTCATCAACCGTGATGAATGTCACCTGTGGCGCCTTACCGAAATGCGCCCAAAGCCTTCCTTCGTTTGTGGGTATTGCAATCTTTCTCATATAAAATGTGCTCTTGTTATTAAATGCCCGCAAAGATACGCAATTAATTGTAATATCCAGATTTTTATTAGTATTTTTGCCAAACGAAACTATCACCCAATAACCAAATTATAATGAAATAAAAGCTATGATATACAATTCAATGAATGATATAAAGAATTTGTCAGATAAGGATTTGACAGATTTTTTGAAAAGATATTGGAAGACTAACTCTTTCAATTTCTATGGCGAGTTTGTGCCCGAGCAAAGGGTTGCTTCATTCTATTGTGGCTATATAAAACATGTGAAAGTGCCTGGGACATCAACATTTATGTCATATCCATTTATTCGTAAGGCTGTTGGATTTAAGATTCCTGCAAGATGCAGAATTAAAGCGAAGGGATTTTACAAGTTTTCCTGTTTCCTCGCACCTATTGCTGAACGCATGAATGCCAATAACTACTGTCAAATAAAGTTGGATTTTGATAGTTTAATGTCAATTAGTGATGCTACATATAGGGGAGCTGTATCTATAAACATTAAAACTTCATATTGCATGACAGAAGAAGAAAAGGAACTCTTTGATGAATTGCATGATAGAAAGCAAAAAGATTTAGAAACCTTTATGGATGAAGACTATGGAGGTTTTATGGATAGTGTGGTTAACAAATACCCTGAGTCAGCCCACTTCATTTATGAGCTATTGCAAAACGCAGATGACGCACAAGCTTCTTCCGCGGAATTCATTTTGCTTAAAAAAGGCTTGGTATTCGCACACAATGGCACACGTCATTTCAATATTACGGATAGGAAAAATAAGAATATCAAGTTAGGTGACATCAATGCAATTGTCAATATAGGACACAATGCAAAGGACGGAGTTAGTACAATAGGTAAGTTTGGAGTAGGTTTCAAGTCTGTTTTTCAATATACGGTTGCACCTGAAATATACGATGATAAATTCAAATTTCGTATAGATAACTTTATTGTACCTACGCTCATCAATCATGATTTTAAAGGGAGAAAAGAAGGACAAACTCTTTTTTATATCCCTTTCAAGAACAAAGTACAAGACTACAACCGCATCAAGATTCGATTGGAAAATCTAAGGTCACCTATCCTTTTCCTAAACAACCTCACCCAAGTGAAATGGAAGGAGGAAGGCGAAATATCATTCCACGAATATAACAAATATGCAAAACCAATTGCTTGTGATAAAGGAAATGGCTTCGAATGCTCATTTTTGACAGAAGTTACTGATAACAAGCAATCCCATCTCTATATGTTCAAGCGTAATGTTGAGATAGAACAGATAAAGTTGCCTATCTATGTAGGCTTCTATCTCAAAGATGATGGAAGTTTGGACACTAACACCAAGAGGAAAGTTTTTTGTTTTTTCCAAACCTCAGTGACCTTTGGACTGCCATTCGTATCTCATGCCCCTTTTTTGACCGTTGACAATCGTGACACTTTCAAACCAGGTGAGGAAGTGAACGACTTCCTAATAAATCAACTGGCACAGTTGGCGGCTGATGCATTGATTGTTCTTAGGGATCTGAAGACCGATGAGGGGAATTTTCTTTTAACGGAAAATATTTTTGACATTGTACCTGTGGAATATACAAATGGGCAATATGAAGAGGATCTTTCTGTCAGGGGAGAAACTGTGGATATAACCCCGTTCTTCAAAGCATTCACACAGATGCTTAAAAACGAAGAGATTATATACACAAATAGTGGAGATTATAAGTCGGTATGCAACGTATTCATGGCGAATGACGCTCTTCGATCTCTTATTTCCAAAGGACAGTTAAACTATATGCTCAGGTTTGTAAGAGAAAATAATACTTTGATAGATGATACTGCACTAAATACAATCGGCGGTTTTACACAACAAAAGGAGAAAGATTTCGTTAAAGGGGCATTCGACTGGAAAGTCAGGGAGTACATGACCAATGTGTTGGAGATTCAGGTAATCACTTCTTCTGATATTGCCAAGTTAATTACGCCCAGCTTTATGGCGGAGCAATCGGACGAATGGGTGGAAAAACTCTATGGTTATGTTCAAAAGTTGAGAACTAATGATGAAAGGAAACCGTTTTTATATGCACCAATTGTGAAGACACAATGTGGAGAGTGGCTGGCACCGTTTGATGAAGAGGATAAAGAACAAGTTTATCTGCCCGTCAATCAAGAGAGTGAATACTTCAATGCACCTTACGAATTCGTTTCAATGGATTGGTATACGCATCAGAGAGACTTTTTCTTAAAGACGCTAAGGTTATCTCGTCCTAACATAACCGATTATATCAGGCTTGTCATTCTGCCCCATTATAACGGACAAACAGATGATGCAAATGATGAAACTTTGCGTCAAGATTTTAGAACCATGATGCAAATCTTCTTTGAACTGAAACATGATGAAGATAAACGGAATGCCAGCGGTTTTTATGGCTTGCAGTCAGAAAAATTGGAATTTACCTCTGTTACACTTGCTGACCTTTCGAAGCTGATAAAAGAAGATGTACCATTCAAATCTGTCGATGGACGACTAAGTAAAGTCTGTTACCTTTACGAGGGGAACGATGAATTAAGAACTTATTTCAAGGGGAGTGATTATTTTCACGAATTTGATTTAAACTTTTATGCATCTTATGGAACAGATTGGAAAAAAGACACCATTCGCCAATTTATCCATGCCATAGGCATAGATACTAAGCATCCACGAATTGTTCCCAATGTTTATACTGAAGGAAATTATGTAAGAACCAACTATAGTATTGAGGAATTTAGTAATGGAATAAAGACTGCTTCAAACTCAAAGCTAATGTGGAATTCTATCATTAGGAATCAAGATGAGTTCCATAAACTCAAGCCATATTATTACACTTACAATCATAGTGTAAAGAAAGAAAATGGATATACTGATGTCTATGTTCAATTAAACAATAGTCATTGGATATATACAGATGAGTTTACGACATGCACACCTGCGGAAATTACTTTGGAAGCCTTTCATAAGTTGGGCTACAAAGAGTGTGAGAAAATAGAAGAAGAACTTGACTTTGGCAAAAACGCGCGAGAAGAACAGTACAGACAAGAGGAAGAAAAGAAAAGGCAACAGGTTATAGACAATAATGCTATTATTGAGGTCTTTGGAGGCAATTTAGACGAGGCAAAAAAAGCTAAGGCTTTTTATGATGAATTCAGCAATACCTCCGAGGAAGAACTACAAGCCTTCAAAGATTGGCAACGTAAGCGAGAAAACTATGTTTTCAAAGGTAACGAATCCAGCATGCCTGAACTTGACACAGAGAATGGTTATGAAGTTACGAATGGTTTTGACTTCAGCGATTCCTCATCAAAAGCAAATACTTTTAAAAATATAAATTTCATAGGTCTAAAACTTTATGAAGAATACTTAAAACAAAAAGGTTGGGTCTATGAAGAGTTAGACCATAAAGAGATGATCTATAACATTAAAGTTGAACCTAACAAATTAACCTGTGTATCAGTTATAGTCGGAAAAGAGATTAATACAGAAAAAACAAATTCGATAGAGGTCACTAAGCACCAGCATGCATTGATGCATACGTATGGTACTAACAACTTTACTATAATACGAATAGCCTTAAGAGACCTTGGGTTGAATTATAATAAAGAAATTCGTGATTTGTTCGGTTCAGAAACAGATATAGATTCAGATCCAGTACTTAAAAAACGGTGTGAGAAGTTTGCATCAGATTATTGGAAGGCTAAATCAACAGAAGATTTCGAAAGAATGACAGCTAAATATCAAGTTCAAGTATCACGTGAATTATGAAGTTATCGCCACAACAGATAAAATACTACGCTTGGGATATTTCCCACAGGCGGTCAACTTCCGATGACAACAAGTTCGTCGGTGTCCTGTCGGAAGCCAAGGTTGACCTTAATCCACATCAGATTGAAGCAGCACTATTTGCGTTCCATTCTCCACTGAGCAAGGGGGCTATATTGGCAGATGAAGTGGGACTCGGAAAGACCATTGAGGCAGGCATAATCCTCTCACAGTTTTGGGCAGAACACAAACGACAGATTCTCATCATTGTTCCTGCTTCATTAAGAAATCAGTGGCAAATAGAACTGTTGGAGAAGTTTTATCTACCATCTATCATACTGGAGAAAAATAAATATGATACTCTGAAAGCGGAAAGGAAGCCTGTGCTCAACAATAAAGAGGAAATCATTATCTGCTCATATCAGTTCTTTGTCAACCATGCAGATGAATTCAGAATGGTTATGTGGGACTTGGTCGTAATGGACGAAGCTCACAAGTTACGCAATGTCTATCAAAAGACAAACGTAACAGGAAATGTTATAAAGGATTCTCTAAAAAACAGCAAGAAGCTTTTGCTAACTGCAACTCCACTGCAAAACAATCTTAAAGAACTGTATGGCTTGGTGAGCATTGTAGATGATGGTTTCTTCACTTCAGCCAAGGTGTTTTCTGAGAGATACAATGCAGTTACCACAAGAGACAGTTCACGATATGGTGAACTTCGTTCACGACTGACAAAGATTATACATAGGACATTGCGCAAGCAGGTAAAGGAGTATGTCAATTATACCAAACGTACTGCAATACTTGAAAGGTACACCCCATCCGATGCAGAGCAACACTTGTATGACGAGTTGAACCTATATCTGCAAAGAGATGATACTTATGGGATACCCGAAAAGAACAGGGCATTACTCTCTTTATTATTAAGAAAGATAATGGGATCTTCGGCTTATGCGTTAAGTTTCACACTTGATAAATTCATCAAAAGGCTAAAAGAGGCAAAGGCAACTGGTTTCATTAGAATGAATGATGATAACTTAGACGAAGAAGAACAAGATGACGACGAGATTAATGTCGAAGAAAGTGATACAGAAGTCCACGATACAGAAAAACTTGACAATGAAATAAAAGAGCTTGAAGGCTATCGACAAGATGCCCTTGATATAAAAGTAGAAACTAAGGCGACGCAACTTTTAGGGGCGTTACAACTTGGTTTCAGTAAGATGAGGGATCTTGGGGCTCAACAGAAAGCACTAATATTTACTGAAAGTAGAAGAACGCAGGAGTATCTAAAACGGTTTCTTGACAACAATGGTTATGCAGGCAGAGTCGTATGTTTCAACGGAACAAATAATGATGATTTATCTAAAGCAGTCTACCATAGCTGGTTAAAGAATGCCGAACATCTGAACGAAATTTCTGGCAACGCCATTATAGACAGAAAACAAGCTATCGTAGACTACTTCAAGACTGACGCAGATATAATGATAGCAACAGAGGCTGGTGCAGAAGGCATTAACCTCCAATTCTGTTCGTTGGTAGTTAATTACGATATGCCGTGGAACCCTCAACGCATCGAGCAGCGTATCGGTCGTTGTCATCGCTATGGTCAAAAATATGATGTAGTCGTTGTCAATTTCGTCAATGATAACAATCAAGCTGAAAGGCGTACCTATCAATTATTGAAGGACAAATTCAATTTGTTTGAAGGCGTGTTTGGCAGCAGTGATGAAGTCCTTGGTTCGTTGGAATCCGGAGTGGACTTTGAGAAAAGACTAAATCAAATATACCAGTCGTGCCGTACAAAGGAAGAAATAGAAGCTGCTTTTGACCAACTGCAATCTGATTTGGAAGATGTGATCAACGACAGAATTAAGCAGACAAAGAAGTTCCTTATAGAGAACTTTGATGAAGATGTCATTGACAAGCTCCGGATAAGACAAGATAACGATGCTGGTATGATAAGTATATTCCAAAGACATTTCTGGTATCTTGCCTTGGCAGTTCTTGGTGATAAAGTCATAAAAGAAGATGACAACAGCCATACGTTAGAAGTCAATCAAGGAGATATTGACGTAAAATATTCCCTAAGTAAGAAAGATACTACATCCAATCCTCTAAGGATAGATTCTGATTTAGGTAAGTATATTCTACAGAAAGGGTTGAATACCGCAACAACTGATGCGAAGCTCACTTTTGACATGAGTCACAGGAAGTCTCATTTAGTCGTTATAGAGCAACACGTTGGCGAATCTGGTACGTGTGTAGCATATAAAGTACATTCTAACAATCAATATGATGGAGAAGAGAAGGTTATGTTCAGCTGTACTAATGATCAAGGTGAGGTTTTGCCAGGTGATTTTGGTGAAAAACTGATGGAATTGTCATGTGAAAAAAAACGTCCTATTTCAATAATACAGGACGAAGTCTCCATTGCGAATTCAGAATTTGAAAAGCGCCTGTCGGAATATAAATACCAAGTCGAGAATCGTAGTAATGATTTCGTTAATGAAGAAATTGACAAGATGACCGACTGGGTAGATGAGATGATAACCCCTCTTGAAGATGAAATAAGGGACTTGGAGCGTCAGCAGAGAACTTTAAAGTCAGCATTACGAAAAGAACGTAACGCAAGGGCAAGAATACAACTGTTGACACAGTTCAAAGACATTAAGTCGGCTCTTTCAAAAAAGAGGGATAAACTCCGTGAAGAAGAATCAAGATACGAAACGGTAGTAGATAAGAAACAGGAAGAACTTGAAAAATCGCTTGAAAACAGCGTAACTTCAGAAGAGTTCTTCCGCTTCAAATGGACTATTATTTAAGAAGTTAAGGTAAATAAAAATGAATGATATATCTTCAGGCATTGCCAAAGACGGGATTACTCAACCTGTTTATCAAGCATACGAGTTGCGCGTTGAGTATTTGCGAACTGACGGAGCAGTGAGAGCAAAGCCAGGCTTGCTTGAGCTTTGCCGAGTCGTGATGGAAGTCGGTGAAAGCCAAAATTGGGATTCACTACTTTTTGTCAAGCTTCTCACTTGCACAGTGTTATGGCTGAGTTCACCGAAGCTGTGCATTTCTTTAGGGAGAAATCGAAGGAATAAATATACATATTTCACATAAAATTCGTAAATTTGTCCTCATCAAAACAGAATATTATGCTATTATCAACAACACCGACCATAGAAGGTCATGCAATTAGGGAATACAAAGGGGTAGTAACTGGAGAAACAATCATCGGTGCCAATTTTGTAAAGGATTTTATGGCATCTATCAGAGACGTTATCGGTGGACGCTCCGGGAGTTATGAGAAAGTACTGGAAGAAGCCCGTGAGACTTCCATGAATGAGATGCAGCAACGTGCAAGCCAACTCGGAGCCAATGCTATTGTCGGCATAGATATTGACTATGAGACCGTTGGACAGGGCAACTCAATGCTTATGGTGGCAGTAAGCGGTACCGCCGTCGTGATATAGAACAAGAGTTCCCAAAGTACAGAATATAGGTCACACGAGCGAATGGATAAGACAAAGATACTCTTTATCTGCCTTGGCAACATATGCCGTTCTCCGGCTGCCAACGCAATCATGCAGAAGTACGTTGACGGGGAAGGACTGACAGACCAGTTCTATATCGACTCAGCAGGTATAGGACCGTGGCATGTTGGTCAGTTGCCTGACAAGAGGATGCGCCAGCATGGAGCAAGACGTGGTTATAAGATTGACCATATAGCAAGGCAGTTCGATGCCAAACGTGACTTTGATGATTTCGACTATATCGTTGTCATGGACGATGAGAACTATAAAAATATCTGCGGGCAGGCTCACAATGATGATGAGCGCAAAAAAGTAATCCGTATGGCTGATTACCTTATGAAGTACAGTGGCAGGCATGATCGTTGTCCAGACCCGTACTATGGTGGTGACGCAGACTTTGAGCTTGCCCTCGACCTCATTGAGGACGGCTGCCGTGGAATACTTCAATCACTAACGAATAAACATAATCAACATGGGTGAGAGCTTAAATTAACTTACCGCAATGTCGTATTGCTTTTTTCGGGTACTGCCCTGTTAGCTCTTGTCAAGCCGTTCTTGCAGTTTCCTTCGCAGATTGTCGGACGACTGCAGGCCGAGCTTGCGGCGGACATTTGCCCGCTGGCTGTTGATGTTCGATTCTGTCTTGTTCAGTATCGTGCAAATCTCGCCAAGTTTCTTGCCTTGAAGCACAAGGCGGCATATCTCACGTTCAGAAGGCGTGAGTTCTGGAAAGACCTTCTCAATAATGCTCAAATCGGTGTCACGGTTACGGATATATTCCTCCACATTTGTCAGAAGGTTATATCTTGCCTTTTTGTCGAGGCTGTCAAGCAACACTTTTGTTCCGTCATTATTGTATTTCTTTGTGCCCAAAGAAATGTAGACCTTTATTTCGTCCTTTCTCATACGCAAGATTGTCAGCAACTCAGCCTCGCCTTTCTTCAACTGCCGGTTCTCTTCTTCCATATTATGGGTACTCCTTGCCACAAACAATCCTACCGTGCCCACTATGGTAAATGAAATGATAAACAAGACCAAAAAGTTCTGAAGTGTCTCATCGCCAGATATAATAGTGCAGGCAATGTATGTCGCTATTGCCGCCACACCGAGTATCAGAGTATTCCGCTCAAGCAGCGCAGCCATCGAAACCATTGTGTTCAGGGCAAGCAGGACGGTATTGGCTACGATAACCATAAGATTGTATTGTGTTGGATTGAGTGCAAGGTAAACCATCTCGACTGAAAGAGTCGCCTGACCGATGAGCGTAAAAGCTGAAAGACACCTGGCAATGTTTATCCTTTGGCTGAGAAATAAATATAAAGTAATGGTTGCCGCAACAAGAAAAGCGCCATGTGTATAGTTGAAAAATGAAGATGCCGGACCTGTTACCTCTATGAAAATAGCAATGATGCCAAGTATTGTTACGGGCAGATAACAGCAAAATAACAATGCGAGCCGTTGCCGTCCAATCAGTGTATGCTCTCTATGGAAAAGCCAGCGAAGTGGCTGGGGAAAGCTGTGGAAAATACTGTGTTTACCCATAAACTCTGAATTTTGACTATTTTCAAGGTGTAAAGTTAAGCAAAAAGTTTCGTTTTGACTGAATTCAAGGTGTGGCTTATTCGCGTCAAGGTCTTCTTTATGCTAAATTTGCAAGTGGAAAATCTCTTTATAAACCATTCAAAACAACAATGACGATGAAAACCTCACGGAACAGATTTTTACTTCCTTGCTTCAATTCTATGGCTTACAACATTATTGATAATGTGAAAGGCTCACTGTCCACCGCTTGTGTCTTAATACTGATGATGCTTGCTGCATCATGCAGCGACGACGACATCATCACTCCAACACCAGAGCCGGCTCCCGTACCCGCGGAGACTACCAATCCTGCCAGATACATCACTGACTCGGCAAAGCTTGCCATGCTCCATAATGTCTATGACCTCAATGGCGACGGCAGTCTGTATGAAATGTATTATACCGCCGACTACAAGCTCGACCAGGTGATTGATGCCGGAATAGCCGAGACCACGCAGCTGTTCCGCTACATTGGCAGTATTCTCTATGACAACGTCTCTGCATCTTCTGCTAAAGCAACTTATGGCGCTGGCTGTTCCGCCTTTGCCGTGCCTGATGCATCGAGCGGCAACTTCCTCATGGGGCGCAACTACGACTTCCGCCATACCAATAAAGACAGTACAAGTTATGTTGACATTTCAGCTATCGTCGTCCACACCGCACCGGCAGGCGGCAAGAAGTCAATATCTATTGTTGACGGGCTGAACATTGGTTATGGTAAAGGATTCTATACTGACGGGACGACCGACCTATCCCTGATGATGGGACTGCCGTATGCCGCTCTTGACGGTATCAATGAGGACGGATTCGCCATTGGCATTCTTGCCCTAAAGGAGAACCAGACCAACCAGCAGACGGGCAAGAAGCGCATAAGCAGCACTGTTGCCATACGTATGCTTCTCGACAGGGCGTCAACGGTGAATGATGCTGTCAGCATGCTCCGGAACTATGACATGGATATGCGCGGTCAAGGTTCAAGCAACTACCATTTCTTCATGGCTGACGCTACAGGCGATTATGCCATCGTGGAGTATACACGTGCCAAGGGCGATACTATCCCGACAGTGATGGAAGTTTTCTCTGGCAATGACACCCTACGATGCGTTACCAACTTCTATGTCTCGCCGACAATGGTTGGTACTACCGACGGCTGGGGCTCCAACCACGGCAAGGACCGTTATTTCAATATGCGCAACACCCTTCAGAGTAACCACTATGTACTGGGGACTGAGGACGCATGGTCGCTTTTGAAACTTGTCTCTCAACCGCCGACGGAGGAGATAACGTCACAGACACAATGGTCGTCGCTTTACAACCTGTCGGAGAAGACGTTGCGCCTCTCACTCCTCCGCAATTATGCTAAACAATTCAACTTCAAGGTGGAATAGATTAATTAATGTATTAAAGTTTAAAGCTGTCACCCCGCCATAGGACATGATGGGGGGTGACTTTTTTTAATAATTGTATTTGTAGAATGAATCTCTTAGTTCTATCTAAAAAAATGACTTGGCGGTCAGTCCTCCTGTGAGGATAACGAGCATTGTCAAGCAATATAGGTCTGGTTATGAGCCAAGGGTGACCAAGAGAATTCCGAACAGGGGTGAAAAATATTTTTTTCTGACGAAAATAAAGGTGTAAAAGTCTGTTATTTTCGATTATAATTGCTAATTTTGCACAATTGACTGAGAAAAGCCTCATTTCCTAAAATGAGTGCAGCATCTTTCTTGGTGAAGAAATAGTCATTGAGTCTCTATTCCTGAATAGTCGGGAATTGGATAAAATGAGGTAGTGGTATGGTAAAAACAAATGATATGGGGGGTAAAATCCTCAATAACCGCCACATAGTAACGACATCTCCATGTTACTGAGGGAGCTTCTTCATGGGTGTCGCGAAGCCGGAACAGGCAACCATAGCTCTCATGCGACTGTCATGAGGGGAATATAAAGAACGCTCTCGCGGGAACTATGGCGACAAGCAAAAAGAACAACACCAAGATTCTGTGGTACGTAGTTAAGACAAGACCGGAACAAGAAGTCTTGTTCAAGGACATTCTCGAAAAGCATATTGTGCAAGAGGGAAATATACTTGAGTATTATTGTCCCCTACATACGACTTCAACTGACTTCTACAAAATTGACGATGGAAGGCGTGGAGTTAATAAAATCTTGAGAGTTAACAAGAAAGGCAAAAGGGTAATGGTCAACGAGAAAGACTATTGTCCTCTTTTCGCCGGGTTGGTCTTTGTGAAATCTACAGAAGTAGCCCTTATCAACCTGCTTCAAAAATATTATCCCGAAGGAACGATTTTATACACATCTGTCAATGGTGACTCAGACGCTCCGAAACCGCTTGTAGTCCCTGATGAGCAGATGGAGAGAGTAAGGGACTTCAATGAAAGTTTCCCTGATGACCCCTTGGTACTGAAAAAACAATTCGACGAATACTCTTTCAACCACAAGACAGGCGAGCCGAATGAGGCTGTTATAGTTTTAGACGGTCCCCTGAAAGACAGAATCGGATATATTGTACGTATGGGTAAAGATCGCTCCAAGGGCTTTGCCTTTGAAACGGGAAATCCATTCGGGAAAGGCAATGTCACGGTCGGAGTATCAAATATATGGAACTTCCATGTCGCCCGACTGCACAACGCGAATATTGACAACTCGACAATAGCTACAAAAAAGAGCCGTGCCGTTGATTACCTCATAGGCCTTATTCAAGGCGCAGGCTTTCATGACACCTTTGTCCTTGACGAGCTATATTTTATAATCGGAAGCCTTACGAAGAACAATTCTTTCGATGACTTGTCTAAATATCTAAAAGAAAAAGCCAAGAGAGAGAAGGCGGCGGGAAATCTGGAAGATGCGGACAGGAATAAGGCATTGGCAAAATCATTGGCTGATGCACGTCCCGAAGACTTGAGCCTCGTATTAAATCTCGTCCGTTATGAAACCATGTTTCCCGGCTACGTAAAGGATACATTTGGCAAACTCGTCATTCGCCCGTTCCTCACTCCTTCGTCTGGCATAAAGCCTGCTGCGGATAAGGATTACGCATTGCTGGAGCATAAAGACTTTGTCGAAATCATAAAGCCGGTGGAATTCACGGAGAAGACTTACTATCCTGCTACTAAAAGTGAAAAGGACGAGACAGTTCATTATTATGCCCATGTCGGGATAAAGCGGACAAAGCACGGATATGTGTTCTTTACCAATTGGGACGAGTTCCTTTCCAAATTCTATCTTATAGGCGGAGTCACACGTGAGTGGCTTATTAGCGAGGATAGAGTTGACGAAGTGGAAATAGACGATTTCGGACATCTAAAAGGCAAAAAGGTAGACGGCAAGACCAAACAAGATGTTAAGAAGACATGGAACTCCTTCTATAATTTTGACAAGCCGTTATATGAGGCTCTTGCCGGCCTGCCGCCAGTCAACGCAGTCAAAAACTTCAATATAGGTGGCAAACTGATAAATGTCATGGCACTTCAATATGAGACCAAGACTAAACATTCAATCGAAAAAGCACTTGAAGATGACAAGATAAAGTTCTGCGTCAAGCGCCTTATAGATACTTGCATCAATATCTGCACGACTATGAGCAAGGAGACGCATCTAAAGACTTGGCGCGGTTATCTCAACACAGTCTGGCTTCACAAATAAAGATTAAAAACTCCCCGATTTATTTGTCAGTTTGCTGATATATAGCTATTTTTGCGATAAAAAGGAGAAATGGTCATGATAACAACAATACCAACAACAGCAGCTAAGATAAGCACAGTTGATGCACTTTGGACTCTTATCCAAGGACAGACTAAAGCTGTGCGCAAAGCACTTACAGATCGTCTAATTGCCGAACAGGAAAAGTCAAAGACCGAAAAACAGCAGGCTATGGTTAGAGAAAGTCTTACACGTGCCTTTGATGAGCTACACTCTGGTAAAGTCCATCATGATGCCCGTAATCTATTTAAGGAATTGTCTTTATGAAAGTCTCTTTTGATTACCTTGACGAGTTTAAACGTAATGCTAAAGCACTTCGAAAGAAATATCCATCCTTTGATAATGATTACGACACGTTCCTTAATGAGTTCGAAAAGAATCCTTTTGCAGGAGAATCATTAGGTCAGCATACGTATAAGACACGTATGGCGATTGCGTCCAAGGGAAAAGGCAAGAGTGGCGGTGCACGTGTCATAACCTATAACCTTCAACAGAAAAGTCAAGACGAGGTTCTCATTACCCTCATGACTATATACGATAAATCTGAAATAAGCAATGTTTCAGATGCATATCTTAAAAGCTTAGTTGCACAAATAGAAAAGTCGAAGACGCAAAAAAGTCCCGCAGATAACGCAAATCAGGCAGAAAAAGAAAAAACTGCGAAATCTGAGAAATCTGCGAGAGAAACTAATAATTAATCACAATCATTCACGTTCTATATACCCAAACACCTCTTGCGCATTGAAGCACGGACAAGCCTTGGGAGTAGTGCCGGGCAAATCACGATGACCAACAATCCTCGCTTTCGGAAACATCTTGTGAAGAATGGCAAGCAAGTCTGCCAGCCGCTCCGTTTGGGCAGGAGTGCGGGTGTCGCACGGCAGTCCGTTCTTGTCAAGTCCGCCCTCGTAGCAGATGCCGATAGAACAGTGGTTGTATGGCACGGCGTGAGCGCCGACCTCCAGCAGCTTCCTGTGCTGCGTCATCGTCCCGTCCTTGCGGATATAGAAGTGATAGCCGATGCCGCGGAAGTGGCGGGCCTTATGGTCACGTAGCAGTTGCTCCACTGTGTAGTCTTGGTTGCACCTCGTAGCCGAGCAGTGCAGGACTAAGTATTTAACGGCATCAGCCGTCATTAAGTTTGTACTTCTCATAAATAATGAAATAATGATTTGTTGTCAAGAATTATTTACTATATAGCAGCTGCGCAACTCGAAACGCCTAAGGCGGTGAGAGCCGCTATCGCAGCCTGAATGATTGCATTGATGATCTGCACCCACGTAATCTTACTTTGATTCTTTCCGTTCATACTCTATTGATTTTAAAAGTTTAAGCTCCTTCTCCGCTATCTTCCTCGGAATTGCTGCCGCTGCCGGACGAACTGCCACTGCCAGTATCTGAACCCGTAGAGCCGCTACCAGCGTCGCTGCCAGATGTTCCAGTAGAAGTCCCGCTGTTGCCATTGTTACCAGTGTTGCGGGTCTCGGCGGAGTCGTCGCCAGCTTCGGCAGCAGTCTCCTTCACGAGTTCATCGTAGTTCTTCAACTCAATCTTGTCTGGTACGAGGTCGTACAGGCGTGTGCCATTTGCCATCTTGGTGTAGGAAGGACGGAAACCAGGCACCAGCCCCTTGACAAGTGACGCGTTGGCATTCTTCTCTTCATCGACAGCCTTGCCCTTGATAAACCGCAGGTAGAGTGTTCCGAAGTCGAGCAGCTCAATGTTGTAACCCTTCTTCAAATTCTCTTTCACATAGTAGGCGTAGCGGTCAAGTACAGCCTTGACATCACCAGGCGAAGCAGTTGATTCGGCGGCTATCTGACGTGCCACGTCGCTTGTGCCGAGAGTTCCAAAACTGACAGGTCTAACCGAATAGACTGTCTGACCTTTCTTGTCGCCGACATACAGCTTGCGTGCGACGACCTTGTAAGTTTTTACCATAATTTTAATATTTAAAAATCCGACATTGTCAAAATTCAAAGTACCGTTATGCTTCATAGTCTCGTACCGACCGGTCAGGTGCTGGCTGTGCAGCAGGCTTCTTTTCGTAATGACAATGCAAAGGTAACTTGAAATCGAACGCATATCAAGCTGACGGAATAAGACTGACTGACGGTTGACTGTAGACGGACTGTACACGGAATTTTCCGCCAACTATCGTTGAATTCTAACGAATACATTCCTTAGGGTCTAACGATTGTATTCGTTACAGTCTAAGGAATACATTTCTTACGACCTAAGGAATACAGTCGGTAGAACGCAAGAAAAACAGTCGTTAAAGCACAAGGACTGACATCTTTAAATCACAACGAATGAACGACATAACCTTTAACATCTATGGTGGCAGCAATCAGATACTGCCAAGTGCCACACATGCCGAACAAAACTTCTACGGTGACAAGTACGCAGATGATGCCACACAGAAGAAAGGAGCCAACAACCTCACTTCGCCCGAGGTGCAGCGACTACGCATATATATAAATAATGTGGAAGCACTGGCAGAATATGTGGGCAGGCTTGAAGAATGCAGAAGTGCCAAAGAGCTTGGCTTTATAGTGGCAGATATGGTTGAAGACGAGCGTACGAGTGTCAACACGGGAGTCATGGCGAAGAAAGAGTTTCGTGACGTACTTGCCCCAATCATGCCCAACATCACTACTGGTGATGACAATATTCGCAAGTACATCAATGAAGCCTATGATGAAAGAAAGAGGCAAAGGCGGCAACAACAATTGCACAATCAGCATTCACAATCCGTATAACCATAATTTAAGAGATGCCGGAAGAACAAATCAATGTAGGTGGGGGCAATAATATGTTTGCCCCAAATGCCACTGAAGCAAATCAATATTACTATTTGAATGGTTCTGTAGAGCCGTCAGAGCCACAGCCCGCAGTCCCGGAGACGGTAGTCGTTCTCGGCGCAGGTGTCGACTCCGTCATGGGCATACCGTCATCTGCAAGCCTTATACCACATATCGTAGACTATATTGAGACCGGGGAAGGACAACAAGTAGACGCGGCATTGAGGAAGGCTATCGGCGGTGTCCGTTTCCATTTCGAGAAATTCGTCAGCAATGCCATTGACAATTTGGCAAAGAACTTGCAGGTAGACACCATAGTCCACGAAGTCGCAGAGGAACTAAACACCAATGCCAACCTTGACGAGAGCCATATCAGATGGGGAAACCTTGTCGTCCGCTTGTTTTCAAAAATCCGTGACGTGAAGAACGGCGCGGCTATCGATGAGGAAACGAGCCAGCTGATAGAAGAACTCATTGGCACTCCCGTCAGAGATGAGGCCATTATAGATTTCAGCCATATCAACTACACAGAGACATTTAAATCAGTCATCGTGGAGATACTGCAAAAGAGCATTCGGGAGTCCTCCAATCCGATCCTGCGTCATGTCTACAAGAACACACTTGACATCGAGCAGCTTCTGTCTCAATACTTCTATGGCTTCTACAGCGGTATGCCGAATTACATCCGCACATATTTATATATATCCTGGATGCTTTGGGCATACCTCGTACACGAAGAACAAGGCGTAAGGGGCAGAAGTGGTGCAGAAGCCGGCGATGCCGGAGGACACGGCAATACCGGTTTATGCAATGTCTACGACCAACTGACAGGTCGTGACTGTCGGATAGTTACATTCAACTATACGTCCTTTGCCAATGAATGTTCAGACGAAGCCCTCTACTTCAACGGCAACCTGATGCGGTACGTAGACATAGAGAACAAGAACGAGTTTACTATTGACGACATTGCAAGCATAGACATACTCGACTTCATTCAGAACAGGCTTGCCGGTGAGATAAGCCTGACGGGTGACCGCACGTCAATGCCCATACCGTCATTCCTGCCACCTCTGAAGTTGAAGCCCGTCATCTCCAGCCATTACATAGATACTTGGTACAATGCAGGCAAACTTATAGGCAATACCACTCAAATCCTTATCCTCGGCTACTCCTTTGCGACCCCGGACGATTACTTCTGCGATATGCTCCGTTCTAACCGCAACGCACGCATCACCATCGTCAATACAGATATAGACAACGTCGCACGCAACGTCTGCCGTGTCTTCCAGTTGCCCACCAACCGTTACTCACGTCAGATAATAGACAATATCGAGCATCGCACCTACGACAACCGCATAGAGATTATCGCTGCTGACATCAACGCCGTAGACCTGAACGCAATACTTCACGGTTAAGGCATAAAATCAGCGGTTGCTATACCAGAATTTGATTGGTAAAATAGACGCTTATGTGTGTGGTTAACAACGAAAAACAGCATGGAACGTTCAACCACAATTGGAGATTCAGAACAGAATTTTCGAAAGAATATTGCCGAATCAGAATTTTTTCATAACTTTGCAATAGTGTTACATTAAGGGGGATAAACAATGAGCTGTACAAGAAAAACTTTGAGGATAGAGAATCCAACGCCTAAATTGTTGGATTTAATGCAGGAGCTAAGGAATAGGAAGCTAACTCAAGTCCGGAAGTTGCATGGCATGAAACCAGAAGAATTTGGTATGCGTGTCTCGTTATGAATGTAACAAATTCAATAATTCTTAATTTAAGTTCTGGCGACGAGTATCGTATAATGTTAGTTGATGCTCCAACGGAATATCTGTCAGAAGGTATCAGAAATCTGATATATGAGAATTCAGTTGATATAAAAGAAATTATAATTGAAAGGATACACGGTGGGCATGTAACCAACCAGAGAGTTTTGCATCAAATATCGAATTGGTTAGCCGAGTGTTTTATAGAGAATCCCAATATGGTTCTTTTCTATCAGTGCGACGACATGAATCCGATTCCTTCAAGAAACGAGAATAGTTCTCATAAGAGAATGCCTGTGCAAGAGTATCGAAGCAGGTTGTTCTCACGTCTGTTTAATACATACGTAAGTTCGCATCATATTCATGATGTGATTAATTATCCTATAAGGATTGATGGCGAGGGCTATTCCTACTTTATGCATATAATAGCCCGCTTGCAGCATACCAAAGTTGTCGAGTGTATAGGTGCAGACGTGCTGGAAGGTTTTGGCAAATAAATATTTTACTATTATAACAAATCGTCAACACAGATATAGCAACGTCGCACGCAACGTCTGCCGTGTCTTCCAATTGCCCACCAACCGTTACTCACGTCAGATAATAGACAATATCGAGCATCGCACCTACGACAACCGCATAGAAATCATCGCTGCCGACCTCGCCACGCTCGACCTCTCGCAATACCTCAATAACGGTTAACCGCATCTCATGAAAAGCAACTTATTGAGTAATCATAATAGAAAATAACAACAAATACATATCAAATATGAAAGCTGTAATATTGGCTGCGGGACTGGGCAGTCGTCTACGCCCAATTACCAACAAGGTACCAAAGTGCATGGTACCCGTCAATGGAATACGAATTATTGACAAACAGATTAACAATCTCGTCAAGAATGGCATTAAGGATATATATGTTGTAGATGGTTACAAGGCAGAAGTGCTTGGGAACCATCTCAAAGAGAACTATCCTTTTGTGCATATCGTCTCAAACCCACGTTATGCAGAGACTAACAATATGTACTCACTCTACCTGACAAGACCGTATGTTGAAGGAGAAGAGTTCATATTGATGAATGCCGATGTCTATTATGACACCAGTATTATAACTGGTCTTCTTGAAGGGGAGAATCTGAGCAAGATAGCTTGTGACAAGTCCCAGTATCTTGAAGAATCCATGAAGATTACAGTAGATGCCGAAGGCAAGATTAACCACATCAGCAAGAAAATCAGCAAGGCTGATCACTATGCAGTTTCTATTGATGTATACCGTATATCATCAGAAGACTCAAAGGTTCTATTCGAGAATGTTACAGATACTATAGAGGTCAAGAAAGATGAGAATTCATGGACTGAGGTGGCATTAGACAATATCTTTGACCAAACGTCTTTCTACCCTTATGTCATTAAGGGGCGTTGGTTTGAAATTGACAACCATGATGACCTCCACAAGGCAGAGAAAATATTCAAAGGTGACACGCTATGACAAACCTTAAGGACATCAAGCTCTTCATGTTAGATATGGACGGAACCATATACAATGAGGACACTTTGATACCTGGTGCTTTGGACTTCTTCGACACCTTACAGAAGCAAGGAAAGAAGTATATATTCATGACTAATAACTCGTCAAAGGGCAAGATAACTTATGTGGAAAAACTTACACAATTGGGCATTAAAGCCACAACAGAAGATATAGCCTCTTCTGTCAATGCCACAATTATGTATCTAAACGAGCATAAGTCCCAAGCCAAGCTTTATGTCGTCGGAACAGAGTCCTTGAAAAGAGAACTAACAGATGAAGGCTTTGACGTAGTGCCTACAGATTATAAGAATGACGATATAGACTACATTCTTCTTGGCTTTGACACAGAGTTAAACTACGAGAAAATACGTGGCGCTTGCTATTATATAAGTCGCGGATATAAGTATATAGCAACTAACTGTGACTTGAAATGCCCGATTGGTGACGATAAATATATTCCTGACTGTGGCGCTATTGCAAAAATGCTTGAACTTGCTACAGGCAGGAAACCTTTATTTCTCGGCAAGCCAGAACGTACAATCGTTGATTCTGTATCAGACAAGTGGAATGTACCAGTAAGCCAAATAGCCTGTGTAGGTGACAGACTTTATACAGATGTTGCGGTTGGAATTAATGCAGGTGCTACTTCAATATGTGTATTGACAGGCGAAGCCCAAAAAGCCGATTTAGCGATCACAGAGTTTGTGCCTGATTATTATTTTGATTCGATTAAGGAGTTAAACGAAGCATTACAGTAAATGTTTTATAATGAATTCAAGTCTCCTGCCATAATAAAGACGGGAAGTAATATACTATCAGACATTGACAGTTTGCTGAAAAGTTCACACTTGTACTTTCCAAAGAAGATACTTGTAACACAAGAAAATCTGTACAATATCTATTCTGAGGCTCTGTCAAAAAACTCTTTCTCGAAAATAATCCTTATAAAGGGAGGAACTATAGACGAAGCTCCTACAGTAGTAGAACAGATAAAGGATACAGATGCTATTATTTTGGCCTTTGGTGGAGGCAGCGTGCTTGACATAGTGAAGTACAGTGCGAGTAAATGCGATATGCCATACATCACCATGCCATCCACTTTGTCTAATGATGCTGTGTATTCATGTGTCTCACGTCTTACTGTCAATGGTAAGAAAACCAGCTTTGGCGTACAACCACCTACAGGTATAATAGTTGACCTAAGTGTAGTCAAGAAATCTCCTAAGAAACTGATACTGGCTGGTGTTGCTGACCTTGTATCAAATCTTTCTGCTCTTAAGGACTGGCTACTTGGGCATAACGATAATGGTGAAGAAATTAACGAGCTTGCCTTTATGTTAGCCAAGGAAGCAGCTCTACCTCTTTTAAGATATACAGAAAAGGACATCTTTACAGATGATTTTCTGTTCGACCTGACTAATAGTATTATTACATCTGGATTGGCAATGATTATAGGCGGCAACACGAGAATGACAAGTGGAGCCGAGCACATGATAAGCCATGCCATAGATGAATATTTCCCTGAAAAATCAACAATCCACGGTTTACAAGTAGGATGGGCTCACATTATTATTGAAAAGAAATATCGTGGTGAAAAGAGCCAGTATGAATTATTCAAGCATTTCTTTGACAATATAGGTCTTACGAAGGTAATAGCGGGGAATGTTCCTTGGAAAGAATCTGACTTTGAAGTTCTGATACCTTATGCCCGAAAGATCCGTAAGAGGTATACGATTCTCAATAAGATAAAATTGCCAGATAGCAAACAAAGTGGAAAAAGATCATCAAGATAGCAATTGCTGTATCAGCTGACATTAGCATATATAATAATATATGTCGGTGCGGGATTGCAATGGTTGCCACACTTCAACTGACAATGAAACGAAACGTGGGACTATTGCCGAAAAGATTTGTATATCTATAAAAAACTTATGAGTTGACTCCATTAGTTCTTATTAGTTCAGATATGAAAGGTACGCTCTAACAAATGCAGGCATATTCGGTAGAATACATCGATAGTCGGAATAAGGCTATCATTAAATATAAGAGGTATAAGTACTTCCGCAACAAATTATTTTATGCGTGGTTTGTAGCTTGGCTCGTTTTGGTGGCATTTTCACTATACTCTGTATGGGAATTTGGATTGACTTATATATTGGGCGTATTATTTTTATGCTGCATTGTGTTCACGCCGTTGTACCTCGTATGGAACTATTATGTCGAAAGAAAGAATAGAAAGATAGAGGAAAATATTATTTTTCCGATTATTGATAAGCAATTAGCAACAAATGCCAAGAAGTATCCTTCTGTTTGTACTGTTATAAAGAAGAAACTTATCAAGGAGATAGAAGAAAAAGATGCTTATAATCCAGGTGACGAATCTGTATTAGTCAGGTTTAAGAATGGTGATGTCTGTGAGTATCACTTTCGCTATCTTAGGGAGGAAGATAATTTAAAGACGATGGTTAAGGAATTGACCTTAACGCAGTATCTATGTGCTGATGAACGAAAAATAGAAAAAATCAAAGGTCTATTACCTGCATATAGTGACAAGAGCAGTGCATTACTTTTATTATCAGGTCTGCTTTTTATTGGCTTAATCCTACTTTTACCCACATTGATACTTATATCTAAGCCAGACGGATTTAAGATATTTGGCTACATAGTATCTGGGCTTTTGTCATATTTAATTCTTTTATCAATTATATTGAGCTTACTTGATAATTTAAAAGGTAAACACAAGAAGATAGAAATCATTTTAAGTTTACCTTTAGCAATAGCATACTTATTTTTAAAATTGACAATGCCTTTGATGATGCTCCTGTTAACTACCATGTGGGTGATATTTTTCTCTGCACTACCATTTACCACAATTTTAATGTTGGTGAATGGCTTAGGCTTAAATATTAGTGGTGCAACAATATGTTTTATAACACTTGTGCTAGGTTCTTTTATAATAGTTTACTTACCAACTTATGTAAAGTGGGCTATTAGTATAATTCCTATGATAAGACACACCGAAGGAAAACCTTTCAATAAGCATATGGCTGAATTTATGAGGTATGCCTACGATCCACATGCCGTGAATTTCTTGCTTAATATAATATATGTGGCTTTAGTAATTGTGATGTGCATAATGCAATTACAGCACCGTAGTTATCTGTTTTCCAAGGATATGGATGAAGCGGTAACGAACGCTTTTGTAGTGTTCCTTGCATTTGAAGGAATAAAGAACTCATTTAAGAGTGTTAGGCTTTCGTCTACGACATTCTTAAAGAAAATGCTTGCAACAATTTTTGATTAAGTTAACTTAATCGAGCAGTGAAAATGAATAGTCATGTTTTGCCGGTAGCAACTGATAGAAGAAAAGGTATATAAAGAGAGAA
>CAZGAT010000001.1:0-43616 GCA_964523825.1 uncultured Prevotella sp. | reverse complement strand
GGCGAAAGCAGAAGAAGCAAGGTGATCCACCGGGGGGGATATTTATGAGAAATATATAAAGGGAGGAAGTGATAATAAAGACAAAGGTGCTTGTTAAACAAAAGTAAACTTTAAAATAATTATGGGATTAGGTTTAGGAATTGTAGCAAAAATCCATAAAATAGTGGACCCTATATTAAATCAGTTAGATAAGTATTTAATATATCCAACTTCTTATCGTAGACAAATTAGATTGGGAGAGGAAATGCGAAAAAAAGAAAAAATTTCTGTTCTTTTTGTTCTAACTAGTTTAGCAGCGTGGAAAACAGAAAGTGTTTATAAAGCAATGTCTGAAAACAATCGTTTTGTTACATCTATTCTGATAACCACTGCAGGTGATGAAAATTCTTTGCCAACATTGAGAGAATATTTGAATTTAAATAATTATAGCTTTTTTGAATTAAATCGAGGCGAAAGTATTTATTCACAAATTGTTCCAGATATCATTTTTTATCAAAAACCTTATAATTCAGATCTGTCAGATTTAGGGCTTAGATATGATCATTATAAGCACTCTGTATTTTGTTTTGTTTCTTATGCGTTACATAATTCTTTAGGTTCTGTAGATTTCTTGGAAAACAATCCTTTGCAGAACATAGCCTTTCAACAATATTTTGAAAACAAAGATGTTTCAAAAGAGATAGCAAGTTATAAAACAAATAAGGGTGTAAATAATGTTGTAACAGGTCATCCTGCTTGTGATAATTATTTGAGTTTCGATAGAGCAAGGGCTCAAGATCCATGGAAGGAACAAAAAACTCCTAAGAAACGAATAATTTATGCGCCACATCATACAATAGACCATGCCCATGAAGCACTGCCTTATTCAACATTCTTAGAATTTGGTGACTTTATGTTAGAGATGGCAGAGAATTATAAAGACAAGGTGCAGTTTGCTTTTAAACCTCATCCTTCTTTAAAACCTAAACTGGATCGGATATGGGGTAAAGAAAGAGCTGATACTTATTATGAAAAATGGTCTAAAATAGAGAATGGACAATTAGAAACTGGAACATATTTAAATCTTTTTATGTTCTCTGATGCAATGATTCATGATAGTGGCTCTTTTCAAATAGAATATCATTATACTCATAATCCTGTAATGTATTTAACTCATGATGAAGAAGGGCATCGTAAAGGACTAACCCGCTTTGCCCAAAAAGCATTTGATTTACATTACAAGGGGCATAATAAAGAAGAAATAGAGAAGTTTATTCGGAATGTTATAGATGGTTTAGACCCACTTAAAGAAAAAAGAATTGAATTCTTCAATAATTACCTACTGCCGCCAAATGGTCAAACGGCTACTCAAAATATAATTGACGCAATATTAGGTGAAGGGGCTTACGCATAATGGCTGAGAATATAAAGCAAGAAACTTTGTCTGGGTTGAAATGGAATATAATTCAAAAGTATTCCATTCAGATAATTCAGTTTTTGTTGAACATTGTTATGGCTCGACTGCTGACTCCTACCGATTATGGAACAGTTGGTATGATTGTCATATTCTTTGCTATAGCCCAAGTGTTTATCAATGGTGGAATGGGTGAGGCGCTAATCCAAAAGAAGAATGCGACCAATAAAGATTGCTCCACCGTCTTTTGGTTTAATTTGCTTGTATCTATATTTTGCGCAGTTGTCATTTGCTTTACATCACCATTAGTAGCAAAATTCTTTAATTCTTCCGTGCTCACAGACGTAATGAGAGTTATGTCTATTAACATGGTAATTGGAGCTTTTGGTGCTGTGCAGACTTCTAGACTTACAAAGAACGTCGACTTTAAAGGAATTGCGAAAATAACATTGTTTGCGAGTATAGCGTCAGGAGTTTTAGGCGTTCTCTTGGCATACATGGGTTTGGGCGTTTGGGCTTTGGTGTATCAGCAACTTTTAAGCACTTTGCTATCCACAGTTACTCTATGCATATATTCAAAATGGATTCCCAAAAATGGATTTTCAAAAGATTCATTCCATCAGTTATTCGGATTCGGCAGCAAACTTCTTGTAAGTGGTCTTCTGAATACTATTTATGTTAACCTTGCTCCATTAGCTATTGGTAAGTTCTACTCTCCTGCTCAACTTGGAAACTACAATAATGGAAACAAAATAGCCTCTTTACCAGTGAGTAATATACAAGGAGTACTGGAAACAGTAAGTTTTCCAGTAATGGCAAAAATCCAAGATGAAAAAGAAAGACTTGTCCACTATTATAGGAAGTCAATAGCGATGTCATCATTGCTCATTTTTTTCTTGTGCGTTCTTATTGCCGCAATCGCAAAGCCCCTTATTATCTTGATGCTTTCTGAGAAATGGGCAAATTGTGTCATATACTGTCAGATTTCCGCATTCGCCGTGATGTTTACTCATGTAAGCTCACTAAACTTGAGCTTACTAAAAGTAACTGGACGTTCTGACCTCTTTCTTAGATTAGAGATTATTAAAAAGGCAATTTCTGTAACAATTCTTTTTATTGCAATACCATTTGGGGTTGTTGCAATCTGCTTTTCAAGTGTAATTTATACTCAGATAGCTATATATATAAACACTTTTTATACCGGTAAATTGTATGGACTTGGTTATAAAAAGCAGATCTTTGATTTTGGGCAGTATCTTATATTATCAGTCATTGTATGTATACCCTCTTATCTGCTTTGTGAGTTTTCTGGTTTACCGTGGTGGATAACATTGCCGATTGGTATCACATTCCCTTCTTTCTTATATTATTATATATTGAGGAAAGATGGAAATATGTTACAGTTAAAAGGTTTGTTATTTGAAAAGGTTTTGAAAAGATGGGCGTAATATACATCATTTTACTAATATTGACAATTTATGGTATAAGTGTCAAAATGCATGGCTTTATCGACCAACCTTTTGATAGAAGGGTGAAACATTCCATTAATGGCATGTTTATTATTCTTGTGTTTTGTCGTCACATATTCCAATATATCTCCCCGTCTTTCCACACCGTACCTTACTTAATAGATAAGGCAGGAAGTATAATTGATGGACACTTATTTCAGCTTCTTGTTGTTTCGTTTCTCTTCTTTTCAGGATATGGATTAACCATATCTGCAGAACGGCGGGGGGGATGTAAACAGATACCTATTCATAGATGCCTGACGGTACTATTAAATTTCATGATCGCAGTCTGCTTATTCGCAGTTTTACAATTAACAATTGGTAGCAAATTCTCTTTGAAAGAATTTTTATTATCGCTTATATGCTGGGATTCATTAGGAAATAGCAACTGGTATATCTTCTGCATCCTTTGGTGTTATATGTTCTCATATATAAGCTATAAATTATCAAGTAGTAAAGCTACATTTATTGTAATAGTATGGCTATTATCAATAACCTATATATTGACACTTTACAAGTTTAAAGGTTCTTATTGGTACGATACAGTATTGGCTTACCCTACTGGCGTTACTTTTACCGTGTACAGAAAACGCATAATGTGGATTTTAAAGGAAAGATGGTTGCAGATATTCGCTCTAATTATGGTATTATTTGGTGTGTCTTATTATGTTCTTCTACGTCATCCAAACGCATTAGTTCATAATGCAACATCGATCATGCTATGTTTGATGATGATTATCATTATGATGAAGGTTAGAATCCAAAATAGATATTTGGAATGGATGGGTAAGAATCTCTTTCCACTTTATATATATGCGGATACCAATGATTCTATTTAGTAAGAACTCGATTTTCGTGTTTGACGACGAGGCACTGTATATAATAATGTGTATAGCTATAACCTTATTTTTCGGTTGGTGTTATAAATATTTTAAGATTACCATTAAATGAAACCTAACGACGCTCTTTTAATAGTCGGCAACGGACTTGACCTTAATCTTCCTACTTCCTATGGACAAGCAAGATATAGATGGAAACATATGTTAAGCCAAGATACTATACGAAATATGAATAGATGTATCATTACGGTTATCAAACCAAGTTGCAAATTGTGTGAATGATAGACAGTGATGGGTAACCCATTAACAATCTCGAAAGATGAATAAAAAAATTTCAATCATAGTTCCCGTTTACAACACGGAAAACTATCTGAGGAAGTGCATTGATAGCGTTATCAAACAAGAATACAAGGATTGGGAACTAATTCTTGTTGATGATGGAAGTACTGATATATCAGGTAAAATTTGCGATGAGTATGCTGCAAAAGACCAACGTATACTGGTGGAGCATAAGAATAATACAGGCGTGTCGGATACACGTAATCACGGAATAGATGCATCAAAAGGCGACTGGATATTCTTTCTTGACTCAGATGATGAATTGTTTCCGAATAGTCTCAGTTCAATGATGGAATGGAGTAAGGATGCTGACATGGTAGTTGGTGTCTTTAAGATGAATATCACTGACCCTAACAGAACGGCACAGGAAAGAGAAGGCAATGTCGTACGCTTAATGAATAAAAATGTAAATTCAAAAGGATTTGTTAAGTGCCTTATGGATAAGCGTTCTGCGCTTGCTCCTACGGTTTTTCCAAAACTATATAAGACAAATATAATAAGACAACATCATCTCCATTTTGATGCAAATATTTATTATGCGGAAGATCAGTTGTTTCTAGCACAATACTTGTGTTGTAAAGATACCAAAAGAATACATATTAATAATGTAAGGCCTGTTTACCAGTACAATATCTGGTTCGGGAATGCAACGAGCAAAATGGGACAGAAGTTCAATGACAAACTGTTCACTGACTTTGTAGGCTATTTCAAGATATATGATACATACCATGCTACATTCTGTAATAAGAAGATAGACAAATGGGCGAAACTCAATGCGTACAAATCTGCACAACGCATATTGGATTTAATGGACAAGTCAGGCAATGCAACCGATGAAAAAAAGTCATACATTGAGAAGAGCTTATTAATAATTACTGATAACGGCAAAGACACACATGTCATAAAGAGATATAAGGGTGAGCAAAGTCTTATGGCAATGAAGCATAAGGCTGCAACGCTATCCCGTCAAGACAGAATCAAGTTAGTCAATAAGTGGCTGCACAGTAAAGATGTTTGTTACGATGGCCTCAATGACCGCTGGAAGAAGTTGTATATTCTTTCCCACATTCTTGGCACCTATGGTGTAGACCTTGTGATTGACAGGATAGGCTTTGATGTGTGATTTTTGATTTTGAGATAAAGATAATGAGAATGCAGTTGTTGCAGATTGCTCAAGAAAAAGCATCACCAGAAGAACAAGAGAAACTGGAAGAAATGAAAACGAAGTTTAATGACCTTAATGAAAAGTTTAGGAAACTTCTTGGATAACATTCTGAATAAGAAAATCTGTTTTTATTTTTTTTGTATGATAACAAATCTTAAAACATTACGCTTCTACATCAAGGCGGATGCGATAATGAACGAGCAAGTTTTTCCGCATGGCTTCTTGAAAAGGTTGTTGTTTCCAAGTCCTATAGAGAAGTTCTTGAGGGTACTTAGAAAAACTGAATATCTTGATTACAAGAAACAGCATAATCTACTGTGGTGGCCATTATATCTTGTTTATAAGCACAAGTTTCAGAGAATTTCTGTTAAGTGCGGTTTTGAGATACCATTAAATTCGTTGGGATACGGTTGTAGAATAGGTCATCGTTGTGGCATTATTATCAGTGGCTCAACTCATATAGGTAATTATTGCTGTTTGTATCGCGCGACTTTCGCTGACGGGCATCCCAAGCAAATCGGCAACAATGTTTTCATAGGAACTAACGTCGTGGTTTGTAAGAAAACAGATATTGCAGATGGTTGCTTTATATCTGCTATGTCTTTGGTTAACAAGAGTATAGATGTGCCTTGCCAAATCTGGGGGGGGTACCGGCAAAGTTGCTTAGAGACGGCGTAAAGCCTTGGACGGAAGAACAACCATACAAGGAGGAATATGAGCGGTGTGAGAAACTGAGGAAAGAATTAAATATAAAGCAAGAATGAAAATATTGTGGTTATGTGGAAATCCGGGTTTATTCCATGCCAAAGAAAATAGCGGTGGTGGCTGGACAGGGAGTTTGCAGAAAGAATTGATTTCTAAATACCTTGATATTAAACTGGTTAATATTTTTAGTTACAATCAGCATCTTCCAAAAGAAATTGATGGCAATGTAACCTATTATCCCATATATAGAAACAAGATTGACAAGGCAATATCTTTCTTTAATCATTTCCATAAGGACAAGATATTTCTTGAAAAGGCAGTTAAAATTATTAACGAAGAACAGCCTGACATAATAGAATGTTGGGGCTCTGAACTTGGATATGGGCTAATTGCCGAGAGAACAGGCATACCTGTAGTCTTGCATATTCAAGGTTTCGTGAATCCTATACTGGAAGCATATTTGCCGTCAGGATATAGCATGGCAACTTTACTTAAAGCTATGAACTTTAATCTATTGCAATTCTACTGGGAGCAATGGAGACCGTATAGACTCTTTGCTTTGGATGCAAAAAGGGAAAAAAAGATAATGCGACATGTCAAATATGTACTTGGCAGGACGGAATGGGATAGATGTATTGCAGAATCCCTGGCACCACAAGCTAAGTATTATTATTGTTCTGAATCATTGAGACCAGAGTTCTTGATGAGCAAAAAATGGAAATGGCATGAGCGTAAAGAATTAATTATCACCTCTGTTATTAATAAGGCTACATACAAAGGGGCTGATGTTATTTTGAAAACGGCTAAAATATTAAAAGAAAGGATAGGCGATTCGTTTTGTTGGAATATTTATGGTATTGAAAACATTAAAATTCACGAAAAGTCCATAAAGGTAAAGGCAAGGGACGTTAATGTTTATTGTAAGGGTAGGGTTTCGGCAAGCACTGTGGTTAGAGAGCTTCTAAATAGTGATGTGTTTTGTCATGAATCATATATTGAGAATAGTCCTAACAGTGTATGTGAAGCCCAATTCTTAGGAGTTCCAGTAGTTGCTACTATGGTAGGAGGTGTGGATACTCTTATGCAAGACAATGCTGGCATTATGGTTCCTGCAAATGATGCCTATCGTTCTGCATCAGCTATACTCAAACTAAAAGGAGAAAGAGGAACTTCAGAACTAATAAGTGGAAAAGAGATAGAGATATCATCTAAAAGACATTATGGTATACCAGAATGTCTTATGAATATATATAAGGACATTATAGCAGATAATTAATGAGAAAGTTTTACGACGTTATAATCCCTGTGGCTTACAAAGACTCAGGATTTGTATGGCGTGTGGTAAAATACATTCGAAAGTGTATGCCTGAGGCAGACCACATCTATGTACTGACAGCAGAGAAGAACTCCAAATATCTGAAGAATCTTAACGATGAGAATACGAGCATTCTCAATGAGAATGAAATATGTAACGGTCTGACTTTTGAAATAATTTCCAATTATTTGAAAGAGGCTAATGCCAATACAGGTACAGGTTGGTACTTCCAACAGTTTCTAAAGTTTGGCTTTGCATTAAGTAAATATGCGAAGAAGTACTATCTCTCATGGGATGCAGATACATTACCATTGGCTCATATTGAGTTCATAAAAGATGGCAAGCCACAGTTTACAATGAAGTCGGAGTACAATCCCAATTACTTCAAGACTATTCACATGCTTTTCGATATTGACAAGCAGACCGAAGGATCATTCATAGCCGAACACATGCTGTTTGACAAGGAAATAGTAAAGGAACTAATCCAAAAGATTGAGAGTTCAAATGTTGAAGGCGAAGACTGGATGCAAAAGATAATCAAAGCTTGCGACTTTACTGACCCTATGCCTTGTTTCTCCGAATTCGAGACCTACGGTACATATGTTCTTGCTACACATCCCAATGTATATACCATGCGTAAGTTGAATACCTTCCGATATGGCGGTTACATTCGCGGTCGTCAGATAAGTGACAAAATGTTAAGAAGATTTTCTTTTGATGTAGACACAATGTCTTTCGAGTTGCGCATGCGTCCAACATTCCCTGCCAATATTCCAAACCTGTTGATAAGCCTTAAGGTTAAACTCCATAAGGCTTACGAGATGGGGGGGAAATCTACTGCTTGTAAAATAATTGACAATAAAAAGCATCATAAAGAAATTAAAAACAAAGGACAACAGATAGAAAAAATCCTTTATCGAGATAGATAAAAGGTATCATATGTAGCCCGAAACTATGGTGGTAATCACCGTATAATTTAATAGTAATGCCATATAATAGAATTTATATCTCACGTGGTGCCCAATATTTTTTCATGTTCATGATGTTTATGTGGGTGGCGAGCGTGTCTGATTACACAAGTTTTAATTTTGGTAAGAATCCAATACTAATGCCGATATTCTTATTGATATTGGGTTATTATTTCATAAGGTATTGTAAGTTGTCACTTAAACCAATTATCCTTTATGTAACAGTATTTGTCATATGGACAATGCTAAGTATATGGAAATACGGGGGGAATCCAGGGCTTCATTATCCACCAATATATAGTATCGTAATTGCCCATATAGCTTTCAACATTTTTAATAAGGATGACTTTCTAAGGACTTTTGAGAGTATATTGGTAAAGTTGTGTTCTTTGTCTTTAATAGTATGGCTGTTAGCCAATATCGTTGGCGACCCATTTGTTAGTTTTATGAGAGCAATATCAGTCATAAAGCCTCAACCACCTACTGAGACTTACAGTTTCATAGTTGGTTTAGGGTCACAATTTGAAATGGGCTTGAGAAGGAACATAGGCTTTACATGGGAACCGGGAGTCTTTTCTTGTTGGGTGCTGTTAGGAATGTATGTAAATCTGATAAGGCATAACTTTAAATTGATTAATATTAAGGGGAACAGCAATTTCGTGGTTTTACTATTTACGCTTCTGTCAACATTATCAACTACCGGGTATACTGCTTTTACCATTATTTTATTATTAATACTTATAAATAAGCGTTCATTGTCCTTTAGGGTGTTTGCAATCTTTGTCGTAGTATTGATCATACCTACTATATTAGGGCTATCGTTTATGTCGGAGAAAATAATCGGACTAATGGATTTGGATGCTGGTGTTAATGTAATAGAATATCACAGCAGTGTAGACAAGATGGGTGTTGTTACACCACAAAGGTTTACTGGTTTTTATTGCTCCTTATTGAACTTTATCCACGATCCACTATTGGGATTCAATCAGGAAATCAATTCGTATGTTACGAGAGTGATGTTTCGTGGAACTGTTATAGTTGCACCTTCGGAGGGAATAATTTATAATCTTGCAACTTACGGAGTGTTTATGGGCTTATTCTTCTACTATTGGTTGATAAAGTCGTCAATATACATGTCGAAGGCATATCACTATAAAGGAACCATGATGTTTTTCATATTCTTTATGACCATCAGTTTCAGTTACGCATTTTGGGAAAATTGCATATTCATGTTTTTCTATCTAAGTGCATTCTACAAGAAATTCGACAGAAGGTATTTTGACGGCATACAGCATCAACTTCAAGAATAATAAAGAAATGAGTAATACTACAATAAGCGTCATAACGGTTTGCTATAATGCAGAGGCAGAGATTGGGCGGACAATTCGCTCTGTACTTGGTCAGACCTATAAGGATTTGGAATATATAATTGTCGATGGCGCATCTAAGGATAATACTATAGATATTGCCAAACAGATAATACCTGAATATCCAAACCGTAACGTCCATATCATCAGTGAACCAGATAAAGGAATCTATGATGCCATGAACAAGGGCATTAAGATTGCTAAAGGCGAATGGGTCAATATGATGAATGCTGGTGACTGCTTCAATAACAAAAATGTATTGGAGAAGATATTCAGCAAGCCTATTCCTGACAATATCTCCTTTATATATTCCGACTTTTTTAAGTCGACTTCGTTTGGTAAGTACTTTCGTGTGGTAAAATCATGCGATGAGCGTCATAAGAGTCTTGTGCACCAAAGTACTATTTACAGGCGCAAGTTACATGAGCAATACGGCTACTATGTGGTAACACCCAAGATTATAATATCCGATTACCTTTTCTTCTTGCAAGTCCCCGTAGAGCAAATGCAAAAGACTGATATAGTAATTGCACGGTATGAAGGCAGCGGAGTTTCTGAGCAAGGCTCATGGTGCGAGCAGCAAGGACTGTGCGCCAATGTGGTTTTCCGTTACCAAAGCTTTTGGTCTATCTATATGGATTTCCTAAAATGGAGGATAAAGCATCTGATACCTAAAAGATGGCGAGAATGGTACAGAATAAAGAAGTCAGAGATACCGTAAGATGAATTGCCGTAAAAGTAAAGCGTTATGAACGGTTTCAAAATTAGGTCTGTTAAACAGACTTACACCTGAAGACCATGCAGACTTGCAAGGTCTCCAATATGAAGAACGACTCAACTACGGAACGTGATGTCATTTAATGATAAACTTCAATCGCTTCATAATTGGAAGCTACTACAGGACATCGGAAGAAATCCACAAACGTCCGCTGGTTAAGATGACACAGGATATTGCTAAAGAATTAGAACTGTTATAAAGTAATAATGAAATGAGACCACTACACATAATTATGCCGATGGCTGGTGAAGGCAGCCGGTTTAAGAAAGAGGGGTGGACAACGCCAAAGCCTTTGATAATGCTGCATGACAAGCCTTTGTTCCTCCACGCAATAAGCAGCGTGAAGATAGAAGGCGTCGATATGAAGTATTCATTCATAGTCAGACAAGAACATATTGATGAGTATCGGTTGGATGAAAAGATAAAGGCTTTATTGCCACGGGCAAATATCTTCTCTGTTCAAAAAACAACGCGCGGAGCTGTAGAAACCTGCCTTATGGCTGAATCGGCTATAAGCGAAGATGATGGAGTAATTGTCATGGATTGTGACTTGGAATTCAGAAGTAAGGCCTTTAATAAAGGAATACACGACATACTTGGAGTATCGGACGACAAGACGAATGGCGGTATGCTTGTTTCCTTCACTTCTGACAATCCGCGGTATAGCTATGCTGAGGTTGACGATAAGGACAACGTTATCCGTACTGCCGAGAAACAGGTAATCTCAAACTATGCGTTATGTGGAGCGTACTTCTTTTCTACGGGAAGGGGATTTCTCAATGCTGCACACCGTCTCATGAACGAACCGCATTTCAACAAGCCAGAGTATTATGTCTCTCTTTTGTATAACTATCTGTTGAAAGATGGCGAAACTGTTAGGCTGGCTTCCATGGAAGAATATCACTCTTACGGAACGCCAGAAGAATTAAAACAATATCTATGATTACAACGATTATCACGGATTTTGACGGTACACTCGTTGACACCTTCGAGGCTAATCTAAGAGCATACCAGCAGGCATTCTATGCTGTAGGCATAAAACTTACAAAGGAAGAATATCAAGATTGCTTTGGATTGAGGTTTGATGCCTTTATGTCACGAATGGGCATATCTGACGAATCGATAGCCCACCGCATACGTGAGGCAAAGGCAGAGTATTATCCAACTTACTTTCAATATCTCAAGCCTAACAAACCTTTGATAGACCTCATAGATTCTTTTCATAAGTTGGGTGGGAAGACGGCTATCGCCTCAACAGCAAGAAAAGAGAACCTTATGAATGTTGTCAATTATTTCAATATTGCTTCTTCATTCAATTTGATATTTGCTGGCAAAGACGTTAAACATGGAAAGCCTGATCCAGAGATATACATAAAGACCATGAATGCTTTAGACTCCAAGCCTGAAGACACTTTAATATTCGAAGATTCTGAAGTCGGTTTACAGGCTGCCAAGACAAGTAAAGCTGATTTTATAAAAATTTCAATATAACAATGGAGATAGAAGTAAAGGGGCATTCCGGATGTTCTGTCAACATACTATCGACAGCTGGAGGACGTACTCTCGTAATAGACAAATCGACAGAAGATAAATCCTATTTTAATAGACTCCTTCTACAAGCCAGGAAACAGGAGAAGGCAGGAGAACAAGAATATCAGCACATCCGCATACCAAAGATAGAGCGAATAGTTCAGGACGACAGACATGTATCCATTATCATGGAGTATGTCTACTCCCGAAACTTCATAGAGTACTTTGAAGGAGCAGGTTTTGAACAGATTAGTTATTTCATTAAAGCCTTACGGCTTTTTGTTGACAGTGAGATAAAGGCTTCGCCTGTTGTAGAAGTAAAATCAAGTATAATTCTGGATAAGCTAAGGGATGTAGAGGAAAAGGTAAAGTCAAATTCCAATTTGCACGATGATGAGATTTTACAGTTAATGGAAGATTCTCATAATGAATTCTATTCAACTATCAGAGGTGAAAATATTTCCCTTCCTGTAGGTTTATGTCATGGTGACCTTACTTTCTCAAATATCTTATTCAACGGTAATAACTATTATCTTATTGATTTTTTAGACTCCTTCATAGAGTCGCCATTGATGGACATCGTAAAGATAAGACAAGATAGTTGCTACGGTTGGTCACAGCTAATGTATATTCATGACTATGACCGTATAAGATTAAAGCTTATATGTGAAAAGATAGACAAAGAGATAGATAGTTATTATCGTAAGTATGACTGGTATCGCAAATACTATAAGATAATGCAACTTATGAATTTCCTTAGAGTACTACAGTATGCCAAGGAAAAGAAGGTGATTGATTATCTTAAAAAAGTTATTGGAGAATTGTTGCATGAAGTTTAGTTTGATTATACCAATCGCAGCTTATAAGCCTGAATATGAGCATACAATGCCATTTGTCTTTAGTTTGAACAAAAATGGAAACAGTCTCTGTGTGGAAGCTGCCCAAAGTTTAGACTTGGATAAATTTGATGCTATCTATTTCACTACACTCAAAAAGTTCGATGAAAAATATAGTATAGGTGATTTGCTTAAATTGCAATTTAAACGACTTGGGTGGAACAAAGTAAAGGTAGTGCTACTTGATGAAATTACCTCTTCCCAACCAGAGACGGTATATGCGACTATAAAGAAGGAGCATATCACTGGAAGCATATACATAAAAGATGCTGATTGCTCTTTTGTCTCTAAGGTTAGCCCACAAAATGAAATAGCGACATATCAACTGGAAAAGCTTGATTGGGTTGATCCACAGAACAAGAGCTATGTGGACGTTGACGATGGCTATTATGTAACCAATATTATAGAGAAGCGCATCATTAGCCATAACTTTTGTGCTGGTGGATATAGCTTTGAGAATGTAGGGGATTTTACATATTATTATAATATGCTGAAAGACGAAAAGGGGCTTTATCTTTCACATATAATATATGCCATGCTTCTCGACCGCTATAGTTTCCGTCCAGTATATGTTGACAATTATATAGACTTTGCTAACGAAACCTCAAAATCATGTTAGACATAATTTTTTCAATTCCTATCCACCAAAGGCTTGAAGTAGTGTTGGATCAGATATGCAACATACAACATTTCAATCCGAATTGTGGCATAGTATTCCATCTAAGCCGCGGATTCGATTATAAGACATCTTTGATAAGTAAAGAAGAGTTTTTTAAACAGGCAAATCGACTTGGCAATGTATTCATCAATCCAGAGAGTGTAAGAACTGGCTTTTGTGACATTATACAAGCACACATGTCAAATTTTGATTATGTGTCAAAAGTATGTGATTTCAAGTACTTCGCTATTTGTGCAAGTAACGAATCCTTTATTAGGCAAGGTCTGGTAGATTATGTCAATCAGTTCGATTGTGGATATACGGTAAGCTCATTGACAAAGGCAAGTGATTGGAAGTTTGGTGATAAACTTTTCCGGGATAACGATCTCCTTGATTTTATGAGCTCAATGGGATACAGGCGATTAGATGTAACAACACCTGAAGGACAGTTCTTTAAGAAAAACTTGATGAGCGATATTGTAAATGCCATAAGGAGTTTCTATGACTACAAACAAATGAAAGAGTCTTATCCAAGAGAAGAAGTCTATTTCAGTACAATGGCATACAATATGTTCCATAAAGCAAAAGTGGGAAGCATCTTTACGTATAGTGCATATCATTATAAGTTTCTTTGGGATGTTACAAGAAGGGAAGTAGACAGACTAATTGCAGCTGGGGGGAGTCTATTCTCAGTTAAGAGAGTAAATAGACAGTTGAACGACAATATACGGGTGTATCTGCGTGATAAGTTTAATTATAACAATGAACTTAAGGAATGTTTGGGAGCAAGTATAAATCTTGTCGATAAGTATTCCGATGCTAAAATAGACATAGAAGCTATTAAGAAAAACACCAAGGAACTGCTTGACAACTGGAAAAAAGTTCCTAATTTCTTCACCAACAAGTGGAAACAATGAAAAAGACTTGTACATATAGCATTTAATGAATATACAAACACATAGGTTTATAAGAGATATAAAATAAGTAGTCTTCGATTTCACCAATGTCGCATAAAGGAAAATCTTAGAACAAGCCGATGTTGAATAGGCTTTTTGAATAAAATGCTAAAATTATAGTTATCTCCCCCCCCCCCCAAAAAAAAAAACATACAATTATTTAAAGAAAAATCTCACAATGGTAGATAAAGTAGCTGCTGGTATTGTCCTTTTTTATCCAGATAAAGAAAGACTTAGAAAATGTTTGGATAGCTTGCGGAAGCAAGTACCTTGTATTATCATTTTTGATAATTCAACAAACGAAACATCTGTATTTAATGATGAAAAAGATATCATTTATCTTACACACCATAAAAATTATGGCGTTTCTTTTGCCTTAAATGAAATATTCAAGAAGGGTAGAGCGTTAGGCTTCGAATGGATTATAACCATGGATCAAGATACAATAGTACCTGACAGTATGGTTTCAAACTTCTCAAAATACTTTGCTTTTGATAACGTAGGTATTATATGCCCTCAAGTTATAGACAAAAGAAGAAAGTATATGTATGCGGAAGAACCGAAGGAGGATATATCTTTTATTGATTCATGCATAACATCGGCAAGTTGTACAAAAATATCAATTTGGGAAGAGATAGGTGGCTTTGATAATTTCCTATTTATAGATTTCGTTGATACAGATTACTGTAAAAGACTTATTCTTAATGGATACAAAATCATAAGATGCAACCATATCGTTATTGACCAGCAGTTTGGTAACATTTCATTGAAGTCTACTTTTGTGGTTAAGTTTTATGTAAATTTAAGCAATTTACTCAAAAACAAGAATATCGCAAAGCTCTCGTATCATAAGGAGGTAAGTCCATTGCGTGTATATTTTGTACACCGCAATCTGCTATATCTTAACAAGAAGTTTAAGAACTATGGTGGTATTGGATATGAAAACTTCTATTGCCATAGCTTTGCAGGGTTCTTACTTTATTTTTCTCTGCCTTCCTTACTAAGAGGCTCAAAGAAAATAAAGATTTTGAAAGCAATTGTAGAAGGGCTGTTTGACGGATGGAAGGCAAGTAGAAAGGCAGTGTTTTTTAAGCCTAACAAATGATTGTAAATATGGCTCATTTCATAGAACTACATAAAAATGATAATGAGGAGACTCCTATTTATATAAACGTAAATTGGATAATTAGTATCGAGGAAAACGGAAGAGAGGGTGGTACTTTTATAAAGTTTGGAGTTGAAAATGAGAGCGGTGGAACGCAAATCCTGATAGTTTCTGAATCATATTCAACAGTCAAAAATAAGATTGAATGTTAGACTCTGTAATTCCAATAGACATTGCCATAAGTGATTTCAAAAATCATTTGCTGTCGCATCCCAGAACCATACTATCTGCTAAGTATGGTGATGGGAAAACATATTTTTTGTCTTATTTTGTCAACGATCCAGCGGTCAAAGATGATTTTGAGTTCCTGACTATATATCCTGTCAATTATCAAGTGTTGGAGAACAAAGACATATTTGAACTCATTAAGCGAGACTTGCTGTTGCAAATGATTGCTAAAGGGATGTTGAATACATACGATATACCTGACAACGTAGCCATTGCGTTCTACCTACAGAACAAGTGTGGAACAGTTGCTGAAGCATTCTTGCCTTTTCTTCAAACCTTGGACTCTACTCAACCAGTTGCAAAAGCCCTTATTGCTGGATTGGCTGGGATAAAGATGTTTAAAAAATTAAGAGAGGATTTTAAGAAATGGAAAGTTCAATTCGTCACAGATGAACAAATAGAAAATTACATTTTAGAAAAAGGTGGAACCATTTATGAGAACGATGCGATAACCGAGATAATAAGGACGGCAATTGTTAAGTACAAAGAGGATAATCCTACAAAGAGGGTTGCGCTTATTATAGAAGACTTGGACAGAATTGACCCAGCTCATCTGTTTCGAATACTGAATGTATTCTCAGCACACATGGACTATGGCTATCGGTTAGGTAAACCTATAGATGACGATTACCTTGTCGGCAACAAGTTTGGTTTAGACAATGTCGTCATGGTGATGGACTATCAAAACACACGTAACATCTTCCGTCACTTTTATGGAGAATCGACAAACTTTAAGGGCTATATAGACAAGTTCTGCTCCAACAACTATTTCAGTTATTCGCTTGCCGAACAGAAATACAACTACTTCATTAGTAACATAAAGAAAATCACAGGGCTGAATGAAATTCTAATAAAACCTTTCTTCAAAAAGGATGATGTGGCTACAAAGAGTGTTCGTGACATCAGTAAGTGTTTTGTTGATGTTGACAAAGATCTGCTAACTGGTAAATCCGTATATAAAGATTTTAACAAGGGCTTTCTTCGATTATTGGCAATAGCAAGAAGATATGGACTAACTGATTCTGATATATCAAAGATACTTGAACAATTAGCAGCAAAGTGTATGACCACATTTTTTAAGCATGCGGGACCATACCTGTCAGTTATTTATAATTGCGGTAAACTTGGTTCATTCCATATATCTATTAATGGGAAGAATTATGGCTTTAGTGATGTAAGTCTTGACAAAGATGGTACTATGCTATTTACCAGATACTATACAACAGGAAACGATGTCCCTCAAAAGGTCGATTTGATGACATTGCTACACCTGATAACAAAGTAAAACACTTTAAAAACAAGCACAACTTTATGACATTCTCTCCAGAAGTTAGACGTAGTGTCTATAACAGCATAGTCGCATTAGGCAATTTCTACGGGAAGTATGACGAAGGACATTCCTATGGGGATTTGACCATAGTCGACTTTCTAAAATTGATATGGGACTTGCCAACGATGAAGTCGGAGGATTCACGTTATAAAAATGCAGAAGGTGATGCTGTACAGCATATTATTAATAATGATGATTGGGACACTAATAAAATCTTTGAGCAGCGTTTTAACTTATTGGGTGGCGATGTCAAATATTTTGTAAAGTTCATAGAAGCCGTTGTCTCTCCTACAGTTAGGCACGATATTAATGAGATAACGGAATACGTAAATGCTATTAATGAGGCATTAAGACCTGCGAAATATGAGTTGGTAGTAGAGGACTATATTAACGGTTTACCCTCGTACAAGCTCAAGAAAGGATTAAACCATTCAGCTATAAAACGAGCTGTAGAAAGCAATGACATACCTTTCTTTGTTGATTCTACTCCGTCAAAGTTTCCTGCTTTTGAAATAGACCAATATACCTGGGATGATTATTCACGGAAGACAAGGTATAAACTATATTACTGGCCGGAAGAAAACTCTCAAAGAAATATTGGGGTCTTAAAAATAATGAAGAAAGGGCAAGATGTAACTTACGGTAATTTGCCTGACATTTTTTACAATCTTGATCCTGACTGGTGTTCATTAGGTCAATCGTTAGATTACTATACCAATATAAAGTATTATCTTGGCGGTTCTTATACAACAGCGTTGTCTGCAATAAGAGACGCTGCATGCTTTAGCCAAATCTGCGATGATTTCATAAATGACCCTATCTTCAAGATTTCATTACTAAGAGAACGGGCAGCAGATACCGCCCTTCAGTTTGCTCAATATACGTTGGCTGGTTTTAATTATAAGGTTGACCGAGAGTTCGTTTTTAAGACCATATTGCCTTATGACACGAATAATCCATTAAGTATAAGATTTAATTTCGGTAAAGTCTATGATAAAGATAATCTGAACAGGATTATAGCGATAATCGGGAATAATGGTGTAGGAAAGACAACTTTGCTTAGTAAGTTGGTGGAATCTTTGGTCAACAGGAAATATAATGATTTCACCCCACAAATGCCAGTATTCTCAAAAGTTATTGCTGCCTCTTATAGTATATTTGACAGATTCTACAATATAAACAACACTTCATACAACTACTTATACTGTGGCTTAAGAGCATCTGAAAACAGGCTGTTATCAGAAGAACAATTGGCAGCAAGGAGAAAGGATTCTTCCGAACTGATAAAAAGTGACGACAGACGTGGCACGATACTCTTGGATTGTATGGAGAAGATAATGAGCGAAGATCTTTTCAAAGCTCTCTTTGATGACGATGGCGACTTTAAAGAAGAAGTTTACTTGCAAATCCATGAAAGGCTCAGCTCAGGTCAAAAGATGCTTATGAATCTCATTATTAATATTGTAGGCAACATAAGGGCTAATACCTTACTTATTATAGACGAACCTGAAGTCCATCTTCATCCTCGAGGGATAACAGAATTCGTAGCTCTTGTTGATAAAATCTGCAAAGACTACGCTTCTTGCTGTATAATGGCCACTCATTCACCCATCGTTATACAAGAGCTGTTGTCGAGAAATGTTATCATAATGGACAGGAATGTGGATGGTTCTCCAGTTGTTAGACCAATGAGACTTGAATCAATGGGAGAAAACCTTACTACCATCACACAAGAAATATTTGGGAGAAATAATAACGAGCCAATTTTTGTAAAGAAGATAAAGCGACTGGTAGGTAAAAGCACTTCTTTAGACGGAATCATTAACTCCATACAAAATAATAACGTACCTATCAGCATACCGTTATATCTCTTAATTGATAAATTCTTCTCTGAGAAAGATGATAAACCTTATTCCAGACACAGAAGATAGTTTTGACCTATACAAAAAAGCTGTCGGAAGGAAGCATCAATCACCGCAAAAGGATGAGTTGCTGTCAATAGAACAAGATGTTAAGGCTTGTTACGATGAATATAAAAGACATTACGACTCAAATAGTATTGAACAACTATATCCTTCAGATGTCGGTCAGAATCACAAAGATGTGCTTTTGGACTTGTATGGCTCTGATACAGCTATAATAAAGCATTTCCGAGAGAGGTTTTTCAGACTGACCCCACAAACATACAATAATCTGTGCCCTTATTGCACGTTAAATGAAGCGAACACAACGGATCATATCCTACCTAAAGAACAATATCCAGAGTATGCTATAGACACTTTAAATCTTATACCAACTTGTAGTAATTGCAACTCCATTAAGGGAGAGCTTTTTGTAGATGACAACGGAAGAAAGATAACTATAAACTTTTATAAGGACACCCTGCCTCAAGAACAATATTTATTTGTAGACTTTCAATTGTTGCCGCATGGTATTAAAGCCATCTATTCTATCCATAATAATGGCAATATTCCAACTGACTTATACTCGCTTATAGATAGGCACTTTGACAAGTTAGGGCTTATAGATAGATTCAACAAGAAAGCTATCCAAGAGATTTCTGAACTAACAAATTTATATCTCAATGAGAGATTCACGTCTGAGAGCGAGTATCAACTTTTTGCATCGAAGCAATTAAGAAAATTAGACATGGATAGGCAAAGTCTTGGATTCAACCATTGGAAAGTAATTTTGTATCAATCAGCTGCGACAAGTGATGTATTCAAATCATTTATTTTGGCAAAACCATAGGCTATGGAAGAGAATACACATAAAGTACAACTTCCAAAGGAATACACAGAACATTCTATCTTCGGTGATATGGAACTTATGATGGATATATATAATTTTCTGTCATACAATTCTTTTGGATTCATACCTGATGGCTTACTCGGGGAGTGGATAAACTACGAGACATACATATTCAGTTCGTTAAAAGGCACGATTGAGTCCATGAAGATGTTACTTGAATCTGCTCACCTTAACGACGCCTTCGCTGTACTACGTAAATACTTTGACGAGATAATGATAGCCGTATTCTATGTAGTTTATTGCCAAGACCAGATTAAGGTCAATAGGGACAAGATTCTTTATACTGTGCAGAAACTAAAGGATTGGAGAGATGGCAAAGCAAAATCTCCAAAATATGATGCTATTATAAAATATTTGAAAAGGTCAAAGTCATTTAGTGACTTGATGAGTAAGTTTGTGTTTGAAAAGGACAGAGGCTTTGGAAAGATAAGAAGTTATCTTGATGACAATATGCATATCAATCGATATGTCCTGATGCTTAACAATGATAACGAGCTTCATAACCAGAGACGTGTAAATCTATTGAACAGGTTTCACCATTATCTGAAATCTATTTTCAGTTTCCATTTCACTTCTATAATATTCACAACCCCTCATTATCTTATGGCAACTGATTATAGGGACTATTTGGATTGTGGGGGTACGCCTCCTGAAGGCTCACAGAACTGGGTCGCACCTATTGGGCAAGAAGCTTTTAACAAGTTTCTTAAGCCATTACCGATAATAGCAGAGTTCCTTAAGAAGAATACATTCTTAGAATTTGAATGAATTTATACAAAACTTTATTTAAGGGGGATTTACGATGTATTAATGGGGGTAAAGCCAGTGTCAAGGTAGGGGAGCAAAAGCGTAATGAATGTTGTAAGTTTATAGAAAAATATCTTTCGCTAGGTAAAGAAAGATAAAAAGCTAAGCAGCGAAAGATTAATGTTAGAAAGAAAAATCAAAGATATAAATGTCTCCACTTATTGAGAAAATCCTTTCAACTGACAAGGGTTCAGTTGAGGAATTACTGACTAAAGGGAAAGGAATATATACTTTCCTTAATCCTGTGTCGTACCTTGATGCATTGAAGCATAAAGAATTGTTCTCAGCTTTTGACGGAATATTCGTTGATGGAGGTCTGCTTGTTAAGGCAATAAAAGGGACATACGGAGTAACGGTAAGGCGGAGGAGTTTGGATATGACGAGCCTTGCGCCAATAGTGTTCTCATACGCTACTAAGAACAACAAAACAGTGGCAATAGTGGCTACTAAGCAGGAAATAGTTGAGAAGGCTGTAACAAACCTGAAAAAGGTTTTCAAAGAACTAAATATCAGCTATTACCGTAACGGCTATTTCAAGTCGGAAGAAGAAAAAAATAATGAGGCAAAAAAGATAGTTTCTCTACATCCTGATATTCTTATTATCGGCATGGGCATTGTCTTACAAGAGCAATTTCTCTTAAAAGTTCGTGAAGCAGGTTTTCAAGGCTTAGGCTTTACTTGTGGTGGTTTTATTCATCAGACAGCACAAGACAAGGCTGACTATTATCCAGATTGGGTTGACAAATACGGCTTGCGCTTTTTTTACCGAATGTACAGGGAGCCACACACACGCTCAAGATATGCCAAAGCAGCCTTCTTGTTCCCGGTTAAGTTCTTATGGGAGAAGTTGACAAGTAAATGATATTGAAATTATGGAAATACAGAACTACCTTGATTTTTTGCGTTATTCCCTTAGTGATTCATCCACAATACCGGAAAGTATTGTGGGCATAAAATGGAATAAGTTGCTTGTTTTTGCAAAAGAGCAAGCGATAGTTGGTGTTTATGCCCGTCGTCTACTCTTTGAAAACGAAAAGTTGAACGAATGTGATTGGATGAGCAATAGACCTTCCGAAAATGACGTGATGGAATGGATGGGAGAAGTTACTAAGATTCGTAGGCGAAATCATCTGCTTTTTGAGAAGACCGCAGAAATAAGCAAGAAAGTAAAGAGAGATGGTTTTAACTGCTGTATATTGAAAGGGCAGGGCAACGCTTTACGTTATCCCATCCCTGATTTACGAACATCTGGAGATATTGATATATGGATATGGAGACAAGATTTAAAAGACAGTGATTTAAGAGAATTGGTTAAGAAAAGTATAAGGAATTCTTTCCCAAATACAGAAATGGTTTATCAACACATAGAATATCCCATTTATAATGATGTTCCAGTTGAGGTGCATTTTCACGCTTCTTACTTCAATAATCCTTTTAAAAACAAAAAACTCCAAATACATTTTAACAATCAGAAATCTATTGTGTCAAGTAATATAGTATCATGGGAGAAAGGAACGAAAACTTATGCTTTTCCTGCACCAACAGATGGCTTCAATAGATTTTTTGAGTTATGTCATATAATGCACCATGAATTTGATGAGGGAATTGGTTTACGTCAATTAGTTGATTATTATTACTTGTTACGGCGTGGCTTCACAGAAGAAGAACGTAGGCGAGACTGCAAATTATTTAGAAGTTTTAAGATGTATCGCTTTGCTTCAGCCGTAATGTTTATAATGAAAGAAGTTTTTGGGTTAGATGATAAATATTTGTTGGTGAAACCTGATAACAAATCAGGTCTTAGATTATTTAACGACATTATCCGTGGCGGAAATTTTGGAAAACAAAATAAATCTTTCAAACATAATAACAAAGCAATAAATCCACAAAGATTTTTCTTTAAGACATTCCATAACCTAAGTCTTGTTCGCTATTTTCCAAGTGAAACTCTATGGGAGCCACTATTCCGCACATGGCATTTCTTATGGAGACATTTTTACAATCAAAATAAATAGAAATGTCAACAACATAAAAGAAACCTTAATAAATCTTTGTTTTTACTGGCGTCAAACTCACCCAATTCATGAATGACAACAAGATAGCTTTCTTCGTATTCAAAGGACAGACGGTTGCCCGTTATTATCCTATTCCTGAGTCACGCACAAGTGGCGATATAGACTTCTATGTATTCAGCAAAGACCGTGAACGTACGAAGAAGCTATTGGAGGATAAAGTAACTTTGAAAGACTCTCATTCTGGACAGCACTGGGAGTTCGCATATGATGACATTCCATATGAGATGCACTATCATACGGCAGTGTTTGCAAGCAAGAGCAAGCAACGCTATTGGGACGATTTGATAGACAGCTATTTCAATGATGTTCTTGACCATGTAGACATAAACGGGGTGTCTGTTCTGACTTTGCCACCAACGCTTAATGCCATCTATCTCTTTATCCACATCTATCACCACTTTCTAAAGGAGGGCATAGCCTTGCGCCAGTTCATCGACTGGATGATGTTCTTTGAGGCGAAGCATGACGAGGTAGTAGTAGACGAGCTAACTGCGAAACTCGAAAGGCTAGGACTTACAAAGGCGTTCAAGGCTTTCGGTGCGGTACTCGTTGATGTGCTTAGCATGGACGCAAAGTCTTTCCCACTTCCTATTACTGATGCGGACAGAAGGTATGAGGGTAAAATTATATCCATAGTATTGAAGTATGGCAACTTCGGCAAGTATGGGAGATCTACCCCAACTTTCCTTAAAAAGGAGGTGGGAAATAGCGATAGGCTTGCTGCCTGGTGGCACTCCTTAGAGACCGGCTTCCGCTCCGTCCGTCACCTCACCCAGTTCTTCTGGCTCTCCCCGTCAGAGAATCTGTTGTGGCTGCCAAAGCTTATCATGCATTCACTGATAAAGAATGCTTCACGTTGATTTTTAGTATGTGTATCCATTGCTGCAAAAGTTTTCTGAATTATTTTAGTACTTTTGCACTGATTTATAGAAAGAAATGAAGATTTTATAATCTTAACAGGCGCACTATTAAAAGGGACTGTAAATTCATTTACTTTGTTTATGTTAAGGGAAGCAATACATGAACGCCAGGTAAAGTAATAGACATTAAACTACGGATAAAATATAAATATTCCGCACTTTGAGGATTAGATATAAGTTCCCTTTAGTCTTTAATCGGCGTTGATTATGCGCTGTCTCTAATTTTTAATAAAAAACCACTTTTCTTTTGTCAGCTGAATCTTTTGTATTATATTTGCAGATGTAAACCACGGTTTATATAAATCATAGTTTATATTTTGAATGTATGAGATTTTACGACAGACAGAAAGAGATAGAAATTCTCAAGGAAAACGAACAGAAATCGCGTGAGCATGCATCTTTCATGGTATTGATGGGACGCAGGCGAATTGGCAAGACGACATTGTTGACACGATCGCTGGAAGGGAAGGATTATGCCTATTTGTTCGTATCACGTGACAGTGAGGCTTTATTATGCCAAAAGTTCCAAAAGAATCTCGAAGAGCAGATCGGCTTGCAAGTTTATGGGAGTATAACTCGCTTCAGAGACCTATTCGAAATTGTAATGAAGGAGTCTGTCCGCAGGCACTTCACATTGATAATTGACGAATTCCAAGACTTGTACAAAGTCAACAGCTCTATTTTCAGTGACATGCAGGACATTTGGGATCGCTATCATTCAGATTCTCACATTAATTTCATAGCTTGTGGCAGCATTCATACACTAATGAAACGTATCTTTGAGGATAAGTCAGAACCGTTGTATGGGCGTCCTACCTATAAGATGACCCTTCGCCCGTTCTCTATTGCTACACAAAAAGAAATACTCTCTGATGTCAATCCAAGCTACACTCCTGACGACCTTCTTTGCATGTATATGCTTACTGGAGGTGTGGCTAAATATATAGAGTTGCTAATAGACGGTGGTTATACGACTAAAGAGAAAATGCTCGACGCTGTCTGCCGGCAGGACTCTTATTTCATTTCCGAAGGGCATGACCTGCTTGTCAATGAGTTTCAAGGAGAGTATGGAACGTACTTTTCCATCCTACAGCTAATAGCCTCCGGTCTGACACGGAGAAGCGAGATAGACGGATCGTTGCAGAAGGATTCTGGAACATTCCTCAGCAAGCTCGACAAAGACTACGAGATGATAACAAAGCTTCAGCCAATACTCGCAAAACCGGGAAGCAAGACCAGCATTTATGAGATACATGACAACTTCTTGAGGTTTTGGTTCCGCTTCATCTATCCATACCAGTCTTTGGTTGAGCGTGGACAACTGGAAATGTTGAGGAAGTACATCGGTGAGCAATATACCCAATTTACTGGCAGGACACTTGAATGCTATTTTCAGGACAAATTGATGGAAAGTGGCAAATATACCTTAATTGGCAACTGGTGGGATAGAAATGGCAAGAATGAAATTGACCTTGTTGCGCTTAACGAGTTCGACCATACGGGGCTTGTTGCAGAGGTAAAACGCAATCCAGACCGAATACACCTTGGCAAGTTGCAAGAAAAGGAGGGAGTCCTTCCCAAATCACAATTCGGACATTATAACCTTAAATTAAGGGGGCTGTCTTTGAATGATATGTGAACTTTATGTTATAGATTAAAGAAAGAAATGGTTGCTATGAGTGAAAAAGCAACCATTTTTATTTTAGCCATCTCCTTTACTTCATTTTACATTAATTAGGTCTTAACTTGGATTACTTACTTTTACCTCCATTGTTTATCAGAAAAGTGTCATTTGTACCAGATGTAATATGTAAACATGCGTTTATATAAACGACAATTTATATTTTTAGTGTATTTAATCTTACTACATTGAGGGATAAGTTCACATGTCCATATACCAGATTGGACTTAGACTCGTTTCGGTCTGAAGTCGCTTTGAACGGCAAAATGATTATTTTTCTTTTGTCATCTCCTTTACTTCACTTTTCATAGATAGTAATAGATTAATAACCTTTAGTTTATCGGATTACCACCTATATATGAATCAACTCTCATAAGAATTTCTATAATATTTTCCACATCTATCAAATTTTAAACCATACGACATAAAACTATGCAATATATATCAAGTGGCAGCAAGAGAAAAAATTAACTCTTATTGGTTACACTGGCTATCAACTGATTGTAATATTCTGAAACAAAAATAGAAAGCAAAGAGATAAGTGGGTGTCAAAAATCCAACTATAAAATCGAAGAATTTAGAAATGTTCCTCGGAAAGTGAGTCATTTTTTATCGATGGCTTAGTTATTTTCATTTTCAGCATAGGAAAGTGTTATTCACTTTCCAATGCAGAAGTGGGAGAAGATGTTGTTGAGAGTTTCTTGTGGAGTTATGCGCTGTTGACCTGTTATGGACGCAAGGTTGTCGAGAACAGACTTGAGGTCTTCGGCAATCAGGTCGGAAGGAAGGCCTGCCGCCATTCCGTCAAGTACACGGTTGAGTCCTTCGTGAGCTTCAATCAGGGCGGAGTAGTGTCGTGCATTGGTTACGACTACATCGCTTGATGAAATCTCCGGCAGGCTGAGGCTGGCATATATGCTTTCCTTTAGCTCTTCTATCCCTGTTCCAGTCTTTGCGCTGATACGTATTACCCTCGGCATGGACTCTTGTTGTGTAGGCTTTGGTGTGGCGTTAGCTGAAAGAGAAAGCTCAAACTGATGCGCTACATTTTGTGTAGCATACGCAGATTCATTGACATCTGCCTTGTTTGCAACGACGATTAGATGTTTGCCATGTGTACGCTCCAACATCTTTTCTATTTCGGAAGATATTGGTTCTTGGTCGATAACCCATAGTACTACGGAAGCACGGTCGATGGCTGAAAGAGCACGGTCGATGCCTATTTGTTCAATGCGGTCGTCGGTATGGCGCAGTCCTGCCGTGTCGATGAAACGGAATGTTACTCCGTTGATAGTTGTCGTATCTTCGATTATGTCACGGGTCGTACCGTGAATATCAGAGACAATGGCACGTTCCTCGTGGAGTAGGGCATTGAGCAGGGTGGACTTGCCGACGTTCGTCTTTCCTACTATCGCTACGGGTATGCCACGCTTCAAAGCGTCGCCTGTACGGAAACTTTCGGCGAGCGATAGTATGCGTTTGTCTATTTCTTCGGCAAGGTCTTTCAATTCTGTACGGTCGGCAAACTCCAGTTCTTCATGGTCGGAGAAGTCAAGCTCGAGTTCCAACAATGATGTGAGCTTGAGCAGTTTATCGCGCAGGTGGTCAAGCTCGTCGCTGAAATGCCCTTTTAGCTGGCTCATAGCCATTTGGTGCTGTGCCTTGTTAGTAGAGGCTATGAGGTCGGCAACGGCTTCGGCTTGCGACAAGTCCATCTTGCCATTGAGGTAGGCGCGGCGTGTGTATTCCCCTGGTTCTGCCTGACGTGTGCCGTGATTTTGCAACAACATGAGTATCTGCTGGACTATATAGGCAGAACCATGGCACGATATTTCAACGCAGTCCTCACCTGTATAGCTGTGCGGGGTACGATATATGGATACGATTACATCGTCGATAGTCTCGCCATCATCGCCGATGATTTCGCCATAATGCAAAGTTGATGTCTTTGATTCTGTCAACTTGTTGGAAGAGCGTGGATGGAACACGCTGTCGGTGATGCGGATTGACTCCGTGCCGCTTAAACGTACAACGGCAATGGCACCTCCCGTGGGAGTTGCCAGTGCCGATATTGTGTCAGTGAATGAGGTTATGTTTGTGTCCTTTGTATCGAGCATTGAACTTTAATTATATACGTTCGAGAACTTTCTCTATGAGTCCGTCGATAGACGACTTATAACCAGTGTTGGCACGGTGTGCACGACGGTTTGCTATTACCATGCAACAAGTCGTAGCCGAATGCCCCATGAGGGCAGAGAGCCCTGCGAGAGCCGATGATTCCATTTCAAAATTGGTGATTTTCAGCCCCTTGTACTCGAAACTCTCAATCTTTTCGTTAAGTTGTGGATCGGCGAGTGGAAGCCGCAGCTGCCGTCCTTGTGGACCGAAGAAGCCGCCGCAAGCGATAGTAACGCCTCGCACCATGTCGGTGCCGGCTATACGGTCGGTCAGTTCCGGGTCTTCGGTCGCTACATAGGGGTTGCCGAGTTGTGGATTCCATTTCACCTGACGCTTGAATTCCGCCTCAAAGTCAAGGTCGGAGGCTTCGTCGCGTCCCGCATAGAAGTTGAGCAGTCCGTCGAAGCCAATACTCTTTACGCTTGCAATGTATGTGCCTTCTGGCGTTTCGGGTTGGAGTCCGCCGCAAGTGCCTACACGGACGAGTGTCAGACGGCGGTGTTCTGGCTTCTCCTTGCGCGTGTTGAAGTCGATGTTTGCAAGTGCGTCAAGCTCGTTCATGACTATGTCGATGTTGTCGCAGCCTATTCCCGTCGATTGAGCCATGACGCGCTTGCCCTTGTAGGTGCCAGTTATGGAGTGGAACTCACGGCTTTCCACCTCGCTTTCTATACTGTCGAAATGCGAGGCAACCATTGGAACGCGCCCCGGATCGCCCACGAGTATTATCTTGTCGGCAAGGTTTTCGGGTTTGACATGTAGGTGGAATACCGAGCCGTCCTCATTGATTATAAGCTCTGATGGAGCAAAATATTTCTCTGCCATATTCTTAATCCTTTCATTTAATTAATAGTTCGTATAATGTTTCGAAGTCAATGACTTAACGCTTCGTCCATAGACGCTGCGGCACGGCGGCCGTCTCCCATTGCGAGAATGACCGTCGCTCCTCCGCGTACGATGTCTCCACCGGCGTAGATGTCGGTCTGCGAGCTTTGCATGGAGTCATTGACGACAATGGTATTCTTCCGTCCGAGTTCAAGACCAGGTATTGATTTCGGTACGAGCGGATTGGGACTGACTCCTACGGCGACTATTACCTGGTCGCATTCAAGCGTTTCTGTCTTGCCAGTCGGTTCCGGACGACGGCGGCCAGAGGCATCAGGCTCGCCAAGTTCCATTACGTCGAGCACGGCAGCACACACGCGTCCGTCCTCATCGGCAAGGTATTCCTTCGGGTTATGCAGTGTAAGGAACCGTATACCTTCCTCCTTGGCGTGCTTGACCTCTTCGAGTCGTGCCGGCATTTCTTTCTCTGAACGCCGGTAAACGAGTGTGACGTCGGCACCGAGGCGTTTCGCCGTACGGCAGGAGTCCATGGCTGTATTGCCTCCACCGACCACCACGACCTTCTTCCCGATGTTTATAGGCGTGTCGGTCAGTGGGTTGGCTGCGTCCATGAGGTTGACACGGGTCAGGTATTCATTGGAACTCATGACGTTGATGAAGTTCTCTCCGGGTATGTTCATGAAGTTTGGAAGTCCTGCTCCCGAGCCTACGAATATGCCTTTGAAGCCCTTTGCCTTGAGCTGGTCGACGGTTATTGTCTTTCCTACGATAGTGTCGGTGAGGAAATGCACGCCCATACGCCGCAAGTTATCTATCTCTACATCGACTATTTTGTTTGGAAGCCGGAACTCGGGAATGCCGTATTTCAGTACGCCTCCTATCTCGTGCAACGCCTCGAAGACGTATACCTCGTATCCTTTCTTGACCATGTCGCCGGCAAACGACAGTCCTGACGGTCCCGAACCAACGACCGCCACCTTTATTCCGTTGCTTTTGGCTATCTCGGGGAGTACGGCCTTGCCGCTCTCACGCTCGTAGTCGGCTGCGAAACGCTCCAGATAGCCTATGGCTACGGCAGGCTCGTTCATCTTGAGGTGTATGCACTTGCTCTCGCATTGCTTCTCCTGCGGACATACCCGACCGCAAACGGCGGGTAGGGCGGAGGTCTGCTTCAACACCTTTGCGGCACCGATGTAGTTGCCCCGTTCTATGTTCTTGATGAAGTCCGGTATCTGTATGTTGACCGGGCAGCCTTCGACGCACGTCGGTTTGGCGCAGTCGAGGCAGCGGTGAGCCTCGCGTACTGCCATCTCCTCGGTCAGTCCGCGGTTGACTTCCTCTGTTCTGGTCGTAGCGCGGTATTCGGCGTCAAGCTCGGGCATATTTACCCGTTCGATAGCCATGCGCTCCTTGGGTTTCATTGCCTTGCGCAGCTCGACGCGCCACTGTGCGTTGCGGTCGGTAAGATCGTCGGCGGTATCAGGCTGTGGGGGCTGCGCCGAGGTCTGGTTGCCGCCATTTGAGTCGGCGTTGCCGATATTGGGGTGTCCCTCGTCGGCAGGTACGTGCTCGTCGTAGTGTTCCATTTCCTCACGCTCGCGGCTCTTGAACGTTCCCATGCGCTTCAGCATCTCGTCCCAATCGACGAGGTCGCCGTCGAACTCCGGACCGTCTATGCACACGAACCGCGTCTTTCCGCCTATCGTCAGCCGGCACGCTCCGCACATTCCCGTGCCGTCCACCATTATCGTATTGAGTGATACGTCGTTTGGGATACCGTATTTCTTGGCCATGAGCGATGTGAACTTCATCATCATCGGGGGACCTATGGCGAGCACTTTGTCTACCTTCTCGCGCTTGATGACCTGTTCGACACCTACGGTGACGACTCCTTTCTGCCCGAGCGAGCCGTCGTCGGTCATGATTATGACCTCGTCGGAATATTGCTTCACGTCGTCAATCATTATGACGAGTTCCTTGGTGCGTCCTGCAAGTACGGATATTACCCTGTTGCCTGCCTTCTTCAGTGCCGTGAGTATTGGCAGTATGGCGGCAATTCCTATACCGCCACCGGCGCAAATTACTGTTCCGTAGTTTTCGATGCGCGACGGATTGCCAAGCGGACCTACTATGTCGAGGACGTACTGCCCTGGTTCGAGGCGGCAGAATTTCGTAGACGACAGCCCGACCTCCTGTATTACGAGTGTCAGCGTGCCTTTGCCGGCATCGCTTTTGGCTATGGTGTAGGGTACACGCTCGCTGTTTTCGTCGACACGTACGATGATGAAGTTGCCCGGACGGCAGCTGCGTGCGATTAAAGGTGCTTCGACTTCGATGCAGAACACCTTTTCTGAGAATTGTTGTTTAGAGATAATCTTGTTCATAAATTCGGCGTAGTAAAATCAAACAGGTTCGTCGGCTTCAAGAAACAGGCTCTTTCAGCACGTAATACCAACCCTTTCTGCCTGTAATGCAGCTCGTTTGATTAAGGTGTTTAAGTATTTGTATAGACCCGGCAGGCGGTTACGTGCCTGTCGGGTGTTTGATATTGAGAGTTGTCGGTTGGCGGATTACATCTTGTCGTCGAGCATCTCGAAGCCACAATATGGCACGAGCACCTTCGGAACACGTATTCCCTCGGGTGTCTGGTTGTTCTCCAGTATCGTGGCAACGATACGCGGCAGAGCCAGGGCAGAGCCGTTTAGCGTATGGCACAGTTCGATTTTCTTGTTGTCCGTGCGACGGAAACGGCAATGAAGGCGGTTTGCCTGATAGCTTTCGAAGTTGGATACCGACGAGACTTCAAGCCAACGCTTCTGTGCTGCGGAGTATGTCTCGAAGTCGACGCATATGGACGACGTGAAACTCATGTCGCCGCCACAAAGCAGAAGCAGGTGATACGGCAGCTCGAGCTTCTTGAGCAATCCCTCCACATGGTCGAGCATCTCGTGCCATGAGGCGTATGAGTGCTCCGGAGTGTCTATGCGTACGATCTCGACCTTGTCGAATTGGTGCAGCCGGTTCAGCCCCCTTACGTCCTTGCCGTACGATCCTGCCTCACGGCGGAAGCATGCCGAGTATGCGCAACGCTTTATAGGAAGCTGGCTCTCGTCGAGTATCGTGTCACGGAATATGTTGGTAACGGGTACCTCTGCGGTAGGAATCAGGAACAGGTTGTCGAGGTTGGCATGATACATCTGCCCCTCCTTGTCTGGAAGCTGTCCCGTTCCATAGCCGCTTGCCTCGTTTACGACGAATGGGGGTTGTATTTCGAGGTAGCCGGACTTGCGCGCCTCATCGAGGAAGAATGCCTCAAGGGCGCGTTGGAAGCGTGCCATCTTGCCGATATATACGGGGAATCCAGCACCTGTTATCTTCACTCCGAGGTCGAAGTCTACAAGGTTGAACTTCTTGAGCAAATCCCAATGGCAGAGGGCGTCGGCTGGAAGCTCCGGCACTACGCCGCCTTCCTTGATGACGACGTTGTCGTTTGCGTCCTTTCCTTCAGGCACCTTGTCGTTAGGTATGTTTGGAATGTCGAGCAGCTCGTGCGTCATGTCTGCCTGTGCCTTGTCCATTACTTCCGCCAAAGCCTTGTCGGCAGCCTTCAGTTCAGCCACCTGCTCCTTTGTCTTGGCAGCCTCGTCACGCTGGCCGGCCTTCATCAATGCTCCGATTTGCTTCGAAAGCTTGTTCTGCTCGGCTTTGTTGGTGTCAAGTTTCTGTTGAGTCTCACGGCGTATCTTGTCGTATTCCAGTACTTTCTCAATGGCTTCGCGCGCTCCTTCAAAGTGCTTCTTCTCCAAACCACGGATAACCTTTTCAGTGTCCTCGCTGATTTGCTTTAATGTGAGCATACAGATTTATTTTTATTATTTAGTTTTTGTATTGGCAAAATTACTGATAAAAAACGTAACGGCAAAGCAAGCTGTACCTTTTTATGGGTATTCCGGTGGATTGCGGTCAGTCTTCGGCAAGCCGTATGAGCTTTATGGCGGTTATAAGCCCGCTGCCGTTGACCTTGGCTTGAATGTTGTAACGTGACTGAACGTTCCGTCCGCCCTTGTAGTTCACCGACAACCGTGCCGGCATAGTTACCGAATATTCGGCTGATTCACCGTCCCCCTTCTTCGAGACTTTGGCTGCAGAAGCGTTGTCAACATGCCAGTTGAGCCTGTCGGCATCACGGTATATGATTGCCATATAGTTGAGTCCTTCGTCGCTTCCGACCGATGTCTTCTCGTTGAAGTATTCAAGATGCGTGGCAAGACAGTTGCGCACGCGCTCTCCATTATGCGCGTTTATGGCTACAAGGAACGAGCGTACCGCGCTGACGGCTTTCTGTTTGTCTTCTCCACTGGCTGGCATGTCCATGGTAAGGCGTACGGAATCGACTGCCTCGGAGGCATGGCTGCCGTTCTGATGGAGCGAAAGGTAATTTGCGAAGTCGTGGTTTTGCAACGCCGCCTGCCAGTCCAGCTCGTCAATGAGGTTCATTGCCTCGTTGCGGTGTGGCGATTTCGGATTCTGCTGCAAGTACTGCCGCAATGCGTTTGGGTCGGTAGTCTTCTTCACATTGTCCCATTGCGGGTCGGAAGATCGTATGGCGTTGAGCAACGCCTGTACCGAGTCGCGGTGTGCGGCAGGCGCGTCGGTATACGTTTCCAAGTATGATTGCATGACAGCCACGTCGCGGCTCTCTATCGCGTTCTTGTATTCCGCGGCCTCCTTGCTTACGTTCCCGTTGTTGTAGGCGTAGAAAAGGACGAGGCAAAGGGCTGCCGCTATGATGAACGACACTATCAATGCCGCGTGGTTGTTTTTCTTCTTGTTACCGGATTGGGCTGGTTCCTCGTCGTCAAAGACCGGCACTGCCTTGACAGGCTCGGATATTTCTTGACCTTCCAGAGCGTCTGTGCCGGCATCGTCATTGCCATCCGAGATCTCGTCATTGCCCGTTCCGCCGCCGGCAATTACCGGGGAGTCTGCGTCGTTGGGCGTATTTGCGGGCGTGGTTCCCATATTGTCAAAGCTGCCAGGAGCCGCATCGCCGTCATGGCGTTCCTGCTTCTTGTCGGGAACGAGGCTGTGGTGGCAGTTGGGGCATACGCCGTCGCTTATAAGGTGTATCTCGCCACAATGCGGACAACGTACGATATGACCCGCAATCTCGACCCCGCAGCTGGGGCATACGGGCGCCTTGTCGCTTACCTGGTGGCCGCATTCAGGGCATTTAATTATCATGGTCGCTTGTATTTAATGTCTGTATCTGATTTCACGCATACTGTGCCTGCCCATGAGGCGGCTCTTGTCTACATATCCCGACACGCCGTTGATGCGTCCCTTGGCGGTGTACTGCCATGCGAAGATGTCGCGCCCGTCGCGCAATACTGGCGGCTGGCGGTTGTATTTCGCTATGAACAACTTGTAGCCGGATAGCTGTCCTGTCAGATAACTGTTGTAGAAGCTCTCGTAGGTGTATATGATTGGCTTCTGGCGATAGACCTGCTCGAGGAGCCGTAGGAACTTGTGAAGCGAGTCGCACAGCTCCTGCTTGCGCAAGCCTCCGGTGACTTCGATGTCAACCATGGGCACGAGGTCCTGGTCTTGCGGGCGGCACTGCGCGCGGAAGTTGCGCACCTGCTCCTCCTGGCTGCGCCGCGGGCGGTAGAAATGGTACGATCCGACCTTCAACCCGTACCGTCTCGCAAGTTCGATGTTCTCCAAATAGCGTTTGTCTATGTTGTCGCCGCCCTCGCTTGCCTTAAGGTATACGTAGTACATCTTGCTGTTCGCGCCTACGGTCTCCCACCATACGTTGCCTTGATAGTGGCTCATGTCGAGTCCGTGGACGTGGTTGCAGGTGTCTTCGCATTGTATGTTGTACTGCGCGTGCAGCCCTGTGGCGGCAATACAAAGGGCTGCTGCGGATAGGAATATTCTCTTCAAACTCATAGTATGCAAAGTTACAACATTTTAACGACATTTGGGAACTCTGCCGTATGCATTTTGTTGTTTGAAGAATATTTTAATTCTTTTTTGGACTTTGCACGTTCTGACTGTTTGTTGGGCTGGAATGAAAAAAATCCATAGCCGGCATATATGCCAAACTATGGATTCTTGCGTCGAGGTCTAATTATCCGCGTCCCACTGTATCGGTACGTCCTTCAGGACAATCAGCCCCTTGTCGTCGTAGCTCGCGCTTATGCCGACCTGCAATTGCTGTATCGTCGTCGCCGTCCGCTTCACATCTACAAAGTCAGTGTGCCCCTTCAGTGACACGTTCATGTATACTCCCTCGGCGACACTGTACGGATACCAACCCGCTGTCTCCTGTGGCTGGTACGTGTTTCCGTCCTGGTCAATCATCAGACCTGGCAGTTCGCTGTTGACTCCGAAGCTGATGCTGTTCTTGTTGGCTATCATCTTGACCTTGAAGACGAGGCTTACCGTGCCGTAGTTTGCCGAGGTGCTCTTGCCGTACGCGCCAATGAGCTGTACGTCGATGATGTTTGGAATGGGATTGCGGATTGTTCCGCCTCCCGGTATGGCTACGTCCGTGCCTTTACCGGCAAGGCTCCCGCTTCCGGGACTTGCCTGTGTTGCGGTTCCGGCAATGCCGGTCACCTTGTCAACCGCCTTCTTTGCCTTCCTCCACAGGCCGCCTATGCCTTGCGCGTGTGTCTGAATCGTGCCGGCTACCATGAGTGCCACGCACATTGATAAGATTTTCTTCTTCATAGTCTTGTTGTCTTTAAGTTGAAAATTCTGTGGCAAAGATAGCCGTCTTGTTGTTTGGAAGCAATAGCACATGGTAAATTGTACCTCGTGGAAGAAAACTTTTACGGATTGAACGGCTTTTTTACCGATTGAAACATACAGTTGGCGTATTTGTTAGTAATTTTGCGGCATGATGAATGGTATCGCAAAATCAATATGTGACTTCTCCTTCGGCATGTTGTTCATGTCGCAAGTCGTGTGTACGGTGGCTATGTATGCCAAGGGACGGCATCATAGCTTGCAGCGGGTTATGTTCTGGTTCATGGCATACTTGTTGGGAATAAGCGTGTTCGAGTTCTGTTATTTCTACCTGTTCGCATATTCTGGCTCCCCGCTTTCGGCTCCGTTAACCGACATTTTGGAGATGACGGTCGTTCCTTGCGCGCTGTTCGTAATAGTCCGACTTACTACACCTCAAAAGAATCAAAGGGCGTTCATCGTCTCCAACCTGCTGTTCTACCTTGCAGGCGGCATAGTTGCAGCCGCAACAGGCATCACCGCGGTATACGTGGCGTTGCTTGCCGTCACGGTCATATATTCCGTCGGGATAATCGCATATGGCTTTTTCGCGGTACACAAGTTCAACAAGAAGCTCAAGACGGACTTCTCCGACAACCAGCTTTCGCTCTATTGGCTCAAGTATATAGTCTACCTGTACATGGCGATAATGTTCATCTGGACTGCTGCCACGGTATATTCGTCGGAATATATGGTGGCAATATATAATGTGAGCGTACTCGTATTGTTCGGGCTGTTCTGCTATTTCGTCTACCGTCAGGACGATATGCTCGAGGCTCTCAACGCCATGGGAGACGAGGAAGCGGCTGGAACCGCAGTTGCGAGGACGTACGACTTCGAGGTCGATTTCAAAAAAGCGTTTGAGGAAGATTGCATTTTCCTAAACCCGAAGCTCAACATCGTAGAGCTTTCCCAGGCAGTCGGAACCAACCGTACCTACATCTCCAACTACATAAACCAGCATCTCCACACCACGTTCTACGAATATGTCAACGGCTGGAGGGTAAGGCGTGCCAAGCAGTTGTTGCGGTCTACAACGCTCACGCTGGAAGAAATAGCGGGCAAATCGGGCTTCAATTCGCTTAGCAGCTTCCGCCGCTACTTTACAAATGCCACGGGGCAGACTCCAGCCTCATACCGTGGCAAGGGCAGGTAGCGGGTAGTCTATTTCCTTGTCCTGCTTGCCGCAAGGCGTTGCCGGCGTTCCTTCGCACGGCGCTGTGCCTTGTCGACGGGAGGAGGGAGCTCCTTGAACGCATCGAGGTCGGTCTCGTAGCCGGGCAGGAGGTACGTCTTTATGATCTCGGCGGCCATGGGAGCGGCGCACTTGTTGCCGTCGCCGCCATGCTCTACATACACGCAGACGGCTATCTTTGGCTTGCGCATCGGGGCGAAAGCTATGAAGACGGAGTTGTCAGGCCCCGGATTCTCAGCCGTGCCGGTCTTGCCGCAGATAGTGACGCGGGCGTCGTTGATGTTCTTTGCGGTGCCTTCTGCCACGCAATCCCGCATTCCCTCGGCTACGACATCGAATGCCTCGCGTGACGCAAGTGCCCTGTTGGGCATGACGTACCGCTCCGGATTGTTGCCGGCTGTGGACTTGTGAATGTATGGAGTAATCCACCAGCCGCGGTTGGCTACGCATACGGCGAGGTTGCACAGCTGCAACGGGCTTACGGCTATCTGTCCTTGCCCCATGCCTACATATCCGAGCGTTAAGGCGTTCCAGCCCTGCGGATACCTGCGGGACATATATGCGGAGTCTGGTACTGTGCCGCGGGTCTCGCCGGGGAGGTCGATGCCGAGCCTGGCGCCTATGCCGTAGCTTTCCATATAGTCGTGCCAGACGTTGGCGGCGTGGCTCTCCGTGCCATAGCGCACGGTGTCTGACATCATGCGCAGGTAGTTGGTGATGAACCACGCATTGCACGATTGCGCCAGAGCCTGTACGGTCGTGAGTGGAGAAGGGTGGCGGTGGCAGCCCACATGGGCGTTGCCCATCATGAAGCCGCGGTTGCACGGCACGGCGGTCTCGCGTCCTACGATGCCTTCGGAATACAGTGTGAGGAGTTGCGCCACCTTGAACGTGGAGCCGGGAGGGTAGGCAGCGCTTATGGAACGGTTGAAAAACGTGCCCGTCGTGGTGTTGCTCACCATGCAGAGCACCTCGCCCGTCTGCGGGTGTATGGCTACGATGCTGCCCTGCCTGCCTTTCAGCAGGTCGCGGGCGAGTCCTTGCAGCGTGGGTACGAGTGTCAGGTCGTCGGGAGTGGCTGTGCTGTCGTCGTCAAACGACCAGTAATGGTCGGTGATTTGGCTTGTTTCACCACTTGAAACTTGTGCTTTCACACACGTTGGCGCAAGCAACGCCAATACCGCCGGCAACGTTTTCAAGGTTGCCAGCGACATTTTTATGATATGGATATGATGGAAACGAAGTCTGTGCGTTACGGTCATGCTCATTCGGGCAGTTCGCTGTAATGTTTGTGTCCGCGGATATAGTACTCCCGCAGTAGGCTGAACGAGCGCCGTCCGTCGTCCAGCACCGATTTCGGGGTGGTGTTTTCTGATATGTTGCCGACTGTCGACGTTCCGTCATTATTGGCGGTTTCATCGGCTTTCGCGCCGTTGCCGTACGAGCTTATGCGCCTGCGGTCGGCATCGAACTCGTGCTTCCAGTTGTGGAATGCCCTCCTCGCACGGAATATGGCCTTGAAGTCGCCCCACTTGCGGTTGGCAATCAGCGTCTCGAACGCTGCCAGATAGTCGAGGAACCAGCGTACCCGCATGACGTGGCGAAGCTCTCCGTCTGGCAGGTTCTTGTATAGCATGGTGAGGTTGTTGCGGAAGTTGAGAAACGTCTTCATGGGGTTGGACTTCGGAAGCGTGCCTCCGCCGACGTGGTACACCTCGCTCTCGGGGAAGCAGAACACGTGCTTGCCCATGCGGTGGAGCCTCCAGCAGAGGTCTATCTCCTCGTTGTGGGCAAAGAAACGGCCGTCGAGACCGCCTGCCTCCCAGTAGTCCGCGGCACGTACCACGAGGCACGCGCCCGTAGCCCAAAGCACTTCCTGAGGGCTGTCGTACTGTCCTTCGTCGTCTTCCACGGTGTCGAACAGCCTGCCGCGGCAGAAAGGATAGCCGTAACGGTCTATGTAGCCGCCTGCGGCACCGGCATATTCGAACGCGTCGCGGTTCCTTACAGACAGCAGTTTGGGCTGGCACGCGGCGATGTCGGGGTGGTTGTCCATCTCCTCTATGAGTGGAGTGAGCCAGTGATGGGTCACGAGCACGTCGGAGTTCAGCAGCACGTAGTATTCGGCATCGACCTGTCGGAGCGCGCGGTTGTAGCCTTCGGCGAACCCGTAGTTCTTGTCGAGCCTTATGACTCCCACCTGTGGATAGTTTTCTTCCAGCCATTCCACGGAGCCGTCGTCGGAGTCGTTGTCGGCGACTATTATCGAAGCCTCGTCACGGCTGTACTCTATGACCGTAGGAAGGTACTCCGACATCATCGTCCTTCCGTTCCAGTTGAGGATTACTATTGCTGTCTTCATCATGCTGTTTCTTTATTTCAGTATCGTGGCGGTGAGCGCGTTGCCCTCTCGGTTGAACCCTCCGAGGCGTACGCGTACAAGCTCGTTGTCGTAGCTTTCGGACGCTTCACCGGCTGGAAGTTCCACCCTTATGTAGTTCTTCGTAAAACCGTGCATCGGCTTGCCCTCGTGGGCGCGCTCGAAAAGCACCTCTGCCTCCGTGCCTATGTGCCTGGAATAGAAGTCGCGGGTCTTGCCTTCGGAGAGCCGGATAAGCTCGTGGGCACGACGCTTGCGCTCCTGTGGCTCGACGACGTATGGTATACTTAACGCGCTTGTGCCCGGTCGCTCGCTGTAGGGGAATACGTGCAACTGCGTGACGGGCAGTGAATCGAGGAACCGGTAGGTCTCGTCGAAGCATTCGGGCTTCTCCCCCCGGCAGCCGACCATTACGTCTACGCCTATGAAAGCGTCGGGCATCACGCTCTTTATGAGCTGTATCTTGTGGGCGAAGAGGGTGGTGTCATACCTTCGGTGCATGAGTTTCAGCACCGTGTCGGAACCACTTTGCAGCGGAATGTGGAAGTGCGGCATGAAGGCGCGGCTCGTGGCGCAGTATTCTATAAGCTCGTCGGTGAGCAGGTCTGGTTCGAGACTGGATATGCGGAAGCGGCTTATGCCTTCCACCTTGTCAAGTTCGCGCACGAGGTCGATGAACTTCTCGCCAGTGCTTCGACCGAAATCACCGATGTTCACGCCCGTGATGACAATCTCCTTGCCGCCCTCCGACGCTGCCTGGCGTGCCTGTCTGACGAGCGATTCTATCGTCGGGTTGCGCGAGAATCCGCGCGCGTACGGTATCGTACAGTAGGTACAGAAGTAGTTGCAGCCGTCCTGTACCTTGAGGAAGAAGCGTGTTCTGTTTCCGCGGGAGCATGAAGGCTGGAACGTTTTGATGTCTTTCGTCTTGACGTGGTGGTACTTGTGCAGGTGCTCGCGGTGCTCGATGGCGAAGTTTCGTGCCACGTAGTCGACCAGGGACGCCTTCTCGTTGGAGCCGAGCACGAGGTCGACACCGTTGATTTTTGCCACTTCGGGGCTTTCGAGTTGGGCGTAGCAGCCTGTGACTACCACGAAAGCGTCGGGATTCTCACGTACCATGCGGTGGATAATCTGGCGGCACTTGTGGTCGGCTTCGCCCGTTACGGAGCACGTGTTGATGATGCAGATGTCGGCGGGAGTGCCGTCTGGCGCGTCGCTTACGCCCCTTTCCATGAGATGACGGCGGAATGTGTTCGTCTCGGAGAAGTTGAGCTTGCACCCGAGGGTATAGTATCTGGCGGTCTTGCCGCTAAGTATGTCGTTGTTCATCGTTGTCAAAGACAGCTTTCTGTTATTCAATTACAGTTCGTTCGTTATTCTGTCACAGTCCGCTTGCAGCCCTGCCACAGCCTTCCGGTTGTCATTCTGTTGTCCGGTTGTCACCGAGCAGCTCTTCCATTAAGGCACGGTCGTCACTGGTTATGCCGTAGGAAGCGAGCAGGGCGGAGTCGGAATTGAAGTCGGATTCTATGTTGGCGTCGGCGTTCATGCCGAGATATGTGCGGAACGACTGCTCCGCCGCGCCTATGTCGCCGCTGAACCACATCGCGTAACCCATGTTGAGATAGTCCTCGGCAAGTGGTTTGCCGCCCGTGAGGACGCGGTATTCGCCGACGGCTTCGTCCGTCCTGTGCTGGCAGAGCAGCAGCCACGCCTTAACCCTCCGCACGTTCGTGTCGTCGGGATAGCGGTAGTCGGCTTCGTATATGGGCTTGGCGGCATCGTCTACGTGCCCGCTGTACAGCAACGCCAGTCCGCGGTTGACGAGCAATGACTTCCTTCCCGGGTGCAATTCCAGCAGCGAGGCGTAGGCATCGGAGGCTGCCTGATAGTCGCCTGTGGTCATAGCGGAACGTGCCAGTCCGTTGAGTGCCATCTCGTTTTGCGGGTCTTTGTTCAAGGCTTTCTTGAAATGGGTCAGTGCCATGGCGTGCTTTCCTGCGTGCAACCATACGTTAGCTTCGAGAAGCTCGTAGGTCAGGGTGTCCTTCTGCCTGTGGGTGAACGTCCATAGGAGGCGTTTCAGGTCGTCGTAGCGGTGCTGGTCGTTGAGGAACACTGCCAGTTTCGGACGCAGCGCGTCTACCTCGGTGCCGAGGAACAGGCCGCTGTCGAAGAAGAATGCGCGCCGTCCCTTGAGGTCGAACGGGTTGGCTATGTCGCCGCGGAGGTTGTAGAGCATGAAGAAGCGGTACAGGTCTTGGAGGTACTGGCGGCGTATGAACGTCGGCTTCCGAGCCTCCTCGTCCGACACGCTTATGCCTGCGACTTCCGCTCCGTCCAGCATCTCGCGCAGTTTTGGCGGCATACGGTCGAATATGGCGGCTACGGCGAATGTGAACGAATACTTGTCGGACTCGCAGAACGATGACTTCGCTATCACCATGTCGATGAAACCGCCGTTTCCGAGTTTCTCCCTCGCGGTGCTGACCGACGGGTTCTCCTTGGAGTAAGGCATGAACCAGTTGGCTGCCTCGTTGAAGAACGGAAAGCGTTTCATCTGGGAGAATCCTCCGAAATACACGTCGGAGCCTTGCCGTTGCATCTCGGCTATCTTGTTCATCGACGCCTCTATGTCCGCCATTGCCTTGTCGTCGGCATCGGGATGCATTATCTCGCGCATACGGTCGTAGTCCCTTTCCTCTATCATTCCGCTGCGTGTGACGCGGAACGGGGCGTTGGCAGTCAGTCCCGGCAGCAGTTCGTCCTTTATCTTGCGGTTGTCGCTCTCGGCGTTTGCGCAATAGTATATCTGCTCTTGCAGCTCGAACAGCTCGTGTGCCGCGCCCTTCGACGATACGGTGGAGCGTACTGCGTCCTTTTCTTCTTCAAACAACGACGAGGCACGGTCGTCGAGCGACATCACGAACCCTATCAGCGCACGCTCCCTTAGCGGCGTGTCCTGCGCCTCGCGGTATATGGTTGCGAGAGCGGAAGTCTTGTTGGCGTCAAACAGGTTCATCGCGCTTATGGTTATGGCGGACGTGATTACGAGTGCGTCGCTTGCGTCGATAGTTGGAGAAAGAAGCAGCTGCTGCCAGAAGTCGCGTTCGCCCCTGGACCACTGGCAGGCTACGGTGAGGGCTGCGAACAGCCGTTCGATGAATGTCTGGTGGCGCGTCATTATCTCCTTGCGCTTCTGCTGGTTTCCGTCAGCCGACAGCGACAGCATGGCGAGGTCGGAAACGTAGGTCTCGAGCACCGTCCTGATGAAGTCGGGCGACATGTTCAGGTGGTCTGCCTTGTGGAACATCGCCGTGTAGAACGCCACGTTGCGGCACCGCCACGACACTTCGAGGTCGGCAGCCACGCGGTATGTGCGTTTCAGCAGGCTGCGGTACAGGCTGTTGCGGTCTGGATCGTCGGCGTTGCGGCGCATGAACGACAGCATTGTGTGGTAGTCTGTGGATATGGATTCCACCTCGTCGCGGTCGCGCAGCCTCGTGTGCGTCTCGAATATAGGCTCCAGCAGCGACAGGGCTTGCCCCAGCTTGCCGTCGAGGACAAGCGCAATGGCGGATTGTATGGTGTCTTGTATCATCGTCGTCGTGGTGCTTTCGGTTATTGTATCTTGACCCGCGCCGTATGCTTGCGGAAGCGTATCTTCTCGGCGGCTATGATGTCGGAGCGCGAGGGACCTCCCGCGTGCGCGTACTTCAGCTTCGGCAGGCGTGCGATAGCGGCATCGCCGGCATTCATGTATTTCTTTATCAGTGCGGCGTAGTAGTTTAGTCCGCGGCTGTTTATGAGGTCTACGGCATGGTTGTACGCCCGTTCCACCTCGCGGCACTCTGCTTCCCGCTTGTCGGCTGTCTCGTCGCCCGGCTCACGGAATACTATTATGCCGAACTGCCGTCCTTCCTTCTCGCCCGAGGCGAGTGTGGTGTTGCCTTTTGCAAGAGCCATCGCAGCCTGCGGTTCGGGCAGCCACGCCGCGTCCATTTCGTCGTCCATGAGCATACGGCAGCGCAGCTGTATGTCGTTTATCTGTGTGGAGAATATGATGCTGTCGCCCTTTATGCGGCGGCGGAGGGTCGACGTGAGCCAGTCGGTGGCGGAGAACCGTGTCATGGCTATCATCTTGTTGGCGAGCGAGGGCAGGGTGGTGACCTTGTTCTTCTTGTTGCCTACGAGCGTCCACTGCAACGGCGTGACGGCTATCGGACGCAGCGGCGTACGGTGGGTGCGGTGCAATTCCACAGCCCTTACAAGCTCCGTGGCGGCAGCCTGTACGCTTCCACCCGTGAGAGCCGTGTCTACGTCCATGTGGGCGGCAAACGGCTTCAGGCGGACGTCCACCTTCGAGGTGTCGTACAGCGCGCTGTCCTTCATCAGATATAGCGGCAGGCAGTCCAATGTGGGCGTTACTCCAATCTTGAACGCCGCCTGTTCCTCGGCGCGCAGCTTCTCAGCCGAAGCCTTGCGGCGCGCCTTCTGCTTCTCCGGGCTGGTACCGCAAGCCACCATGAACAGCGACAGCAGCACTGCGAGGACTATCGTGGGTTTGTTGTATTTCATAATCATGTTTTCGAAAAATGTTCCTATGCTCCTTATATACTACAAAGGTAACGCTTTTTTCCGACACTGCCAAACATTTGCGCCAATGTTGGGTAGTAATGGTGGTAGATGACAGGTGGCAATGGAGAGTTGGTTTATATGGGACCGGCGGAAATGGTGTGGCAGGCAGTCGGGGGTGCCGATAGGGTCAAACTGTGATGTTTT